>CAMAPH010000042.1:0-22517 GCA_945859975.1 Chthonomonas calidirosea
CGACGCGGGAACCACGAAGTCATGATTCGTGGCACCTTTGCGAACGTTCGCCTGCGAAATCAGCTCGCACCTGGCACCGAAGGTGGCTTTACCACCTACTTGCCAACCGGCGAAGTGACGACGATCTTCGACGCGAGCACCCGCTATCAGGAAGCTGGTACGCCACTGCTCATCTTGGCGGGCAAAGAGTACGGTTCAGGTTCCAGCCGAGACTGGGCCGCGAAGGGAACCGCCATGCTCGGCGTGAAGGCCGTGCTTGCGGAATCGTTCGAGCGAATCCACCGATCCAACCTCGTCGGAATGGGCGTCGTTCCACTTGAATTCTTGCCTGGCGAGAATGCGGAAACCCTTGGCCTCACCGGAACCGAGTCCTTCGACCTCGTCGGACTCAGCGAAGCCGTCTCCCGCGGCTTCGACGACGGCAAGGTCCTCACCATGCGGGCAAGCGACAAGGAGTTCCAAGTCCGAGTCCGCATCGACACCCCGCAGGAAGTGCAGTACTACCTAAACGGCGGCATCCTTCCGTTCGTTCTCCGCTCGTTGCTGAACGACTGACGAACCCACCGGCTTGCGGTGTGAACCAAACACACTGCAAGCATTTGAAGCCCACCAATTCCCATGCCAACTCCAGCCCAGCTCATCCAGGCCTATGTCGATGCTTTCAACCAAGACGACCTTGAGGGCCAGCTAGCAGTTTTGTCGAACGACATCGTTCACGACATCAACGAAAGCGAAACCCAGGTCGGAATCGATACCTACCGAGCCTTCAAGCTCCATATGGACTCTCATTACCGAGAGCGGCTAAACGATGTCGTCGTGTTCGAAAACGGCCATCGTGGCGCGGTTGAGTTTATCGTCGACGGGACGTACATCCAAAAGGATGGCGATCTGCCCGACGCAAACGACCAGACCTACAGCATCCGCGCGGCTTTCTTCGTGGATACCGACGGTCAGAAAATCACCCGAATCACCTCGTACTACAACCTAAAGAAGTGGTGCGAGGTGATCGAGAATCAAGGATGAATCAGTGACCGGAAGGTCTCTGCTGCTCCAATCAAAGTAGCATTCACTACGAGTGGGGTTGAAGATCCCGGGACACTGACGTACTTGCCGGCAGCAAGGTACTTCAGGGCAAAATCCCCGCTCCCGAGGTCTACCCACTCGAACTCTTGAGCGGCCCCAATCGTCGTGCTGTTTGCAACGAGCTGGTCTGATGTAGCCAAGGTGACGTACTTGCCGTTAGCCGTTGCCTTGAGCGCAACCACCCCGGTTCGAACCGATACGACCGTAAACTTCTCCCAGCCTCCCGCCGCGCCTCGGTTTGCGATCAGCGGCTGATTCCCCGCGTCCTCAGCCGCGACGTACATTCCGTTCAGTTGAGCCTTGAGACTGATTTCACGACCAACCGGAATGTCAGCCGCCGCGCCAGTGGCATAGACCACGACGCGCAGCAGGCTAAAGCCCGCCGAATCTTCGACAATCCGAAGCGTCTGAATCCCCGCTGGCAACGAAAGCGTCACGGTCACGGGCTCGAAGGTCATCTCAGAGCCGGTGTTTGGCACCGCTACCGTCGCAAGGGTTGTTCCGCCCGGCGTGCGTACTCGGAACGATTTCCCGCTTGTCGGCGCACCAACATAGAACGTCGCCTGATAGGTCCCCGCCTTGGCGACCTGAATCGTGTAGTTCTTCCACTGCGTCGGTGCCGTGCCGAAGACACGGTATCGGTTCCCCGCAAGTGACACGGTAGCAATGTCCACCGCTTCACTCGGACGATATTCACCGCCCGCATTCACGGTGTCAAGGTCGCGGTAGCTCACACCTTCGCCGCCAAAGTCGTAATTGACCAAGTCGAGGCCACCCGGGAAGCGTACGGGCACGCCAAAGTACGGCGTCGAGATGGCCGTCCCGCCGGATGTCGCGGTTGTCGAAATGGTAGTGCGAGCCGGGACTCGGACAGAGCCAACCGACACGCCGGCCACATACAATGTCGCCGTTTGGGCCGTCACCTTCGGGTTGTAAATGACAAACGTGCGAACTCCGGTCCCACTCTTGAACACTTGGCTGGTTGGCATCGAAGTATGCGAGTCCCAATCCTGCTGACCTAGTCCCCGGAGAGCATGAGCAACGTAGTACACCGCTCCGGTGTAGGTTTGGTCCGTCGCGATTGGTAAGTTCTCGTTCCAGTACTGATCCAGTTTCGCCACCGCGGATGTCGGGTTCACCAAAGATTCAAACCCCAGCACGTACGCCCCTGGGTAGGCCCCAAGTCCGGAGGGCGTGTTGGAATCGCTCAGTCGAAATGCGCCCGGATCTCGCTTTGCGTTGAACTCACTTAGATCAGCGCGGTCCCGCCAAAGTTGATCGTACTGCCGAGTGGCGGTACGCAAGTTCCGAACCAGATAGTTGTTCCAGTGGTTGGCAGGCGTCCATTGAATGCCGTAGATCCACGCCGGATCGCCCGAGAAGTAAGTCGCGTACGCAATTCCCGAGTCCGTCAAGATTCCGGTCATGCGGGGACCGTAGCCGACAGGGAAGTTCGTGCCACGCCAGTCTTGCCAATACTCGTTTGTCGATGCACTCTCAACCGCGTAGCCCATCGCACCACAGTCACGCATTGCGTCATCGCCGAGCATGGACCCGAGTAGGAACATTCCCACCCATGCGTTCATCGCTTCCGAGCTCGATTCCTGATTGTTCCCGCCCGGTCCGGAAACTCCAGCCGCCCAACCGTGGCCTTCCCAAACATCGAAAGTGCGCAAGAACGGGAACTGAGTATCCGCCCGGTCCCAGTTTGCATACTGCTTCGCCACGAGCCGCATCATCGGGCCGTACTGGGTCAAGAACGCCGAGTCATGCATGCCCAAGAGCGCCGCGCCAACCGCATAGTAACCATAGTGAAAATGCAGGTCATTAAAAGATGAACTGCCGTAGCCTGTATAGAACCCGACTAATCCTTGCCAACCTGGGTATGTCGCAAAGAAATTCCTTTCTTCGCCTGGGGTGTAGGTGAGCCAATCGCTCATGTAGGTGCGCAATTTGGATTGCAAGTGCAGCGCGGTCGCGGGATCGTTCGACTGACTCGCGAGCGAAAGGTACTGCGCACTCAGGCCAAACTCCTTGCCCTGCCAGTAGGTATCCGCGCCAATGGTTGGGTGCGAGTCTGCGAATTTTCCTAAGTAGTTCGACATCCTCGCAGGGGAGTAATCGTTGACGATGCCCTTTACCGTCGGCGTAGGCAGGACAGGCGCGATTCCTCGGAACGGATACTTCAGCGTGAAATTGTTGCCGGCCGCCAAGAGAAGCTTGCCCCGCACGGTTGTGTACGAGGTGTTGAACATCGTAAAGGCTCGGCTCGTCGTGCGGTAGTGGTGCGGCAGCCAACCTTGCAGCGTTGCCGTCGAAGTACCCTTCAGCGGACTAGCCGTAATCTGCCAGGTTGTGCTCACGCTCCCGGTTGACGGCGAATAGCTCCAGCCATAGGTCGTTTTAGTTGGACGGGCGAACGCGTAGCTCCTAAAGGTGTTGAGGAAGCTGGCGTCAGGCAAAAAGCCGTAAACCAGGTAGCCCGGCCGATCCGCCTCAATCCAGTTTCCAACCAACTTGAAGTTGGTGTTGTCAGGCGCAAACACGCCGTAGGTGTGCGCCATTCCGCGCGAATCGACGACGTTGAAGCAAAATGCCGCAGAGCGGAAACTCCCACCCGTCGTGGATATCGCGTTGCCGTTCGTGTCAGTCAGCTGCGGGTTTGCACCCACGTTAATTCTTGGTGAGACATGCGAATAGCGAGTCCACACAAACGGAATTCCCCGGGCGACGGTGGTGTCCGCGCTCGCGGCAGCCGAGTTCGATTGCCGAAAATCCACCGACCAATCGCTATAGCTCGTCACCATTGCGCTCGGCACCGTCAGGGTTGTGCTGTACCGAGTTTCCGGCTCTTCGGCGCTGTTCGTACCGATGATGGCCGCACAAAGCGTGAAGCCCCAACCGCCGGAGCTTGAATCTCGAATAACCAGTCGAGCGCGTTTTCCGGCTTGCGCGGTTAGATCCCACTTGGTCCAGCGCAACGTCGCATCCTGCTGCCCGATCGCACTTGCCACCACCGCGCCATCGATGACGAGTTGAATGCTCGTCTTCTCCGGGTCGTTGCCTCCACCCGACTTCACCACGATGTACTTGCTCGAAATCGTGAACTCAGGGGATGTAAGCGTTCCCTGAGTGGTGTCAGTTCCACGGTAGGTGTTGACGCAAGCGTTCCCGATCAGGCCCGTGACCGGAGGGCTCTGATTCGGCCAGCTGCCACCTTGAATCGGGGCTGTACCCACCAAGTCGCCACTCGCTACCCAGCCAGACGGATAGGTTATTCCGCCAAAATCGCCCAACATCGTGTCGTCCGCGGGGAGTTGAAAACCCGTATAGTTTTCAATCTGAAGGGCTGGACCCTGGTCAAAGTTCCCCTGTGCGAAGCTGGGTCGATCAAGATCATTCCGAACCCAATCCTTGGGGAAGAACAGATTCATTCCGCGCCGAGTAGGCTGCACCGCTCCAGGGAGCGCATGCAGCACGCCCGCGTTTCCGGCTCCGTCCATTTGCTGCTGGAACCACTCGGCTGGTGCACCAGCAACTGCTCGGGATCGCTGACCAATCATCAGATCGGTCCACCATTGGTTCGTCGGCACGGCTCGACTCTTTAGAGAAGGGTCCAGATAAAGAGTCGCAAACTCGTTGATGATGGTGCCCGGCGTTGGCGCAAAGTAGCCGTCATCATTCAGCCGGATTGTTGGAACGGAACTCGCGTACGACCCGTGGCCGACCGGTACCGCGCTCTGCGGGACTGCAATCCCGACAAGACCCAACAACAGACACGAACAAACGAACCGTGAGAAACGTTTCTCAACACCGAGCATGCCGTCAGGATATCAGATGCCCCTTCAACCGGGAACTACTTTTGCTTCTTGCGCCGGGAAAGCTCTTTCTTCCAAGCCGCAGCCCACTTGTCTGCTGACAGCAGCTTCGCGTGCCCGTCCGTGTACACAACCGCCCGCACACCCAGACCAGAATTCTCCTCCCAGAGCATGATCGTTTCTGCCGGGTTCTCAATCATCATTTGCGACTTCTTCGACAGAGCGGTGTTGTACAAAAGCCTCGAGGGACTACTCGTATCCCAAACTGCCGCATTCTTCAAATACGGCATTACGAGAGCTTTCGCATTGGCGGAAGACTCGGCTTTCGGGAAAAAGTCATCGTGATCGGACATGTACATCATCAGTGCGAGCCCGACCATCTTCGCGTTGTTAAGTCGCTCTGTTTTGACCGAGGCGGGTCGGGCCTGGTCGATGACCTGTGCCGGTGCTTCCTTAACCGTGGGATCGTCCTGGGCTTCTGGGGCAGCCGGAGCACTATCGCCGTCACTTGTCCTTGGGGTCATTGACGCCTCCAACTTGAGGATGCTCTCCTTCGTTACCGAAGGCTTAGGCGACCATACGCTCACCGCAGCCAGGTTGACGTAAACCTCACTAAACATCAGCTTTGGTGGCTTGGCGTCCTCTGAAATCATCATGGAGACCAAGTCAAGCGTGTACCCCTTGATCGTTCCTTTCGATGCCAGCCCTGCGGCGAACGCATCCGGATCAATCAGAACCGTACCGAGCAACTCAAAAAGCGCCTTTCCGGTCGGGTCCGAGCTGCCGCCACGCATGCCCATCAACATAAATGGGCTCATGGAATCGCCGGTAGACCCGATAGCAACTCCGCGCAACGTATCAGGCAGGTCCTTCACAGAAACAACCTTTGCCGGTTCGCGAAGTGCCGCCGCAACATCAATCTGGGCTTGGGCCGAAGCTACGACAAAAATTCCGGCGAGAATCGGAAGGAGACGCATGAAACATTATTGCCCGGAACCGGCTCAACTGCAAATTCGGTTAGGTCAATTGATGGAAGATGACGAGTCGTTTACCCGCCAGCGAGATCGCCAAGATCTTTTGCTCGCTGGCATCGCCGGCTGCATCATCTTCGGACTCAGTTTCTGCGTGTGGGTCTTTTTCGCTCAGCACTATCGAGAGCCCGGCATACTCATCGCGGCTATGAGTCTCTTGGCATTCCTTCTGTGCGCAAAAGCAGCCTTCTCTGCGCGTTCAGCCGACCGCCGCTCGAAGTAAATCTTCTGCGGCCGCAAGCGCTTCCTCTGCCTTGCTCGGATCTTTGCCGCCGGCAGAGGCGTACTCGGCTTTTCCGCCGCCGCCACCTCCGGCGATAGCCGCGACGCCCTTGATCAAGTTGCCCGCGTGAGCACCTTTAGAAATCGCCTCGGCTCCTACACGACAGACAAACATCACTTTCTCGGTCGTCGAGATCGCCGCCAAAGTCACCTGATTTGGCTTCCCGGCCGCTTCGTTATCAACAAGCGTGTTCGCCATCTTGGGATCAATGTCTCCCAAGTTCTTGCGCCAGAGCACAACACCGCCAATCTCAACCACTGACGCCGTATCTTCTCCACCCTGAAGCTGCGCCAGCTCGGCTTGCTCGCGACGCTTACGTTCCTGCTTTAGCTGATCGAGTGCTCGCTCGATACCCGGTAGCAGTTCCTTCGCCTGCACCTTAAGCATCGCCGCCGCTTCCTTCAGCTTTTGTGCGTCTTCGCGGGCACGCTCAAGCGCCGATTCTCCCGTGATCGCTTCAATGCGGCGAATTCCGCTCGCTGCGCTGGCTTCGCTAACGATCCGAAACTGTCCAATTTCCCCGGTCGTTCGAACGTGAATACCACCGCAGAGCTCGCGGCTAAAGTCGCCGATCTCCACCATCCGAACCTTATCCCCGTACTTTTCGCCGAATAGCGCCATCGCACCCTTGGCCTTTGCTTCAGCAATTGGCAAGTCAGCATAGGTAACGACATCGATGTTACGAAGCAGTTCACGATTGACGATCTCCTCGATCGTGGCGATTTCCGCTTCCGTCATCGCCTTGCCATGTGTGAAGTCGAACCGCAAGCTATCTGGCCCTACCGAGGATCCAGCCTGCGTAACGTGAGCTCCCAGCGTGTCTCGAAGTGCAGCTTGCAGCAGGTGCGTTGCCGTGTGGTTTCGCTGAATCCGCCGCCGCCGTTCGGCATCCACCATCGCCCGAGCTTGCTCGCCAAGAAGCCTTGGACCCTCGACCGGATCGAGCTCCAATTCATGCCAGAACGTGCCCTCGCTCTTGGAGGTGTTTCGCACGGCAAACTCACCGTTCGGCGTTTCTAGCCAACCGGTATCACCGGTTTGACCACCGGATTCAGCGTAGAACGGCGTTCGATCCAACGCCACACTGACTTTGCCCTTTGCGGTTCGCTGACGAACGATTCTCGCCATCGACTCAACCGCGTGGTAACCGAGGAATGTCGTCTCCGCCGGAGCGTCGGGCAAGGCAATATCTGCCGCTGCCGTGACACCACCGTACACAGACTCCAAGTTCTGCGCACCGCGAGAGCGCTCCTGGGCTTCCTTCATCGCCGCCTCGTATCCGGGCAAATCGACTTCAACGCCCCGCTCCGCGCACAGTTCCTGGGTCACTTCCAGCGGGAACCCGAAGGTGTCGTAAAGCTTAAAGGCCATGTCGCCGACCAAAACCGAGCCCGAGCCTTCGAGCGCTTCATTTAAAATCTCAACCCCGGTCGCCAAGGTTCGCCGGAACAATGCTTCTTCATTTCGAAGCGTCTCGACGATCACGTCGCGACGCTCGACGATCTCGGCATAGGCCGAACCCATCGCTTCGACCACGCCTTCGTACATGTCGGCCATGAAGGCGTCCTTGATGCCCAGAACGCGCTCACCCTTCAAAATTGCGCGGCGAATGAGGCGCCGTAGAACGTAGCCGCGTCCGTTGTTAGCCGGCAGTATCCCGTCGGCAATACAGAAAGTGGCAGTACGGATGTGGTCGGCGATGATTCGTTTCGCTGCCGTTACTTCTGGAGAGGGCGGCACAACGAGCTTCTGCGCCCCGGCAATGCGAACAAAGATCGGCGCGAACGCGTCGGTGTCATAAACCGTGCGGTATCCACCCAGCACAAATGCGGTGCGCTCCAAGCCCATTCCGGTGTCGATACTTCGGAACGGCAGCTCCGGCATGCCGGTCTTCACATAGCCTTTGCCGGACGGATTCTGGTCGCCCTGCCACTCGTAGGTGATGAAGACGTCGTTCCAAATTTCCACCCACTTTCCGGCGGCCTCATCGCGCGACCACTCCTCAACCGAGTACGGCTGGCTCGGCGCCGGTTCATCTGCCGGAACCCAGTAGAACATCTCGCTGTTTGGCCCGCAAGGTCCGGGAGGGCCGTTTGAGAAGGCGCCGGCTGGCCAATAGTTCGTGTCTTCTCCGAGTCGAAAAACGTGCTTTGCGCCGCATTCTTTCCAGGTCGATTCGGCTTCGTCGTCTATCTCAAATACGGTAAAGCTAAGTCGGTTTGGGTCGAGGTTGAGCCACTCGGATGACGTTAGGAATTCCCAGCTAAACTTGATAGCTTCGACTTTGAAGTAGTCACCAAACGAGAAGTTGCCGAGCATCTCGAAGAAGGTGAGGTGTGTCGCATCGCCGACCTCGTCGATGTCTCCGGTTCGGACGCACTTTTGCACCGTGGTCAATCGCTTGTTGGATGGCTGCGCAACGCCGCGGAAGTACGGCTTGAACTGGATCATGCCGGCGCCATTGAACAGCAAACTTTCATCCAACCGCCCGGTGACGTCGTATGGGATCAGCGACCCGCTCGGGTACCGCGTGTGCCCTTTGGATTCAAAGAATCCGACGTACTTATCACGCAACTCTCGAACGGTCATCTCGCCCAAAAGGGTACCGGACGAACCTTTTCGACGTTCGGCTGGAAGCGGTACGGTAAGGAATGGATCACTACGACATCTGGGTCGATTTGGCCCCAGGGGTGAAGGACCTTGAGTTCGTTTCTGCCGTTCAGGCCTACTTGGGCAGCTTCGTTGATGCGGGCAAGATTGCCGAGTACCGCATTGCTCGCCGCAAGTTCGGCTTTGCGCCACCTTGTCTTGCAGAGTTTCATATCCGAATCTCCGTGAACAATCTAGCCCAGCTTGACGAGGCTTTCCAATCCGCTGCAACACGTGAGGACCCGGTTGAGTCGCTGCATGCGGCCGTGTTTTCGAAGGTCGTCAACTTCAAATCGGCCCTGTATCGAGACTTTCCCGATCCGGTTCGAAAGGTCTGAATTGTTTCCGACCGATCGCGGTTTGACGCGATAGCTAGGCGAGAATCACCCTTGTGGATTGGCACGAGTGGAGCTTGGACGGGATTATCTGGTGGTTCTCGAACATGAGCTGGCCGAGTTTTCGGCGGCGAAAGAGGGACCGATGGAGTTGATCTGCCTCGTGCTGGAATGGCTTGGCTTCGCGTGGGACTTTGTCATCGGAGCCGCGCAAGTTGTTGACGTTTGCCGTGATATCCGCGACCGATCTAACAACGATCTTTGGAACTGATGCAAAACCTCGTAGATTCAGACAAAATGCCTCTTAACATGCCAGCAATGAAGCCGTCGGCAAGATCGCTCGGAGACGTTCTTCGACAACGCATCGAGGAGAATCCGGACAAGGTGGCCATGTTGGTGCCGCCAGAAAAGGGGAGCGAAGAGTTCACTTCGATCACTTATCATCAGCTCGGGAAGCGGGTTCGGCAGATTGCAGGAACGCTTCGGTTTCTTGGCTTGACCAAAGGAGAGCGGCTTGGGCTGTATGCCGAGAACAGTGCCGAGTGGGCGCAGGTGGACTGGGCTTGCCAGTGCCTTGGGGTCATTCTGGTGCCCGTGTATTCCAGCTTGCCAGGTGACCAGGCCGGGGTGATTCTCCGCGATGCTGGGGTCAAGATCACTTTGACCGGCAGTGAGGAGATGGCACGTCGGATTGAGGACTTTCCCTCGATGCCGTTGAAGGGGCCGGGGTCGCTGATGCAGATGTCGGAGCATCATGAGCTCTCCGTCGCCGATTGGAATGCGGCTATTGATCTGGTTGGGCCGGAGGATGTTTGTACGCTGATTTATACGAGCGGGACGACGGGGCAGCCGAAGGGGGTCATGTTGCCGCATCGGGCAGCGATTCATGTCATCGACGTGGTTCCTCGGGAGATCAATTTGGGGCCGGGGGATATCTTCTTTTCCTTCCTTCCGATGAGCCATGTTTATGAGCGGGTTGCCGGGCAGTTTTTGCCGATTGGAACCGGGGGAACCGTCGCTTACGCCAAGAATCTGGCTTCGATTGGCAACGACATGATGAAGGTTCGACCGACCGTCATGCTCTGCGTTCCGCGGTTTTTGGAGTCGTTCTTTGATCGTGTGACCGATTCGGTGAAGAAGTCTTCGCCGCTGAAGCAGAAGCTGTTTCACTTTGCTTTTGCCCAGGGCGTGAAGCGGGCGAAGGGGGAGTTTGCGCCTTTTGCGAATCTGCTGGATAAGGTTGTGATGGAGAAAGTCCGTGCCCGGACCGGGGGGCGGCTGCGGTTCTTCGTGAGCGGCGGGGCGGCTTTGCCTCCGCATGTTGCCGAGTTTTACATGGCGCTTGGGCTCACCGTTTTGCAGGGGTACGGCCTCAGCGAGACGGCCGGGGCGAGTGTGGTGAATCGGCCGGAGCGGAACAAGTATTGGACGGTTGGCGAGCCGCTGGATATGGAAGTGAAGCTGGCGGAGGACGGCGAGATTCTGCTGCGAGGTCCAGGGTTGATGTTGGGCTATTACAACATGCCGGAAGAGACGGCGAAGGTGATTGATGCCGAGGGCTGGTTCCATTCGGGGGACATTGGCGAGTACGAAGGGGTGAATTTGAAGATCACCGACCGGAAGAAGGACCTGATCGTCCTGGGGAACGGCAAAAACGTAGCGCCGCAGCCTCTGGAGAATCGGCTGAAGCAGAGTCCGTTTATTCTCGAAGCCGTGGTATTCGGCGACGGAATGGAGTACTGCGTCGGGCTGATTGTTCCGGCGGCGGAACGCGTTCGAGAGGCTTTGGGTCTCGCTGAGTCGGTCGACCTGACCACCGATCCGGCGGTTCGAAAGCTTCTGAAGGCGGAGATCGACCGGCAGAACAAACTCGGCGCGAACTACGAAGCGGTCAAGCGCTTCGCCATCCTCGCCACCCCGTTCTCCCAAGACTCGGGCGAGCTAACTCCGACCTTTAAGGTGAAGCGACGGTTCGTTCGGGAGAAGTACGCGGAAGTTTTGAAGTCGCTCGACGTGTGATTCTTCGCTCCGAAAATTTATTGTTTAATGTTCCCGCCTTAGGCGCGAAACATAAATTTCTGCGGACAGGGGTTGTTTGGAGTTTTGTTGCACACTTCTAAAGGTCCCGAGAACCGAGTTTGTCAATCAGGGATTTTTGGAAAGCTGGCTTAGAATTTGAATCTTGGCGGAAGGAACTCATTGATGGATCGCGAAACGATATTGGGAATCATCACCAAGCACTACCCGTCCACGCAGGCGGTCTATCTGTTTGGTTCGTTCGATTCGCCACATCAGAGGGCCGAAAGCGACGTGGACTTGGCGCTTCTGCTACCTTTGCCCGAAGCGGCAACTTCGACGTCGCTGATGATCAGCGACTGCCGCTATGAGCTTGAGGACGTTCTCAAGCGCGAGGTGGACTTGATCAGCGCACGCGATTCAGATACGGTGTTTCAGAAGGAAATCATCGAGGGCGGTCGGCGGATTGCTTGCTGGGACAATGACGCCGCAATCGAATTTGAGTTCATGACCCTTTCCATGTATCAAAAGCTGAACGAAGAGCGAGCCGCGATACTAGATCAATTCGCCCAAACGAAAAGAGCTTACAAAGTATGAATGACGTGATTATCAACAAGGCACAAAGCGTCCAGCGGTGTGTCCGACGGGCCCGGGAAGAGTACGAAAAGAGCCCAGCGAACTTCCGAACCGACTTCACGGTACAAGATGCCGCCATCCTCAACGTGCTTCGAGCCTGCGACAGCACGATTGATCTCGCAAATCACTTGATCCGGGTCAAACAGTTGGGAGTGCCCGTGTCTAGCGGAGATAGCTTTCGGCTTCTCGCGGCGGAGCGAATCATCTCGTCAAGGTTGGCCGAGCAGATGAAAAAGATGATCGGGTTTCGGAATATCACGGTCCATCAGTACACGTCGGTTGACTTGGAGATCGTGGTCTCGGTGATCACGAAAGAGCTGGACCACTTGATCGAGTTCGTGGACGTTGTTTTTGATCAGATCAACTCGGACAATTGAGGCAACGGGCGCGGATCCGGGCCTTCAAAGTAGACCTTCAGCAGCAACTTGGAGGATGGTGGCGAATGCCAAACTCTCTAAGTGAGACTTTGGGGCTCAATGTGTTCGATTTGCTTTGACGAGTTGGTGCCGCACTTGGGTCAGGTGACTGAAGTGTCGCTGAGTATATCTGTCAAGTCGATCGGACCTTACGGAGGCACCCCACCGGATAGCGACTGGCCGTTTGACCTTTCTGGCCTTGGTCCCAATAACCTCGTACAATTCCCGAACCTTGAGCGTACGTTCACCGGCGTAACGGGTTCGCTCCGGTTTCAGGACGAACAAATCTCACAAGCGGTGATTCATTCCCGAGTTCCGCTAGCAGTGCACGGTTCATACAGAGGTCCGTTTCGTACGCAACTGGAGGAGTTGCTGGTAGGCGCGGATGAGCGAGACTGCGCGGCACTCGGAGAGTTTTTTATTGGTAGCCGAGAACTTAAAGCGTCGGCTTTTAATTTTGTTCCCGTGCGCATGCTTCGATTCCAATCGCTGTGCCTTAGAACGGGCGACCCTCGGTTTGGGGAATGGTTTGACGTGACCCGGTACGGTCACCTCGGCTCAGATCCCGATCTGATCGGGGCGCCGGTGTGCGTCGCAGAGGTTGAACTACTTGCGTAGCTTGTTGGGTCACAAGTAAGTGCCATCAAAATCGAAGAGCAAACATAAGCTGGAGACTCGAATCCTGGCCATGACGGCCGTCGAGGAGGGGGACTCGGTGTCGGAGTGGACTTCGGTTGAGTACGAGATTCGGATCGTGGCAGAGGACGGCACGGTCTGCTTTTCTGATGTCGTTTGCTGCGATTTGGCGCACGTGCTTGGCCTGCTGTTGGGAGTGCAGGCGCACCATCCGGTGTCGTTTCCGATCCACGTGGATGAGGTTGTGCCAGAGCTTCAGCTGGCCGAGAGCCCTCTAGCGATTAACCACGAGCTTATTTTCAAGCAACGAAAGTTCAAAGGATGGAAACGGTCGCTGGTTCGGCTGTTCGCGTTTTCTCACGCGGAACCCCGAACGTTTGCTCAATCGGGTATGCATCGCGAATGGCTTTCGTCGCACTTTTGCTGATTTCACAAAGCACCGCCGCTCAAGCTCCGCCGGCTCAAGCACCCGCGGTCGACACCCTGGCGGTCGAGAGCTATCTTCAGCCTCCAAAGTCGATCATGGAGGCGGCGATGGCGCCTTGGTGGTTGAACGTATCGCTCACCAACCTCAACTCGCAGGGGACCTACTCCCTCATCGTCGACCGCGATGGTCCGCCGACGCTGGCGCGGATGGCGGTGCCGACGGAGAATTTGGCGGGATTGCAGATCGACACGCGTGGACTGCGGGAGCGGGGGGCGTACGTTCGGAGCGCGTCGGGAATGCGGTTCTTCGACCACGCAAACCAGCGATTTGTCTCGATTGAGCTACCCAAGAACGCGCGGTATAGCGATCCTTCGTGGGGCCCAGACGGCGAGACGATCGCCTTTTTCACCCACTTTGAAGACCGAACCGAGGTGTGGACGGCCAACGCAAAGACCGGACGAGCCACCGCGGCAACCAAGACTCCAGCGTTGCCGACACTTTGCGGCGACCTACAGTGGACCCGCAACGGGCGAATCGCGGTGGTTCTTCAGCCAGACGGATTCAAGCGGCCCGCCCCCCGAGAAGCGGTGGCAAGCAGCCCAAGAATCCAGACCGCGGATAGTAAGCGAAACAGCCTGCGCACTTATGCCTCGCTGCTGAAGACCCCGGACGATCAGCGACTTCTTGAGAGTTTCACGTCCGGGCAACTTTCAGTGATCATCCCGGGCGGGCCAGTGATCAAGTTCGGCAAACCGGCCATGTGGAAGACCCTTTCCGCTTCGCCGAATGGGCAACTTGTACGGGCGACGGTGATGACGAAGCCGTTTTCGTACCTGGTTCCGGCGAGCAGCTTTGGCGAACGGGAAGTCGTGCTCGACAAGGAAGGCAGGGAACTGATCGAGCTTTCAAAACGAGCGTTGCGACTGGGAGAAGCGGACCCAGCGGCGACGCCAGCCCCCACCGGCCCTCGCGGCGGTGGCCCAGCCGCGGCCCAAGCGGCACCCGCACGAGAGGATGATTCCAAGCGGACCATCGCCTGGCACCCCGAGCAGGACGCCCTGACCTTCTTGCAACTCGGACCAGCGAACGCGGACCGAAAGCGTAAGGACCGCCTCGTGCTTTGGAAGGCACCGTTTACGGACAAAGACCAGACCGACATTTTCGAAACAGACGGTCGAATCTCCTCCGCGCGGTTTGGCTTGACGCTGAACGACCTCTTCGTCAGCCAGACGGTGGACAGCCGGTCTCGCACCGACTACGTGGTGCTGAAATCGAGCACGCCGAGCGTGACTTTGTTCACCGGCGGCGGAGCAGCCCCGGCAGCGCAAGCGGGTGGACCGCCCGCTGCGGCCGGCCCTGGTGGAGGAGTCTCTCTGGTCACCTCCGGCGGACGCATCCGCATGACGGCAGATCGCAAGTTCGTCTTTGTTTCCGGCACAAAGACAAACACCGACGAAGGTCAGGGACCCCAGCCGTACATTGAACGAGTCGCCCTCGCCGATGCCAAGAAGGAGCGCATCTTCGAAGGCAAGACGGACGTTTACGAGACGGCGCAAATTCTGGATGACACCGGCACCAAGTTCTTGGTCACCCGCCAATCGAAGACGGTCCCGCCAAACAACTTCTTGGTGACCGCCGACAACCGGAACGGTAACGCGCTGACGACCAACAAGGACTACAACCCCGACCTCACCGGCGCAGTTCGCGAGAGCATCACGGTCACCCGGGCCGACGGAATGAAGTTCCAGGTTCGAGTCACGATGCAGGCGGGCGCTTACCGCCGTCCCGCGTTCTTCTGGTTCTATCCGAACGAATACGTTGATCAGGCGGCTTACAACCGAACCCTTCGCGAGCGAAACCCGAACCTGTTTAGCCAAATCAGCGGCGGAAATAAGGCGATTTTGCTCCGTGCAGGCTACGTACTTGTCGAGCCAGATTGTCCGATCTTCGGGCCGGCCGGTCGGCAGAACGACAGCTACGTTCCGCAGCTTCGGAACAACCTGAGCGCGGTGCTGGACGAGCTTCACGAGAAAGGCTGGATCGACCGAAAGCGGGTCGGTTTGGGCGGTCACTCTTACGGTGCGTTCTCCACGGTCAACGCGATGGTTCACACGCCGTTCTTCAAGTGCGGCATTGCGGGCGATGGAAACTACAACCGAATGCTCACGCCGTTTGGCTTCCAGACGGAGCAGCGGCAGCTTTGGGAAGGCCGGGAGATGTATCTGAACATGAGCCCGATTCTTTATGCCGAACAGCTCACTGGCGCATTGCTGATGTACCACGGTGAGCAGGACCAGAACCTGGGTACGGCGCTGATCAACAGCGAGCGGCTGTTTACGGCACTGGAAGCTCTCGGAAAGCCGTCGGCACTGTACGTGTATCCGTACGAGGATCACGGGCAGATTGCGAAGGAAACGATGCTGGACCAGTGGGCGCGATGGGTGGCTTGGCTGGATAAGTACCTTAAACCTTGATGGAATCTGCCGCGCGTTTGCGGAAATGTTGAACGCGGTTGCAGAACATTGTCGTCAGAATAGTTCGGGGCGTTTGTCCCGGACTATTTTTGTATGTTTAGGTTAAAAGGAGTTCTACTGGCAGCCGGAACGCTGGCCTCGGTTTGCGCGATGGCGCAAACCAACCTGTTGCGGGTCGAGATCGGTTCGATTCGAGAGCGAAATACAATCGCTCAGCGCACCGATATGGCGGTGAAAAAGGTCGCCAAACGATTTGCCGACCTCACCGCCCAAGCGCGCTCAAAGAGCTGGCGTGGCAAGACCCCGTTCAGCATGCCCATGCGGGTGGAGCTGACGGATAAGGGCAAGGTTTTGCCAACGCCGACCCGAGGCAAGCACGCGGATTTGGCCTTGAGCTTCGACTCGACTTTTCCGGCAGAGTATCGACAGTTTTTGCAGGACATCTATGAAGCCGCAAAGCCGACTTTGGTGGCGCGATACGGGCAACCGGTGCTAGGTGGGGCGGTTTCGGTCGTTAATTACGATTCTTCCATCGGTGACCGAGATGCGATTGCGGGCGGGTATTACGTGCCGAACAACGGCGAAGGCCAGCGGCAGATTCGATTCCCAATCTACTTAAGTCGAGAAGCGGCAGCGGTCAACTTCCTCCACTGCGTGCTGTTGGCTTTTCAGGGCACGACGCCATACGCCTTTGATGCTTACCAAGAGGGCTTGGTCCGCGCGGTGATTGCTCGCGTGGCGCGAACTCCCGGCGCACTTCCAGGTGCGGACGCCGAGATTATTGAGCAAGTTTTGTTTAACAGCTACGAAGTCGGCGGCTTCTATGACTGGCACAACCAACGGGCGCTGGGTGGCTCGGACTTCATCGCTCCGAACTTGATTCGAGAGGCGCTTCCGCTAGGCGGCACCTATGGCGGGCTGTATTTGCTGCGGTACCGAATGGCTGGCTCGGTTTGGGCGAAAATGCTTGCGGAGTATCCGAGTTTTCCGGAGCAGTTGAACCTTCGTTTGGCGGCGAATCCGGCGATTGCCAACAGCGAGGCGCTCCTGATTTCGAACAGCAAGGCGATCTTGCAGGACTTGCGTGGAGTGCCGGGCGAACCGACGGTTGAAGGGGTGCCTTTTGAGGACTGGGTTCGGCGGCAGTACATTTTAGAGGTCGACAACACTTCGGGCACGAAGCTGATGTCGCAAATTACGCCGATCACGACCGGCTTGGCCGGACCGGACTATGGCGTGTTCAACGTTGAAGTGCACTACTTCCGGCGCGAGACAAACGGTAACGAGACGCTGCTCTCGGGAACGTGCTATCCGGTCTTCTGGGATACCGCGTTCAACAACCGAATTAGCACGAGCGCGCAAGACGACCGGATGGACATCGCCGGTGCATACGGAAGCGTCGGGCCGAACTTTACGGATGGACTCGGCGCGCCATACCGGGTGAACATCGATCTTCCAGTAGGCGATCAGGTGGTTCGGCAGTATTTGCCGGTTGGCAGCATTGCCACCGCGAGCTTAGTTAAGCCAAGAACGTTCTACGGGACCTTTGCGGGGCGGAACCTCACGCTGGCGGGCACGTATTTGGTCCGGGCCTACCTGGATGTGACCGCGCCGCCAATCGCAGAAGCGACCTTGACGAACTATGCCTTCGGCGCTTTGGTGACGACGGATGACTTCCTTCGGCCACGTTCGCTTCTGATCCGAGTCGTTCACCGATCCACCACCGGAGTGGAGACGACGGTCTTGGAGAGACGGGTGAATAAAGGGCAAGGCGAACTCGCCCTAGATTTGCGAGCAGATGAGTTTTCCTCCCCGTTTGTCTCTTTGGGCCGGGGTGGAATTCACGCCGTCGGGGTACCGGGCGAGCCATTGACTTCTAGCGCAGCGAAGCTCCTTGGGATTACCGAGGCCGACTTGTTATTGGCGCGATACAACCCTTCTCAGGCGAAATATGAGCTGTATCCAGACCTTGGGGCGTTCCATTCGGGTCAAGGGTTCCTTCTTCGCTCGCCGGGGGCGGTTAACCGGGCGGTTCCCGGGCGACGACAACTTGAGCGCGGAAGTTGGGCGCTAAAGCCAGGCTGGAACTTGGTCACCGTTCCGTTTGACACGCCGGTGGATATCACGCGGGCGTTGGTGATGTCGGGCACGGGCTTCCCAGTTTCTTGGACAGAAGCCACCGGGACGATTGTTGGGGCGAACGTGTTTTCGTTCTCCGTTGGAGCGGCAGATGCGAGCTCCGGGGTTCCAGAGACCGGCTCGTTCAAGGGGGCTACTGGGCCGTTGCAGCCTGGGATGGCGTACTTCGTGCGATGCCTATCGAGCCAGGGCGCTTTAGTCAGCATCAACGGAGATGCTAGCGCTGCGCCGAGTCGATCTGCAGCAAAGGCACCAGCGGCGAAGTGGCAGATGAAGCTGGACATTTCCGGCCCGGCCGGTTCGACGGACTGCTACATCGCCACGAGCGGGACGGCGGGAGCGGGGTTTGATGCAAAGGAAGATTCGACTCTGCCGCCTTCTTTTGGCGGCTTCCAAGCGAAGCTCGCGGGAACGGAATCGCTCTACCGCGACGTTCGGAGAAGCGGAAATCAGCAGATTTACACATTGAAACTTGATCAACTTGTTCCTGGGAAGGAGTACAGCATTAAGATGACGCCGGAGATTGGATACACGAACTGGGTGACGCTTTACGATCCCACGGCGCGGACGAACTTCCGGCCGTATAAGGGAAACACGTACAAGTTCCGCGCGAAGAAGTCGGTTCAGGAGTTCCGCATTACGGTGGTGGGAGCATGAGATTTGCTCGGTACGGATTGATGCTAGCGGTGCTGATTGTGCTGCTTGCTTGCGGTGGTGGCGGGGGCGGTGGGTCTTCTCCGGGAACGACGGTGCCGTTGGCGGGACGCGTGATTAGCGTGGTCACGACCGGGCCGTTGAATCCTGGCGTCACGGTGGCGGCCGGCGGCGCCTCAACAACCACCGAGATCGGGGATGGTTCGTTTAGTTTCGATGCACCAACGGGGGTCTCGGCCCTCACAACTAGCGCGACTTCGGGCTTCCCGTCGTTCACGTTCAGTTTCCCAGCCGCAACGGGATCTACCGACCTGGGCGACCTCTACATTGGGCCAGAGAAAGTGCGGGTGACGGGAACGGTGCGGAACTCAGTCACAAACGCAGTGATCCCGAACGCGTCGATTTCGTTTGCGGGTCGGCTGGCCACGACCAATGCGTCGGGCCAGTTTAACTTGGTCGACGTGGCCTATTCCAGCACGACTCAGACCGGGTTCTGGGGCATCTTTGGCAACGCGACGGCGACCGGGTTCTTTGCGGCGGACTTCAATGCCAATGGCAAAACCGCGAGTGGCGGGGTTGTGACGGTCGAGGACATTTTGCTGGTTCCGGGTTCGGACGATCCGCCGGGAACGCCCTACAATATCTATGGTCAGGCTTTGCCGGTCGCAACGGGTGACTCGGCGACGGTGAAGCTGCTTCAGGGTGGCACGCCGATCCGTACAACGACTGCGAGTGCGAATGGCACGTTCTACTTCTGGGTTCCGGCGGGAACGTATACGATTCAGGCCACCAAGGGCGCGGTGACGAGCCCCGGTGTGAACGTGACGCTGACCAGCAATAATCAAATTGTTCGTAAAGATGTCAACTTCTGAATCGATCCAGATTGCGACTCGCTATCGAAACCAGCGAAGACTGCTTGCCGCGGGCAAGTGGGTTGGTGCGGTTGCGCTCTTGGCGGGGAGCGTTTGGGTGGTTCAGTGGTCGCAGGAACTGGCGAAGGTAGATCCGTTTGCGGGCCTTCGTCCGCGGCAAATTCCGGGGCTTCGAGAGGAAGTTGGGATCAAGCTGGAGGACGTCGAATTCTCCTACTATCGCAACGGAAAGCTATCCACGAAGGCGGACGTTGAAAAATTTGAGATTATTCGCGACCGGATTACCTACGAAATGTCCGGGATTCGGAACGGGGTCATTGCGCAGAAATCTCCAGAAACCGGTCCGATTCAGTTTGCCGCCGCGACCGCGCTATGGCGAACCGATACCAAGTCGCTGGAAGTTCGGGGGCAGACGCGGATAGCGGGGAAAGATTTCGACTTTAAGACCAGCGGATTAACGATTGACGAGGCGAAGAAATTGGTGCGAATGCCGAAGCCCGTTTCCGGTCGCTTGAAGGGAGGGATCGCCCGAGCAGAAAGCGGGAGCGTGAACCTAAACACAGAGGCGTTCTCGGGCAAGAACATCCGGTTTATCGGGCGCTTACCAGGCGTTTCTCAGGACCCAGACGCGCCGCAAGAGGCCAAGCGCACGGCCTGGGACGTTCAGTCGGACACGATGGACGACAGCGGCAAAGAGACGCGGATCATGACGTACGTCGAAGCCTCGGCCACCGACGGCGAGGTGCTGATTAAGGCGCCTAAGATCTTGTTGGACCGAAAGTCGGACGTTCTCACCGCTTCGGGACGCGTGTTCTATTACAGCGGAAAGGCGAACATAGTCGCCGATTCGGTGGTGGTGAACCGGAAAGAGAAACGCGCGGTTTTCACTGGCAATGTGGTGATGCTGGTGAAAAAGAAGGAAGAAGAAACGAACTATAAGCCGCAGGAAGAAGAGCTTCCGCCGTTCAAGCCACTGGTTCCGGACGAGGTGAAGGCTAACCGGCCAGAGGATAGTTTTGGCCCGAGTCAGGCGGAAAAGGACCTGGACAAGAAGTTGCGCGACGGCGAGACTCTACGGGAATATCCGCTGACGCTGCTGGCAAAAAACATCGACTACGTTTACCGAAAGGGTTCGCGCTTGGCGAAGATCACCGGCGACCCGCAGGGCAGACAGAACTTGCCGGACAATCGTTGGCGACAAGTTTGGACCTACGAAGCTGAATATAACGGCGAGACCGAGATTTTGAAGACGTTCAGCCGCGATGGGAAGTTTGAGTCGCGGATGAAGAACAGCATCGGCGACGATCTGGTCGCAAGAATCTTTACCGTCCACACGAAAGAGGGCGACGAGCGGTTCTCGGCGGAGAAGATAAAAGGAAAGGTGTATTCCGATCCGGACGACGATTTGCCGCGCGACGATAAGAAGAAAACCACCGGAACTACTGGCGGCGGTTAGGCTTTAAGGGCCGGGTCGGTCATTCCGAGTTCGGCGAAGGCACGGTTTCGGATTTGGCAACTATCGCAGCGACCGCAGGGTTGGCCCGTTGCGTCTGGGTCGTAGCAGCTATGGGTCTTTGAGTAATCCACCCCTAGCCGCAGGCCTTCGCGGATGATGTCCGTTTTCGTCAGGTGGACGAGAGGTGCATGGATCGTTATTTCGGCACCTTCGACTCCAGATTTCGTTGCGAGCCGGGCCATGGATTGGAACGCTTCGATGTAGTCGGGGCGACAGTCGGGGTAGCCGGAGTAGTCCACGGCGTTGACGCCGACGAAGATGTCGTTCGCACCTACGACTTCGGCGAAGCCGAGGGCGATGCTGAGCATAACGGTATTGCGAGCGGGAACGTAGGTCACGGGAATTTCTCCCGCCATCGTGCTCTCGTCCCGGTCTTTGGGGACTTCGATATCGTCGGTGAGCGCGCTGCCGCCAAGCTTGTTCAGTTCAACTTGAACAAAACGATGGTCGGTCACGCCTTGGCTTGCCGCGGTGGCGCGGGCGGCGTCGAGCTCAACGGCATGGCGTTGGCCGTAGGTCACGGTGAGGGCGCAGGGGTCGAAGCCTTGCTCCTTAGCCATGGCGAGGACGGTGGCGCTGTCTAGACCGCCGCTGAGGAGCACAACACACTTGGGCATATCCGATTATTCCGCGTCAGCTTCCGGCTCAACCGGATCGAGGCCATCGACGAATACGCTGAGGACGGTCGTGTTGTCGGAGCCACCGTCTTGGAGGGCGAGGCCGATCAGGAACCAGGCGAGTTCGGATGGTCCGAGCCGCGACATGGCGTCGCCAATTGCGGCGTCGCTCACGTGGTTCGTAAGGCCATCACTACAAAGGACGAACCGATCGCCCGCGAGCAGGTCGTGCTTTTCGACGTCAGGAACGAGAAGATCCTCGGCACCAACGGCGCGAGTGAGGACGTGACGGTGGGGGTGAACTTCGGCTTCTTCTTTGGTCATCGAGCCGAAGCGGATGCTCTCTTCGACAAAGGTGTGATCACGCGTGAGGCGTTCGCACTTTCCTTCTCGAAGGCGATAGAGACGGCTGTCGCCGGCTTGGCCTACCCAGATGCTGTTCTCGCGAATGATGAGGGCGGTGAGGGTGGTGCCCATGCCGCGGCGGCCCTGCACCGAGCGGCCGACGTCGAGGACGTAGCGGTTCGCCGCGCGGATGGCGGCGATGATGGCTTCGATGGGTTCTTCGGCGCTGTGGCTGTAATAGACGTCGATGAAGGTTTTGGCGGCGAGTTCGCTGGCGATTTGTCCGGCGGCGTGGCCGCCCATGCCGTCACAGACCAGAAAGGCCGATCCGCGCGCGGCGAGGACCGCGTCGTCTTGAGGGATGTAGTACTCAAACTTGTCTTCGTTGTTCTCTCGAACTCGGCCGAGGTCGCTTTTTGCACCGACCCGAAGCCGAACGCGGGTGGAAAGCTTTGCCGGTTGAGTGAGCTCGGACGGGGCGTATTCGGCCGTGATGTCGTCCGGCGCGGTTGTTTCCAAAACGGTTTCGTCCATGGGTCACTCGTACGACGGTTACAGTCGCTCGGAAGG
>CAMAPH010000043.1:0-22400 GCA_945859975.1 Chthonomonas calidirosea
CAAGTCTGGAAAACGCGGGAGAGCGGGGCGTGCGATGAAAGAATCGACGCTAACGAAGCCCCCCGTTGCCGGTGCGGTAACCGACGTTGTTGCGCCGTACGAATACTGCCACTGGATTTCCTCCGCCGCAGACCGGAACCGCACCAGGCTTGGGAGGCCATCCGCCTTTCGTTGCTCAACGACAATGCCTTGCTTTTCTGTCCCTCGGGTCCAGCGGGAAGTTGAACCCACAATCTGGTTCTTCCAGCCAGATTCCTTCTTAAGTCGCGTCGCCAGATCCTTCGCATCGGCAGGATTTGCGACGAGCCGAACGCTTTCGTCCATCGCGTTGAGGACCTTAGCTAGACGTGCAATCGGGGTGCCGCTGGAGGGCGCGGTTCGACGAATGAATTCGTTATTCAGCAGATCCATTCCCGTGAGCTTTGAGCCAACCAGAGTGTAGGTGTAGTCCGTTCGGTCTAAGGCAACGGTTCGCGGCGTGATCACCCGAAGTTGCAGGTTGCGACCGGACTGGGCGAGCCGAAAATCGATCGAATCTGCGACCGTCCCGACCTTCCGGGTGGCCACGATCCTGACGGCCCGGCTGCCAAGGCGCGCCAATGCGAGTTGCATCCGATCGAAATCTGTGTTGTAATCCGAAATCATGTTTTTCCTAGCCCAGCCGGTGTTCGTTGCTTGCCCAAGAATCCGGCAAGCGCAATAACCGTCGCAAGATACGGCAGAGACGTCCAAAATTCAGACGGCAGAGCGACCCCAACAAGGTCGGTCCCTTGGAACAATAAGTTGAGCGAACTCAAGAAACCGAAGGCAAGGCAAGCCAATGCCGTTTGCCCCACGCGCCAGCCGCCAAGAATAAGGGCAGCAAGGGCAATGTAACCGCGCCCAGCGGTCATGTTGTCCGTGAAAACGCCAGTGTCAGCGACCAGATAGGCCCCGGCAAGCCCGGAGAACAACCCGGTGGCGATCAGCGCAAAAAGCCGAATCCGATCGGGCTGTAATCCGGCCAAACGTGCCTTCTCCGGATCACTGCCCGCCGCAACGAGCCACAGCCCGCCTCGAGTTTTGGCGACATAAGCAAGCAAGGCCAGTGGAGCGGCAATGGCGCAGACCTGATAGAACAGGGGCGGCAGCGTTCCGATGCGGCCCGATCGATCTGGATCCGAAAACCGCGTAAACATGAAGTTGGTTGCTCCTGCGCTGATCGCATTGAGCGACATACCGCTGATGACGTGATCGATGCCGAATCGCTGGGTGGCCAGCCAATGGACCAAGCTCATGATAATCGCGGCCAGAATCGCGGCGAGAACGCCAAGAACCGGTCCGTGCGAAATGCTCACCAGCGCGCTCACACACGCCGCTATCAGCATCTTCCCTTCTAGGCCAATGTTGATCACGCCGGACCGCTCGCTGCAATATCCGGCCATTGCGGCTAGAACCAACGGAGTGGCCATGCTCAGAGTCAGGAGAACCGTATTAAGCATCTTGGGCTTGCCTCCGGTAGCGAATCGTAGCGGAAATGAGGATGACCAAGCCAGCCACCAAGTTTGTGAGTCCCTTCGGAACGCCGAGAATGAGCAGCGAAGTGCCGCCCTTTGAAAGCACACCGAACAGAAGGCTCATCGGAACGACCAAAAGGGCATTGCTTCCAGCAAGGAGCGCCACACCCAGGGAGTCGAATCCGTAGCCGGGGCTGAAGCCTTGATAAAACCGTCCCTCAAACGCAAGCGTTTGAATTGCGCCACCGAGGCCACCAATTGCCCCAGAAATGAGCATGGCGTTCAATCGAACTTTGCGGACGTTGATGCCAGCAAACTCGGCGGCAGAAGGGTTCGCTCCTACGGCCTGGAGCTCGTACCCTGCGACGCGGCGCTTCATCCACCAAGCCATGACTCCGCAGAGAATCAGGCCCAGGAGCAAACCTGAGCTGACATTCCATGGTGGGCTGTTGAGCAACGCAGGCAGTCGTCCGGAGGTTGGAATGGTAGCGGTCGTTGCCCCCGTCTGATTAGCCGCTCGCGCGGGGCCGGCGACCAGAAAGTCGGTAAGTGCCACAGCAACGCTGTTCAGCATGATCGTGGTGATCACTTCGTGCCCGTTTCGATAGGCCCGAATCCATCCGGCGGGAAGGGCCCAGAGGGCACCGGCAGCAATCCCGGCGATCATGGCAAGCAGCAACCCCGCGGGTCCAGGCACGGCCAAGGCAACGAGGGCGCTTGCGAAACCACCGAGAAGAAACTGCCCTTCGATGCCGATGTTAAACAACCCGGCCCGGAGAGCGAAGAAGACTCCAAGGCCGGCGAGGAGCAACGGGGTGGTCTCCTTCAAGCTGCCCGAGATCGCGCGCGGGGATCCGAGACTTCCCGTAAACAGCGTTTGCGCGGCTTCGATGGGTGAGATGCCTCCCAGCACAAGCATGCCGATGAACGCAACGACGCAGGCGATGATGAGGACGACTTGTTTCAAGCCTCGCCTCCCACCATGAGCCTTCCCAGAGTGTCGCGATCGGCATCCGCTGGGGGCACAACCACCCTTCCAGAGAACATGACGAGCACGCGGTGGCAATGGGCCATGAGCTCGTCGAGGTCGAACGAGACCACCAATCCCGCTGCGCCTTCACGGCACCGCTCTTGCATTGCGGCGTAAAGGTCCTCGGTTGCGGCAATATCAAGCCCGCGCGACGGCTGAAAGGCCAAGAAGAGCTTCGGCCCTGACTCGGTCATGCGGGCGGCAACGAAGCGCTGCTGGTTTCCTCCGGAAAGTCCACCGATGGAGGTCTCCAAGCCGCCGTGCTTGGTGCCGAACTTTTCTGCCGCCTTTTGAGCAAAAGCCGCTCGCTCTGGGAGGCGTACTTTTCCTCCATCGGAGAATTCCGGTAGCCGGTGCAAGCCGAGGGTGCTGTTCTCGATAAGAGACCAGTCCGAGATGATCGCTTCCTGGAGACGATCTTCCGGGAGGATGCGCCAGCCCAGTTCGATCCGCTTTTCGGTGGGTTCATTCGAAATGTCCTTTCCGTGCCACAACATCTCCCCTTCGCGAATCGGAGTTACTCCCAGCAACGCACGGAAAAGCTCAGCCTGTCCGCTACCATCAACACCCGCGATTCCTACAAGCTCTCCGGGGCTGAGTTCAAAGCTTGCCTTTTGAACCGCGTCGGTCCCCCGATCTCGGGCCACGGAAAGGCTTTTGACTTCTAAAACTGGGCGGGTAGGTGCGATTGGCTTCGGTCGTTCAGACGCGGTTAAGGTGCGCCCGACGATCAGTTCGGAAAGCATCTCGGGGTTCGCTTCGCTCACCGGAACATCGGCGATCCACTTACCGCCTCGAAGGACGGAGACTCGATCGCAATACTCCATGATCTCCGGCAATCGGTGCGTGACCAGGAGCACCGTAGCGCCCTCTTTTGTCAGCGCCCGCAAACTTCCAAACAGCGCTTCGCCATCCTTCGGCGAAAGCATGGCGGTCGGTTCGTCCAAGATCATGATCTTGGCTTCGCGCCAAAGAAGCTTCAGGATTTCGAGGCGCTGTGCTTCGGAAGCGCTCATCGCCGAGGCGTCGCGGTCCCAAATTTCGGGGCCGTAGTCTAGGCCAATGCTTGCGGCGATCTTGCTCGCTCGTTCGCGAATTTTGCCTTTGTCTAACACGACGGAAGGCTCCGCACCGAGAATCAGGTTGTCGAGAAGTGTGAGTTCCGGGACGATGCCGTAGTGCTGGCTCACCATCCCGATGCCAAGGGCAATCGCCTCCTTTGAGGACCGGATGTTGACCGCCTTGCCGTTCACCCGAACTTCGCCAGAATCGGCTTGGTAGGCGCCGTACAGCACCTTCATGAGCGTCGACTTACCGGCTCCGTTTTCTCCGACGACGCCATGAATTGAGCCGGATTCGACGGTAAGTCCGACGTTGTCTAAGGCTTGAACGCGGCCGAATTGCTTGCTGATGCCGCGCATTTCGACCGCTTGGCTCACTCGGCTAGGCTCGCCTCCGAGGATTCGGTTCCGGCCAACAGCTCGTACAACTTGGCCGTTGTGAGTTCGTTGTGGCCCTGGGCGGCAAGCGTGCCGAGCAAGTGATCAACGACGGTGGTTCCGGGAAGCTGAGCCCCCAAAACTTCGGCGGCTTCGAAGCAGTAGGCAAAGTCTTTGCGCTGGTTCTTGATGCTAAAGCCGGGAGTCCAATCCTGTTTTAGAATCATCGGGCCGTAGTTCTCAAAAGCCCAACTTCCGCCTGCACCGGTGTTGATCATTTCCCGCGCTTGAGCGATGTCGAGACCCGCTTTGTGCGCGAAGGCGAGGCATTCACACAAGGCCATGAGCGCACCACCGACGGCAATCTGGTTCGCCATCTTCATCATTTGGCCCGAACCTACGCCGCCAACGCGCGCGACCCGCTTTGAATACGGGGCAATGATCGCTTCCGCTTCCGCAGTATCAGCTGGTTCTCCGCCTAGAAAGACGGTCAAGGTTCCCTTTTGGGCGCCCATCGAACCGCCGGTCACGGGCGCATCGACAAAGCGCAGCCCGGCAGCGGCAAGTTCGGCCCCGATCGCGGGAGTTTCGGCCGGGGAGATCGTGCTGTGATCGATGATCAGCGTGCCTGGCTTTGCGTTCGGAATGATTTGCTCGAGGCATTCTCGGACGTCTTCCGTGCGGTTGACGCACATCGCGATCACATCGCACTGCTGTGCGAGTTCAGCGAGTGATTCAGCAATCGTGGCCCCGGCTTCTTGCAGTGGCTGGCACTTTGCTGCGGTGCGATTCCAAACCACAAGGCGTTGGCCGGCGCTCTGCAGATGCCCCGCCATCGGCCCACCCATCGTGCCTAATCCGACAAACCCAACGGTCTGGCTCATGACGCGTCAGGGTACCTATTCGAACCGAATTGAGGCACCCCGGGCGTGAACCGGAAAACCTTCCATCTCGCCAAACGCCTCGATGACGGGTGTCCAGAACTCGAGCGCCTCTTTCGAGAGGTTCGAAACGCTCTGCACTTTAAGAAATTCCAACACGTTGACCGGGCTCTGCCACCGTGCCGCACCCGAGGTAGGCAACGTGTGTGAAGGTCCGATACAGTAGTCCCCTGCGCTCTCCGGGGTCCAGTCCCCTAGCAACACGCAGCCAGCGTTTTGGACTTTCTCCAGCCAGCGGTGAGGATCCTCGACGCTGAGGGTCAAATGCTCTGGAGCAATTTCATTGACCAGGGCAATGGCTTCAAACAGGTCTAAGGCAACGATGGCAATGGAGTTGTCCGCGAGGGCCGCTCTCATCGTTGCTTCGCGCGGAGCGCCCGTAAGTTGGCGTTCAACTTCAGCAAGGACCGACTCCAGCTTTTCCATTGATGTAGCGATGAGATAGGCGACGTTGTCCGGCGCGTGCTCGACTTGGGTGAGCAGATCTGCTGCCGCGAACCGGTCGTTGGCGGTTTCATCGACCACCACGCAAACCTCACTGGGGCCGGCGTAGCCATCCAGCCCAACCTTGCCCCAAACTTGGCGCTTGGCTTCGTTGACCCAGCGATTCCCGGGGCCAACGATTTTATCAACGCGCGGAACGGTTTCGGTCCCGAACGCCATGGCGGCAACAGCAGCGGCTCCCCCGACGCGAAATGCACGATCGACATTGGCCTCTTTCAGGGCAAAGCAAACCGCATCGGTGTGCCGACCAGAATCGCCCGCCGGCGAACAAACGACGACTTCACGAACTCCGGCGACGCGCGCTGGAATGGCGTTCATCAGCACCGAACTCGGGTAGTTCGCGTTTCCGCCGGGAACGTAAACGCCAACGCGGTCGAGCGGGAGGAGACGCTGTCCACGGGTGCCGGAAGCAAAGGCTTGTAGGTTTTGTTCGACATCCATCCCGGCGCGACCCGTATCCCAGGACCACTTCGGCGGCACGCCGCCGGGCCAAACCTGTTCAATCGGTCCCCGCGCGTCGATCCTCGCCAACCCCGAGGTGAGCACCAGCATTTGCGCGGTATGGAACATGTTGATCTGGGCCGCCGCGGTTGCGATGGCGGATTCGAACCGGGGTTCCAAGCTTGCCTGCTCGATGTCCGCGGCGGGCACTTCCAAATCGGTGATGTTCGGAGAGTCAAACTTTTGGGCGTTAGCCAAGAGCGCCGCGTCTCCGCGATCCCGAACGTCGGCGATGATCGCGGCAACCACCGCTTCGGCTTGCTCGTCCCGCTGGGCGCCTGCCGTCTGCAAAGCAGCAAACGGATCTAGAACATTGGCGTCAATTATCCGAATGAGCATGGGATCAGGCGAGAAGCCGCTCCCGCAGGCGGTCCGGACCAAGGACGGCCATGAGCTCAAACAGGCCTGGGCCGGTGGTCTTTCCGGTCAACTTCACCCGCGTTGGGTGCACGATCGGACCGAGCTTTTCGAAGCCATTGTCCTCCGCATACTTACGGAGTAACGCATCGTAGTGCGCGGTCGCTTCCTCGAAGGAACCGCTCGCCGGATTCGCCGCGATGAACGCGAACAGGTCCGCAGCGTGAGGCTGAGTGAGCCACTTGTCTGCTGCCTTGGGATCGATAGTTGGAGAGTCGACCAAGAAGAACTCCACCGCTTCGCCGAAATCGGCGAGAGTCAATACTCGTTCAATTTCAAGGGCAAGGGCGGCAAGAACGTACTCTCGATCCTTCGCGGCCCATTCCACGATCCGATCCAATCGGTCAAGAATCTGCTTCCCATCCTTCGGAGGCTTGTTCGGAATCGGCTCCTCATCGACAAAGTTCTCCCAATAGGTGCGAGTGAACGGGTGCGCGACGTAGGCCAGCAACTCGTCCAGAACAGCAGTTGGCGACATCTGCCGAATGTGGTGGCCGTTCAGCCAGCGCAGTTTGTCGAGATCAAACCGGCCCGGAGATGGCTGCAAACCCGAAAGCCGGAACTTCGCGATCAACTCTTCTTCGGTCATTGCCTCCGTGTCGTCGCCAGGACTCCAACCGATAAGGGCAATAAAGTTCTTTAGGGCGATGGGCAGATACCCTTCCGCCGCATAGTCCAAGACTCGAGTTGCACCGTGCCGCTTCGATAGCTTCTTGCCGTCTTTTCCGACGATGACGGGGCAATGGACGAAGATCGGCCGTGGCCAACCGAACGCGTCGAAAAGCATCGCATGCTTCGGCGCAGAGCTGATCCACTCTTCCCCACGCATGATGTGCGTAATTTGCATGAGGTGATCGTCGACCATGCTGGCAAAGTGGTAGGTAGGCATCCCGTCGGCTTTGATCAAAACCGGGTCGTCGATCGTGTCGCTTTCCCATTCGATCCGGCCGCGGATGAGATCCTCGATGACGATCTTCTCGCCGCGCGGAATGCGCTGGCGAATGACAAATGGCTTCCCCTCGGCTTCTGCGGCGGCGACCGCTTCAGCAGATGCGTCGCGCCAGTTTCCGCCGTAGTAGCCCACGGCGAGCTTGTTGAGCTGCTGAAACTCGCGCATCTCGTCAAGTTCCTGCGACGTGTCAAAAGCTTTGTAGGCCGCCCCTTTGGCAAGCAACACGTTGATGAGCTCCGCGTAGATTCCGGCCTCCTTTCGCTCGCTTTGGCGATATGGGGCGTGCGGGCCGCCGAGGTGCGGGCCCTCATCGAAGGTAATGCCAACCCACTTCAGGGTCGTGATGAACTCTTCTTCACTCTCCGGGTTGTAGCGGCTTCGGTCGGTGTCTTCGATACGAAGAATGTTCTCGCCGCCCTCGTGTTTGGCAAGCAAAAACTTGAATAGCGCATCTCGGAGGGCACCTACGTGAAGGAGCCCGGTTGGGCTGGGCGCAAAGCGAACGCGGACCGGCATCAAGAGGAGAGGGTACCTGCGGGGTTCGGCAAGTGGAAGTAGAAGGTGGCACCTTTGCCAAGCTCCGACTCTGCCCACATCTCCCCTCCGTGGCGAGAAATAATGCGCAAAACCGTCGCGAGGCCAATACCGGTGCCGGGGAACTCGTTGACCGAGTGCAACCGCTCGAACGGTTTAAAGAGCTTGCCCGCATGGGTTGGATCGAATCCGACGCCATTGTCTCGGACAAAAAAGTTGCCGTTTGACATTCCGACTTCCACCTTCGGCGAAGGTTCGTTTTGAGAAAACTTAACTGCGTTGCCAATCAGATTATCGAGAACGGCCGTCATCAGTCGCTCGTCTGCATAGGCGGTCATTCCAGGTTCAATCTCGAACTCGATCTGCCAATCCGAAACCCTTCGATACTCCGCCGCGAGTTCTTCGGCCAGGAGGCTAATGTTGACTTCGCGACGAATCAGCTCGGTTCGCGTGATTCGGCTGAGACTCAGAAGCGCGGTGATCAATTCATCCATTCGCTTCGCCGCTCGTCGAACCCGGCCGACGTAGTCCAGGGCCTCCTCGTTCATCGTCTCGCCGTAATCGGCGATGAGGGCATGGCTAAATCCATCCACGGTGCGGAGAGGCGTCCGCAGGTCATGCGAAACCGAGTACACGAAAGATTGAAGTTCCGCGTTCGCGGCCTCGAGTTCTTGCGTTCTGGCTTTCACGAGTGACTCAAGCCCTTCGTTTAGGCGCCGCACTTCTTGCTCGGCGCGAGTCCGTTCAACGACTTCGCGCTCGAGCAGCGCCGCTTGCTCGACGGCCTTGTCTTTCGAGTTTCTTTGCGCGAGTGAGAGGCTGAAAAGCAGACCGGAAATGAGCACGCCGAGGAACGGCACAATCGGCACGTAGCGCCCACTGAGGTCCTGTTCAAATTCCGTGGTCGAAGCAAACGTGGCCATCCAACGGCGATTGCCGACCAGGATCATCTGCTTACTTTTGAAACGCGCACCGCTTCGAAACTTTGGACTTCGATAGATGAGTTTGCCGTCGCTGTCAAACGCTTCCATTGCAACCGACCGCGAGAGAACTCGAACTTCGACATCGGCAAAAAAGTTATCTAATCGAATCGGGCTGTACACGAGTCCGATTACACGCTTCTTGCGTTCGGAAACGATCTTCGGCCCCGGGATGCGATCATATACCGGAAGAAAGAGCACAACCGAAGGTCTTGGGGCTTTCTGGTCGCTCACCAGTGTCACGACGCCGGTGGCGGCAATGCTCGCGGTCTCAACTGCCGTTAGAATTGCATCCCGTCTATCTTCCGATGTGAGCGAATCGTAGCCGATGGCATAGCGAGTGTTCGCCGTACGCGGCGAAGCGTACAGCAACGGTAGTTGCACACGATCTTTTGTCGTAGGAAAGATCTTCCACGTTGGACCATTGATGAGCCGACCCTGGGCGTTCCAAGCGGATGCGTTCTCGGCGGTGATCCAGGGAGCAAACCCCGCCCCGGAAGCACCGTTCTGAACCGATTTGTCCAAAGACGCGCTAACCACCGCATCGAACTCTCGCAACGTCGGAAACCGAAAATTCGTGAAGATCGCCCCGATGCCTTGCAGGATGATTGCTTGATCGCGAAGCTTCGATTCGATTTGAAATCGATTTCTGAACGCTTCAGACTCAAAACGTTCCGCATCGCGATTGCTTGCCGTACGAGCGGCGTACGTCCAAAGGCTGATGGTCAGGGCCAGAGTGCCAAGGAACACAATGTACGGCGCGAGGCGCTGCGCAACGCGGTGCTTGTCTTGAGTCCCAACATCGGCCAATCCACCCGAGGCAACGGAGCGCCCTGAGCTTTTGCGATCCGAGCTATCGTTGGAGTTGGACATGACCGAGTGGTTTGACTACTATACGCGCAGCCTCAAAGTTATGATTTCAAACGGCTTGAAATCAAACGGAATGAGATTGTCGTTGACGTCCAATTCAACGAGCTCGTTTTCTTCTAGGTCGCAGACCGCGACAGAATGAACGGGGCGAGCGCAACTCAACTCGGCCCGACCTCGCGTGTTGTGGCACTCGTACAACCGCACGATCAGATCCGAGTTATCCTCGGCCTTCTTGACCGACTCGATCACGATGTTCCGGTTCTCGACCGAAACGAAAGTTGGGAGCATGCCGTTTTCCCCTGCATGCTGATCGAGCAGAGCGTGGCGCATCGGCGCGTTGAGGGCATAAGCCGCCGTAACGACGCCGCCAATGTTGTACGGGCCAAAGTGCGGCATGACCACATAGCTGAAACGATGCACGCCCATGTCGCACGTGGGATCTGGGGCTTTCGGTGCGCGAAGAAGGCTGAGGCGAATGACGTTGCCGTGAACGTCGTGGCCGTATTTTCCATCGTTGAGCAGCGCGAGACCACATTCGCCTTCGCTCAGATCGACCCACTTTTGGGCGCAGACCTCGAACTTAGCCATGTCCCAAGAAGTGTTGTAGTGGGTCGGTCGCTCGACGTTTCCGAACTGGATTTCGTAGGTCGCTCGGGACGCGTTAACGTTCGCCGGGAACGCGACCTTCAACAGCTTGTCGGTCTCTTGCCAATCGATCTCGGTGTCGAATCGGATGCCCGGGGTTGGTCCTAGCGAGATCCGTTGGCGGATCGTACTCTTACCAAAGGTCCGAACGATCTCCACCGCCGCCCTCACCGGGCCTCGCTCGACCACCTCAATGCTGTCGCTGCGAAGTAGATCGACCTGAGTTTCGTAGGCAAACGCGTCAATGTCCCAAGCGCTCCAGAACAGAGGTTTGTCGTCGAACAGTTGGAAGACGTTTGCCAGCTTGCCGGGCTCGATGAATTCAGAACCGTCCTCTAGGCTCTGGATGCTCGTGATGTTTCCGTTTTGATCGAAGCGAACGCTGAGTTCGCCATTTTCGATGCGGCGAATGCTTGCCTTCAGCCGGGGTTTTGCGGCCGGGAATTGCGGTGGGAGCGCGTCGGACAGATCGCCGACGACCACCGTTCCAAGCGCGCATTGGGGCACCGGGAAAACCAGTTTACGATCGCCCAGTCCCTCGACAATTTGGACGGGCACGATTTCATCGGCGGTGATGAGCGAATTCGGCACGACGGCATCGCTCCAAGGAATTTCGCCTTGCGTGACTAACAAGCCGTTTTGGAAAATTGCGACGGGTCGCTGAAGTGCGGTGGTGTCGCAAGCGCGCCCGATGCGGGTCAGGCTATCCGAGATGACCCGCTCGCCGATTTCGATTACCTTCGCATAATCGACGTTGCTGTCCTCATAGACCTCCTTTACCGAGGACCCAGGAATGATGTCGTGGAATTGGTTAAGCAAAACCAGCTTCCAGGCGGCTTCAAGTTCGGCCTTGGGATAACTCTGCGGATAGCCGGGCGTAAAGCTGGCGAGCCATTCGGCATCGCGCAGCAGGAACTCACACTGGCGATTCAGCTTTTTGTTGGCGGCTTGGCTGGTGTAGGTTCCGCGGTGGAGCTCGAGGTACAGCTCGCCCACCCACGTCTGAAGATCTTTCGATTTGGACTTTGCCTCGCGGAAGAAATCGACGGCTCGCTTGCCAAGCGCGACTTCGGGATAGTGCGGGGCCATTCGGCCACGGCGCAAGAACTCGATGTGCTTTTCCGTCGGTCCGCCGCCGCCATCTCCGAAGCCGTACACATACAAGGACTGATCGCTCCGGGCGTGATCTTTGAAGTTCTTGACGGAATACAGAACTTCCTTCGGTTCGGCGCTCGCGTTATAGGTATCCGCCGGTGGGAAGTGCGACCAGACACGGGTGCCGTCAATTCCCTGCCACCAGAAAGTATGGTGGGGGAATTTGTTGAACTGGTTCCAGGAGATCTTCTGCGTGAGGAAGTACCGGATGTTGAACTTCGACAGGATCTGGGGCAGAGCCGCAGAGTAGCCAAACACATCGGGCAACCACATGTCGAGCGTTTCGTAGCCCAGCTTCTCGCGGAAGTATAGCTTGCCGTACAGGAACTGCCTGACTAGCGATTCGCCGCCCGTCAGGTTGCAATCGGCCTCCACCCACATCGACCCAACCGGCTCCCACTGGCCCTTGGCGATAGCGCCTTTTACTTTCTCGAACAGCACCGGATAGTCGGTCTCGAGCCACTCGTACTGGCTGGCTTGGGAGTGGACAAAGACGTACTCAGGGTAGCGATCGATGAGGCCCAATTGGGTGGCGGTGGTGTGCGCCATCTTCTTGCGGGTGATGTGGATGGGCCAGAGCCATGCGGTGTCCAGGTGCGCGTGGCCGACGGGAGTGATGGTGTGCTTCAGTTCCCCGTTGAGGCTACCGAGGGCATCCCGGATGAGCTTTCGGCATCGACTGATGGTTTCTCGGTTCTTCGGCGAAAACGTATTACAGACATCGTTGAGGCCTCGCAGGAGGGTGTGGTACGCCGGGTCATCACCTTGAATGCTCTGCGTGAGGCCCAGGGTGAATTCGAAGTCGTAAATGAGGTCCCGGATCGCGTAATCGACGGCAGCGATTCCAGCGAACTCGACCTTCTCGGTGGTCGCCGATCGCGGCTTTTCATGGCCGTGGACCACGGTTTCGGAGTTTCGCGTGTAAACCTGGATCGTGTAGGAGACGGCTTCCCTGCCGGTCGCCGGGACCTCGCGACCGGCTAGTGCCGCACCGCTGAGCCAGCCGAAATCGCTATGCTCAACATCAACGCCGCACCAGGGGGAGTTATCCTTCCAAACCGTTCGTTCGCCGCCGATTTCGGCGAAAACGACAAGTGCCTTTCCGGCAAGTGAATCCGGGACAACGCCGGAGAGACGGAACCAAGCCGTGCGGTAGGCAGGGCCGTAGGCGAAGCCAGGTTCGACGGTTTGCCAGGGGCCGAGTTCCGCCTCGGCTTGATCGGCGCAATCGCGCTCGTTGAACTCAATTTTGAGGGGAGTCCGATCTCCGAATTCGGCAGGCCGAAGGGTTTGCCAGAGGAACGCCTGTGCTCGGCGAAGGGTCAGATCGGGGTGTTTGAGCATCGGCGGAAGTTACGATTCTACACTTCCGGGCGTAAAGGTGCTTTTCGTGATTGAGTACTATAGTACTCAATGTTGTCGAGGGAGATTGACGTGGCTTTGGTTGGTTTGTACCTACGCGGGTTCGGCGTTTTGCCTTGGCGCGGCTGGAGAAATATTGCGAATTTATTCTGGCGAAATGTCCCTTCGCTGGCCGAAATGCCGAGCTTGCTTCGAGAGCATGGCTTTCGCGAGGCGGCCATGGTCTTGGAGATTCCCGGGCATCTCGATGCGGCATGGGATCTCATCGAAGATCAGCGGGCGTTGTCGCCCGCAAATCCATTATTTCCAGCGCGATGGCGGCAGTCGAAGTTCTGTCCGCCGGCCGTTTGGGCCAAGAACCTAACGCGGTTGCCACCGGATGGCATGTTGCCGCTGGCGGTAGTGGGTTCTCGATTTCCGCCGGAAAGATGTTTGAGTTTTGTTTCGGAGGTTGTTCGGCAACTAGAGTCGTCCGAGGCGGGTACCGCTTGGCACGTTGTTTCGGGAGGGGCTGAAGGGTGTGATGTTGCGGCGGAGCGGGCCAGCAGTTTTCCGGTCAGCATTTTGCCGTTTGGTCTGAATTTTGCGCGGTCGGACCATGCTTGCTTTAGCGTGGTTGCGCCTTCGGAGCCATTTGGGACGATCAATGCGATGGAGCGGAATGCGCTGATCTTTGCATTTGGGGCTCGGGCGATTGTTGGGCATTGCGAGTTGGGCAGTGGCGGGGCTTGGCATGGGGCGGTGGGGGCGCTTCGGGCGGGAGAGACGCCGGTTGGCGTTTACACGGGCGAAGCGGTGGGTGGCGAAGGGTTTGGCGGTGATGGGGGTGCAATTTTTTCGGGTGCCGTTTTTCCGGGGGCGAAGGGGTTGATGTCGGCGCGGGCGGTGCCGTTGCGTGGGGTTTCGGATGCGGTTGGGTGGGTGCAGAGCGAGGTGCCGCGGCGGCACTTGTTTGAGGCGGAGGAGGTTCGTTTGGCTTCGGTGGGCTAGGTTTGGGGTGAAACGGGTCGGACCTCGGTACCATCTCCGAACAGTGAAGGCGATTGTAAAAGCGCGCCCGGCGCCCGGGATTGAGATTCATGAGGTTGATGTGCCCTCGGTTGGGCCGCTGGATGTGAAGCTCCAATTGAAGGCGGCCTCGGTTTGTGGGACGGACCTTCATATTTACGAGTGGGATGCTTGGTCGGCGGGGCGGATTGTGCCGCCGCGGATTATTGGGCACGAGTTTTGCGGGACAATTATTGAGGTCGGGGCGGAAGTGACCGACCGGAAGGTGGGCGACTTTGTTTCGAGCGAGTCGCATGTGGTGCCGCTGGATAGCCCTTGGATGACCGCCGGGCTGGGGCATGTGGCGCCGGAGACGAAGATTTTGGGCGTCGATATTGACGGCGGGTTTGCCGACTTTGCCGTGATGCCTTGGTGGAATGCTCGGCTGACCAGTCCTTCGGTTCCGCCGCATTTGGCTTGCTTCCAGGATGCTTTTGGCAACGCGGTGCATACGGCGATGGCGGGGCCGGTGGCGGGGCAGACGATTTTGATCACCGGTTTGGGGCCGATTGGGCTTTTTGCCGTCGCGGTTTGCCGGGCGCTGGGGGCGGCTCGGGTCGTCGGGGTGGAGCCGAGCGCTTATCGGCGGCAGTTGGCGGAGACCTTGGGCATTGATGCCGTGTTTGCTCCCGACGCGGTCGGGCTCGCCGCCGAGATTGGGACGGTGGATGCGACGCTGGAGATGTCGGGGCATCCGGGGTCGCTACGGCTGGCGATCGAGCAGACTCGGCCCGGAGGGCGGATTAGCTTGCTCGGCGTTTATCGTCAGGCGACGCAGGAGCTTCCGATTAACGACGTGATCTTCAAGGGACTTCAGCTTCAGGGGATTGTGGGGCGGAAGCTTTGGGAGACTTGGGATCAGATGGCGGAGCTTTTTGCGAGCGGCCGGCTTCATTTGGACCCGGTGGTGACGCACCAGATGCACTTTACGGAGTTCGAAAAGGCGATGGAGTTGCTCCAGATGGGCCAGGCGGGCAAAGTCGTGTTCACCTTCGACGCTTGATTCCGCCCGGCTTTTGGGGTTTACTATTGCTCCCGCAAGTGGGGATATAGCTCAGTTGGTAGAGCACTTCCATGGCATGGAAGGGGTCAGGGGTTCGAATCCCCTTATCTCCACCACTACTCTTTCGTCCGTTTTGGACGCTGCGGCGGACCGCTTGGGACAGAATTAATTAACGTTCCCCCTCAGGCGAATTAATTAATTACACGCTTTTGGGGGCGCTTTGGGTGGCCTTGCGTGGCTCTGCATTGCCTTGCGTGGCTGGTTTTTTCGCTCGATTGCCGGTTGGCTTTTGGGCCAAAAATTTATTACTTACACTTCCCGCGTTGGGGGAGAAACATAAATTTCTGTTTTTCGACGCGCGCGGCTCACAGTGCATAGGCGCGGAGGAGGGCAAAAGTCAACCAGGGATTTTGCGGATTTTGGGCGATCCTGATTCCCGCTGGCTCACTTTATTGGAGTCGGAGAGAGAGGAACGACCGCTGGAGCGCGGAGGCTGGCAACGGAAGGGCTGTCTTTAGTCTGAACCAATCGGAAGATCATAGAAGTTCAATAATCAGATTCAGACTTTGGCAGAACCGAGACGGAGCTCATCGCCTTAAACAGAACCTGACATGTTTCGTCTTCCGGGTTGGGGCAGCTTGACGGAGTTTTAGCAACAACAAAATCCTTTAGTTTGCTTTCAGCCGGATAGAACCAGATGAGCGTACTACCATCGGTGAAGTGCCAAACTTCACCGTCCTCGACAGAAATTGTGTTATAGAAAGTGCTGATTGGTGAGACGAGGTTTGGCGAGCCAAATCGGGCTATGAGTCCTTTTCTCAGTCTTTCGGAGCCAGGAATCTGACTGTAGTTGTTCTCCTTTGAAGGGATATTGGTTACGAGCGCCGGCTGTAGCCAGATGATATTCTCCTTTGGCCCTTGCAACACAATCTTATGGCCAAAATTTCTTCGAGATGAACGTTTCTCAAGTCCGGTTCCGTCGAAGCATTCGTATTTTCTCTGAACGGATCCCGGCGTCGGTGTAGTCATCGTTAGACGGTCAATACTTAACGTGGTACCGGCGGTCACGGCCTTTGGAATTTCATAGATGATCCACGCGGTGACCCAGAAAATAACGCCCACGACAATGAACGCAATCCTGACCCGGTCATCGTCGCGCCATGTTTGAATGAATTCGATTATTCGGTTCATCCTATACCTGCTCAGTCAAATTCGCTCTTCACAGCTTAAGTGTGTCCAAGTCATTTTCCGGCGTCGGAATCGGACCGAAAAGGCGCATGCATCGGCGCTTATGGAGCTCACTCAACATTCTCGACTCCAACATCATATCCTGCCCTATCGTCGGCGAACGGTGCACCTTTTGCCGTCCCTTTTTTTCACTAGAGGCTTTACTATGAAAATGCAGTTCAACTGCGCTCGCAGATCGTTGATAGCCCCAGTTGCACATTCCCGTCAGATTGTTCGGCGAAATTCGTTATCAGGTTCACCTTAGTAACCTCCAGCTCGAGCTCGCCAAGTACGCGAGCCATCGTTTCCAGATTTTTGAGCTGCGGTGAGGGTCTCATTTGTCTCTCAGTCGCTTTGCCAGTTCGGCCCTCGCCAGGTTCTGCTCGCGCGAGTTTCCGATCCGCAGAGCGTCGACGAGGGCCAGGTACTGGTACAGCACAGAATCTTGGGCAGCGGCGATGGGCACGGTTTTGTAGATCGGTTCACACGCGATTCCTCGAACGCTCCCTTCTGCGGTTGGCCAAACCGGACCGAGACCTTCCTGTTCTAGGATTTGCGAGTTCAGCGGCGGGGCAGATCTTTCGGTTGCCATGCCTCGCGCCTCACCACCTCGCGCGGCCGGAAAGAAGTACTTAAGGGCGATCTGTGACTCTAGGAGGGCGAGCTTTCGGACCGACAGGTCCTTGCCGAGAAGTCCCGAAGCGATCGCTCAACTTGCCGCCAAATGAGCCTGAGACGAACCGATCCCGAAGGATTGGCCAAGTTCGCAAATGATCCTTGTGCGGAGCAGGATGTTTCTGGTCGTCAAGTCACCACAAACGGTATCATCGACTAGAATAACTTTCCAGCAAAAAACGCGAGGAACTTAAAACGAATGATAACGAAGGAAAATTGCTCCACGGAGGCGCTGTCTCAAATTTTGGAATCTGCGTTCATTGATCATTCAATAGACGAAAATCACATAACGGTCCGAATGGGCCGAGTAAAAACGCTAGTGGAGGCCAATGTACATTTTGTGAATATGTTGGTATTTTGGATGGCAGAGGCCGGGTTATCGGAGCAATCTCTTTTGTCGTCAGTAAACGCTATTAATAATACTTACAAGTTTCCAAAAGTTTATCTGCACGATGGAACCATCGTGGTTGCCCAATTTGCAATGTTGGTTGGAGCTGGCATACCAGAACGGTCGCTTGTAGAGGCCCTGCGCCTCATGAGTGACCTTTTGACGACAATGCCGGAACTGGACGCAATCACGAGCTAAAGAATCGCGGCGGTCATGTTTACATCTTCGCGAAGCTAGCAATTCAGATGTACGGTCTGGAGCAGGCTAATGCTTTGCTTCCGAGATGAATGAAAATTTAAACGATAGCGAAGTGCATACGCGGCTTCCAGTATGGATGCAGAAACGCAGATATATCCTTGGCGCTAGTCTGCGAAAGTCCTCGTGCAACCGCAAGAGATAACCGGAGATAGCATCCATGTCAATCTGCTGATGGCGCATCGGCCAGATAGCGTTAAAGTTCTTGTTGTTAGTGCCTGCAAGCCAGACGGCAAGTGACATCAAGCTCAACGGCAAGACGATCAGCAAAACAACGTATAGGTTATTGAACGTGCACTGGCAAATGTACTTGTGTTGGCAAGCGCATTATTCCAGATAGGTTGCTGTGCCGTGCTCAGCAAAGTATAGTTCAAGACGGGGTCTTAAAATATGCCAACGATTAAACAACATATCGCTACATTAGAAACAAGCCAAGACGAAGCGATCCGTCTCAAACGACAGGGTCAGCTCACCTTGGCTAGCGCACACTATGAACGCATTGTAAAGCGCGCTGGCAGGATTCTCACTACAGAATCTTTCTCTCCGAGAGAAGAAGAGTTCTTTTTGTGTCATTTTGGTGCAATATTGTCTGGGTACGGAAAATGTCTGTTTGCCGCCGGTCACTTCATGCAGGCAAAGCAAGCATTCAGCTTTTTCGCAAGATGTCTCGAGTACAGCAATGATGATAAGAAGCTCCGATATTTCCACTACGCAGAACTATGCGAACTTGGGATCGCTGCCGACTATTCGGAAAAAATGTTTTCATCAAACTTTCTTCAGAGAATATCGATTGCTTCTGTTCTTGAATCTGAAAAGGCATGCTTTATGGCTGGTGGAACGTACGCGGAACCACAAATCAAGTTAGAGGATGTCAACGCAGTTGAAGTGCCGCTATTCATCTCTATTCTTGAGTTGAACCAGCTACCGACGGATACAGCACTTACTCTAAGTGGTTGGCTTGTTTACTGTGGCATTAGAAGATTTGAACGACATCGTGCTCCTCTTGTGGCCTCACCCATCAAGTATTGGGCGAAAGCTTACGGCATCGATGCATGGCTGGAATGGGAAGACTGATTGCCGGCGGACCCTTCCAGTGGTATCGAGTGCGCGACAATGCTGGCAACAAAAAAGTACTTTGGGAACTTGCAGTCCTGTGGGCGAGGACTGCCCGTTATCAAATCAGAGAGGAGCACGAAGCAATCGCCCTGTTCTGGTAAGTTGCGAGTCAACTTCCAACAGTAACAATGCCCTACCATGACCACAGCCACCATCCTCGCCCGACTTGAAGCGCTCTCCGACCCGAAGCTCAAAGAGCAGAACGCCAAGCGGGGCGTGAGTGAGAACCAGTTTGGGGTGAAGATGGGGGATATTCGGGGGTTGGCTAAGGAGATCAAGCTGAATACCGAACTGGCCAAGGAGCTTTGGGCGACGGGGAATTATGAGGCGATGCTGCTCGCGATCTTGCTGATGAAGCCGAAGCAGCTTTCGGAAGACGAGGTTGAGGGCATGGTGCGGACGGTGAAGGATGCTTGGGTGGCGGATTGGTTAAGCAGCTACGTGATTAAGCAGCATCCGCGAAAGGAGGCTTTTCGGGAGAAATGGATGACGGAGAGCCACGAGATGGCGGCGCGGTTTGGGTGGAGTTTGACGGCGGAGCGGATTGCGAAGAGTCCGGAAGGGATTGATTTGGATGCGATCCTCACGCGGATTGAGGCCGAGATGCTCACCGCTCCGGAGTTGGTGAAGTGGACGATGAACTACGCGCTCGCGGAGACGGGGATCAACCATCCCGAGTACCGCGAGCGCGCGATTGCGATTGGCGAGAAGCTTGGGGTGTACCGGGACTACCCGACTTCTAAAGGGTGCACTTCCCCGTTTGCGCCGATCTGGATTAACGAGATGGTTAGCCGCCAGTCTTGAGATACTTGTCGGGGATCACGGTCGACGGGTCTTCGCTTTGCCAATAGATGGTAACGACCCACCAGCGCTTGCCGTCGTTCCAAAGTTGGAAGCTATTGATTCCGCGCATGAACGGCTTGTCGTCGCTGAGCTTAGTGCGGGCTTCGTAGGTGCTAAAGACGTGGGCGATGTTGCCGTACTGCTCGGTCTTTTGGGCGACTTCTTTCTCGAAGAAGCCGCGTTCTTCGAGAATCGGGCCGCTTTGCTTGATGTAGTCCTCGACGGTGATGGAGCGCTTGCGGACTTCGCCAGTGGGGGTTTTGCCGACGGCGATCATGCGGGCTTCGGGTTGGAAGAGGGAGCGCATTTTGTCCCAATCCCGCTTTTCGCCCGCCGGGCCGGAAATGACTTTGTAGACGGCAGCGATGGTGCCTTCGATGGTCGTTAGGTCGTCCGCCTTCGGACCGGAGATCGCAAAGGCGGAGAGGGCGAGGAAGGAGCACGCGGTCATGCGGGGAGTATAGCGGGGCCTAGCGCAGCTTCGAGGGTGGTTAGGTCCTCCACGCACCCGCCCCAGGGGCCGCCGCTGAGGTGTTGAATGAGGGCCCATTGGCGGATGTAGTCGGGCAGGTGGGGGTCAATTTCTAGGTCTGCCCGCTTCGTGCGCTGGGCGAGGATTTGGTCTCCTCGTTCGGCAGAAACGGCTTCCCCATTTTCGCCGACGAGGTTGAGGGAGCCTTGAAGGCGCTTAGTGTCGAGGAAGATTTCGACCATGTCGCCATCGCGGAGTTTGCCGAGGTTGGAGTTCGGGGCGAGGGCTTCGGGCGAGACGTGGCCGAAGCAGGGGCCGGTGGTGACGCCGGAGAAGCGGGCGTCGGTGATGAGGGCGCAGTCGGAGAGCTCGGCGATGCCTTTGAGGGCGGCGGTGACTTCGTAGGTCTCCGGCATTCCGGCGCCGAGGGGGCCGCGACACATGATGACGATGACTTCTCCGGGCCGGACGGTGCCGGATTTGACGGCGTTGATGGCGCTGGATTCGTTCGTGAACGTTCGGCAGGGGGCGGTTTTTCGGTAAATGCCATCGGCATCTAGGAGGCGGCGGTGGATGGAGGTCGCCTTGACGACGCTGCCTTCGGGGGCGATGTTTCCGGTCGGGTAGGCGACGGTTGGGCCGAAGCCGAGGGCACTGGCACGGGCGGGGGAGAGGATGACGTCGTCGGGGTCGATGCCGTCTTCAGCGAGGAGGCGTTCGCGCAGGATTCGGCGGCGGTCGCTGGCTTTCCAGAGCAGGAGGTTTTCGCCGAGAGTGAGTCCGGTGACGGTGAGGGCATCGAGGTCGAGCAGGTTGAGCTCGGCGAGGTGGAGCATGACTTCGGGCACGCCGCCGGCCATGAAAACGCGGACGGTGGGGTGGATTCCGGTGGGCAGGCAATCGACGATGCGCGGGACTTTGAGGTTGATTTCGTGGAAGTCTTCGCGGGTTGGTCGCCGAAGTCCGGCGGCGTGGGCGATGGCCGGAATGTGGAGGAGGAGATTGGTCGAGCCACCCATGGCGGCGTGGACGGTCATCGCGTTTCGGATGGCGGCGTCGGTGAGGATCTGCTTTACGCCGAGGCCGGTTTGGCGCATTTTGACAATGGACTGGGCCGAATCTCGGGCGAGGTCGGTCCAGATTTCGAAGCCAGACGGGGCGAGGGCGGCGTGGGTGAGGGCGAGGCCCATGGCTTCGGCGACGGCTTGCGCGGTGGCGGCGGTGCCAAAGAACTGACAGCCTCCGCCGGGGGTCGCGCAGGCTTTGCAGCCGAGATCTTGGGCTTGTTCTAGGTTCACTACGCCTTTGGCAAAGCGAGCGCCGAGGCTTTGGATCGTGCCGGCGTCTTCGCCTTCTTCGGGCGGAAGCGTCACGCCGCCGGGGACGATGATGCCGGGGAGATTGCCGGGAAATTGGCAGAGCGAGGCAATGAGCATCGTCATTGCGGGCAGGCCCTTATCGCAAGTGGCGATGCCGAGCACGCCTTCGGCGCAAGGGATTCCGCGGAGCTGGGTGGCGAGGCTTTTGAAGATGACGTTGCGGGAGGCGAGGCTGATGTTTGCCCAAATGGTGCCTTGGGTTCGGCCGTCGCAAGTGTCGCTGGTGTGGAGGGCAAAGGGCAGCTGGCCGAGGCGGCGGAATTCGTGGGCAGCGACTTCGACGAGTTTGTAGAGCTCGTTGTGGCCGGTGTGGGCGCCGATGGCGGCGTTTGGCCAGCCGCCAAGGGTGCTCAGGATGACCATGTTCGGGTCGGTGGCGTTTGCGCCGGAGCCGCTCATTCCGGCGTTTTGGGACATGCCGAAGAGGTCGCCGCTGGGGCGGTTCAGTAGGTCGTCCTCGGTGTAGCCGAGGGTGCCCTCGGGGCCGGGGCTCTTGAGGGGGAACTCGAGGCTCGGCGAGTTACTCAGGTGCCGATTTAGAAGGTCATCGGTTGGCATGTTTAGAACCCGAATTGGACGACTTTGGTTTCTGCTTCTAGCCGTCCGAGCTGGGGGCTGGAGATGGTGACGATGTCGCCGGGTTCGAGCGCGAACTGGATGGGCGGGATGATGCCGGTACCGGTGAAGAGGGCGAATCCAGCTTCGAACGTGCCGTCTGGTTCGGCGGCGAGGGTGCGGGCGTGACGGACGAGGCTCTCTGGGGTGCGCTTCATTTGGCTACTGCCGTATTCATCGCCGTACATGCTTTCGCCGTTTCGGTGGATTTCCATGCGGATGATGATTTCGGGCTGAGGAAGTTCCGGCGAGAAGACGGTGAGCCAGGGGCAGAGGGTGGTGCAGCCGGGGTAGGTTTTGGCGGCCGGAAGGTAAAGCGGGCTGAGGCTTTCGAGCTGGCGGGCGGTGGTGTCGCTGCCGAGGGTTTCGGCGATGATTTCGCCTTGTCGGTTTACGATGAGGACGCGCTCGGGTTCGGGGACGCTGTTGCCAATCGCGCCATCTTCCCCGCCGTCGGGGCGGATCCAGAGTTCGTTTGGCGCGGCAAGGTGGCCGGTGCGAATGGCCTTGAAAAAAACTTCGGGCGGGTTGGCGGGGTCGTAGACGACGTCGTA
>CAMAPH010000044.1:0-21169 GCA_945859975.1 Chthonomonas calidirosea
ACCCCACTCATCGACTACTAAGTTGATCCGCTTGCCCGGATCCTTAATGTCCATGATTGCGCTATGTCGCTCGACAAGTCGCTCCGTATTGATTGCCGCGCGCAGGATGCTGTAGTACTCCTGGGTGCCGAACTCGGTTGCCGATCCGCTTGGTGGCCACTTCTGGTTTAGGATCGTGTAGTTGTGCAGCGAGAGCCCATCCATGTGAGTATGAGCGCGCTCCATGAGGACAGTCGTCCAGTTGTAGTCGGCGACGTTCGCGCCACACGCAAAGCGCGTGATCTTGTTCGGTCCGTAGGTTCTAACAAAGGTGTTGTACTGACGGTACAGGTCCGCATAGAACTCAGGTCGCATGTTGCCGCCACAACCCCAGCTTTCGTTTCCAACGCCAAAGTAGGTGAGCTTCCATGGCTCTTCGCGTCCGTTCTTTCGACGAAGGTTTGCCATAGGAGACTGGGCCGGGGAGGTCATATACTCCACCCAGTCGGACATCTCCTTAACCGTTCCGGAACCCACATTTCCGCAGACATACGGCTCGGCGCCAACTTGCTCGCAGAGGTCAAGGAACTCGTGAGTACCAAAGTGGTTGTTCTCGACCACGCCGCCCCAGTGCGAGTTGTACATGCTTGGCCGCTCTTCGCGAGGGCCAATTCCGTCCATCCAGTGGTACTCATCCGCAAAGCAACCACCCGGCCAGCGAATGACGGGAACCTTGATGTTCTTCAGCGCCGTGACGACGTCGTTCCGGATGCCTCTAGTGTTAGGGATCGGGGAATCTTCACCAACCCAAACGCCCTCGTAAATGCATCGACCGAGGTGCTCGGCGAATTGGCTGTAGATTTCGCGCGGGATCAATGGCGCGTCGTCTTTGGGTTGGAGGGTGATTTTTGTGATGCTCATGGTGCTTACGCTGCGCTCCGGATTTCGATGAGCCGCTTCATGACGGGGAACAGGTCAATGTTCGAGTTCTTGACGCCGAATCCATCGTGCAGTTGTCGGTAAAGCGTGTAGATTTCTTGGTAAATCTTAACGTTTTCCGGCTTCGGCACATATGTAATGTCTTTGAGTCCGGCCATCTTTTCTTGGGCGGAAAGGGTGTCGGGGTAGGCGCCAGCGGCGACGGCGGCAAAGATGGCCGACCCGAGCGCGCAAGTCTGTTCAGACTTCGCAACGTTTACCGGTCGGTTGAAGACGTCCGCATAGATCTGCATGGTCAGCGCGCTCTTGTCGGCGATTCCGCCACAGGCTACAACGCGCTCCACTGCCACTCCGTACTCTTCCATCCGGTCGATGATTCGAAGGGCACCAAATGCGGTGGCTTCGACAAACGCCCGATAAACCTCGGCGGGTTTGGAGTGCAGGGTGAGCCCAACGATCAGACCGGAAAGCAGCGGGTCCACCAAGATGGTGCGATTCCCGTTGTTCCAGTCCAGCGCAAGCAGTCCGCTTTCTCCAGGCTTGAGTTCCAGGGCGTCTCGGTTGAGCTCTTCGTGCGATTTGCCGGTGAACTTGGCAACCCAGTTGAAGATGTCGCCGACCGCCGATTGTCCGGCTTCGAGACCATAGAAGCCCGGCAAGACAGAACCGCGTACGATGCCGCACATTCCAGGCACGTCGGCCAGCGGCTGGTCTAGCGGATGCACCATACAGTCGCAGGTACTGGTGCCTACGATCTTCACCAGCGTGCCTGGCTTCGCGCCGGAGGCCACTGCACCAAAGTGCGCATCAAACGCTCCGACGGCAACTGGAATGCCTGCCTTCAATCCCGTTTCCGCGGCGAACGCTTCGCTCACATAGCCTGCAATCTCGTCGCTCGTATGCGCCGATTCGTATAGGTTTGAACGAAATGCCGCTAGCTTTGGATCAAGAGTAGCTAAGAACTCGACGGACGGCAAACCGCCCCAAGCTTCTTCGAACATCGCTTTGTGCCCAGCCGCGCAACGGCTTCGCTTCACCAGTTTTGGATCGGTGATTCCACAAATGGTCGCCGGAATCCAGTCGCAAATCTCGACCCAAGATGCCGCTGCTTCAACGACATCTGGGGCTACGCGCAGGCACCGAAGCAACTTGCTCCAGAACCATTCGCTGCTATAGGTCCCACCGCATTTTGCTAAATAAGGCAGTCCCTGAGCGGTTGCCTTCTCGGTAATTTCCGCGGCCTCGGCATAACCCGTGTGGTCCTTCCAAAGCCAAACGTTTGCGGCAAGCGAATCGGCAAATGAAGGATCAGCAGAAAGTGCGGAATTGTCGGCTTTCACTGGCATTGGGCTGGAACCCGTGGTGTCGACGCCGATGCCGATCACGTCATCCAGGTTTACCGTTCGGCCAATTTCCCTCGTGACGGCGATGAACCCGGCAATATAGTCCGCCGGATTTTGGCGCGCCAAGTGGGGATCTGATGGATCGAGAAGGATGCCGGCCTCGCCGGAGGGATAGGGAAACACGGCGGTAGCGAGTTCTTCGCCCGTCGCCACGTCCACCACGAGCCCGCGGACGCTGTTTGTTCCGTAATCCAGACCTAATGTGAGCTTAGCCATTGAATTTGTATGCTGCCTCGTTCCAGCGGAGTTCGTTCTTGAAGTTGTTCAGTTTGGTTTCGGAGTCGATGACCAGGCACTCGACGTTCGCGATCTCCGCGAAGTCGCGGACCTGTTGGGACGTGACGTTATAGCTGTAAACGGTGTGGTGCGCGCCGCCGCCGTAGATCCAAGCGGCAACTCCTTCTTGGAAGTTCGGGTGGACCTTCCACAGGGCACTTGCCACCGGTAGGTTTGGCATCTCGGGCACCTCGACAGCAGTGACATCGTTCACGATGAATCGGAATCGGTGACCGAGGTCCACGACCGTCGTGTTCGTTGCCGCGCCAACGCGGGAGCTGAACTTCAATCGAACCGGGTCCGACTTTCCGCCGATGCCCAGCGGGTGAATTTCGAGTCGTGGCTTGTTACTTGCAATGCTCGGGCAGATTTCCAGCATGTGAGCACCGAGGACCTGTTCTTGGCCCTGGACGAGGTCGTAGGTGTAATCCTCCATGAAGCTGGTTCCGGGGAGAAGCCCTGTTTCGAGAGTCTTGAACGCTCGCAGGAGAGCAGCGGTCTTCCAGTCTCCTTCTCCGCCGAATCCATAACCGGCAGCCATGAGTCGCTGGCACGCCAGGCCAGGAAGTTGGTCGAGGCCGTGCAGGTCTTCGAAAGTTGTCGTGAAGCCCTTAAAGTTTCCGTCCTCCAAGAAGGCTCGGATTCCAATCTCTTGCCGTGCGGCGTAGCGCAACGCATCGTGCCGAGCTCCGCTGACCGCGAGTTCCGGTGCGATGTCGTACAGGTCGGCATATTCGGAAACCAGTTGCGTGACCGAGTCATCGGACGCGCCGTCGACGAACTTCACGAGATCGCCCACGCCGAAGCCGTTGACGCTGAATCCGAATTTGGCTTCGGCGGCGACCTTATCACCCTCGGTGACCGAAACGAACCGCATGTTGTCGCCGAATCGGGCGAACTTGGCTCCCTGCCAGTCGGCCCACGCCAGAGCGACTCGCGACCAATCGCCGAGCTGCTTTTGGACCGAGGTGTGGCTCCAATGTCCAACCACGACTTTTCGGCGAAGGCCCAGGCGAGTGTGAATGTGACCCGCCTCGCGGTCGCCGTGGGCGGCCTGGTTGAGGTTCATGAAGTCCATGTCGATGGTGCTCCATGGCAACTCGGCATTGAACTGGGTGTGAAGGTGGCAGGCTGGCTTGTTAAGCTGGCTCAGTCCGCCGATCCACATCTTGCCGGGCGAGAAGGTGTGCATCCAAAGCACGAGTCCGATGCAGTCTGGATCGGAATTGGCGGCAAGCACCAAGGCGCGAACGGCCTCAGGGTCGGTGATGACCGGTTTGAAGATGACGCCCACGGGAATATCCGAGGAACTGTCGAGCTCTTGGGCGATCTTCGCGGAGTTTTCCGCGACTTGCTTGAGAACTTCGGGGCCGTAGAGGTGCTGACTGCCGGTAACAAACCAAACGCTAGGATTCGCCATTAAATTCTGTTCCTTTTATATTCCGAAGTGTGAATATATATCGTGACTTCGTGCGACCGACAATGTTAGCCCATACGGTGCTTGCATCAACGACCGAGACAATTTTAGCCCCGTGGTATAGTGCCGCATCAGCGAGATGCAGCATCACATCAAGGAACTTTCCGCGCACGAGAGCGTGGCGCTGTTCCGTGCGCTGGGTTCTTCCACTCGAGCGCGCATCATCGAACTCCTTGCCGAGCGCGAATTGAACATCGGCGAACTGAGTTTGGCCCTCGGCCTAACGCAGCCGAGTGTGACGAAGCACATTCAAATCTTGGAAGAAGCCGGCATCGTTGTCAGCGACTACATCGCCGCACCGCAGGGAACCCAGAAGCGATGTCGGTGCGTTTTCGAGCGCTTACTGGTTGATCTCGCACCGAAAGTTCCGGTGCTGGATGGCTTCGCAGAGACGGAAGTGCCGGTCGGAATGTATACGGATGTTGACGTTCGGCCGACCTGCGGACTTGCGACGAAAGAGAAGTTTATCGGTCTGGTTGACGCCCCGGTTTCGTTCTTTTTGCCCGAGCGATCACAGGCAGAAATCCTCTGGTCAGCCGGTGGCTGGGTTCAATATGCGTTCCCAAACACCATTCCAGTCAACTGCCACATAAAGTCGATCGAGCTCGTGATGGAACTCGGGTCGGAAGCGCCGGGATACAACAACCAATATCCATCAGACATCACGGTTTGGGTAAATGAAGTTGAAGTGGGAACCTGGACGTCTCCAGGAGACTTCGGAGGTAGCCGGGGACAGTTGAACCCGAGTTGGTACCCCGATAACATGAACCAATGGGGCGTTTTGAAGACGTGGCTGGTGGACGGCGAGGGCGGCTACATCGACGGATTCCAAATTTCCGACGTCAAGATTGATTCGCTTAACATCCTTCCATGGGCACCGACGAAGGTGCGGATAGGAGTGAAGCCAGACGCAAAAAACCAAGGTGGATTCACTTTGTACGGCCGCTCGTTCGGAAACTATCAGCTTGGACTCATCTTCCGGGTTCGTCACGAGACTGAGGAACAGGAAGCGAAAACAAAACCGAAGCGGAAGAGCAAAGCTGTCGATTCCAAGTAGTTTTGCTTGATTTGTTTCTAAATCTGGCCTTGGTAGATTTTTCGAAGTTCATATTCACACTTGGCTATGAAGTGTGTTATAGTGGAATAGCCTTAAGTGACAGACCTTAGTCCGCCACGAGAAGGATCGCGTTGGCACCCGTGTCAGCGCGTGGGCATGTTCTCATCGGTGAGGATTATGAGCACGAAAAAACTAGCATTTACACTTATCGAACTCCTCGTAGTCATCGCAATCATCGCGATTCTGGCTGCCATTCTATTCCCCGTGTTTGCTCAGGCAAAGCAAGCCGCTAAGAAGACCTCTTCTCTTTCCAACGTCAAGCAGCTTTCCGTTGCGAACGTGCTTTACGCCGGCGATTACGACGACATTTTCCCGGATCAGAGCCGAGATGCCAACGGCTTCCCATTCTGGACCGCTGGTTCGGAAGAGCCTTGCGGCGCCGTTGCAACTGGCGGTTGCGCTCTCGGATTCATGGATCCTGGTGCACACCAGAACTGGGGCCGATTGCTTTTCCCTTACACGAAGAGCCTCGACATCTTCAAGTCGTCCGCCGCTAAGATCGGTGGCACGGTTCCCTGGAGCTACTCGAACGTAGCTAATGCAGGCAACGGCAGCTACGCTTACAACGGCGTTGTTTTGGCCAAGTCGCAGACCCAGATCAGCGACGTTGCCAGCCTCATCGTTATTCAAGGCAAGATCGACACCGGTCGAGAAGCCCTCGTTCAGCCAACTCAGTTCGCCGCAAACTTCGCTAGCCCGGAGCTAGGCGGATCGGGCCCAGCTTGTAACGGTATCGACCTGAGCTGGATGGGTAACACCTACGACAAGGGCGACAACTACGGCTTTGCCGATGGTCACGCCAAGTACTTCAAGCGCACCGGCGTCAAGTTCCGCAACTTTGGAATCAGCAGCAACGCTGTTTGCTACAAGACCCAGAGCTGTGGCGCGACCGTGCCAAACACCACCGGTCTTACGGAAACTCCAGAGAACACTAACTTCTGGTACACGTACGGCTACTGCGACGTTTCGGCTCTCTAAGAAACGCCCCTTCCGACCCTCGCTGTATCTCTTGCGGCGAGGGTATTGCTTTATGGGACAACCTCTTCCTTAAGCGGAGTGAAGAAAATGAAAAACAAATCAACTTTAATCGTGTTGGGCTGCTTGCTCATGGCTGGTTCGTTCGTCACCGTCGGTTGCAACGACGAAACCGTGCCTGATCCAAAAATTGTCGAAGCTCGCGACAAACAGCGCGAGCAGATGCGCCAAGGCGGCACCACCGCACCGGCAACTGCACCCGGTACCGGCAACTGATCTCAAATGATCGGAGCACTCCTAATGGCACTCATGCTCACCGAATCGCAGACAAAGCCTGCGAGCACCTTCATCGAGTCCGCGCTCGACGCCGCCTTTCCGTTTGACGGAGCGCGTTACGAAGGTGGGAATGTCCATGACCCGAGCATTTTGTTGTTCGGTGACATGTACGTCATGGTCAACACGAGTGGCAATGAGCTGGCTCCGATCAGCACTTCAAAAGACCTGATCACCTGGAAGTCAAACGGCCCGATCTTGCCAGACCAGCCGGAATGGCTCAAGAAGGCAGTTCCCGATCATCGTTCGGTGTGGGCTCCGGCGCCCGTGAGGGTCGGAGAAAGTCTCCGGATTTACTACTGTGCGAGCGAGAAGTTTGGCTCGAATACTTCGTACATCGCTTATGCTGAATGCGAAAAGTTTGACCCAGCTGTACCAGCCCATGGGTGGGTGGATAAGGGCCTTCTCATCAAAAGTAAGGCAGGAGAGTCCAACTTTAATGCGATTGATCCGGACGTTCTGATTGCGCCGGATGGACGGCATTGGATGGTGTATGGCTCGTACTGGTCCGGCATGTATCAGGTTGAGCTCGATCCAACGACCGGTGCGCTCAAGGACCCGGCCGCGCCTCCCCTGCATGTTGCGAGCAATACCGCAGATCGCGGAAATCCGTTGGAAGCTCCAACGTTGCTGTATCGCAATGGGTTCTACTATCTGTTCGTGACTTACGGTCTGGCTGCGCAGGGTATTCGAAGTACTTACCGGATGGTCTGCGGGCGTTCTGAGTCTCCCACGGGTCCATTTCTCGGATTCGATGGTAAGCCGATGACCGAAGGAGGGAACACCGTTCTTCTGAGGAGTTCGGCTCCAATGTTTGGGCCAGGCGGCGGCAACTTCTTTACCAATGAGAAGGGAGACTTTCTCATGGCTTATCACTACTATGACGGCCGACGATTCTGGAATCGTGACCTCTGGGGTGCGCCAACCTTGCAGATTCGGAACCTTATCTGGGGCGCTGATGGTTGGCCGTTGTCTGGTCTGCCCGTTGGTATCGATCTAAAGGCCGCTTCGAATTCGCCCGCAGGAGATTGGAATCTGCAGGTAGATTTCGGTCACATCCAAGAGGTCAAGCTTGGCAAGAACGGGACCATGACAATGCGAGATCAATCGGGTACTTGGCGGCAAGACGGGGATGAGCTCATTCTTACTTGGCCCAACCGGAATCCAAATGAGCCTGCTTTCATAGACACTTTGAGGGTGGACTCGACATTTCAGTATGCGGTCGGCCGCAATCAAGCCGGCGTAGTGATTCGTGCCGTGAAACAGAATGTCCAGACAGCGCGGTAGCTTCAATATCCACGCGCTTGTGCTGGGAGTACTCGTGCTCGTGTTGACCACGGGCGTTATTCGTTGGTCGATGCTCGGCGGCGGGATCGGGAGCAAGAAAACTCGTCTGGCTTTCTGGAACGGCTTCACCGGGCCCGACGGCGTGGTGATGCTCAAAATCATCGAAGACTTCAACCGGCAAAATCCTGATGTTGAGGTCGCGATGCAGCGAATTCCCTGGGCGACTTACTACAACAAACTCACCGTCGCGGGGAGCGATGGCCGTGGTCCAGAAATCTTCGTAGTCCATACCGACGCCCTACCGCGCATTCGCCGGGCCGGGTTTGTGGCCGATATCTCGGATTTATATACGGGCAAGGATGCCATCGATATCAAAGACTTCGATCAAGTTGTGGTGGATCAGGTCCAGTTTGATGGTCACCTGGAAGGAGTGCCGCTCGATATTCACCCGCAAGGTGCGTTCCTCAACAAGCAGATGTTGAAAGACGCGGGTTATGTGGATTCGAACGGTAACGCGCGTGCCCCGCGAGATCGTGTTGAGATGATGGACTTCATCGAAAAAGCGACCCGAGAGGCCGGCGGCGATCTTAAAGACAAGCAATGGGCGTTTGCGTTTACCTACTGGGGAGCGAACTTTCGTAGCTTGGTGCCGCAGTTCGGCGGAAGATATCTAGATGAAGAAGGGAATGCCGACCTGGATAGCAAGCCGAATTTGAAGGCTCTTGAGTTCCTTGCAGGCATCGCAAAGAACAAGCAGGCACCTCCGGCAGATAACGGACTGGGCTGGTTCGGGTTCCGAACAAAGCGTGTCGCGATGGTTTGGGACGGCGTCTTTATGCTCGGCGACCTGACCCGCCTTAACGATTTCGAATACTTAGGCGCGCCGATTCCGCAGATCGGCGACAAGCCAGGGACGCTGGCAAACTCGCATGTCTTGTGCGTCAACAAAACGGTTTCGGAGATTGAGCGGGAAGCCTCAGGCCGGTTCCTTAAGTACCTTTCGGATCACAGCTTGGAGTGGGCGAGTGCGGGCCAAGTTCCGGCCAGAAAGAGTGTGCGGGAGAACCCGGAGTTTGCAAAAATGCCCGTGCAGTTTGCCTTCTCGAAGCAGATTCCCACCATGATGTATCCGCCACGCACGCCCGTCATTTTCGAGTTCATGCTGGAACTTGATCGGGCGGTGGAGCGGGTGGTGCGCGGTCAGATTGGGCCGAAAGAGGCTCTCGCCGAGGCTAACAAGAATGCCCAGACGGTCATCGACCGTGACCGTCGCGAGTATCCGACCACGCAGAATCAAAGCGAGGTAAAGCCATGAACGCGCGACGAAAAGAGGAACTGGTCGGCTACCTGTTCCTGGTCCCGTATCTGGTCCTGTTCGTCATTTTTATAATCGTTCCAGTACTGGTGTCGGCTTGGTTGTCCGTGGTCCAATTGGATCTGACCAACGCCTCAAAGTCGGCATTCATTGGCGCGCAGAACTTTACCGATGCGCTGAAGGACGACTTCTTCTGGCAGGCCACCGGCGCTACGGGTCGCTTCGCTTTGCTCATGGTTCCGAGCGTTCTGGTGCTGGGAACGGCGATGGCACTGGGAATGAACCGCATGGCGCAGGGGCGCGACATGGTTCGAGCACTGGTCTATACGCCGAGCATGTTGAACGTCGCGGCGACGGGCATTCTCTGGCAGTGGTTCTTTAACAACGAGTTCGGTCTGTTCAACTACACGATTCGAAAAGCCGGCGGCTCTCCAGTGCCTTGGTTGACCGACGCCAACATGGCGATGCCGAGCGTCGTGCTGATGAGTCTCTGGTGGACGGTCGGCGGGACGAGCGTGGTGGTGCTGACCGCGCTTCAGCAAATTCCGAAGATGTACTTCGAAGCGGCATCGTTGGATGGCGCAACTGGGCAACACATTTTCTTCCGCATCATGATTCCGTCGCTGAAGCCAGTGCTGCTCTTTGTATTTGTGACAACAACGATTGCTTCGTTTCAGATGTTCGGCCAAGCAGCGATTCTTACGGGCGGCGGGCCCACTTTTGCCACCCGAGGCGTTGTTCAGTACATGTTTGAGACTGCCTTCAATGGCTATCGTTTTGGCTATGGAGCGGCGATCAGTTGGCTCCTATTTGCGGCGATCTTGGTGTTTAGCTCCATTCAAGCGCGAGTCTTGAAAAGTCAGGTGGAAGGATGAAGCGGAACCCGTTGCCGAGCATGATCATGGTTCTGATCGGTGGACTCTTTATCCTTCCGTTCGTTTTCATGATCTTTGCTTCGTTTAAGCGTGAAGCTGAGGTCCTACAGCCGGATCAGATTTTGCCCAAGACTTGGGATCTCGCCAACTACGAGGCGGTGAGTCGAAACTCCGTCGAAGCGCCAGTGGGGCTTTGGTTTGTGAACAGCGTCTTCATCTCGTCGGCGACCACGCTCCTTGTGATTTGTCTTTCGTCGCTCGTGGCTTTTGCGATTACGAGAATCCGCGTTCGGGGAGCTAAGTTCCTGCTGAACATGATCGTTGGAACGATGATGATTCCGGCGCAGCTGTTCCTCATTCCGCTGTACGTCATCCTTAGTCGAATGGGCCTGTTGGATACGCCGTATGCCTTGATTCTTCCTGCGGCGGCAAGTGGCTACGGCGTGTTCATGCTGAGTCAGTTCATGAGGAATCTTCCGGTGGCCATCGAAGAAGCCGCGATGATCGACGGATGCACGTTGCCGGTGGTGTTTTGGAAAGTGACCTTGCCGTTGTGCGGCCCTTCAATTGCTACCTTGGCTGTTTTCACTTTCATTGGTTCGTGGAACGATTACATCACACCGCTGGTGTTTATGGAATCGGTGACGAACTATACTTTGCCGGTCGGAATTGCTTTGTTCCAAAGCAGCTACTCAACTCAGTATGGCTTGACGATCGCGACAAGCCTTCTCTCAACTTTGCCTCTACTCATCATGTTTCTGGTGTTCCAGAAACAGATTATCGAAAGCATGACCTCTTCTGGCCTAAAAGACTAGGAATCTCATATGAATAAGACAAACATCTCCCTTCATCCTGCCTTTACCATCGACACCGTAGACCCGCGAGTTTTTGGTGGATTCTTAGAGCACCTCGGTCGTGCGGTTTACGAAGGCGTTTACCACCCCGGTTCTGTTCACGCCGACAACAAAGGCTTCCGATGGGACGTTCTTGATGCACTGAAGCGGTTGAAGTTCACCGCCATGCGATATCCCGGTGGCAACTTTGTCAGCGGCTACGATTGGCTTGATGGCGTTGGTCCAAGGGAGAACCGACCTACCAAGATGGATCTGGCATGGCAGAGCGCCGAACCCAATCAGTTCGGCACGAATGAGTTCATGGAGATGTCGAACGAGATGGATTGGACGCCGATGATGGCGGTCAATTTGGGGACCGGCACGCCGGCTGAGGCGCGCAACTGGCTCGAGTACTGTAACGGCAAGGGCGGCACTTACTGGGCAGACAAGCGGATCTCACATGGCTACGATAAGCCTCACGATATCAAGCTTTGGTGCCTGGGTAACGAGATGGATGGACCGTGGCAGATCGGCCACGTTCCGGCGGAAGAGTATGCGATTCGAGCCCAACAAACGGCGCGCTTGATGAAGATGTGCGACCCGGAAGTAGAGCTGGTTTTGTGCGGTTCATGCGCGGTTAACCTTCCGACCTACATGGAATGGGACCGAAAAGCCTTGGAGTATTGTCACAACGATGTTGACTACATCAGTCTGCATTGCTACGTTGGAAATGACGCTAACGATACAGAAGACTTCCTAGCCGTTGGTCTTGCGATTGACAAGCAGATTGAAGAACTCGATTTCGCGACTCGTTATGTGCAGGCTAAAACTCGATCCAAGAAGCGCGTGAAGCTCAGCTTCGACGAATGGAACGTCTGGTATCGCGCACGATCTGGCGAACACGTTGACGGTCGAGGAAAGCTTGCGCCGCCACTTCTCGAGGAGGTTTACAATCTCGAAGATGCGTTGGTCGTCATGCAGTTCTTGAACAGCTTTATCCGACACGCAGACTCGGTAAAGATCGCCAACATCGCGCAGATTGTGAACGTGATCGCACCAATTTTGACCCGTGGGGACGAGATGGTAATTCAGTCGATCTTCTACCCAATCGAAATGTTTGCCAATCGAAGAACTGGTACGTCACTCCAAGTTGGAGTCGATGGACCAACGGTCGCAAGCAAGACCCACCCAACGGCTAAGCAGATTGACGCGAGCGCGATTCTCAATGAGAATGAGCTGTATTGCTTCTTTGTGAATCGAAGTACGACGGAGAGCGCGGAAGTTCGAGTTGACTTGTCCACCCGACAACTGACCAGCCTTAGCTCCGGCGAAATCATCACCGGAACCGATCCGAAGGCGTTCAATGACTTTGGACAGCCGGAGAAAGTCCGGTCAGAAGAGTTCAATGAAGTGATCTTCCAGGACGGAGTTGCTGTGATCTCACTTCCGCCACTGTCCGCCTTCGGTGGAACGTTCGTCGTCGGCTAAGACAATTTGATGGGCTCCCATGCTTCGGGAGCCCAAACAAATTCCCTCTGACACCCCCGTCCACAAAAGCCTGAATATTCATTGCTCGCTATGAATATTCAGGGATTCATGTGGTTAGAATAAACAAAGCACTATGGCTCTCATTGTAATTGCTGCTTGGGCAATGGCCGCCCAGGAAACGCCGTCAGTTTCCATCAACCTCGATAAGGCGACGGTTGCCGTGCCCCGTTCCTTGTTTGGAATCTTCTTCGAGGAAATCAACAACGCGGGCGAAGGCGGTCTCTATGCCGAGTTACTTTCAAACCGGGGCATGTTGCGCGGAAACGCTGGTCTGCCGGAAGGCTGGAAATCTGTTTCCAAGTCCGTGACCTTTGATTCCCAAACAAAGCTCAACGACGCTTCTGCTGGTTCCATCATCTTGGACGCAAAGGATTCCTCCGTTGCGGTCGAGAATGGCGGCTTTTGGGGCATCCCGGTCAAAAGCGGGAAGCGTTTGGCCGGCTCAGTTTGGGTGAAGGGTACGGGCAATCTTTCGGTGGCTCTTGCCGGGACCAAGGGAGCAGCGGTGTCGAACTCGGTGAATGTCCAAGCTGCCTCATCTTGGAAAGAGGTTCCGCTCGCTTTCTCTCCGATCGGTTCGGACTCAAAGGCCAAGTTGGTCATCACGGCAGAAAAGGGAAGTAGCGTTTCCATTGGCTACGCATCGCTGATGCCGGAGAAGACTTGGAAGAACCGAGCTAATGGCCTGCGACCAGACTTGGCGGAACGAATCGCCGAGCTGGAACCTGGCTTCCTGCGGTTCCCGGGCGGCTGCTACGTTGAGGGCAATAACCTCGGCAACGCTTTCGAGTGGCGCGGAACTCTGGCTCCAATCGAGAAGCGTCCTGGTACGCCTCGGTCCTTTTGGGGATACACCTCCAGTAACGGTCTCGGATATCACGAGTACTTGCAGCTCTGTGAAGATGTTCAGGCAGAGCCGCTGTTCGTCATCAACTGCGGAATGTCGCACTCGGAAATCACTCCGATGGACAAGATGGATCGGCACGTCAAAGACGCGCTCGATGCGATCGAATACGCGAACGGACCGGTGAGCTCAAAGATGGGGGCTCTCCGCGCGGCCAACGGACACCCAAAGTCGTTCAACCTGAAATACGTCGAAATCGGGAACGAGAACGGCTATTCCTGGTCCTTCGGTGGACCGGCGCCATATTACGAGCGGTTCAAACTCATTAACGAAGCCATCAAGGCCAAGCACCCAGAAATCGTTACGATTTCGAACGTCGAAGTACCGAACCCTGGAGACCTGACGAGCGAGCACTACTACGACACGCCGCGCTGGTTCTGGGCAAACAAGGATCGGTACAACACCTACAACCGGAACGGTAACAAGGTGTACATCGGCGAGTACGCGGTAACCCGAGACAACGGGCGGGGAAGCCTTGCCGGAGCACTTGGCGAAGCCGCCTTCATGACCGGGATGGAGCGAAACGCCGACATCGTCGCGATGGGATCGTACGCGCCACTATTCGAAAACATTAACAATCGGCAGTGGAACCCAAATGCCATCGTGTTCGACGGAACTCGCAGCTATGGCACCCCAAGCTACTGGGTGCAGCAGATGTTCGCCTCGAATCGAACCGACTTGATGTTCGACTCAAAGGCTGTTGCCCCGCCAACGCCACCGCAGCCGGTCGCGGGTGGATTTGGACTGAAGACTTGGAACACCGCCGCAGAGTTTAAGGATGTTAAAGTCGTGATCAACGGCAAAACCGAATACTCTGCCGCGATTCCGAAGCTAACCGATCTTGCCGATGTCCGCGGCGATTGGAAAGTTGGCGATGGGGCGCTGCGGCAGACTGCGGAAGTTGAAGACCGACATGCAGTCATTAAGGGAATTACTGCAAAGGCCACTGACGATTGGACCTTCGAGTTCACGGCGAAAACCTTAAGCGGGAGAGAAGGGTTCCTTGCTTCCTTCGCGATCAAGCCAACTGGCGAATTCGCTCATTGGAACCTGGGCGGATGGAATAACACCGAGCACGGCTTTGAGCGCGGCGGAAGAGTCGGCGCAAACCTTAAGGGCAAGATCGAACTTGGAAAGTGGTACCAGGTCCGCCTTGTAAAGCAGGGTGAGAAAGTTCTTGGCTACTTGGATGGCAAGCTGTTGCAGACCTTTGCTGAGGGCCCAGGTCCATCGGACTTGGCCGCTTCTGCCGGCATTGATATCAAGCGCAAAGAGTTGGTGCTTAAGTTCGTAAGCGGCGCAAACTCCGACCGTGTGATCAATCTGAGCGGACTATCCTTCAAGCCAAACGAAATGTGGTCTGGACAAATTCTCTCGCACGCCCTTGCGACGGCCGAGAATAGCCTAGATCAACCAAACGTGGTGATTCCTCGTACAATCAAGCTCAAAGCGGCTAAAACCATCACGCTTCCTCCGAATTCTCTGCTAATCTTGCGGGTGCCCGCCAGCGAAAATCTGGTTCGACAATCTCAGGCTGAGCTTAAGAAACGAAATCCATGAACAAAACAACGTTAGCAACCTTACTCCTCTGTGGCGTCGTCCTTTTCTCCGGACTTGGATGCTCCGTTACCGCTGAGCCGAGCGCCGAGAAAGACGGCAAGGCAACCGAAACGACGGGCAAGAAGCTCCAGTTGGCGTTCGTTACGAATAACGCATCTGACTTCTGGACCATTGCACGAAAGGGCGTTGAAAAGGCAGATGGCGAACTCGATAACGTCGAGGTCAACTTTCAGATGCCAAGCGAAGGCACGGCCGCGGAGCAGAAGCGAATCGTCGATGACCTTCTCGCCAAGGGTGTAGATGGCATCGCCATCAGCCCGGTTGACCCGAAGAACCAGACCGAGATGCTCGACGGCGTTGCTAAGCAAGTTCTTTTGGTCACCCAGGACAGCGACGCGCCAGACAGTCAGCGCGCTTGCTATGTCGGAACCGACAATGTTGCCGCTGGTCGCCAGGCTGGCGAAGAGCTCAAGAAGGCGCTTCCGAACGGCGGCAAGGTCATGGTCTTCGTAGGCAACGCCGATGCTCAGAACGCAGCCGAGCGGTTTAAGGGACTTAAGGAAGCGATCGAAGGATCGAAGATCACGATCCTCGATATTCGAACCGACGGCACCGACCGAGTTAAGGCGAAGGCCAACGTTGAAGACACTCTTGTCAACACACCAGACATTGCTGGCCTCGTGGGACTCTGGAGCTACAACGGCCCAGCGATCCTCAGCGCAGTTAAGGAAGCAGGCAAGGTTGGCAAGGTCAAGATCGTTTGCTTCGATGAAGAAGACGACACGCTTGCCGGAGTTGCGGCGGGTGAGATCGAAGTCACGATCGTCCAGCAGCCGTTTGAGTTCGGCTACCAGTCAGTGAAACTGATGTCCGAAGTTAAGGGTGGAAAGGCCGACGCGATTCCAGCCGACAAGAAGATGATCGTTGAAACGAAGGCAATCGGAAAAGACACCGTTGCCGATTTCAAGAAGAACCTCGACGAACTTCGTGGCCGAAAGTAAGTCGCTGCTGTCAGCGTCGAACCTCACCAAATCGTATGGTGGGGTTCGCGCGCTCGACACGGTCTCGCTGGAGCTTAATACCGGCGAGACCGTCGGCTTGCTAGGCGCCAACGGTGCTGGAAAGTCGACCCTCATCAAGATCCTTTGTGGACTTGTGACGCCTGATTCAGGCTCGATCATTTTTGAAGGCAGGCAGGTTGGGCCGCTTTCGCCCAAGGTCTCGGAGCAACTTGGGATCTCGGTGATCCACCAAGAACGGCACGCGCTCGAGAACTTGACCGTTGCGGAGAATATTTATCTTGGTCGCGAGCCAAAGATTGGGCCGTTCTTGGATAACCGAAGCCTCAACGCTAACACTCAGGTTGTGTTGGACCGGCTTAGGCTGGATGTTTCGCCTTCGACTCCGGTTCAGGACCTTTCGAACGCGCAGCGGCAGATGGTGGAGATTGCCCGGGCGCTGAGTTTTAACGCGAAGCTCGTCATCATGGATGAGCCGACTTCGAGCTTGTCCGAGACGGAAGCGGAGCGGTTGCTGACCATCGTCGATGAGCTTCGAGCGCAGGGCGTGACGGTGCTTTACGTTTCGCACCGAATTGATGAGATTCTGCGGATCGCTACTCGGACCGTGAGTTTGACGGACGGAAAGAACTCGGGGAATCTAGCCGGGGGCGAGATGACGCGGGAGAACATTATCCAGAGCATCATCGGTCGAACCGAGGCGGCGCGGCGGTCGGAGTCGCGAGTTGCCGGAGAGGCTCGGCTGGTGGTTTCTAACGTTCGCACAACGAAGTATCCGGACATCCCGGTTTCGTTTGAGGTTCGGCGGGGTGAAGTTCTTGGCATTACCGGGCTAGTGGGTTCTGGGCGGTCTGAGGTCGCGCGGGTGATTTTTGGGATCGATCGTCCGGTTGGCGGAGAAGTCACCATTGACGGTGAGCCGTTGAGTCTGGGCGATACTTTGAACACGATCAAGAAGGGTGTGTTCCTGGTTCCGGAAGATCGGCGGAATCTCGGGGTGATTTTGGATTTCTCCATTGAGCGCAATATCACCTTGCCTTCGGTGAAGGATGCCGGTGGGCCGATTGTGAGCGAGGCGGGGTCGCGAACGATGGCGGCGACGCAGATTAAGAACCTGAGCATCAAGTGCGCGACGATGGATCAGCCGGTGTCTTCACTGAGCGGCGGGAACCAGCAGAAGGTGGCCCTTGGCAAGTGGCTGGCGAAGGATGCGCGGTGCCTGGTGCTGGATGAGCCGACTTGCGGAGTTGACATCGGGGCGCGCGGAGAGATTTATGACCAGATCGATGCGCTGGCCAAACAAGGGTTGGCGGTGTTGATGATCAGTAGCGATACCGACGAAGTTTTGACCCAGTGCGATCGGGTTTTGGTGTTCTCGCGAGGCGGCGTTGCCGGAGAGCTATCACGTGACCAACTGTCTAAGGACGCCATCATGAGGCTCGCAATTTAATGTTGAATCGATATCGAAAAGAACTGCTCCTGCTCGCGGTGCTTGTGGTGGTTTGTATTTTCTTAACCATCCGAAATCCGCAGTTTTTGTCCCCGACTAATTTGCAAAACATTACTCGGCAGATTGGAATGTACGGCATCCTGAGCATCGGCGTAGCAGTGGTTGTGGTTACCGGCGGGATTGATTTGTCCGTCGGTTCGATGTGTGCGCTGCTGGGCGTACTGATGGCGATGGGGCTGGTGGAGAAGAAGATGCCACCGGCGATTGTCATCCCCGGAATCTTGGCGATTGGCGGGGCTCTGGGTTGGCTTCATGGGATTTTGGTGTCCCGATTGAAGCTGCAGCCGTTCATCGTGACGCTCTGCGGATTGCTGCTTTACCGAGGTGCGGCGCGGTTTGTGGCTTCGGACGAGTCGAAAGGTTTTGGCGACTCGGCGGGGTTTGAGCCGCTGAAGCAACTGGCTACGGGCAGCATCGCAGGGATGTCGACGGCGTTTGTGCTGTTCCTGATCGTTACCGTTCTGGTCGGAGTTTTGCTCCACAAGTCGGTTTTGGGTCGACACCTATATGCAGTCGGTAAGAACAGCGAGGCGGCGCGGTATGCGGGCGTTAACGTGCTGCGCGTTGAGACGATTGCCTACGTGATCGCCGGGGTTTGTACCGGGGTTGCGGCGATCTTGTTCGCGTTTTACACGAACTCGATTGCGCCGAGTTCGCATGGTAGCTACTACGAGCTTTATGGCGTTGCCGCCGTGGTTCTCGGCGGCTTTTCGCTGCGCGGTGGCGAAGGCACGGTTATTGGCGTCGTGCTCGGCGTGATCTTGCTGCAGGTTTTGCAGAACTTGGTCAACCTGCTCGGCGTTCCAAGTTCCTTGAACTTCGCGGTTATGGGATTTGTGATCCTGATCGGCGCGCTGCTGGAGAAGGCTTTCCAGAAGAAAGCGGCTTAGTCCTTGTGGGCCGGTTGGTCCTTTTCGCCCGCCCGAATGGCTACCGGCAGGAAGTTCTCCTTCGGTGGCCTTGGGCAGGTGGCGAAGTCGGTGTAGGCACAGGGCGGATTGTAGGCTCGATTGAAGTCGATGACGACCTTGCCGTCCTTAGGTAGCTCTGAGTAGAGGAACCGGCCTGGGGTGTAGGTTTCCTTTCCGGCGGTTTTGTCGACGAAGTTGAAGAAGAGGACATCGCCTTCTTGCTGGGCTTCCATTCGGCAGGTTTTGCCTTCGAACTTGAACTCAACGTAGCCGGGGTTTGGCACGTCGTTGATATCGCCGATGACGTTGGCGATCTTCAGCGTTCGGACGGTTTTGTGCGGGACGAACTTGGCCTCGATGCGGTACTTCTCGTCGATCGGGAACCAGTTCAGGCCCTTGAACTCCTGCTGGAACTTCGACTTTGGATCGTAGAGGCGGACGCCGATGCGGGTTCCGCGTTCGATGATCGTGAAGATGGCTTCCTGAACCGTGACTTGGTCCGGCGTTCCTTCGCCGTCGGTTTTCAGAACTCTGTCCGCTTCTCCGGGGACTTTTAAGGTGACGACTTTGCCGGCGCGGACGAGGGTGCCGTAAGCTTTCGGGGTGTAGTCAGGGAGTTTGACATCGCCTTCCGAGCCGACGGTGTTTTCACCTTCCTTTAGCCAAAAGAGGCCGGCGACGCTGAGCCAGCCCGTGTTCCGCTTCAGCCCGACCTCGCGGTTCTCTCGCCACTTGAGTTCGGCGGTTTCGTAGGCGTCCAGATCGGCGGGCATGGCGGCGAGGGCGAGAAAGATCATGCTTTTAAAATACTCCGAGTTTTTGGATTGGTTGTGTAGGACGAACGAATTGAAGGCAATTTGGGTCGAGAAGGGTGGATCAGGGCGTCGCTTTGAGCTTCTGCCGGGGCGCTTTGAGCTTCGCGCCTTGTCTAGCTTTGCGTGGCCTTGCATGGCCGGGGAACCTTTGGGGGCGTAGTGTAATTAATGTTCCCCCCCAGACGGATTAATTAATTACAGCCCATGTTAGGTTCAAATTCTTCTTCAACCAGGGCGTAGGGGCGGGACTGGGAGGTGGAGGTTAGGGGCATGGTTTTGCCTTTGCGGCTGAGGACGCTTAGGGTAACTCGGACGGATTCGTATTTCAGCCCGAGGGCTTCGGAGATTTCGGTTGCGGTGGCGGGGCCTTCTTTTAGGAAGTTCATGATTTGTTCGGTGTTGGTTTGCGGGCGTTCGGCGGTTGCTTCGTCGGCTAATCGCCAATCGAAGAAGCCGCGGCTCTCGACTTCCACTCGGGACGGCGGGGCGGGGTGGCGGCCTTGGCCGTGGATGGCGTAGCGGCGCGGGTTTTCCCCGGTCCCGATTCTTTCGAAGAAGAGATGGGTGCTGCTGGTGGCGAGGATTTGGGCGGAATCGGCGAAGCGCTCGGGGTAGTAGCCTCGGTGGGCACTTTTGGTGAGGTGGTGCAGGACGAGGGTGGCGCAGCCGAAGTAGTAGCTCCACTGACTGATTTTCGACATGATGTGCCGTGCCGACTGGTTGTCGGCGAGGTTGGTTCGTTCGACGGCGGCTTGGAGGCAGTCGATGACGACGAGCTTTGCGCCGAGCTTCATGGCCTCGACATAGACGTAGTGGGTTCGGTCTTTGTCGGGTTCATATTTGGGCTGGTTCAGGAAGCAATCGGGGTCGTCGAGGCGCGGGATTCCGCGGCGGTAGCCGATGTAGAAGGGGTCTTCGGGGGTGAGTCCGGCGTGGAGGGGTACTCGCTCGCGCGGGGATTCTTCGTGGGCGCACCAGACGACGGGAGCGGCTTGTAGCTGGTGGCCGAGGAAGGACTCGCCGCGACACAGAGCGCGGGCGAGGGCAGTGGCGAAGACGGTCTTGCCGACTTTGGGAGCGCTGGCGAGGACGACCATGCCCTGGGTGGGGATGAGGTTGGGGACGAGCCAGTCGGGCTCGGTGGTGTGGGCGTGCTTGGACGGTTCTCCGGCACGCTCAAGGAAAATGGGTCGCATACCTTATGAGGGCGTTGGGAGGGGAAAAGTCAACCAAGGTTTTTGCGGGGGGGGGGGGGGGAAGATATGGTAGCTTACAATATCTAAGAATATCAACCTGGCTGGGAAAGCTTCGGAAGCCATGATCTGATACACTTCTTCTGATAAGGACAAACCAAGTCATGTTGGGAAAGCGGTTGAAGGTTTGATCTGATACACTTTCAATATTCACAGGACGGCAGATTTGGTTTGGAAAGCCGGCAAAGTCCTGATCTGATACACTTTTCCGGCTGTTCGACACCGAAGTTGTCTTGTTGGGAAAGCCGGTCAAGCCCTGATCTGATACACTGGCCAACCCTACACCCTCTCTGGCCAGCAGGTTGGGAAAGCCGGTCAAGCCCTGATCTGATACACTCCACTCTTCGGTCGGTTCCCATTCACGTATGTTGGGAAAGCCGGTCAAGCCCTGATCTGATACACTCGGCGCGTTGAAGGTTCGGAGTGATCTTTAGTTGGGAAAGCCGGTCAAGCCCTGATCTGATACACTCGGTCCGCTCAACACAACCACGCCGATTGTGTTGGGAAAGCCGGTCAAGCCCTGATCTGATACACTTCGATCGGCGGTACAACCTTCTCTCGCAACGTTGGGAAAGCCGGTCAAGCCCTGATCTGATACACTCTTCAAACTCGGCTTGTTACCGTCGAATCGGTTGGGAAAGCCGGTCAAGCCCTGATCTGATACACTACCGGTCAAATCATCATCAGCTCACGCCTAGTTGGGAAAGCCGGTCAAGCCCTGATCTGATACACTAAGGTGTTAGTTTCATAACAGTTATTATTGGTTGGGAAAGCCGGTCAAGCCCTGATCTGATACACTTTCTCTTCTCTTCTCTTCTCTTCTCTTCTCTTCTGGTTGGG
>CAMAPH010000045.1:0-20664 GCA_945859975.1 Chthonomonas calidirosea
TTCTCGCGAAGTCGAGCAATGAGTTCATCTGCCGATGTAACGGCAAACGCCGATGGAGCATAGAATCGGTGGCCTCGGGATTCGTTTCCGCTCACCACGCCTTCGATGTCAAAAGGAACCACAACGCCGTCCAGAACAGCCAGCAGCCACCGAATGGGTCGTGCAAACCGCATGCGAGTGGAACCCCATCGCATCGACTTTTGGAACTGTAATTCGCGAATCGTCTTCGGCAGGAGGGCTTCTAGAATCGCGGTGGCCGACTGGCCAGGAATCTGCTTCGTGATCCAAACGTACTGGTCGTCTTTTCGAATCGTTGAGACGTCCACGCCTTGACCACGGCAAAAGCCGAGGAGCGCGGGAGTTGGTTCGCCTTCGGCGTTGAATGCTCCCTTAAGCGCGGGGCCACGAACATCCTTCTCGGCATCTTCCTGCCGATCGAGCAATCCCGAGATTGAGACGATCAGTCGTCTCGGAGTGCCATAGGTCGCGACTTTGTGGTCTGCACCAAGGAGTTGAGAAGCGTTGAGCGCATTAACCAGTTGCCCAGAAAGGTCGCTCAAAGCGCGCGCCACAAACGCCGCCGGCAACTCTTCGCATCCCACTTCCAGCAACAATTCCGCCATCGCGAAAGAGGATACCGTTCGCCCGTTGCAGTAACCCCGTAAATCCTGTATCTTGAAGCCGATGAGCAGGATGCGAATCAATGCATGGCTAGGGCTTGGCCTCGCCCTATTTTTGACCACGGCGGGATGCTCGAAGCCAAGCTCGGGGCTGCCAAAGGTCGGCTTTGCCCAATTCACCAGCACCAGCAGCCTCGATCAGCTCCGCGAAGGATTCGTGAAGGGGCTCGCCGATGAAGGATTTGTTGATGGCAAAACCGTGGAAATCGACTTCCAAAACGCCCAAAGCGATGCCGGGACGATGAGCCTCTTAATGCAAAAGCTGGCGACCTCCGTTGACGTCGTCGGGCTCTGCAGCACTCAGGCCCTGCAAGCGGCCATCAAAAGCGTGAAAGACAAACCGGTCATCTTCTGCGGCGTCATTGATCCCGTGGCCGCCGGAGCCGCTACTACAATTTCAGAACCAAAGCCGAACATCACCGGGGTCTACAACCCGTTCCCGGTGTCTGAGGGCATCGAAATGATCCACAAGTTCATGCCCGCCGTGAAGAAGATCGGAACGCTTTACGATCCCAGCGAGCCGTTCTTTGGGGGCATGCACGAGGAAGCGAAGAAGGCTTGCGCTAAGAACGGACTGGAGTTCATCGTCGTTACCGTGAGCTCGTCCAACGACATCGTCACCGGAATGCAGGCACTCAAGGCCAAGGGTGTCGAAGCGGTGCTCCAGTTGCCCAGCAACACCGTGAACCAAGGCGTCGATGGACAAATCAAAACCGCCGGAAACCTGGGCCTGCCGATGTTTAGTCTCCAGCCGGACCAGCTTGAGAAGGGGATCGTCGCTACTGTAGGCGTCGATCTGGAGGAAGCCGGAGCCCAAGCCGGGCGGATGGCGGGCAAGGTGTTGAATGGCGAGAAAACCTCCAAGTTCCCGCTAGAAACGGCCAAGCTGCAACCCATCGCGACCAATCCGGCCGCCGCCAAGCAGTTCGGAATCACCTTGCCCGCGAACTAGACCATGGAACTCTGGATCGGAGCGATTACCCAAGGCGCGGCCTATGCCCTCTTGGCCCTCGCGGTGTTCCTGTCGTTCCGGGTGCTTCGTTTTCCCGATATCTCCGTCGATGGCACCTTCACCAGCGGCGCGGCGATCTTCGGCGTTCTTCTCGCCCAGAACCTGAATCTGTGGCTCGCGCTCGGGGTTGCCTTTCTCGTGGGTGCGGTCGGCGGAGCCATTACCGGACTCATTCACACGAGGCTGCACATCAATGATCTGCTTAGCGGGATCATCACCATGACCGCGCTTTATAGCGTCAACCTCCGCGTCATGGGCCGGTCGAACCTTCCGGTGAGCGGGGGAGAGTTGGGCTATGCCGTCTTTGGAATTGCCCTTTTAGCCGTCGCGATTCTTTGGTGGTTTTTGAGAACCGACTACGGCCTCGCGTTGAGAGCGGTAGGCGACAATCCAGAAATGTCCGCCGCGCAAGGCATCAACGTCCGGAATGTCAAAACGGTTGGCCTGAGCCTGTCCAACGGTTTCGCCGCTCTCGGCGGTGCGGTGATCGCGCAGTACAACGGCTTCGCTGACATCACGATGGGCATCGGTGCCCTTGTTACAGGCATGGCGGGCGTGATGATTGGCGAGCGATTCCTCCCGCCGAAGTCCGTGCTTTTCGCGGTCGGAGGAGCGCTGGTTGGCTCGGTCGTGTTCCGATTGCTCATCGCCGGTGCGCTACAAGCGGGAATGAATCCGATTGACCTGAAGCTCATCACCGCCGGCTTCGTGTTGATTGCCCTAGCGTTGCCGAGAATGTCGAAGGGGCGAGCGAGATGATTCTGCTAAGCAAAATCAACCAGCGGTTCGAACGACCCGATGGTGGGGCAACTCTCGCGCTACAAGACGTTTCGCTGGAGATCCCTCGAGGTGAGTTTTTACTCCTTGCCGGCACGAACGGATCCGGCAAATCGACCTTGCTCAATGTTCTGGCCGGAATGTTCCCGCCGAGTTCGGGTCAAGTGCAGATTGACGGTATCGACGTCACCCGACACGGTCCGGAGCGCCGAGCCGTGAGCTTGGCTCGGGTCTTTCAGAACCCGTATCTCAGCACGGCCGGAACATTGACCGTAGCGGAGAACATGCGACTCGCCGAACTTCGTGGCGGAAGGCGCATCCTTCGGCTTGGTCTGAACCGGTCAGCGAAAACCCGCCACGCCGAAGCCCTCTCCGCGTGCGGAATGGGGCTCGAAAACTTCCTCGACCGCCCCACCAACACCCTCAGCGGAGGCCAGCGTCAGGCCCTCGCCGTCGTCATGGCAACCATCGTCACCCCAAAAGTGCTGCTCCTAGACGAGCACACCGCCGCCCTCGATCCTGAAGCCGCCGAGAAGGTCATGCAACTCACCGCCCGCCTCGTTTCGGAGCATGCCATTACCACCGTCATGGTCACCCACTCCCTAGACCACCTCCCCCGCTTCGGCACCCGCGCCGTGCTCTTGCACCTCGGAAGGGTTCAGCAGGAGTGGAGCGGGGCAGAGAAGTCGGCGTTGACGTCTTCCGAACTTCAGCAGCGGTTTGCTGGGTTGTACGGCGGTTGAGTCCCAAACAAAGCCAGGCAGAGCCATACAAAGCCACGCATGGCGCGAAGCTCAAGGCGCCGCTAGTTCACTTCTCTTCGACCGAAACCGCGACCAACGGGCTGAATGCGCCGAAGTCACCCTTGCCCGACCGGCGAAGTCGCCATTGGAAGTTGTAGACCCCCGCCAGGACCGGGGCTCGGACGGTGAAGTTGAACGTGTAGGACTCGCCCGGCGCAACGGAAACAGGCAACAAAATCGACTGCTTGCCCCAGCGGTTGTTGCCCGCCGGGCTCTGGCTGTACAGCGCGTATGGCCCTGGCGTCCAGGTATCGACGCCGGTGTTCGTGAACCGAACCGAGACGTCGTAGTCTCGGGTTACAAACATAGAATTTGGCACCGTCTGCGAATCACAAACCGAGTTGTTGCGATACCGAACCTCGATTGGTACCGTCGGGCTGATCGGTCCGAAGTTTGCCACGCTCGAGCGGCGAAGCTGCCAAAGGTGGTTGTAGATGCCTTCCGTTTTAGGTGCTTCAAGCCGGAAGTTGTAAGTCTTGAACTGTCCCGGAGCAATGCTCTCGCCAGGGTTCAGCGAGATGCTGTCCTTACCGAAAATCTTCGAAGGGTTGCTCAGCGAAACCAAGCGGAACGTGTCGTAGGTCCAAGTCGAAGAACCGCGATTCTGGAAAACCAACTGGACATCGAACTTGTTGCCCGGCTCGACAAAGGTCGGTACGGACTGGCTGATGAAATCAGCGGCGTCGCCGGAAAGGGCAGTAACCACAACGTTCGGCGTCATCGCGCCGAAGTTTGCCGGGCTCCCCGGGGAGGTCTTTCGCATCTGCCACTGGAAGTTGTAACGGCTTGGACGACTCGGAACGGTGATGTTGAAATTGAAGGTGTACGTCGCGCCTGGGGCAACGGTGACGCCAGAAGGCAGCTTCACATCGGTTCGGCCCCAAACGTTGTTCGCATATGGGTTCATCGAAACCAATCGGTGCGTCGCCTGCGTCCATGTCGTCGTTCCAACGTTGGTCAAAGTGATCGAGACCGCGTGAACGTTGCCAGCGTAATACTGCTCTTGCACCGTCTGCGAGACGAACTCAGAGTTGTTCCCATCCGCTTGGGTTAACAACGTGGCAGCCGATAATGGCGCCGCCATGGGCTGTAGAGAAGCATGCGCTCCAAGGAAACTGACCAACAAAAGCAATCCAATGCGACCCATCACGCGCGGAGTGTACATTCGGATATTCGAGCATAACCTCCCCTTAACGCAAAGGTTGGATTTTTGCCATCAGATTGGCTGACTACGCCAACTACGCCTGACCGAGTTCGGCTTCCGCTTTCGTCTGCAGCCGCGTCATCTCATTTTCGAGTTGCAACCGGATCCGCTCTAGCGTCTCCTCGTCGGCATCCTTCGGCACATAGATCGGCTCACCCGCATAGCCGACGCACTTGGAAAATGGCCAAGGCACCATGTATCGGTCCCAGGATTTCGTGAGGATTCTTGGCTTGGCGCTCATGCCCGCCGGAATCAACGCCGCCCCCGACTTTTGCGCGAGCATCAAAACCCCCGGCTGAACCACTTGAGATGGCCCGCGCGGACCGTCCGGCGTCATCGCCATGCTGGTGCCGCTCTTGAGCAACCGGATCCCCTCGACCGCCGCCCGAATTCCGCCGCGACCAGTGCTGCCTCGAATCACTTCAAATCCGAAGCTCTCGAAAATCCGGGTCTGAATCTCGCCATCCCGCGAGTGGCTAATGATCACGCCGTACTTGCGCGGCCAGTTTCGGGTGACGAAGATGAAAGTCCGACCATGCCAAGCGCACATGATGTGCGGATCGGGAAGGGCTTCAAAGCCTTCGGACTTGAACCGAACCGACCGCCCGACTACCCGTACCAGGAAAGCGACCGCACCAGAAATGATCTCCGGCCGGCGCTCGCGCCACCAATACTTTAGCGAAGCCATCCGCGCGTCCTTGCCACTTCGGTGGCCCCGCTCAGCGGAAATTCAGATTGCAGCTGTGTTAACAATTCGGTCGCTTTCTCCGCATCATGCTCCCGAGCGAATTTTGCCCAGGCGAGCAGCGCATCTGGCTTTGCCCGAGCATCGCTCGATTCCGCCACGCTCTGAAAAAGCTCGTCGGCAAGTATCGGATCGGTGCTGCTGAACCGATCGGCGAACTGCGATCGCTCGACCGCAGAAATCCGCTCAATCTGGCGCAGCTCGATCAACCTGGTCAGGCATTCGTGAGTGCGAGAGAGATCGAGCACCATCAACTGACAAATCGCCTCGGCCTCACCTTCGACATCCGAAAGCCCGCGGCAAGCGATAGCCAGCTCGCTCACCGCATGCGGGTCCGAAGGGTAGCGCTGTAAATGCCGCTCCGCCGCAACCTTCATCGCTGCCGGACCCCGAATGCTCATTTGGTCAAGCGCTTGCCGAGCCACTTGCCGCTGGCCGAAGTCCGGAGTTCGGAAAACCAAACTCAGCATCACGCCCATCCCAAAACCGCCAATGTGCGCCCAATACGCGGTGCCGCCCGAGTCGCCAATCCGAACCACCGCCCCGACCAACTGCAGGCCGAGCCAGACCAAAGTAATCACCAACACCGGCAACGCCAGCCTCGGAACCACCGGAACCCGGACCGCCTGGTATCGAAGCGCGTAGTAGCCGATACAACCCGCCACGCACCCGCTCGCCCCGATGTACGGCACCGGATTCTCGAGCGACCGGGTCATGAAGTAATGGAGCATCAACCCCGCCCCACCGCTTAGGAAGTACACCAGCGCGAACCGAAACCAGCCAGTCGACATCTCCACTGCCGACCCAACCGCGGCAAGGAAAAGCATGTTTCCCAACAGATGGATCACGTTCTGGTGCAAAAACAGGCTCGTGATGTACGCCCGGAACTGCGGATTTCGGGAGTCAAATCCGAACTGATACACGAGGTCCGGATTGATCAGGACCGCGAAGGCAGCAAACAGATTTCCGGCCACCAGCAACAAGGTGATGACCGGTGGGCGGGGTTGAGCGGTCAATCTTCTTCGTACGCGTCCTCGCCGATATCGACGTTCACGTAAGTTTCTTGAACATCGTCCAAGTCGTCTAGTGCATCAAGCAGTTTCAGCAGCTTGATCTGGTCTTCTGGCGACAGTTCCGTCTTGTTGGTCGCCACGTAGGTGAGCTGAATTTCGGTGGTCTTCACACCGGCGGCTTCCAGGGCGGTGTTCACCCGGTGCAAGTCCTCCATCGCGGTGGTGACGGTGAAAGTGTCTTCGTCGAGCTGAACATCGTCTGCTCCGGCTTCTAGCGCGATGAGGGTGAAATCGTCCTCTTCGTAATTGCCCTTCGCCACTTGGATCTGGCCGACGTACTTGAACTGCCAGCTCACCGCGCCGTTTTCGGCCATGTTGCCGCCGTTCTTGTTGAACGCGGTTCGAACGTCGCCGACGGTTCGGTTTCGGTTCTCCGAGTAGCACTGCAAGATGATTCCCGCGCCGCCCGGTCCGTAGCCTTCGTAAATGATTTCCTCGTAGTTGGCACCTTCAACCGCGCCGGATCCTCGGTCGATGGCGCGCTTGATGTTTTCGCTCGGCAAAGAAACCGACTTCGCCTTTTCAACCGCGACCCGAAGTCGTGGGTTCATTGCGATATCTCCGCCGCCGAGTCGTGCGGCAACGATGATTTCTCGGGCGAGCTTGGTAAACAGCTTTCCGCGTATTGCGTCCTGCTTACCTTTTCGAAGCCGAATGTTCTTCCATTTACTATGGCCAGCCATGGGTAATCGCTATTTTGGCATGGCTGGCCAATCTCGGCTACTCAGCCGCGAGTTTCGGCTTGAGCGCGGCTAGGAACGACTTAACAACGAAGATGCTGGTTTGGTCTGGGCTATGGCCGCCGGCGTGCCAGTGGACTTGTACATCCGCCCCTGCGGTGGCGAACTGCGTCGCCAGCGTTTGGACATTCATTCGCGGAACCATCGGGTCGTGTTCTCCGCACACCATGAGCACGGGGAGGTCCGTAAGTTCGGGCATCGGCTCTTCGGAGAAGGGAACCATCGGCGCAAGCAGCACGGCGGCCGAGAACAGATCGGGACGCCGGATCACGAGGGCGGAGGCCATGTTGGCCCCGTTCGAAAAACCGAGCACAACTCGTTTTTCCGTAGGCAAAGTTTCTCGGATGAATCCAGCAAGCTGATCCGCCCGAAATCGTAAGTTGTCTTCGTCAAAAACACCTTCGGCAAACCGGCGAAACCACCGGTTCTGTCCGTTCTCCGGCTCTTCACCGCGAACGGAAAGGAAGCCCACGCCGCTTACCAGCGACTGAGTGAAGGCAAGAAATTCCTGCTCGTTTCCGCCGGTGCCGTGAAGCGCTACGATGGTCGGGTTTCCCACGAGGTGCTGATGGATCATGCGTTTGGATACGTGATTTTTGGCAAAGCTGCTTCAATTTGCGCGCGTTTCGGTTCGTGCATCTTCGGGAGCTTCAGGCTTGTACCCAGCGATTCTAGGTCCTCGTCCGTAGCAAAGCCGGGTCCGTCGGTTGCGATTTCAAAGAGTACGCCGCCTGGTTCGCGGAAGTAGATGCTGTGGAAGTAGTCCCGATCGCGAACCTCAGAAACACTTGCGCCGACGGCGATGAGATCGGTTCGGACCTGAGCCTGCGTCTCGTCGGTCGGAGTTCGGAAGGCGATGTGATGCACCGTGCCCTTGCCGGGACGTGCCGACGCAAATCCGATCGTGGAGATATCCACCCGCTGTCCTAGGCCGCGAGCACCGGTAAAGAAAACGTACTCGGGAACCTCGATATCCGGGTCATGGTCGAAGCCGAGCACTTTCATGAGCAGCGCCGCCGTGCGTTCGACTTCGTTCTCGCGCAGGGTTACGGAGTGAATACCGGCAATTTGATGTTCAACCGGCACCGCGCTCTTTTCCCAAGGAGCCGCGAGTTTGTAATTGGGATCTGGCACGAGGCGGAGCAGCAAGCCATCCGGATCAGCAAAATCGAGCGCATGGCCGTCCTCACTCTCGACGGCAAGGCCATCGAGCCGCTCGCGCCAGTAGGCGACGGAAGATTCCGGAATGCTCAGCGACGTGATGACCACCTGGCCTGCACCTTGACGGCCAGATTGTGCCGTAGGATATGGGAAGAAGGTAAGGACCGTTCCGGGAGAGCCGGCGCCATCTCCGTAGTAGAAGTGGTACGCGGTTGGGTCATCGAAGTTCACCGTCACCTTGATGAGGCGCAAACCTAGCAGCCCGGCATAAAAGTCGATGTTTTCCTGGGCATCCCCGCAAATTGCGGTCATGTGATGCAGGCCAAGAATGTTGTTCATGCGTACTTTCTACCGATAAATCGCTCCGATTGATGTGATTTCTCCGAAAACTGTTGGCTCGACCTGGTAATTCTGGGACCAAATTCCAGCTTGGCAAGCGCAATCCTGCAATCGGGCCGGGATTTTGCATGGTAAAACGCCAACGTGTCCGTGTTTGAAATTTCCAACGAGTACTTGCAGCGAACCCTGGTAGACCTGCTCAACACGCCGAGTCCGACCGGGGACACCGACTATGCGATTGGATTCCTGCAGGGAGAGCTGGACGTGCTCGGAGTGCCATGCCAGCGAACGGCAAAGGGTGCTTTGGTGGCGCAGTTAGAGGGGCACGAAAGTAATCGCCCACGCGCGCTTTCTGCCCACATCGATACGCTTGGGGCGATGGTTGCGGAGCTCAAGCCAAACGGTCGCATCCGAATCGCCGCAATTGGCGGAGTCATGTGGCCAACCGTGGAAAGTGAGGGCGTCTACATTGCAACTCGATCGGGGCGACGGATTCGCGGCTCAATCGTTCTCGAAAACGGGGCTGCGCACGTCAATCGTGATGCCCGAACCAAGGAGCGAACCGCTGACACGCTTGAAGTCCGGCTAGACGAGCGCACGACCCGTGCCGACGAGACGCGCTTGCTCGGAATCGAAGTCGGAGATTTCGTTTATTTCGACACGCGAACGGAAGTCTCGGACTCAGGATTTATTCGTTCACGCTTCCTCGATGACAAGGCTTGCGTGGCCTGCATGTTGGCGGCAGTTCAAGCGGTGAAGTCGATTGACATCACCCCGGGCCAAAGAACGTCGTTGCTGTTCTCAAACTTTGAGGAAGTCGGGCACGGCGGAATGGACGGGTTGCCCGACGATCTTGCCGAGTACGTTGTCCTAGATATGGCTTGCATTGGAAAGGGGCTCCAAGGCGACGAATTCCACTGTTCACTTTGCGTCGCGGATTCCAGCGGCCCGTACAGCCGAAATCTCGGCGATAAGCTGCGCGGACTCGCCAGCCAGCGCGGAATCGACCTCGTGGCCGATATTTATCCGTACTACGGTTCTGATGGCAGCGCCTACTGGCGATCCGGTGGTCGGGCCGAAGTCGCGTTGATCGGCCCAGGAGTCGACACAAGCCACGGCTACGAGCGAACGCATATTGACGCCTTGCGAGACACCGCAGAGGTCATTGCTTCCTATCTGATTTCTGACTAGAGCAGTTCAATTCGGCTAGCGAGCTCGAAGTCGAGTTCGCTGATTCCATCAACATCGTGGGTGTTGAGGCTGACTCGGACCTTTCGATAGCCAATGAACAGGTCCGGGTGATGGTCGAGTTTGTCGGCCATAAATCCGACGGTTGAAGCAAAGGCAAGCCCGGTCGCGTAGGACTCGAAGGCGTACTCTTTTGTGATCTGACCGTTTTGGTAGCTCCAGCCGGAAAGTCCGCTAAGCCCACCGGCGATTTGCTCGTCCGAAAGTTTGGTTCGTGCCATCAATTTGGTGTCTACCCGCGAAATGGAAATCTTCAACGAAAAACTCTCAGAAACATGGCCAAAGCGTTATGGAACCGAGGCTCCCGCTTCTTCGCATCCGCTAGATCGATTCCTGACGCACCGTTCAGTGCGGAAGTATTCCGGCAAGCCGATTGAGCCTGAGCTGCGAGAGTTGCTTTTTGCCGCAGCGCAAAGTGCGGCGACGAGCAGTAATCTCTCGGCATGGTCGGCAGTCGTTGTTGATGATCCGGACCAACGAGAAAAGCTCGCCAAACTTGTCGGAAATCAAAGTCAGGTTCGCGAAGCCGCCATCTTTCTGGCATTTCTGGCGGATCATGCGAAGTTGAGCGCTTCGGCCAAGAGCCACGGGGAATCTCCCGCAGGGCTAGAGGCAGTGGAGATGCTGCTTGTGAGTGCAATCGACGCAGCCCTTGCCGCCGAACGCTTGGTTTGTGCCGCTGAGTCGATCGGGATCGGGAGCTGCTATATCGGCTCTTTGAGGAACGATCCGGCTGGAGTCGCCGAAGTTCTCCAGTTGCCTCACGGCACTTTCGGTTTGTTCGGCCTGTGCCTCGGCTACCCGGATCCTTCGGCACCGCCTTCGGTGAAGCCTCGAATGCAGCAGGCGGAAGTTTTTCACCAAGACGTCTATCCAGACGGCTGGGACCCGAGTGACTACAACCGACGGATGTCGGAGTTTTATCTTGAGGAAGGGATGAAGGGCGATGTCACCTGGACGATGCGCAGTGGCAAGCGAGTGACCCTTCCAGGGCTCAACGGAAGGGACACCCTGCTAGCTGCGTTGCAGAAGCAGGGCTTTGCTCTGCTTTAAAGGCTCGTCAGGAATTTGAGCGTTAGATTCGTCGCGCTATTCTCGACACGAAGAATCACGAACGGTCGCGTCATCATTTGCGTTACTGGCTGCCCAAATCGCGGTGCGGTTTCCCGTGCGACGATAAAAGTCTGGCCCGTCTTCGCCCGCGTGATCGTATCGACACTGAGGCTGTAGCCGCCCGTGGGCCGCTCACCTAGTGCCACCGCAATGATCTTATAGCGGCTCCAATCAATTTGCTGAACCGGGGCTCGTGAGCCTCTGCCGAGCATTCGCTCGAGCAACGTCTCGTACTCTTCCTGGCTGTTGGCAACGGAAAATCCGCGCTCAGAAATGTTGCACTGTGATCCGTAGCTCAGCGAGATGAACCCGTAGCGCGGAGCGTTCGGGTCAAACCAGTTGGTGAAGTCATCCACTTGACCGGCAACCCCGTTTGGGCTGTGCAGTTGCGTCCAGTTCACGCGAATATTAAATGCGGACCGCTCGACGCGGATAAGGCTGTAAGCGGATTGCTGGGCAACTTTCGCATTCGGGCTTAGCACGGGACCACGTTCAACCGCGGTGATTACCGTGGTTCCATCCACTTGACGATCAACGGCGCGAACGAAGAGAGCGGTACCTACCGGCTTTGGACCCGACGTTAAAGCGACGACTTTGTATCGCGTCCACTCGACCTGGAATCTTGCCGGCACCGACATTCCGGTGAGCTTTCGGTAGTGAACTTCAAGTTGATCTGGGCTGCTGATTTCGGTGAAGGACTTCGTTGCAATGTTGCAGTTTTGACCGGCGTCAATGGTGCCCCAGTCAATGCGCTTCGGATCAGGACCGAACACCTGACCGAAGGCTGCAGTGAGACTGCAGATAAAGAGAGCGACAAACAAAAATCTTCGCATGAGCCTATCCATCTGACGCGTTTTCTGCAGGGTTGGTTATCATGGAGTGAATGCGCGGGCTTCCGGTGACCGATCGGCTGCCTGCCCTAGAGGGCATGCGCGGGCTTCTGGCCGTATATGTTCTGTTTGGCCACATTGCAAGCATGGCCGATCCGAGTTTTCTGGCCGGTAAGCCGAGCTCGGCTCCCGATTGGATCCGAAGTCTCTTTGCGCCGTTCGCGTACGGGCACCTCGCAGTCGCCGGGTTCATTGTCTTGTCTGGTTTCTGCCTTCAGCTTTCGCTGTATGTCAATGGCGACGGTACAGTCAAGTCCGCTAGCAAGTTCTTTCGTCGTCGAGCTTGGCGGCTTTTGCCGGCGTACTACGGCTGCCTTGCCCTGAGTTGGATCGTTTGCGAAACGGTGACCAAGCGGTTATCGGGCATGCCGTTCGATCTCTATCTGCCCGTTACGACCGAGAACCTGCTCGCGCATGTAGCGCTGGTGCACAACGTCCGGCCCGATTGGATGTACAAGATCAACGGGGTGCTTTGGAGTATCGCGATCGAGTGCCAGATCTATCTTGTGTTTCCGCTACTAGCACTTGTCATGCAACGGGTCGGGCGGGTGGTAGCAGTGGCAATGGCGTGCCTGGTTCCTTTGCTCATTGCCCTCTCGAGCCCGCAATGGTTAAAGCTGTACGGTTGGTACGTCGTGCTGTTCGCGATTGGAATGGTGGGTGCTTCGATGCTTTATCGGCCGCCGGTTGCTCAATCGCCGAAAGCCATCTACGGCTACGCGGCGGGCAGTCTTGGCGTGGTCGGAGTTTGGTTGAGTATCAACCAGGCCGCGCTCTTGCCGGTACGCGATCTTGCCGGGGCTCTCGTGATATCCGGGCTCAGCTATGCGGTTTGCACAAATCCAGAGAGCTTTCTTGCGCGGGCTTTGGGTCGGCGTCCGGTCGCGCTGCTCGGTGCGATGTCCTACAGCTTGTATCTGATGCATCACCCGATCCAGCAAATCGGATTTTACGTGCTCAATGGGCAAGCGCTCGATGCGGTCGGGAAGTTCTCGGTACTACTTCAGTGGCTGCCTTTGGTGTTGGTGGGCAGCTGGGTGTTCTATTTGGTGTTCGAGCGACCGTTGCTTTCGAATCGATCGGAGTCTGGGCAGGAGCAACGGAATGATTTTCCGATGCACCTGCCCTTGACTGTGTTAGAGTTGGAAGCCAAATCTCAGCCTGAAAGCTGAGCCTTACTTCTTGCGGCGTCGGAGGAAAAGTCCGCCGAGACCGATGACCGCGAAGCTTGCTGGCTCTGGAACGGGAGCGCTGGTCTTGTTGATCACGTAGAACGTGTCGCAGTCGTTGTATTTGCCGTTGATCTTGACTTCGAAGCCGTTCGAAATCTTTGCGCCGCTGGTCGACGTGAGAGTCTTGAACGCAAACGTCTTGCTCGAGTTGGACTTGACCGACTGCTTTTGATCGCTATCGCTCCAGCCGGTCACCTGCTTCGAGCCACTCAGGCTCTTGAATCCCCAGCCCGATGGCGTGGATTTGCTGGAAGACGTGGTGAAGGAACCGGTTTCAGCAACTTGATAGAAGCCAACAACGTTCGTGATGGAGTAGGTCTTGTTACCAAGTTTCAAAGTTGCGCCGTTTGCGAGCGAAACTGTAAAGCTGAGCGGAGACGATTGGGTAGCGGTGAGACCGTTGAGTTCAACGGTGGAGAACGAACTCTTGGTTTGTGCGCTCGAAACAGCGACGGTGGCCAAGGCGGCAAAAATAAGGATGCGCTTCATGATTCCTCTGCGACAAGTTTGCGGCAATGCTTGTGGTTTGGATGACACCTTTCTTCGTTACCGGAATTGGGTGACAGAGAAGTCGGCATAATGAAACCAACCCATGAGTGCACTTTTGATGGACGCCGAGGACATTCGCCGAACCCTCGGAAGAATGGCCCACGAAATCATCGAAGCTAACCACGGAACCGAAAATCTGGTTGTGGTCGGAGTGCTTCGACGTGGCTGGCCCATCGCCAAGCGGCTGGCATTCAGCCTCACTCAGATTGAAGGCACAACCGTTCCCTGTGGAAAAGTGGATGCGCGGCGCTTTCGGGACGATCGCAAGCGGCCCGATGAGGACCTGACCGAAATTCCGTTTGAGATCACCGGAAAGAAAGTCATTCTCGTGGACGAGGTGATCTTCACCGCACGAACCGCAAGAGCTGCCCTCGACGCAGTGATGACTTCGGGCAGACCAGAGAATGTGCAACTCGCCGTCCTCGTGGATCGCGGGCACCGCGAGCTGCCAATTGAACCTAACTATTGCGGTCGAAAGTTCTTTACAAATCGAACGGACCACATTATCGTTCGTGTAAACGAAATTGACGGCGAAGACGCTGTTGTTTTGGAATCAGGAGAAAAGTCATGAGTAACAACCTTTTGGGGATTCGGGAACTCGATCTTGATCAGATTGAGACCCTTCTCGCCATCGCTGCCGACTTCAAAGTTCGAATCATCGAAGGTCGACCGGTTCCGAAAATCACCGATAAAGTCGTTGGCATGCTCTTTTTTGAAGACTCCACGAGAACTCGGGTGAGCTTCGAACAGGCAGCGCACTATCTCGGCCTTAAGACGGCTAACTTTGCGGCAGGCGCGAGTTCCATGAGTAAGGGCGAGACCCTGAAAGATACGATCCTGACCTTGCGGTATGAGCGTTTAGACGGCCTAGTCATTCGTCACCGTATGAGCGGGGCGCCGAACCTTGCGGCACGATTCTTCGCCGGGCCAGTCCTCAATGCTGGCGACGGAATGCACGAGCATCCGACCCAAGCCCTCGGCGATGCCCTCACGATTCTTGAACGAAAGGAAAAAATTGAAGGGTTGAAAGTCGCGATTGTTGGCGACGTCGAGCATAGTCGCGTGGCACGGTCCAACGCTTGGCTCCTCTCGAAACTCGGGGCAAGCGTTAACTTCGTGGGGCCACGTACTTTGATGCCACCTAACGCTTCACTTCTCCCGGGCAGGGTCTATCACGATTTAGAAGCCGGGATCGAAGGAGCAGATGTGATCATCTGCTTACGCTTACAGCGCGAGCGCATGGCAGAAGGCCTGCTCAGCTCCAGTGGCGAGTACGCCGCGATGTACCAAATCAATCAGCGCAATCTGGCCTGGGCCGCGCCTGAATGTTTGGTCATGCACCCCGGACCCATTAACCGTGGCATTGAGGTTGACGATTTCACCGCCGACGGAGAGCAAAGCGCGATTACGGCTCAGATCGAAAACGGCATCTTTGTCCGAATGGCGTCTCTTTACTGGGTCTTCGGTGGCACGGTCGCCGAGGTGATGGCGTAGCGACGCCAACGGCGATTAGGGATACTCACTAGGTATGCGCACCCTCCTCCAGAACGGCAGAATCCTGGACCCTTCCCAGAACATGGACCGGATTGGTAGCGTTCTGATCGAAAACGATCAGGTCGTTCAGGTGGGTGATATTGAGCTTGGCAACCGGCCAGCCGATGAGATTTACGACTGTACCGGGCTCTGGATTACTCCCGGATTAGTTGACCCGCACGTTCACCTTCGAGAACCGGGATCAACTCACAAAGAAGACATTGCGACCGGAACGCAAGCCGCCGCCGCCGGTGGATACACGACGATCTGCTGCATGCCGAACACGAATCCGCCGCTGGACAACCCGGCGCTGGTCGATTTCATTCTCGATCGTTCTGCCTCACCAGATGCCGGTGGCGTTTTTGTGGCCCCAGTTGGTGCGCTGACACGAGGCATGAAGGGAGAAACCCTCGCTGACCTTGCGGCCATGAAGCGCGCGGGAATCGTCGCGGCCAGCGATGAAGAATTCCCCATCCAGAACGCCAACATCATGATGCGGGCGATGGAGTTCTGTGTCCAGCTGGATCTCCCGATCATGGCGCACTGCGAGGACACAAACCTCAGTAATCGCGGCAGCATGAACGAAGGCGCCATGAGCGCGATGCTCGGTTTACGCGGAATTCCACGGTCTTCCGAAGAGATCGCGATTGTCCGGAATGGCTTGCTCGCTCTTCACACCGGCTGTCGCCTACACATCATGCGGGTCAGCACTTGGGGCGCGGTCGAAATGGTTCGCCAGCTCAAGTTCCTCGGCGCTCCGGTGACTTGTGAAATCTGTCCGATGCACTTCGCGCTGACGGAAGACATGATCGGCGACTTCGATACTCGCTACAAAACGCTTCCACCGTTGCGAACCCAGATCGACATCGACCTGTTGCTGCAGGGCATCAACGACGGCACCATCGACTGTATCGCCAGCGACCACTCGCCGCATGCTTCCTACGAAGTCGATGTTCCGTTCGAAGAAGCGCCGTTTGGCACGGCTCAACTCGAAAGCTCCGTTGCGGTGACGCTGACTTATCTCACCCACAAGGGAATCTTGTCGCCGCTGGAGACCATCCGAAAGCTCTCGACCGCTCCGGCGAGCATCTTGCGCTTGGAAGCAGGATCGCTGAAGCCAGGTGAAACGCCGGTCGCTCAAGTTACGGTTATCGATCCGAACCTGGAGTGGACGTTTGATCGGGACAAAACCTTTAGTAAGAGCAAGAACACGCCGTTCCATGATTTCCGCCTGAAGGGCAAATCCCTGCTCACCTTCTGCGGTGGCGAGATTTATCGGGATGCCATGTTCAGCGCAGACCGGTACCAAATCGTGACTTCGGCATGAGAACGCCATCCTTTGTTGCCGCTTGCTTAGTTGTCGTGGCTGTTGGCATTGGCGGCTGTCAGTCACCGAAACTTGCAGACCCTAATGATCCGAAAACCGTCGGTGTGATTGCTCCGGATGTCCTGCGGAATTTGCTCAAGGGCGCAGCGACGCAGTTTTACAGCCGGGTTCGCACTCGGGAAATCACCGACGCCGAGGCGCAGCAATATCTCACCGAGTACGCAAACGACCTTCTGAAGACTGTCCAGGCTAAAGATGTTCCGGCGGACCGTGCTTGGGAGTACGCCGAAGTGTTGATGACGGCCAAGCGATGGAAGGATGCGCAGAAGTTCCTAGAACTCGCCGTCAAGAATCCCGATTCCGAAGACCGCCGCGTGAACGACAACTTGCGGCTTGCTCGCGTACAAGCAACCTTGGGCGATGTCGACGCCGCGGTCAAGTCGGCTCGATCCGTCTTTGACGCCAAGCCGGTGGACAAAGCACCGATTCTGACGGCGGTGCTCCTAGAAATCATTCCAGCCGGCGAAGGGAAGAAGAAAGACGCCGAGCTGGCCCTGTTGCTAGAGGAAGCGGTTTATCAGAGTCGCGACGCGCAGGTTGATCCGAGCACCGAGGCAGGGGCCAAGTACCTTGCCGCCCGACCGTTTCACGTTCGTAACGCTTGGGAAAAGATTCAGGAGCTCTACGAGCGGGCCGGGAAACCCGAAGAAGGGGTGAAAGCCGCGAAGCGCGGAATGGGCCCGTCCAGATCCGAAACTGGAAACGTTCAGTCGATATGACCTAATCGAACGAGTTCTTCTTGAACTCGCTCGACGGGATATCCGATCACATTTGTACGCAGTCCGACGACTTCTTCCACAAACTCCGTGCCGAGCCCTTGAAGGCCGTAAGCGCCCGCTTTGTCCATCGGTTCGCCCGTGGCGATGTAGCTCTCGATTTGCTCATCCGTGAGGTGGCGAAACGTCACTTCGCTTCGCTCAACAAAGGAAAAGTCGCCGTTTGGCCACACGATGGCCACGCCGGTTGCAACGATGTGCGTAGTTCCGGAGAGGGCTTTCAGCATCCGCTTGGCGTCCTCGGGGCTTGTTGGTTTTCCGTACTGCACATAGCCCAGTTCTTCCTTGACCGCAACCACCGTGTCGCCGCCGAGAACGAGGTGATTTGGATTCTGGGAGTACACCCACATGGCCTTAGCCAGGGCCAAGTTTTGGGCCGTCACGAACGGATCGGACACCGTCAACGCGTTTTCGTCCAGGTCGGCAGGAATGACCTTAAAGTCCGGCAAGATCAGCTTAAGTAGGGATTGGCGACGTGGCGATGCGCTTGCGAGGATGACCGGAAGTTCGTAAGACACGCCATATTTTGCCGTTATCTTGAAGATTTTCTGAAACCCTGACTTTATGGGCCCAGGGGAGAGAAATGACCGAACGTTAAGATTCGTTCACAATTAGAGGAAGGCCATCCTGAATGAGAGTTCCCTTTTACGATATTAAGGCGCAGTACGACGAACTGAAATCCGAAATGGATCGCGCCACGCTTGAAGTCATCTCGAGCGGCAAGTACATGCTCGGTGCAAACCACAACGCATTCGAATCCGAGATGGCCGCTCGGCACCGATGTAAACACGGCATCGCTCTAAACTCGGGCACTGACGCACTCCGCATTCTCATGGACGCGGTTGGCATCGGACCGGGAGACGAAGTCATCACCACCGCGTTCACCTTTGTTGCCAGCACGGAAACCATCGTCCAGGTCGGCGCAAGACCGGTCTTCGTTGACATCGAAAAGGATCACTTCATGATCGATGTCGAGAAAATCGAGGCCGCGATCACTCCTCGGACAAAGGCGATTCTGCCCGTCCATTTGTTCGGACAGTTGGCAAACGTCGCGGAGATTCAGCGGATTGCCGAAAAGTACGAGTTGATCATCATCGAGGACTCGGCTCAGGCGGTTGATTGCACCTACCAGGGAGTTCAAACCGGCAACTTCGGCATCGGCGCTGGTTTCAGCTTCTATGTCACGAAGAATCTCGGTGCCGCTGGCGACGCGGGCATGATCGTGACCAACGACGACGAGATTGCCGAAAAGTGCCGCGCCATCCGGATTCATGGCATGGGGCGGGAGCGCTACTATTACGACTACGTTGGCTACACCTCCCGAATGGATGAGGTTCAAGCGGCCGTGCTCCGGGTTAAGTTGACCCAGCTCGACACCTGGAACAGACGGCGCGCGCAATTGGCGGCGATTTACAACGAGGAACTGCGTGACATCGGGATCAAGCTGCCGTTCACCGCAACGGGCAACAACCACACCTGGCACCAATACAGCGTGATCACCGACCGGCGCGATGAGCTTCAGGCGTTTCTGAAGGGTCAGGAAGTCGATTCGATGATCTACTATCCGGTTCCGCTGCACTACCACGCACCGTACCGACACTTGGCGGAGGGTCATGGTTCTCTGCCGGTTACCGAGGATGTCGCTCGCCAAATTTTGAATCTTCCGATTCAGCCGCACCTTTCCGACGAACAAGTTCGACACACCTGCGCGTTGGTGCGGGAGTTCACCACCGTGCGCGCCTGAGCATGCACCGGGTCGAGATCTGGGACACCCTAGATTCCGGCTGGAATCGAGAGGAATGGAACGAACTTTGCGCAGAAGATCCTCTGGCTACGGTTTTCCAGTCTTCAGAATGGCTGCAGGCTTATAAGGAAACGGCGTATTTCAAGTCGCGATGGATAGTCTTGCGGCGGGATAGACAACCTACCTGCGGCGTTGCGATTGTACGATCGCATTTCACTCTGGGCTTTGCCGGCGGCAGCTTTGCCGATGTGCGCGGCCCGGTTATGCATCCCGGTGCGGAGCAAGACCTGGAACTGCTTTACGAGTGGCTGATCTCCAGCCGCATCGCTCCGGTCGATTTTCGAGAGGTTGCAGCCGAGCGTGGGCCAAAGGGTGCAGTCACGTTGCCTGAATCCGTTCGTTGGCAAATTGACCTTCCGACCACGTTTGAGGAGTATCTTTCCACGCTCGGCAAGAGCTTGCGAGCCGATCTCAAACGGGCAGCGCGGACAGACGGTCTGGTGGTCGAGAAGCTTATTGGTCCTGATCGCCTGGAAGGCTTCGAGCAACTTATTCGGTTGCACCAAGCCCGATGGAGGCAACGCTGGATGCCCGGCTCATTCCATGGACGTGCCCTAAAGTTTCATCGGCGCTTCTTGCAGTCGGCCACCGAAGCGCAAGTGAGCATCTGGAGAGCGCTGGATGCGGAGTCCCAGAAGCCCGTTGGTTACCTGTACGCGCTGCATCATGGAGACACAACGAGCTATTACCAGGCTGGCATCGATCCCCAACTGACGAAGTGCTCGCCAGGAACTGCCCTAGTCGCAGCCGTGATTAAGGATGCGATCTCTCGCGGCGATAAAAAATTTGATCTGCTTCGAGGCGAAGAGCCCTACAAGCTCCGCTGGAAACCGCAACGACGAGTTGAAAATCAGCGTTATCTCTTTGAAGGAGACGGATGGATCAATCAGGGCTCGTTGGCAATGCGGCGCAAACTTGCCCTCTGGGAGCGCGGAGTCAAGTCCATCCTGGAGCAGAGACGGTGAACTGGGATCGGCGTGTAGCCGTAGTCCTGCCTGCCTATAACGAAGAGCCGCGAATTTCGTTTGTGCTGCAGGGCGTGTTGTCTTCGAACATTCCAGATGAGGTCATCGTCGTTTGCGATGGTTGCACCGATGGAACTGCAACCATCGCGCGGCGTTTCAGCGGTGTCGCCGTTCTGGAACTTGAGGCGAACTGCGGCAAGGCCGCCGCGATGATGAAGGCGGTTCAGAGCTCGCAGGCCGATATCTTCTTGTTTCTAGATGCGGATCTGCTCGGCTTGAGATCGCAGCATGTTCGTGATCTGCTGGAACCCGTACTCGCAGGCGAAGTAGGAATGACGATCGGCATTTTTCACGGCGGGAGGTTTTGGAGCGACCTTGGCCACAAGATTTCGCCAAACCTAAGCGGGCAGCGGGCAATGACCCGAGAGTTCATTTCTGGACTCGATCACGCGGAAACCCTTGGCATGGGTGTCGAGATCGCCCTGAACCAGATGGCGAATCGTGCCGGAATCGTTGTCCGCCGGGTGACCATGGTGGGCGTTTCGAACTTTCACAAGGAAGCTAAGCTCGGACTCCTGCGAGGTCTTGGTGCCCGCGCCCGGATGTATCGCGAGGTAGGGCGGTCTTGGCTAA
>CAMAPH010000046.1:0-20342 GCA_945859975.1 Chthonomonas calidirosea
CTGGATGAGTTCTTCATCGAACTAGATGCCCTGCTTAAAGCGAGCGAAGAGCCCAACATGCCCGCCATCGCGGCTTTGCACGAAAAGTACCGTATGGAACTCCTGGGTCCGCCACTTGCGGCTCTTGGTTAGGAACTTTTTGAGGGCAAGTACTGCCAAATGTGTACAACATAGTTTTCTGGACTCGGTTACGGCTTCTGGATAAACATCCGTGCGCGAGTGAAAGCATCGATGAATCAATGAAGATTTACACTCCCGTTCTAGTTGGCCTGCTGGCAATGTCCGGTTCCGGATGCCGACCCGATCCGGCAGTTTCCCCCGAGGTCGTCTCGGTCCCAACCAGTTCTCAGGGCCAAATGGGCACCCAGGCAAAGCCGCTTTTCCTAAACGGCGTCTTCCCGATCGGCGTCTTTTCCCAGCCGCAGGAGTCTTTCGCAAAGTGGAAGTCGCGCGGAATCAACACCATTCTTGAAGTGCCCCAAGGACACGACCCGGTGAGTTGGGACAAAGCGGCCCGAGCCGCGGGCTTGTTCACCATTCGGCGACCAATGGCTGATCCTAAGCAAGACATCGGCCGCAAGGACCTCTTGGCTTGGTCTCACTGGGACGAACCCGATGCGGCCGGGCGCATCGCGCAATGGACGCCGATGTTTGAGAAAACGGCTAAAGAGTGGCGTGCCATCGATCCCAACCGCCGAATCTTCCTTAACTTCGCCGGCCCCGATCTCAGCTGGTTTACCACCCAACGCGACGCCTATTCGACCAACTACGCATCCCACTACCCGCGATTGTTGGCTACGGCGGACTGGATAGCCAACGACCTGTATCCTTGTGGCGGCTGGCTGAACCAAGCTCATGCCCGCCGACGCGGAGACATCACCCTGCTCGGGGAGCCCATCAAAATCCTGAAGCGGATGACGACAAAGCCCCAGTTCGCTTTCATTGAAGCCAGCGAAATCGAACGCGGAAACGTCGAGGCTGCGCGTTGTCCGACGGCGGCGGAGTTCAGAGCTGAGATTTGGTACGCAATCACCCAGGGTGTTCGTGGCTTGTTCTACTTCCCTGCCGTCGTCGGCAAAAGCGGCTTCTCATTTGATGGCGCTCCAACCGAAATCGTCGCGGAAATGACAAAGCAAAACGCGATCATCCAGAAGATCGCGCCGCTGCTCCAAACCGAGATCAACCCACCCGGGTTCGGAGCGGAAGTGCCCGAGGGCATTTCCATCGGTTGGCGAGTAAGCAACGGAAAGCTGGTGGTGATTCTTGTGAACACCAAAGGCTCTGCGGTGAATACCCGAATCAAACTTAACCGATTAGAGCAAGTGAGTTCTGGTGTTTCGCTGAGCACGGGCGCGCCGGTTTCATTACAATCTGGTGTCCTCAATGAGACGTTCGATCCGCACGAAGTCCAAGTTCTGATGTTCGAGTATCGCTGATACTCAAGCGATTCCTTGAGAATGCTAGCTCAGCGCTTGCCAAAAATCATCTGCGAAAAGTGATACAAGTCGTTCTTCCAAACCGGCCATGCATGGCCGCCGGAATCTACGTGCCAAACATGCGGCACTCCCTTTTCTTTGAGGTAGCCATGTACTCCTTGGCTAATCCGCATCAAGCCATCTTGGTCGCCACAGGACACAAACAAGAGCTTAAGCTTCTTAGCCTCGTCCGGATCAGGAACGAGTTTCGCCGGTGCAAACGTGTTAGGCGCCGACGAGAAGGCGCCGATCCAAGCGAAGGTATCCAGGTTTCCAAGACCGAAGTTGAGCGTCTGCCCGCCGCCCATTGACAGCCCGGCAAGCGCGCGATGCTCGCGATCCGCATAAACGCTGTATTTGCCCTCAATGAACGGAATAATGCTGCCGAGCAAGTCCTTGTCAAACTCGCCAAACGCTGGAGCCGAAGCGAAGACATTCCCTTCCGCTCGGTCATTCGTCTGCGCACGACCATTTGGCATTACGACGAGCATTGGAGCGAGCTTCTTGTCGGCGTACAGGTTGTCCAAAATCACGTTCACCGCGCCGCTGTCCATCCATTCGCGCTCGGTTCCGCCGATGCCGTGGAGCAGATAGAGAACTCGGTACCGCGTGTCTGGCTCGTAGCCCGGCGGCGTGTAGACCACAAGCTTTCGGCGGGTACCCACCGACTTCGACTCGTACTCAACCGTCTCGACCGTCCCCTTCCGCACTTCTCGCGGCACATCAAATCCCGCAGGTGCGTTCGCAAAAGCCGCTTTATCGTCCGGGCCCAGGGTGATCTGCGGCGGATTCTGGCCTATTGTGGTGGTTAAAGCTAAGAGAGCAGCGGTGTAGATCGGCATTTCGATTCAGTAGAGCAACTACGCAAACAGCGGTTCGCAAGCTTCAAGCCGCGGACCTTTCTCGTCACAAACCGCAAACTGCGACCGTCCGCTCATGCAGACTCCGGCGTAACGCCCCTGTTTGTCTAGGACGTAAAAGTTAAGGCCGAAGTTCGGTCGCCCACCCGGTCCGAGCAAGCGCTTTTCTTTGGTGTTGCTTACGACGCGCTTTAGCGCTTCCAGCCCGGCGTCCTTCGGGTGCTTCCCACGTCTAAGCTCCTCGACAATCAGATAGGAGCACAGGTTGTACAGGTTCGCTTCTCCTCGTCCGGTTGATCCCGCCGCGCCGACTTCGCCGTCCACGTACAGTCCTGCCCCCAGAATTGGCGAATCGCCCACCCGACCGGGAATCTTGAAGGCCAAGCCGCTGGTCGTGGTTACGCCGCAAATCTCACCCTTCGCGTTCATGCCGTTGCAGTTGATCGTGCCCCAAACGTGCTCGGGGTCGAGAATCCCTTCCTCCGCCATCTGCAGGGCCACCGCAAGTCCATCGCGCTTCGTTGGGTCCAGGTAGTGCGTTGGGTCGGTTCGCCGCTTCCACTCCAACCACTTTCCGCGACTGTTTGGAGTGTTCAAATCGGGCTCAATCGTCATGCCCATGCCGCGCGCGAACCGTTGCGCGCCTTCGCCGACGAGGAGGTGATGGTCGGTGCTCGCCGCCACCGCTTTCGCCACCAGCGACGGCGTCCGAATGCCCTCCAGCCCAGCCACGCCGCCGGCCCATCGCTTCGGCCCGTGCATCACGCACGAATCGAGCTGAACGACACCTTCGGCATTCGGCAGTCCGCCGTATCCCACCGAGTCATCCTGCGGGTCGAGTTCAACGATGTTCACTCCGGCGATCACGGCGTCGAGGACATCTGCCCCTTCGGTAATCATCCGGAAAGCCCGCTCCACGCAAGTCTCCGTCCCGCCGTTTTTAAACTGATATCCGTTGCCGGAGCTCACCACCAGCGGCCGCGGCGCGGACTTTGGGATGAAGGAGAATCCAATCGAAGGCTGCAGGGCCAAGGCAGCAGAACTCGCTAAAACGTCGCGGCGGGTGAGCATCCGACTATCTTAACAACAAACGGTGAGAAACCACCCTCACGGTCGAACGCCTCGGCGAAATCCGCCAAACCCGAACTTGCTTGGGTTGTATTCACCCACTAAAGTAACGTCTGCTGTGGCCGGCACCGCCGAGCCGCTTGCCCAGTAAACGCTATTCACAATCATCCGCCGGAAACCGGGGTTCACAAAGTCCGTCGCCGCGCCCATGGTGCACGTCACCACGCGGTTGGTCACTCCCGCGGAGTTCACCGGCTCCCGAACCCAGAGGATCGGCATCATCGGCTCGTTCACGTCCTGTTCCGTGCCCTTCGCCGTCTTCTTGCTTCCCTTAAACTTCGGGTCACCCGAGGCCATCCCCGCGACCACTTCTCCGCGCATCAAGACTTGCGCGTTCTCGGGTGGAGCCGCTTCATAGACGTCGGTGGTGCCGAAAACATCGGACACGCCGTTCAAAATCGGATGCTTCGCCACGGCGACGGCGCGCGTGCCCTGCGAGCCATGGTCGCCCCAATGCGAAACCCAAGTTTCGCCCAAGACTTGCTTCCCAAACCCGCCTGGCCAGGCCTGCGAGTTAAAGGAAAAGCGTTTGTAGGCGCTCTTGGAGTCGGCCGGATAAGCAAAAGCGTGGGTGCTGGTTCGGATTCCGATGATCGGCTTTCCGGCCAAGTAGTAGTCAACAAAATGCTTCATCGAAGCATCGTCCCACTGCCGGAACCGCAGCATCATCACGCACACGTCGGCGGTCTTCAGCGCCTCGAGCCCGGGCTGATTCTTTTGGTTCTCCGGGTCAATCTCGCCCTTGTCGTTTACCGAGTAAAGAACGGTGCAGCGAAACCCTTGCTTCTCGAGAATCTTCGCGAGCTGCGGCAGCATCTCTTCCGAGCGATACTCCTCGTCCCCGGCCAGGAGAACGGCATGCATCGGCGGCTTCACCATTGCCAGTAGCTCGATCATTTAGCCCTCGCAAACCACGCGGAAGCCTGCGAAGGGCGCGTCCGAAAGCCACCAGCGGCTCTTTGGCATTTGCGGATCGGTCTCCTGCCAACTTGGCTGCCAACGGCGACGCGTATTTGGCGAAACCGCGTTGAGCGGGTCGCGGAAAGTCGGTCCGCAGAGCAAAGGCTTCCCTTCGGCGTCCGTCGTCCACTCGCCCACGTTGCCCAGCATGTCGTAAAGGCCAAACGGGTTTGGCGCTTTCTTTGCCACCGGCATGGTCATCTCGTCGGTGTTGGTCACGTTCCAAGACTGCTTTTCGATCGCCGCTTTGTCGGCCTTCCAAGGTCCAGCGACTCCGCCGCGAGCGGCCATATCCCACTCGGCTTCGGTCGGCACGCGGTACTTCTTGCCGGTGACCGAAGACAGCCAGCGGCAGAACATCTCGACGTTCGTAAAGCTGAGGTTGATCGCCGGATATCCGCGGTGACCCCAACCGAGGTCGGGGAGGATGTAGCTCTTGCTGGGTCGCGCGATGGCGTCAGCGGTGTACTCGGTCTGGTCGTACGGTTTCGAGGACGGCCCGCTGGCAAGGAAAACATCAAACGCTTCCCACGTCGTTTCGGTGGTGGCGATGAAAAACGGCTTCAGGGTCGTGGTTTTTCCACCGACCGTCGAGTTTCCACCCGCAATCGGCACCATCTTAATTTTTACGACCGACTTAGGTAGCGTTACCTCGTAGGGCGCGGGCGCCGCTGGATCCTGAGCAACGCCCAAGCCTGCAAAAGAAGCCATGGTGATTACCAAGCCAAACGTGGAAAAAGTTCTAGCTCGAAGTCTTCGTGGGGTGGTCGCTTTACTCATGGCGTCGTATGCTCTGACGGCTACCGCCCATTCACCGGTTCGGCAAGAGCCTGCAGAGCTAAGCCGTTTTACCTTAGTGGAATATCACATGGGCATCGATGCCCGGATCATCCTCTACGCCCCAGATCAGAAAACGGCCGAGGTCGCGGCAGAAGCGGCATTCAAGCGCATCGCGGTCTTGGAGGATGTCATGAGCGACTATCGTCCCACCAGCGAGCTGATGCGCCTCTGCGCGAAGCCAGCAAAGACTCCCGTAAGGATTTCTGCCGATCTCTTTAAGGTTCTAGAAGAAAGCCAGAAGATTTCGTCTCAGACGGGCGGCGCTTTTGATGTCACCGTTGGTCCGCTGATCCAACTTTGGCGAAAGGCTCGGAAAGAGGTCAAGCTCCCCGATCCGCAGCTCATCCGTGCGGCCAAGAAGTTGGTTGGCTATCGCAAGCTTAAACTCAACGCGAAAGATCAAACCGCCACCCTCGCAGAGAACGGTATGCGACTCGATCTCGGCGGAATTGCTAAAGGCTTTGCCGCGGACGAAGCCCTTATCCAGCTTCAGAAGAACGGCGTCAAAAGCGCTCTGATCGAAATGGGCGGCGATATCGTTCTGGGCGACGCCCCACCAAAAACCGAAGGCTGGCAAGTCATCGTGCCGAACAATACTTCGGGCAAACCGGAGATGACCCTGAAGAACTGCGCCATCTCAAGCTCGGGCGATACAGAGCAGTTCGTGGTCATCGGAGGCAAACGCTACTCACACGTCGTTGATCCTAAGACAGGCAATGGACTGACCCGCCGAGTTCAGGCAAGCATCATCGCCCCAAACGGACTCACGTCCGATCCGATCTCCACCGCGCTAACGGTGCTGAACGAACGCGGACGTGAGCGTTTGTTGCGAAATTATCGGACGTCGAAGGTGTTCATCAAAACCGCCTCCGACTAAATCCTCAATACTCGCGATCGATGACGATGCCTGGCTGCGGAACCGGATACTTTCCGGTCGCGTCTGGCATCAGCGGCGAATCGGAAGTCGAGGTCAGCTTGTCCACGTTTGGCGCGAACGAGTGCTCGCAGTTGAGCATCTGATCGTACGTGATGACCTGGCCGGTGTGCGCGGCCATTCGTCCCATGCTCGTAGCAACGCTCGCCTGAACGCCGCGTGGCACTTCGTTGTAAGGAGTGTTGTTTCGAATCGCCTTCATCAGCGTTTCCCACTCGTTCTGGTACGGATTCGTTCGGTCCGTTGCAATCCACTTCGGCGTGCCCGTGAGAGTCTGGTTCGAGAAGATCGCCGCTGGGCCGCCACAGTCGCCGGTTCGGGCGGCGATAGCCGAGCCCTTGGTTCCGTGAATGTAGCTGGAGAACTGGCCGTGAGCGCCGTTTACGCAGCGACCATCGAAGAAGAACTTCGAGCCGTCAGCATAGGTGTACTCCACCGAGTACGAGTCAAAGTTCTGGTCGATGAGCGGAACGCCATCGGAGTTGACGCGGTAGTGCCGTCCGCCAAGGCCCTGAGCCGAGACTGGCCAGCCGTTCTTCATCCAAGAGAGGTGGTCGATGTGGTGGATGTAGAAGTCGCTGAAGCAGCCGCCACTGGCCCAAAGGAAGCTGTGGAACCGTCGGATCTGGTACTCCAAGTGGCTCATGTTGTCTGGCTTCGGAGTCGATTCAAACGATGCCGCCGGACCGTGCATTCGGTAACCGCGCATCAAAATGATCTCGCCCAACTCGCCGCTGCTCACCTTATCGTGAAGCTGCTGAAGTCCAACCGTGTGGCGGGACATAAGACCAACGCCGACCTTAAGGCCAGCCGCGCTCGCCTGTGCGGCGAGTTCGAGCATCTTCTTGCTCGTGGGGCCGTCGGTGGTGACCGGCTTCTCCATGAACACGTTCAGCTTCTTCGAAATGGCGTACTGGAAGTGGACCCATCGGAAGGCCGGTGGCGTCGTAAGGATGACCACATCGCCAGGGTTCAGCGCATCCATGGCTTGCTTGTAACCATCAAAGCCGACAAACTGCTTCTCTTTCGGTACTTCCATCTGGCCCGCAAAGTTCTTGATGAGGTTGCCGTGGCAGTCATCAAGTCGGTCCTGGAAAACGTCGGCCATCGCGACCAACTTCATCGGTCCTTGCTTGGTGGAGAGGGCGTTTGCGGCTGCGCCGCCGCCTCGTCCACCGCAGCCCACAAGAGCGACCTGAATGGTGTCGGCTCCTGATGGATGAACGTTACCGAAACCGATGTTCGGAAGCAGCGCACCCGCGGCAAGGGTTCCAGAGGCCTTAATGACCTGGCGGCGGGATAAATTTGGGTTCGAAAAGTCCATGGTTTGAGGTCCTCGTAGATCTCGGGTAATCGATACGATACCGCGCAATTTAGGACTACGGTGAATCGTCGTTTTAACGCGCGACTTTGAACTCGGTTTAACGTTCCGTTAACCCGCTTCGGCTAGTCTGCAAGCAATGAGTCTTGTGCAAACCACTCTCGCAATGATCCTTTCCATCAACGGAATCGGACAGCAGGCCCCCGACGCAATGGGCGACGCGAACCCTCCAACCCAGGTCCGAATTTCCTACGGCGAAGATCCAACCCGAATGATGCGCGTAGTTTGGCAAACCAAGACCCCAACCAAATCGCTGGTTGTAAAGTACGGAACGAGCGACAAGCTTGAGCAAATGGCCGTCGGCAACCGCCCCACCTACGCCTACGAAACCGGTGCTCTCGCCGAAGCAACCCTCTACAACTTGAAGCCAAACACGACTTACTTCTACCGCTGCGGTAGCGATCAGGGCGGCTGGAGCGATGTACAGTCTTTCCGCACGGCCGATCCGAATCCGAAAGAGTTTGTCTTCACCGCCTTTGGCGACCATGGCGTTTCCGCGGACGCCGTTTCGAACGTGAAGAACGTGCTGTTCGAAAAGCCAGCCTTTCACCTGCTGCTCGGAGATATCTCTTACGCGAACGGGAATCAGCCGATCTGGGACACGTATCTCGCTCAAATCGAGCCGATGACCCGCTCAATCCCTTACATGCTTGCGTACGGAAATCACGAGAACGAGGACATCACGGTGGACGGAAAGAAGCTGGACATCGGCTACATCGCCACCATGACGCGATTTGCCATGCCTGGATTCGAACAGAGCTACGAGTTCGATTACGGCAATGCCCGCTTTGTGACGTTCAACTCGGACGACTATGAAAATCCGGTTCAGCAGATGTGGCTTGACCGAACACTAGCCGAGGCGCGGCGGAACAAGAAGGTCAAGTGGCTCATCGTTTTTGAGCACCACCCGCTCTACGGCACCTCAAAAGGTCGCGGTGATAACGCGGGCCTCATCAAGGCAATCAGCCCGATCCTGGATCGCTACAAGGTCGACCTAGTCCTCGCCGGTCACGACCACCACTACGAGCGGCAGTATCCGATGCGCAATCAGCAGATCACGAGCACGCACAAGAGTAAGTACAAGAAAGGTGACGGAACCCTATACATGATTCAAGGAGGAGGCGGAAGAAGCCTTTATGACTTCACGGATCCCAAGCCCGCCAAGTGCGCGGTCCGAGAGAAGACCAACGGCTACGTGCGTATCACGGTGCCAAAGAAAGGTTCTCTGAAAATTGAGGCAAAGAGAGTCGACCGGTCCTTGATCGAAGTGATCGAAATCGCAGACTGATTCTCAGGAATTGAACGCGGGGCAGAGTGATCTGCCCCGCTTTCTTTTATCAGGCTGGCATCAAGACGGTGTCGATCACGTGGATCACGCCGTTCGAGGCTTCGACGTCGGCCGTGGTGACCGTCGCGTCGTTGACTTTCACGCCATTTGCTGCGTCAATCGCAACGTCCGAACCCTGGACGGTGGTTGCGGAGGTGAGCTTCACCACATCAGCGGCCATTACCTTTCCGGCAACGACGTGATAGGTGAGGATCGCGGTGAGCTTTTCTTTGTCGGCAAGTACTGCAGCAAGGGTTTCGGCTGGGATCTTTGCAAAGGCATCATCGGTTGGAGCGAAAACCGTGAATGGACCCTCGCCCGAAAGCGTTTCGATGAGACCCGCGGCGGTAAGGGCGGTTGCGAGCGTCGTGAATGATCCGGCTTCGACGGCTGTTTCAATGATATTTTTCATGGTGTTCCTGCGAATCTCAAGATTCGCATTCCTTGCTACGTGCCCAGCTTTAGGTTCAATCGGGATTGTTTTGAAATCTTAACAATCAATATATTTCAGAGATTTTTGCCGATGTTTGGGCTCATCAACCCGTACGCGCTGACGCCAAAGGTGTCACTTCTTTTTCGGCTTAGGTTGTGGTGCAACTACCTTTCCGATGGAGATCACGGCTTCCCGGTCGCCCATGACTTCGGTAGGGGCTGGCACTGGCTTCGGCGATCCCATGACCGGCTTCGTACTATTCGGAGTCGAACTTTTAACGGGCACGGCGACCTTGCCAACCGCCGATTCTCCAACGACCGGATCGGTACAGCCAGCCATCCCGGCCGCAATTGCACCGGTCAAAACCAACCGAGAAACCCACCCATCGCGCGTCAGAATTCCCTTAGCGGGGTCCGCCAGGATCCGCGTGCAAACCTTGGTTTCGGCCTGCAGGAGCGCTTCAACCTCCGAAGCCGGCATTCCGGCCAAGTTGTGAACGTGACAGCCGCAACCGGCGCACAACCGCTTGTCCTCGCCCCCCACCATCGCATCCCAACTCTCGCCACACGGCTTCGGGATCGTTACCATCACCAATTCGCTCAACTGTCGCTTTCGCATGCAAGTGAGTGCTTTGATCTCCGAGATTCGTTCAAAGCACCCTTAAACTTTTGGCGAGAAGTTGGCATGCCAAGTCGAATGCGACTACATCTTGACGCGCATGATCACGGTGCTTCCGCGACCGGCTTGGTTCGCGACACTCTGGATGGTCCAAAGATCGGTGAGATTGTCGCCGTCAACGACCGAGCCGCTGTAGTCGCCCCAAGCGCCGCCTTCGGTCGCGGCGACTCCGGTTCCGATCTCAAAAATCTCGCGCAATGTGCTCTTCTTATCCGCCGCCTTTCGCCAGGCAACGCGCGGCGAGATGAACATGTCTGGGCCGGTTTCTTGGAATCCGACCAACACGTCGTTCCGCTTATTGACCGCAATCGTGGTCTGGATGTAGCTGTTCTTCGAGTGCTCAATGACTCCGCTTTGAACAAACTGGCCGTCCAACGTGACCTGGTGCCACTGAACTCCGGCTCTTCCATTGACATTCACCGCCTGCGAGAACCAGAGATGCTTGCCTTGCACTACGAGGTTCTTCGGGTTGCGGTCACCGCTCGAAGTTTTCGCGGCGGTGCCCTTCATCGGTGACTGCGGGGGCCAGCCGAAGTAGCGGAAGCCATGGGGAGCCTTCTTAACGGACTTCACCACCGGCGTTCCCTTGCCGTTGTCACCAACCGTAGTTAGCTCGATCTCCTTGTCCGTCAAGTTTACAAAGAGCAGATCGTCTGACTTGTCCTGATTCGAAACCGGGTGGCCGAGGCTGCCTGCAAAGTGATAAACCGTCGCTGGTTTGCCGGCTTTGGCTTCCGCAGTTTTCATCACAAACGTACGCTCTTCGCCACCTGGGAACGAGTAGCCAATCCACTTTCGGCTGTAGCCAATGCCGCCGCCATCCACGCCATTAGGAATCGAAACGGGATAGGTGTTCCAAGCCTTCGTCGGGTCAGATGACTCCGAAATCGAAATGTTTACCGGCTTCAACTTAGCCTCATCCCACGGATTCCAAAGATCAAAGCCGAACACTTTGTTGTGCGGATCGAAGAAGAGCTTCGGGTCGATGCCGTTGTTGAATTCCGACTGCGGCACGCCATCGACGTAGTTGCCCTTCTTGTCGTAAATCACCAAGCCGCTGTTCGTGCCATGAAAAACGAACCCTCCGCCGACCGCGATCTGCGGGTCGACTTGGCGGTTGCCATCCGTCGAACCATCGAATACGAGGTGACCGCCAACCGTGCGCGGATTTCCGCCCTGCACGCGCTTCTTCGCCTTTCCGCCCTTGTTGAAGCTGGCATTTCGAATCGGAACGACGACTTCCGTGCGAACCGGCTCAATCGGCGTCTGGGCGAACGGAAAAAGGGCAAGCGCTAACACAGCGGTCACGGGCATTCCCGAATTAAACCCGCGAAATCCGAACGGGCCAATGTGCGACTAAAATGAGCCATGAAGAACTGGGCGGGAAATCAAACCTACAGCACCGATGTGGTCGCTGCTCCCAATTCGGTCGAGGCACTGCAGCAGGTGATCCGAAACGCGAGCAAAGTGAAGGCACACGGCAGCCGACACTCGTTCAACACCATCGCGGATACCAACGGAACGATTATCTCGCTGGAGAACTTTCAGGAGATTTCTGAACCGAATCCCGAAACGCGAACCGTCACGATCGGAGGCGGGGTTCGCTATGGCGAGTTGGCTGTCCGTCTCCAAGAAGCAGGCTGGGCCTTGCACAACTTGGCATCTCTCCCGCACATTTCGGTTGCTGGGGCGATCGGTACCGCGACGCATGGTTCCGGATATCGAAACGGCAACCTCAGCACCGCCGTGGTCGGGCTCAAGTTCGTCGACGGTCGAGGCGAGGTGCACGCGTTGGATGAAAGCGATCCCAAGGCGCTCGACTCCCGAATCGTTCACTTAGGCGCGCTCGGCATTATTTACGAGCTCACGCTGCGAATCCAGCCAACCTTTGAGATTCGGCAAACCGTTTTCGAAAATCTGCCGTTCCAAACTGGCCTCGAACACCTAGCCTTCATCGCACAACTCGGCTACTCCGTGAGCCTGTTCACGCGTTGGTCGGAGCCCGTTTTCGAGCAGATTTGGCTAAAAAGCGAAAGCGAGCTACCCGTCCCAACGGAGATTCTCGGAACTCTTCCTGCGACGAGAAAGCTACACCCACTTGCCGAGCTACCGTCCGAAAACTGCACCGATCAGCTCGGCGTTCCCGGCCCCTGGCACCAGCGATTGGCGCATTTCAAGATGGAGTTCACCCCAAGCGCGGGTGAGGAACTTCAGTCCGAGTACTTCGTTTCGCTGGAGGACGCTCCTTCAGCACTTGCAACGCTCTCCGTTCTCGCGCCAGAACTGGCTCGGTTGGTGTTTGTCACCGAGGTCCGGTTCATCGCTGCCGATAGCCTGCCCATGAGTCCGGCGTACGAACGCGACGTCGTCGGAATTCACTTCACTTGGAAGCCACTCTGGGCCGAAGTCGAGCCGATGTTATCTCTCATCGAGACACTGCTTGACCCGTTCAATCCGTGCCCGCACTTCGGAAAGCTGTTCACCTTGCCAACGGAGCGGCTGAAGGAGGTCTATCCTCGACTCCCCGAATTTGCAGATATCGCTGACGAGCACGATCCACACGGCAAGTTCCGCAACGACTTCCTAGAGAACATTCTTGGATAACAAAAAGCGTCCAGCCTGAAGCTCAGGCTGGACGCTTTTTGATGGTTGTGTCGGTTCTTAAGCCGAAGGAGGAGCCGGTGCGAGTTCTTCGAACGGTTGAATAACCACGAAGCCTTCGCCCTGGAACTTCATCTGGAAGGTTTCGCCGCCGCCCCGTCCGAAGATCGCCTTCATGTTGACATCGGAGTGCATCTCGGGCGTCAGATTCCCGCTCCAAGCAACCGTTGCGTTCGGGTCGGTGAAGACAGGATCGCCTGGTCGTACTCGAAGGGTTAGTGGCTTGCCATGGGTAACGATGGCAACCATTCCGCTGCCGCTGAGGGCGGCCGAGAACAATCCGCCTGCCATCATTCCTGCAACTCGCTTGTGCATCGTGATGTTGTAAGTCACGGTGTCTTCGAACGCGAGCAGGTCGTTTCCGCTGACGTTGATCGTGTCTCCGCTCAACCGAAGAATGGTGATTTCCTTTCCGGCGTCTGCCAGATAAACCAAGCCGTCTCCTTCGATCTTGGCGAGCGGGGACATTTCACCGCTGACCATTCGCATGAACGCTTTGCCAAGGCCGCCTTCCATCATGCCTTCGCGCACAAACTTGACGTTTCCGCGATAGGCAACCATCGCGCCCAGCTTGCTCCAAATTCGGCCGCGAACTCGGGCTTCAAGCATCTTCGAACTTTCGAGTTCGAAAACATCGCCCGGGTTGTCCCGCTCTGCGGTCGCCGCTAAGAACTCGGCAATGCTGTGCGTCGCAACTTGATTCGAATTCGAAGGCCCATTGACGGGTGGTGGAGGAGGCACGTTCATAAGCCGCTTTTTACCCAAGAACTCATATTCGTTCGCCGCTAGGCTTAGGACCGAAACATCAGAAGTCGAACTGGTCGATGTTCTCTTTGTTGAAGGTGATCGTGCCGCCGAGCATGACGTTGTCACCGACGACTTTCTTCTCACCCAAACGTCCTGCGGCCAGCGTGGTGGAACCCGCTTTGAGCTTTCCGTCCACTAGTTCGCGCGCGGCAAAGACAGTCAGGTAGCCGAGGTCCTTCGTGTTCCAAAGAATCACCGATTTGACCACGTCTTCCTTGACGTAGGTCTTCATATCGTTTGGCGTTGAGAGCCCGGTGACGAGCACCTTGCCCGCTTTGCCTGCCTGCTTCACTGCCTCTGCCGCTCCGGGGAAGGCGACCGAGCTGATCGCAAAAACACCCTTCAGGTTTGGATAGACCTTCATGAGGTCTTGGGTCACCGAGAACGCGAGCTTCTGGTCTTCGTTAGACGGCTTCGTCGCGATGAGCTTCAGGCCCGGATACTTCTCAAGTCGGACCTTCATAAACTTGATCCACTCGTTCTGATTTGCCGCCGTAAGCGAAGCGGTAACAATGGCGACTTCTCCCGTCGCCGAGTCTCCGCCAAGGTCCTTCGCCATCGCATCAACCAAGGAGTTTCCGATCTCCTCTGGAGTCGCTTGGTTCACAAGAAACTCTCGGTTCGCCGCATCCGCGTCGGCGTCCCAGGTCAGAACCTTAATTCCGGCATCGCGAGCGCGCTTCATCGCGGGGCCGAGAACGGCTGGGTCGTTTGGAGAAACCGCAATAACGTCCACCCCTTGCGCCGTCCACTGGTCAATCAGCTTGACCGCGTCGGCCGCATCCCCGCTGGTTGGGCCATCGTAAATCAGCTCAACGTTTCCGAGTTCCTTGGCCGCTTCCATCGCACCTTCGGAGCAGCTCGTGAAGTACGGCACGCCCTTTTTCTTCGGCAGCATCGCAACCGTGATTTGCTTGCCTTCGGACGCCGCAGTGCTGCCCGGCTTATCAGTCGGCGATTCCGACTTGGCGGCATCTCCGCCAGAACAGCCAACAAGGACAATAGCGAGGGCACAGAGGGCGAAAAGGTTTTTCATGGTTTTGCAGATGCGGGGTTGACGGGTTGCGGCTTGCGGTTCTTTCGAAGCTCCGCGATGTTTTCGAGGAGGACGGTGAGAATCAGCAAGCTGCCGATAACGACTAGATTAAGCTCATTTTGCTTCCAATGCCAACTGACAAACTCGCGCGTTTCATGAATCAGTATCAGGCCAAGGACCAAACCGGTCACCCGGCCCTTTCCGCCGTGAATGCTGGCTCCGCCAAGGACGACCGCCGTGATCGCATCGAGCTCTAATCCGGACGCCAGGTCGGCCTTCGCGGTGTTGTTTCTCGCCACCAGCAAGATGGCCGCGATTCCGCAAATGAGCCCGGAGAATCCGTAAAGCCAAAGTTTCACACGATCGACCGGAATCCGGGAGAACCGGGAAACGTTCTCTTCGGTGCCGATGGCCAGCACCCAGCGCCCGAAGTAGGTTCGGGTCATCACTAAGTGCGTGCCGAGGGCTGCGAGGACAAAGATGACGACGGGCGTCGGTCCCTGCAAGGCACTCAGTAACCAGTCTGGGTAGCCGGAGATCGCGCGGGCCGTGCTTATTCCTTCCGCCATCCCGCGATATGCCGCCAACGTTGCGAGGGTGACCAGCAACGGGTGAACTTTCATCTTGGTGACGAACCAGGCATTCAGGCCGCCTAGTAGCGTTCCTATCACCACGGTCAGGGCAACCGCCACCACTGGCGGCACGTTTCGCTCGAACATCAAACCGAAGCTCACCGCGGAGAGCGCAACCATCGAGCCGACCGAAAGGTCGATCCCGGCCGTGATCACGATCAACAGCATCGGGATCGCGACCAGCGCAAGCTCCCAAAGGTGCGTCGCCAACAGGGTCTGCGCTCGTACGGTCACAAACTTAGGCTCCAGAACACTGGCCGCTGCCATTAGGCACGCCAGCAGGACGATCAAAGTCAGTTCTCTTGACCAGCGAAGCGTTCTCATCGTGCCGCCCTCCTTCGCCAAATCTGATCACCGAGAATCGCGACGAGGATAAATCCACCCTGAATCGCTCGCTCCCAGTAAGTTGCAGAATCGCCGAGCTTCAGGAAGATCAGCACCGTGGAGACGATGCCAAGGGTGATCGCACCAAGGATCGTTCCGAGCACCGTCCCGCGTCCGCCCTGAATCGAGGTTCCGCCGACAATCACCGAGGCGATCGCGACCAGCTCAAAACCAGAGCCGAAGCCCGACTCAATGACCTGGAGCTGGGTCGCGCTGAAAAGCGCAGCAATTCCTGCCGCGAGCCCGGTCAGCATGAACACGCACAGCTTGATCCGATGTTCCGGGACGCCACGCAGCCTGGCCGCGCTCGGGTTGCTGCCGAGCGCGAAGACCTGAACGCCGAACCGCGTTCCTTTCGCGAGCCACCAAGTGAACAAGGCGAACGCTATCGCCATTAGCACGCTCAAGGGCAGCCCGAGCCAGTTGCCGGTTCCAAAGGAGCGCAGTCCATCTGGCAGTTTTTCGATCCACTTTCCACCCATCGTGCGTTCGGTGACGCCGCGCAGAATGGTGAGCATCCCGAGGGTGACGATGATCGACGGCACGCGGCCGAAGGTGACGAGGAGCCCGTTGATGAGTCCGCCAAGGACCCCTACGCCGAGGCAAATGCTCACCCCAACTGGTACCGGCAGACCCATTCGATCGGTTGAGCAAGCAACGCCGAGACATGCGGCGCAGAGCCCCATCAGCGAGCCGACGGAGATGTCAATTTCCCGAGCCAGGATCACCAGCGTCATCGCGCAGCCGACAATGAGGGCGGGCGCGACCTTTACGAGCATGTCGAGAATGTTGCCCACCGCAAGGAACTGCGGATTCAGCCCGGCAGCGAGCGCGAGCGTGGCGATCAGCAATCCGCCCACTCCAACTTCCGGCCTTAGACTCTTCTTTGGCACGGTTGTGGGTGGCGCAAGTTCTGAAAGTGTCTCCGATGGCAGAGCCAACGCGAGCACCTTTTCCTGAGTCGCCTCCTGGCGGCTGAGCTCGCCGGAGATTTGGCCCTCCCGCATCACCAAGATTCGGTCCCCGAGGCCAAGTACTTCCTTGAGTTCGCTCGAGATCACGAGCACCGCTACGCCAGAAGCCGCGATCTCGGCGACCAACTCGTGAATCTGCGCCTTTGCCCCGACGTCGACCCCTCGCGTGGGCTCATCTAGAATCAGCACGTTGGGCTTTGTGGCCAGCCATTTGCCGAGTAGGACCTTCTGCTGGTTGCCTCCAGACAGCGATTGCGCCGGGACTTCGTCGGACGGTGCTTTGATCGCCAACCGCTCCATGAAGCCGCGCGATGTTTCAGCTTCTTTAGCGCGGGGAATCAGGCCCGTTCCCGCCGGAGCCATGGCCATGTTGTCCCGAAGTGAGAACGGCAGATGAAGCCCCTCGTGCTGCCGGTCCTCGGGCACGAGCGCGATTTTGTCGCCGCCGATCCAGACCTGCCCATACTCGAACGAATCGATGCCAAATATAGCGCGGGCTACCTCGGATCGGCCCGCGCCGACAAGTCCGGCCAAAGCCACGACTTCCCCTCCCCGAACTTCGAAATTAATGTTCGAAAACTTGCCCGGCGAGGAAAGTCCGGTAACACGCAGCCGAACTGGCCCCGGTTCCGTGGCGCGAATCTCGGGCGATGCAACTTCTCTGCCCACCATTGCCTGCACCAAATCTGCGGGTATGACTTCAGCGATCGGGCGCGTCACAACATGGCGGCCATCTCGGAGCACGGTCACGCGATCGGCGAGCGCGAAAATCTCGTCCATGCGGTGGCTCACGTACATCACCGCGACTCCCTTCTCTCGAATCGCCCGGACGCTTCGGAACAAGGCATCGGTCTCGCGGCTGGAAAGCGACGCGGTTGGCTCGTCAAGAATCAGAAGTCGGCAATCCGTAGCCAGCGCACGGGCGACCATCACCATTTGTCGTTGGGCCAGACTCCTTTGCTCCAAAGGCAAGTCTAGGTCAAACGTTTCGCCGAGTTCCTGAAGGGCGGCTTGAGTTCGCGCCTTCATCTCGGCACGGTCGATGAGAAGACCGCCGAATTTTGTCGGCTCTCGCATCAGTTGGTGGTTCTCCACCGCTGACATCGACAGGAAGACCGCCGACTCCTGATGGACCATCGAGATTCCCGCCGCTTCGGCACTCGTGACGGAGCCGAAAGAAACGGCCCTGCCATCGAGCTTCACCGTGCCCGAGGTTGGCTCGACCATGCCGGCAAGGATTCTGTTGAGGGTCGATTTACCCGCCCCGTTCTCACCGCAAATGGCATGGACCTCCCCGGCGGCGATATCAAGATCGAAACCATCCAGAGCTAGCACGCCGCCGTACCGTTTGGTCAGGCCGCGGATTTCAATCGTTGCCATGCGTGTGAGCCCGGACGATCACCAAGGGAGAAACGGCCCAACGACCTTCTTCCAAATCTTATAGCCATCAGCATTCATATGCAGTCGGTCGGAAACGAAGATCTCCGGCCGAGGTCCGCCCGTTTCGTTTAGCATTGCGGGGAAAACATCTATAAATACTAAGTTCTCGCCATCGATGGTTTGCTTCCGAATGAGGTCATTTGCCTTTCGGAACTCCGGCCACCTTGCCTCGCGCACAGGGGAAGGGGACAACGAAATGAAAGCGATACGCACGTTCGGAAGTTCTGCCCGAACCGTGGAAACGAACTTGCCAAAATCTGCGGCGACCGTCTCCGCGGTCTTGCCGCTCGCGATGTCGTTCGTGCCGGCAAACAGCACAATCATTTTCGGCTTATATGGCGTGATGATCCGCTTAGCGAACTTGATCGAGTCGCTGAGCTGTGAACCGCCAAACCCGCGTCCGATGACATTCTTTCCGGGAAAGTCCTGCTTGAGGGTCTTCCAAAGCTTGATGCTGGAACTGCCGACGAACACGATGCCGTCTTTCTGAGGCGGATTCACCTTGTCTGCCGCTTCGTAGGCGACGATTTCAGGTTCGAAAGGAGACTCCTGCGGCCCACCGGCGATCGAAAGGCTACCAAGCCCAAGGCCGCAGGCCAACACCCAACTCACGCACCGTCGCGTATTCATCACACGTTCTTACCCAACTACCGCTTCCCTTATCTGAGGTGCGCTAGTACAATCGCGTCACGCACATGGTAACGCTCCTGCCGTTCGTCGCTTCAAGTTCCGTTTTTGCCTACGATTTAAGGTGCGAAGCGCTAGAAAATCCGCTCGCCATCGAGTCGGCCAAGCCAGTGCTCAGTTGGAAACTGAAAGAGGTGAGCAAAGGGGCCAAGAACCTCCAGCAAACTTCGTACGAGATTCTTGTCGCAACGAGTCCAGCGAAGCTTCAGGGCACTCGGGCCGATCTCTGGCGATCTGGCAAGATCCTGTCGAACGACTCCTTTAACATTCCGTACCGGGGTCGAGCATTACGCCCAGGCGAAAAGGCGTTCTGGACGGTCCGAGTTTGGGACCAAAACTCGATGCCCAGTCGGTTCGCAAACGCCGCAACGTTCTCTGCCGGACTGAAAGCATGGAGCGCAAGTTGGATTCATGGTGCCAAACCGGGTGCTACCCAAGAAGCCCTCAAAGATGCGATCTGGATCGGACCTTCAAGCTCCACCAAGACCGACGCTCCTGCCGGAACTTATGTCTTCACGCGACGATTTAATCTCGCCAAACCAACGTCCGGCAAGATTCAGCTGACCGCCGACAACACCTTCGTCTTGAGCCTAAACGGCGTTCGACTTAAGGCCACGACCGAGGTCGAAGGGTGGCGGAAACCAGAATCCGTCGACCTCACCAAGCACCTCAAGGCCGGAGAGAACGTGCTCGAAGTCTCCGTCAACAACGCGACCCAGGGGCCAATAGGACTCCTCGCCGCAATTACGATCAAGGACGGCAGTGCAACAAAAACGATCTACTCGAACAAGCAGTGGCAGTCAGAAATGGCACCGGCGAGAGAGATTGGTAAGAACGGCGTCGGCCCATGGAATGCGGTTCGAGACGGTCAATTAGTTAAAGCTCCGGCCCAATACTTCCGCAAATCGTTCCGGTCTGCAGGCAAAATCACCCGCGCTACCGCGTACGTCACTGCCCTTGGGATTGTCGATTTCTCGGTTAACGGAAAGCGCGTCTCGGAAGACCTGTTCACTCCCGGCTGGACCAACTACGCCAAGCGCACCCACTACCGAGCCTTTGATATCACCAAAAGCTTAAAGCCCGGGCAGAACCAGCTCGACGCGATTCTTGGCCAAGGTTGGTATGCCGGCTACATCGCTTGGGGCCTTCAGCGCGAGCACTACGGCTCGACACCCATGCTGAAGGCGCAGGTCGTCCTCGAATACGCCAACGGCAGCAAGCAGACGATCAAGACCGACGGCACCTGGCAGGTTGCCGAGGGCCAAATTCTTGACGAACACTTCCTCCACGGCGAAAAGTACGATGCGCGAAAGGCGCCATCCAACTGGAAACCGGCAAAGATCGGCAAGTACGCCACTAAGCTGGAAGCCTTCCCTGGTAACCCGGTTCGCGCCTACACCACCGTCAAGGCCAAATCCATTAAGCGCCAAGCCGACGGCACCTATCTCATCAACTTTGGCCAAAACCTCAGCGGGTTCGTCAGGCTGAAGTCGAAAGAATCCGCCGGTAAGACGATCACGATTCGCCATGCAGAACGGCTAGACAAGGACGGCCGGGTTTACACCACCAACCTCCGCGCGGCGCAGGCCATCGACACCTACACGTTCCGTAGCAATGCCGTCGAGACCTGGAACCCGCGATTCACTTTCCACGGATTCCAGTACATCGAAGTCGCTGGCGTCTCCAAACCGCCGACCGCCGAGAC
>CAMAPH010000047.1:0-18893 GCA_945859975.1 Chthonomonas calidirosea
CGGAGATGCGCGGTTTTGCTGCGTGAAAAGATGGCGAACAATCAGGCTCGTCCCGATGAACCAACTAACGGTCCGGCAGCGTTAGCAGCGGAGCCAGCGGCTTCGATTATCCAAGAAATCTCTAAGATTCCCACTCCGGAAGAGTCGACCCAACCCATGGCAAACGAACAATTTGATGCTGATCTAATCGTTATTGGTTCCGGACCCGGTGGATACCACGCCGCAATTCGGGCCGCGCAACTTGGCGCGAGCGTGATTTGCGTTGAGCGCGAGTACCTCGGCGGAACCTGTCTGAACTGGGGATGCATCCCGAGTAAGGCGATGATCGCGGCGGCGGAGCGACTCCACCACGTCAAGCACGCATCGGACTTCGGCGTTTTGGTCAACGGCGATGTCACGGTCAACTTTGAAAAGTTGATGGCGCACAAGGAGAAGGTAGTTCTCACCGAGCGCGGCGGTATCGGGATGTTGTTCAAGAAGAACAAGATTCGCCACGTTGAAGGGTTTGCCAGCTTCACCGACGCCCACACGATTTCGGTTGACAAGGACGGGGTCAAAACCTCCCTTCGAGCCAAGAACTTCATCATCGCTACCGGCGCGACCGCGATTCGGCCAAACATTCCGGGCCTTGGCGATGCAGGCCGAGATCAGGGAATCTGGTTCTCGGACGATGCCGTTACGGCACCTTTCATTCCAAAGCGACTCTTGATCCTTGGCGGAGGCGCAATCGGCTGCGAGTTCTCGTACGTTTTCAACACCCTCGGAACCCAGGTGACGGTCGTCGAAATGATGCCAAACCTAATCCCGCTGATGGATACGGACCTTGGCGTGGAGCTCGGCAAGTTGTTGGGCCGACAGGGCGTAAAGATGAAGGTCGGCTCAGCGCTTGAGAAGGTCGAGCGCGTTGGCGATGCTTGGAAGTGCACGGTCAAGAAGGGTGCTGACGTCGAAGAGATCGAAGTCGATGTCGTCCTCCTGGGCGTTGGCCGAAAAGCCGCGATCGACGGTCTTAACTTGGAAAGCATCGGCGTCAAGCTTCACCGAAAGGGAATTGAAGTTGCGGATGACTCGATGGTCACAAGCGTTTCTCACATCTACGCCATTGGCGACGTGACGGGCCGAATTCAGCTGGCTCACACCGCAATGCACGAAGGCACGATTGCCGCCCAGAACATCGTTCGAGGCGAGAGCAAGAAGGCCAAGTACAAGGCCGTTCCAAACGCGGTTTACACAAATCCTGAGGTTGCCAGCGTTGGACTTACCGAAGGCGAAGCAAAGGAAAAGGGATACGACGTCGTTGTTGGTCGAAGCAAGTTCATGATCTTCGGAAAGGCGATGGCAATCAAGGAAACCGACGGCTTTGTAAAGGTAGTTGCCGAGAAGAAGTACGGCGAAATCCTTGGCGTTCACATGATTGGCGCGCACACTACGGACATGATTCAAGAGCTGGTGGTTGCGCTCAATCACGAAGCGACGCTTGAGTCGATGGCCGAGTGCATTCACGCTCACCCGACGATGAGCGAAGCGATCTTCGAGGCCATCGAAGACGCCCAAGGTCACGCTATTCACAAAATGTAACCAAAACGGTTACGAAACCTGGTAATTTCTACGGCATCGAGATGATTCGCAAGTGGGTTGAGCATCTCGATGCCTTTTTCCGTCCAAAAAGCGCCAATGTCAATTTAGGCTGGGCGTTTCTGTTTGCCCTTTTGATCGGTGGGGTGGACTATTTCCTTCCGGGAGAGCTGTACGTTCTGTATCTGTTCCCGGTCGCATTCGCGAGCTGGTATGGGGGGGCGAGTTATGGGTTCGTCGTCGCGATCTATGCCGCAACCGCGATCCTCGTTTCCGATTCGTTCCTGGAACGTCGCTTTGTAGACCCGCTCCCGCCGGTTATCACATTTGTTGTCCGGCTCGTATCGTATGCGTTGATGGCACTACTGGTTGGGCAGTTGAAGGAAGCTCAACGGCTACAGCAACAGCTCACCGAGTTCATCGTTCACGATATCCGGTCCCCGCTCACATCTTCCATTTCTGGATTGGAGACCTTGCAACAGATCTCGGACGGGATGGACGACATTCAGAAAGAGATGGTCGAGCTGGCGCTCGTGGGAAGCCAACGGACGCTAGGCCTGGTGAACGGAATTCTTGATGTTTCCAAGCTTCAGAACGGCAAGATGGAACCCGACTGGCAGCGCGTGCAGGTGGAAGATGTGGTAGCCGGGGCGGTAGACGACGTTGCCCTTTGGGCACAAACGAACGACGTGGCCATCCAAGTTGACGTCAGGTCCGCGGAGTGGGTGCTAGACCCGACCCTCATTCGCCGCGTCATGGTCAACTTGCTGAGCAACGCGCTGAAGTTTTCTCCGCCGCAATCGCAGATTACGGTAGCAGCTGAGAGCCAAAACAACGTGCTTCGCATCAGCATTGCGGACCAGGGACCCGGTATTCCACCGGAGTTTCGGCAGTCCATCTTCGAGCCGTTCAGTCAGGTGAAGGGGACGAAGGGCGGCACCGGACTTGGCCTAACGTTCTGCCGACTCGCCGTGAATTCTCACGGTGGACACATTTGGCTGGAAAGCACCGTAGGCAAAGGCACCACGATGATCTTTACGTTGCCTCAGCAGGAACTGCCATCGGTGCCGGAAAGTAAACTGGAACCCAAAGCATGAGCATTTTAGAGACTTTTCCGAACCCGGCGGTTGGCCGCGATTACACGATCAAGCACGTCTGCCCCGAGTTCACGAGCGTTTGCCCGAAGACCGGGCAGCCCGATTTTGCGACGATTGAGCTGGAATACATCCCGAACGAGCTCTGCGTTGAGTTGAAGTCACTGAAGCTGTACTACTACTCTTTCCGAAACGAGGGGATCTATTACGAAGCGGTGACTAACCGGTTGCTGAACGAGATTTCCGAGGCTTGTTCCCCACGCTGGATGCGCATCACCGGGCACTTCAACGTTCGTGGTGGCATCAGCAGCGTGATCACGGTCGAGACCGGCTCTCGCTGAGCGAGCCACATCTCTGGTAGCTGTTTGAGAGGTTGAAAATTTCTGTCCGATCACGGGAATTTTCTTGTACTATTACGGCAACGGGTCATATTAATGCGATTGCTTTAGGGAAACCTTACGATTGGCTTGGATCAGAACCACCCCGAGCCGAGGTCAGATGGTAGCGTTCAGTAAATTCCTTAAAGTTGCGTGTGGAATCGCCGTTTTGATTGCTGGTTTCGGGGTCGGCCGGGCGATGGCCGGCCCTACCGGATCAGCTGCAGCAGTCAAATCAAAAGCGCTAGGCGAGGTTCGGGAACCTCGACCCGAGCATGTCGAAGCTGGAGTGACTCACCTTCGCTCAATCTACGCGCGGTTAGAGGCAGAGGATTTTTCTGAAGCAGCGATCCGTGCTCTGTCCAAGAGTGACCGGCGAATGCCGTTTTCCGATCTCGCGGAGAATGTCACGTTCCACAAGTCAACGAACCTCGGGTTCCCGAAGTATGCGGAGACGCCGGAGGTGCTTGCGGTGACGGAGGTGTATCACTACTACAATCGCACGCCGAAGGCTCCAGGAATGAATCGGTTTCAGCCTCGTGGCTACCATCTCGTCCTCTTCCGCGACGGAGAAATCGGAAAGTTCACCGAGTGCGAGTTGCGATTCCCTGCGGAACCCGATAAAGACGGGGTCTATCACGTTCTCTATCCGAACTCGAAAGGTTACGACAAAGGTGTGCCAACGCCGGAATGCGAGTACTCCGAGGAGCCGAAACCGGAATAACCCGTTTAGGTAGCTGAAAGCACCGCGATCTTCTAGTCCGCGGTGCTTTCGACCGATCTCAAGACAATCGCATTCATTTCTTCCTGCTGAGCGAGCATCGACTTAAGCAAGGTGGCCTGCACAGCCGCGCGGTGTAGGTTGAAATCTGCGCGCTGGTCTTGGAGAACGTAATAGGTGTCCCCGCGCAGGTAATCGGTGAAAAACCGGAGGCACTGCTCCCATGCAAGGCTGAGCGGCGCGAGGCTGAGCGCTTGGATCTCCGCGTCGGAGAGTTCGTCGGCTAGGGACAGGAAACCTTGGACGGCAGATTCAAATGTCGGCAGATGAAACGCGACGTTCTCCGGGTTCTCGGCGTGTTCGCCCGCGAGATTTGCAACGGATCGCATGCTGTCGCCAAAGTCCACGAGCCAGGTGTGCGGCATCACCGTATCGAGATCGATGAGGGCGCAGATTTCGGCGGAAGAAGCATCGAACAGGAAGTTGTCCAGCTTGGTGTCACCGTGGATGACCGTTTTTTCGAGCTCGCCGGAAGCCAGTCCAGCGCTGAGGTAGCGACCTTCGGTTAGGTGCGCCTGAAGAACGCGAGCGATCTGCTGTGCTACGGGGTTGTCTCGGCGCGCTCCGAATTCAGGCTCGCTGAGGCGGCGCTCGAAATGACGTCCCGTGGATTGCAAAAGCTCCGGGCTTTCGGGAAGGTAAGCCGTTGGCTCGCCGGACCAAATCGCTTGGTGCTGTCGCCAGTACTGTTCGGCATCTCGATAGCCAGGCAGGCTTGGTTCGATTTCTTCGGCAACGAGCATTGAGCCAATGGCGCGGGAAATGGCAAGGCCGCGGCCGAGTTCGAAGCTGGCATTTGTTGGAGCACCATCGAGTTTTCGGTAGCCACGTACGTTTGGCAGGAGCCGGCAAGCCCGCCACCAGCCGTGCTCCGACTCGAGCCACGGCGTTTCGTCGGCGGTTTCGGCAAGCTCAAGCTCGCGCCAACCGAGATCGGGGTTAACGAGAGCAAACGCGTTGGAGGCATCCAGCCATTGAACGTAGCCGGTCATCACCCGGTCGGGAAAACGGAAGACTTCGGAGTTGATTCGTTGGAGCAGCCAATCGCCATCTGCCACCACCCGAAAGGCGTCGGAGTTGATATTTCCCTTTTCCTCGAAGGGCTCAACGCGGACGATTTCTCCAAGATCAAACTGAGCGGCGATTTCGTTAACCATCATTGGCTTGCACTCTGGCAGGACCGCGAGCGGAGCGGTCGAGAGCGGAAGACCAAGCTACCCAAACCGGTTGCCAAAACTAAGGGTAACTGCCCTAGCAAAACTGCGGAGTTTTTCGCATAAAACGTTTAGATCGGCGCGCTTAACCTTACGTTAGTCTGGGTTTCACTATACTTTCATCACAAGAACCATGTCGATTGTCGTTCAGGATTCAACTTCACTGCAGCCCATAGAAGAAATTATTCAGGGGGAAGTGACCAAAGCAAGAGAAGCTTACAAGCCGATCTCGCGGCGCATGATCGCGCTCGCTTTGGCCGAAAAGCGGCGAATCCAGATGAAGGAAGCGATGGATTTGGTGGACGAGTATTGCGACGAGCACGAGCCAGCCATCCCGGGCTACATCTCATCGGAGTTCGGCATCTATTACCTAAAGGTCGTAGCGATCGCAAACGTCGGCATCGGCATTTTCCTTTGCTATCTCGGAGTGCAGGCGTTCAAAAATCCTCGTGCCCCTGGCCTTCCGTCTTACGCCTGGTTCGTGCTTGGGACGCTGTTCGTTGGCTTTGCCGCCTTGTGTTGGGTCAAGTCGGTTGAGCGCGCTTTAGGCGGGCCAAAAGACACCGCCTAATTCAGCAAGGTTCAGACTTCTTTTGGGTCACGAAGGCCGCTTGCTCGTCTGGCGAGAGGATCACCACATTGACCTTCGCCTTTTCGATGAAGGCTTCGAACGGGAGTGGGTCTACTTGGCCGGACTTCACGAACTCGTCGTACATCGCTTCGAGAACGGCGACTTCGCTCGGGGCACCCTCGAACGCATCGACCCATAGGCCGGGTCGATCTTCCGAGGTTCGATAGGCAACCGCAGCTACATGCGCGGGGAATGGCGGTGCAAGTTCGTCTTCTATGCTGCCATCCACAGCCCAAGCTCCGTTCCACATGGCGAGGCCCTGCCGTTCCAGTTGCGTTCTTGCTTGCTCGACCGATTCTCGGGTCACGGAGACCACCACGGTAGCGCTATCTGCCGAAGCGGCGGTGACCAAGCTGCCTCCAGGATGAGCCGAAATGTAGGCGTCGCCGATGCCCAGAACGCGTTTCACGGTCGGCGCAAATTCGATAAATGGAACCTGAAGCGTCACGTGCCTATTCTATCGCGCTAAAATCCGTTGGCCCTCATGATTGTTCTGAGTTCGGCTAGGAAAGACTAGGATGTCGCAACCGATCGAAAACCTCCTTCACGAAAACCGGAATTTTCCGCCCGCGGCCGACTTTGTCGCGCAAGCAAACGCTTCTGATCCGGCCATTTATGCAGAGGCAGACGCTGACTATGAAGCGTGGTGGGCCAAGTGGGCGAGGGAACTGCACTGGTTTGAGCCATTTGGAACGGTTTGCGAATTCGAAGCCCCGAACGCCAAGTGGTTCTTGGGCGGGAAGCTAAACGCTGCGTATAACTGCATCGATCGCCACGCTGAAGCGAATCCCGACAAGGTCGCAATCATTTGGGAAGGCGAGCCAGGCGACGTCCGGCATGTCACCTACGGCGAACTGAAGGATGAAGTCAGCCGGTTGGGCAACGCGCTGAAGCAGCTTGGGGTTCAAAAGGGAGATCGCGTCTGCATCTATCTTCCGATGGTTCCAGAACTGCCTATGGCCATGCTGGCCTGCGCTCGAATCGGCGCGGCGCATACGGTTGTCTTTGGCGGATTTAGCGCGGAGTCTTTGCAAGAGCGAACGAACGACGCCGAAGCTAAAGTGATCATCTCGGCCAACGGCGGCTGGCGTCGCGGAAAGGTCGTCCCGTTGCTGCAAATTACGGAAGAGGCAGTTTCGAAGGGCTGCCCAACGGTCCAGAGCGTTGTGGTTCTGAATCGAGCCGGTGATCACCCGATCCCGAACGGTTCGTTCTATCACGCCTGGAGCGAACTCGTCGCGTCGCAGTCCACGGATTGCCCATGCGAACCGATGGACAGCGAAGACATGCTGTTCATCCTCTATACGAGCGGCTCAACGGGCAAGCCAAAAGGGATTGTTCACACCACCGGCGGGTACTTGACGCAGACTTACGCGACCACCAAACTCACGTTTGACCTGAAGCCGGACGACATTTTCTTCTGCACCGCCGACTGCGGCTGGGTAACCGGGCACAGCTACATCACCTACGGACCGCTCGCGAATGGCGGAACGGTGTTGATGTACGAAGGCGCTCCAGATACGCCGAACAAGGACCGATTCTGGCGGCTCATCGAGCGCCATAAGGCAACGATTCTTTACACGGCACCAACGGCGATTCGAACCTTTATGAAGTGGGGTGAGCATTTCCCGGCGGATTGCGATTTGAGTTCGCTTCGACTCTTGGGAAGCGTTGGCGAGCCGATCAATCCGGAGGCTTGGGTTTGGTACCACGAGCACATCGGTCACGGCAAGTGCCCGATTGTCGACACCTGGTGGCAAACCGAAACCGGCGCGCACATGGTGACGCCGCTTCCAGGAATCACCGCTAACAAGCCGGGCTCGGCCACTCATCCTTTCCCCGGAATCGCGATTTCAATTTTGGACGAGCAAGGGGAAGGTCCAGTCGTCACCGGACCAGGAAGCGAAACCACGGCCTCAGGCTTCTTGGTGATCGATCGACCTTGGCCGAGCATGACGCGCGGTATCTACAAAGATCCCGAGCGATTCCAGGCCACCTACTGGAGCAAATTCCCGGGCAAGTACTTCGCGGGAGACGGCGTTGCAGTCGACGACGATGGCTTCCTGTGGCTTCTGGGGCGCGTGGACGACATTATGCTGGTCGCCGGCCATAACATCAGCACGATGGAGGTTGAGAGCGCGCTGGTGGACCACCACGCGGTTGCAGAAGCCGCCGTTATCGGCCGCACTCACGATTTGAAGGGGCAGGCGATTGCGGCGTTCGTCATTCTGAAATCAGAAGTCACGGAAACGCCAGCGTTGGTTGAAGAAATTCGACGTCACGTCGCCGAGAAGATCGGCCCGATCGCGCGGCCGGATGACATGTATCTTTGCGGCGAGTTGCCGAAGACCCGGAGCGGAAAGATCATGCGTCGCTTGCTGCGAGATATAGCCGAAGGCAGAGCGCTCGGAGATACGACGACGCTGGCTGATCCGTCGGTTGTGGCTACTTTGAAGCTGCAGTACGAGGAAAAAGAAGGTTGATGTCGCCGACCGATGTCGCGCAGGTGCTTAACCAGGCTCTGCCGTACATCCAGAAGTTTCGCGGGCAAACGTTTGTCGTTAAGTACGGCGGAAGCGCAATGCGTGAGCCAGAGCGGATGGCAAACGTGGTGCGCAATGTGCTGCTACTGCACGTGGTTGGAATCCGCATCGTCCTTGTCCACGGGGGTGGGCCAGAGATTGATTCCCTGGTCGGTCGGCTTGGGCTTGAGAAGCGAACCTTAGATGGTCTGCGCGTGACCGATGACGCCACGATGGAGGCGGTTGAGATGGCGCTTCTACGGGCAAACCAGGGGCTGGTGGCGGAAATTCTGCGCCAGGGAGGAAGCGCAGTCGGCCTATCTGGGCGCGACGGCGGCTTGATGCGCGGCGAACCGATTAGCGAGGCTTTGGGAAGAGCCGGTCGCGTGACCTCGATCAATACGGCGCCGCTCACTTATGCGCAGGATTCGGGCGTGATTCCGGTGGTTTGCACGATTGCGGGAGACGCTGAGTTTCAGCCGCTGAACATCAATGCCGATATGGCGGCAGCCGCGGTCGCGAAGGCGATGACGGCCCGAAAGCTGATTCTGATGACCGACACAAACGGGGTTCTGTCGAACGCGGATGATGGCCAGTCGACGATTTCCGAGCTCTCCTGCGCGGACGCAGAGACGCTGATTTCGAACGGAAAAGCGACGCGGGGCATGATTCCAAAGCTGGAATCGGCGGTCGACGCTTTGCGCGGCGGTGTGAATGCGGTTCACCTGATCAATGGATCGTCACCTCATTCATTGCTCATTGAGATCTTTACCGATTCCGGAATTGGCACGATGATGCGTCCATAATGAGCGCGATGGGGACAGAACCAGCAACCGTCGTGAAACCAGAAACGCCAAAGAAATCGAGCCGTAATGCTTCGATAGAGGGCTTGCGCGGCTTCGCAGCGCTGCTGGTTGTCATTTCGCACGTTAACGGGATTGCGGTCGATCGGGGCTTTGCTCCGGGCTGGCAGAAGTGGGTGGACACGGTTCTGCTGAACCACCTCGGCACTTTCGGCGTTTGCGCGTTCTTCTGCATCTCCGGTTTTCTCATTCTGCAGAGCTTGCTGAAGAGTAAGAGCCTGGGCGAGTTTGCGATCAATCGCGTCAAGCGAATCTATCCGCTGTTTATCGCGATGCAGTTGGTCGCGTTCCCGATTGCGCTTGTTTTAGAAAGTGATCTGATGCCGTATCGGAAGCAACCGACGGCGTTGATCGGGCACTTCTTCTCTAACCTGTTCTTCATTCCGGGCGTTTTCGAGGGGCCGTTGGCGCAGAAGAACGCCTGGACGCTGAGCTATGAGGCGGTGTTCTATGTCACCAGCGCGCTGATTTTCTTGGGGCTTGGGCTTTCGAAGAATGGAGCCGTGCGGGTGTTGGCAACGGTCGTCGGAATCGCGGCGGCAGTGGCGCTACTTGTGCTTCGTCCGTACTTCTGGTTCTTTGCCGTCGGCACGCTTACTTACTGGATGTTCAGCTTGGTGAAGACCGCGCCGAGCTGGCTGAAGATTGCGCCGCTTGGTTTGGTGACAATGATCGCGGCCTATCTCCTTCTCCCCGCCGCCGGGCGAACGGGCTTCACGGTTAGCGATGCGCCGCTATGGGTCGCTTGTCTTCCGCTCTCGTTCATTTTCTTCGCGACTTTGGTTTACGAAGAGGGCTGGCTGTCATCGTTCTTGCAGCAGGGTTGGCTGCAGCACCTTGGCGCGATTAGTTACAGCTTGTACTTGGTCCACCCGTTTGTTCTACATCCCCTGCGAATGGTGATTGGCAAATTGCCAAGCTCCGTCGGGCCGTATGCGTTCATCGTGCTTGGCCTAGGTTTGTCCATCTGGGTTGCGGGACTGACGTTTAAGTGGATCGAAGTTGAGCTCACTCGAAAGCTGTTCCCGCGAAAGCCAGCGGCTCCAACGCCTTCTACTTAAGCGGAACTAGCCCGCCGGTGAGGACGCCGTTATTCCAATCATAAACGCCCGCAAACTTGGCGTGCGAACCGCCTTGGCATACGAACGTTGAACCTACCTGTACGGGTTCGTGGACAACGGTATGCGAATGCCCGCCAAGGATGATGTCGAGTTGCGGGCACTTCGCCGCGAGGTCCAGATCTTGCCGATGGCCGATGTGGGTCAGCGCGATGAGGACATCTACCTGTGGTCGGAGTTCTTCGGCAAGTTGAATGATCGTGTCGTTCGCGGGCTCCCAGGTGAGGGTAACGGCGGACTGGGAAGACATCTTCGGCGTAACCATGGCGATCATCGCAGAGACGATTCCGATTCGGTAGCCTTCGCGATTGATCACAAGGGAGCGGGGGAGCAGATAGTCGCCTCCCTTTCGCTTCAAATTTCCGCAAAGTACGGGATGGGTTGCCCCAGATAGCTTCATTCGCACGGCGAATTCGTACAAGTGGCACTCTCGATTTCCGGTCACGCTGGCATCGCAATTCAGGTCCGTGAGGTGTTTCCAGATCGCTTCGGGCCGCAAGACGAACGCTAGGTTGCCGGCTTTGATGCAGTCACCGGAATCGAAGTACAGGTCGGCGTCTTGCCGCAACTCCGTCAGCTTTTCTAACGCAGGACCGACGAGGGCACCATGAAAATCGTTCGTGTGCAAAATTTTCAGAGGCATTTTGTTCGGGTCTCCTTTTATCGCGCCGGTATGTTCAATGGCAAAATCGCGTAGAGTTAAGGGTAGCCGATCCATTCTTTACGCGATTTGGACGGTCCGAAGGGAAATCAATGAAGAAATTTATGTTCGTATCCGTTCTTGCGGTGGCTGCGGTCAGCGTGTCGTTTGGCCAGGCGAAACCTGCTCCAAAGGCTCCAACGTCGGTCAAGTGCGCGGTCATGACGTCGGAATCCGTTAACATCGCGAAGGCAACGAAGGAAAAGATGTTCTCGGACTACAAGGGACGCCGATACTTCTTCTGCTGCGGCGGATGCCCAGGCGCTTTCAAGGCCGATCCAGCGAAGTTTGCGAAGGGACCAAGCATCCCAACGCCAAAGGCTCCAAAGAAGAAAGTCTGATCCAGACACGAAAGAGCCCGCCCGAACATTATTCGGGCGGGCTCTTTTATTTGTTAACTACTTCTTTGGCAGGAATCGGCTCGTGAAGTCGATCGCGAGCATAAGGACCATGAAGGTCGCGCCGAGGTAGAGCGTCCAGTTCGACACTTGGTCGTCGAAACTAGCCTTTCCTTTGTAGCTGGTGCGGATGCTTCCGCCGCCGGACATGGCGTCACCTTTGCCGGTCAAGATGACGAGCACGCTAAAAACGAGGGCGACAAGGATGCCCAGCCAGAGTAAAACTTGGTACGTAACCGACACGAGGTCTACAGGATACCTACAGTCGAACGTCGATCTTGAAGATGTAGGCGATTCCGGTGAGGATTCCGGCCCCTAGCAAGCTGCCAGAAATCACCTGGAGGATGCCCATATTCCAGAGTCGCACAATCGGCGGAGCCTGCAATCGCCGGACGAGCGAATAGTTTTTCAGCAGGTCATTGGCGCTGTTGATGGCTCGGGCGACCTGAGCGTCGCTTGGCGGACGGGTCGTGATGAACTTCTGCATGAAGCTTCCGACTGTCTTCCAGAGAAGGAGCGTCGCTAACACCGCCGCAAGCAAGCGCACTTCGGAACTGGGAACCCAAGGGGTGCGAAAGATTGACAGGAACAGCATCATGCCGGCAGCCAGGTTTGTTCCGCAACGTGGATGCACGCGAGGCATTCGCTTGACCACATCCACGGAAAGCGTCTCTCCGCGCTCAAGGGTGTGGACGACTTGGTGCTCAGCTCCGTGAATGCCCGCGAGCGGCGAAAGGCGGAGGCCGCCTAGAAACAGCGCAAGCGCCAAAAACTCTGCCGCCGGATTCTGCATCCAGGTTGGGATGACTTTCACCAACCAGTCTTCGGTGATCCACGCTCCGAGGTAGTTGCCAGTTGCGAGAAGGGCGAACATCGAGAATCCAGTGGCTACAAGCGCCCACTTGTTCGGCCCACCGCTGGCGGTTCCGGTTGTGAGATATACGCCGAACGGAGTTGCCATTCCACCAACTAGCGGCAAAACCGGGCGCGGGAGTGGTCGGGGATAGAGGTCGGCGTACGACATGGCGCCTAGGAGCGCATTTGCATCGTCAACAACCCACAGCCGGTCAACACTTTCGGTTTCCATGAGCCGGAGCGCGTCAGCGGCGCTTTGGTAGGCACGGATTGTCACGGCGGGGGAAGCGACGGTAGGGCCGGTGAGGTCAACGCCGTCGGCGAGGGCATTGCCAAGGGCTTTTGCGGTGACGAGACCAATGAGAATTTCGCCGTCCGTAACCGGAACCGCTCCGTCCAAGGCGTCTCGCATGAGCGTTGCCGCGCGTTCCCAAGAATCCTCGGGTTGCAGGGTTCTTACCGGCCGTGCGAACAGGCTCACGGGAACATCAAGGCGGATACTCACAACCTACAAGGGTACGCCATGGCGGCGGGTTGCCGTCGCGTTGGTGGCTCAGCGGCGTATGGAGACATACTCTCCCAGAGACGATGAAGCGAATTGCCGTGATTACCAGCGGTGGCGACGCGCCAGGCATGAACGCCGCCCTTAGGGCAGTGGTCCGAGCCGCAATTGGTCGTGGCGCAGAGGTCGTTGGTTTTGGCCACGGCTACGAAGGCATCATCAACAACGAAGCCGTTGAGATGAATTCTCAGGCGGTTGGCGGCATCATCGATCGCGGCGGCACGATTCTCCGAACCGCGCGAAGCGCAACATTTAGGACCATCGAAGGTCGTCAGAAAGCACTGGACATGCTGACGGCTAACGGCGCGGAAGGCTTGGTGGTCATCGGCGGAGACGGTTCGCTTACCGGCGCGCTCAAACTTCACGAAGAGTTTCAGTTCCCGGTGATGGGCGTTCCTGGTTCGATTGATAACGACATCGCGGGAACGGACTTCTCGATCGGTTTTGATACGGCGGTGAACACAGCGGTGCAAGCGATCGACCGCGTTCGCGATACGGCCTATTCCCACGAGCGCGTGTTTGTCATCGAAGTGATGGGTAGGCGAAACGGCTTTATCGCGCTGGAAGCGGGGCTAAGTGGCGGCGCAGAGGCCGTGCTGATTCCGGAAGTGCCTTACTCGCTGTTGGACATTTGCCGATACTTGCGTTCGGCGGCCTCCAAAGGCAAGCGAAGCTCGATCCTCGTGGTGGCAGAAGGCGCGGCGAAAGCGAGCGATGTTAGCGACTTCATTGGCAAGAACACCGGTTTTGAGACCCGGCACGTTGTGCTGGGGCATATGCAGCGTGGCGGTTCGCCAACGGCGTTTGATCGTGTTTTGGCACTTCGCCTGGGCGCGATGGCGACGAACCGTTTACTTTCTGGCTTCCGGGGCGAAATGGTAGGTGTGGACGGTCGTAACCTCGTGTCACATCCGCTTTCTTACGTGTTGAGCACGGATCGGCAGATTGATCCTGAACGTTTGCTGCTGACCGAAGTCATGGCGCAGTGATTAGAGCTTCGTAATGTTCGAACTCGTCACGGCCGATGCTTGTGGCGGCGTGTCGGAGTACGTCATTCGGTAAGAGGCGGTGCTGCCGTACATTCCGGAAATGCCGTCCTTGGACCACGGCGCGAGGTATCCCGTGGCGACTCGTTCATTGAGTCGCGGCACGATGTAGAAGAAGTAGGGGTGGAAACCCTCTTTGTCGACGCCATCCGAGAACGTTGGGTCTTGCGGTAGCCAGCCGGTGCCAGGGACAAAAATTTCGACCCAGGCGTGGTTTTGCGGGCGGCTATTTCGAAGGTCTACACCCAGAACTACTCGGGACGGAATTCCGATCGAGCTGATGGCGCGGGCATATAGGCTGCTGAAGCCGAAGCAGGTGGCTTTCTTGGCCTTGCAAACCTCAACAAACGTTGGCGGTTCTGGGATTTGGTACGAGAAGTCCTTCACCAGCCCGCGGAAGAGCGTCTGCGCGGCCTTCATCGGGGCCATCGTTTGCTTAAAGTTCGTCGGCAAGTGGCGGTCGACGAACTCTTTCGTGACGGCAACGTCTGCTGCCTCACCCGGGATTACGTTGTATTGCTTTGCTTCGGGAGGCAACGCTGCATAGTTGGTCCACGCCACTGCCTCCAGCTTCTTCGGGTTTAGCCGAATGTTGTACGCGACAACAATCTGATTTCGAATGACGTCGTACTCTCCCGGTCCGGCACTATCCTTTACCAAGCCATCGGAGTCTTTCGTGCTCGGAGTCTCGGGTTCTTGGTGGGAGAACCGATCTTGGATCGGCATCGCGATCTCAAGTCGCTTGGCCACGCCCTGCCGGATGGTGACTTTGAATTTGTTCTCCAGCCGGTATTTAATCGGATCGACGCGCTCAAACTTATCTGGCAACACCGCCTCGATGACGCCCGTGTTTGGTTTGCCGCTCTCTACTGGTGCCCCGACTGGTACGGCGCGGACGGCATACTCCAGTCCGTAGTCAACGTTTGTGCCGGGTGACCACATGACGGTCCAGATCTTTCCGGGGGTTGCAACGAAGGATGGGCTTTGTTGGAGCTTTGTGGCGCCCGCGACTTGGTAGACGATCTGGAACGGTTCGCCGGAACCACCATTGCACCGAACTGTGGTTTGCAGGAAGAACGGTCCCTCTCCGAATCCAAATTTCTTCTCTTCGCCGGTGGAGGTCGTTACCTTAACTTGAGTCACGACAAGATCGGCCGCCATGTTTGGCGACTTCGTGAGATGGAGCAATCCTAGTAACGACAGGCTCATCTTGTCTGTAAGCTATTTTGACGAACGGATAATGTGATCAATTCAACTTTTCTTAAGTTTGCGCAACTCATCCTCCGCCCTTTTCGCGTAGTCAGTGTCCGGATTCAACTGTATCAGCTTTTTGAAGGTCTCGACGGCTTTTTTGGTGTCTCCGAGATTCTTGTATGCAATTCCGAGCTCGCCGTACGCTTCTCCGCGCACGTGAGTTGAGACTTTTGGCATACGAGTGGGGCCGATGAACTTGATGAACGTGTTGCAATCATCGCGCAACGTCTCCCAAACTCGGCGCGGCAGCTTGTCTGCTGGCCAGTATTGGCCCTGAATGTAGAGTGTCGCAGCTCGCATCATGTAAATGTTCGGGTCCTTTGGCTTCAACTTCACGGCCGAATCAAGGGTTTTCCGCGAGGTTTCCAAAAGCGCCTCAGCCTCCGCCTGCTTTCCTTGAACACGCAGTAGCCCAGCTTTTACGGTCTGCCCGTTCCCAAGCCAGACTAGGGCGCGGGCATCTTTCGGATTCTTTTCGAGCATCGCGTTGATTTCTGCGTACCCAGTCTCGAAGGTTTTAAAGTCACCTCGGAAGACGGCGAAGAACTTTCGGCGGTACGTGACGATGAACGGATCTTCCTGGTACGTGCCGGCTACCGACTTGTTGTATTCCGGCTTTGGATAGACGAACTGGGCGTGCGCGTGGGGGAGAAACAGCAGGACTGAGGCAATAGCGAAGGCGCGCATGTCACTAGGTTTTACGTCAAAGTGCGCGAACATATCCCCCTATGGGACCGCCAGTTGGTGAGTTATGGTTCAACCCGTGCCAAAATGAGCGTGATTCGTTTGGCATCGGCCTGCGATATCGAGGGGCACTCATTGGCAATTGACACCAGCGATTTTAGAAACGGTCTTTCCTTCGTGATGGACAACGAGTTTTGGACGATCATCGAGTTCCAGCACGTCAAGCCTGGAAAGGGTGGCGCGTTCGTCCGAACTCGACTCCGAAAGATCAAGTCCGGACAGGTCATCGAAAAGACTTTCCGATCCGGAGAAAAAGTAGAGCCAGCTTTCATCGAAAAGGTGGAAATGCAGTACCTGTACAAGCAGGGTGACGACGCGATCGTGATGGACCTCGACACCTATGAGCAGATTCCAATCCCGATGGCTACGCTTGGAGACCAAGCCAAGTACCTGAAGGAAGAGTCGAAAATCATCGCGTCCGTCAGCGGAGCGGAAACCCTTGGCTACGAGCTTCCAAACTTTATGGAGCTAGAGGTCACGGAGACGGACCCAGGATTTAAGGGCGACACCGTGAGTGGAAGCAACAAACCAGCGACGTTGGAAACCGGTGCGGTAGTTCAAGTTCCTTTTCACATTAATATTGGTGATGTGATTAAGGTAGATACTCGTACCGATTCGTATCTTGAACGCGTCAAGAAGTAAGAGCTATGGCCGCCGGCAGAGACCTCAACGAGACACTTCAAGATTTTCTGTCGGCGTGTGCCCGATTCTTGCTTTATGCGGGCGCAGTCGCAGCCGTCGGCGCGGCTGGCCTACTCATTTTCACCATCATTCGGATGGCTGACCCTGGAGCAGCGTCGCAAACGGCGGACGCCCTTCGCAATGTCGGCATTTTCCAAAACGTTCTGCTCGTTAGCGTTTTGGCCGCCGGGGTTGGTGCCAGCTACATGTTCTGGGGCGAGGATCTGCTGAGCGGTGGCTTGCTGATCCTAGCAGCCGTCCTTTACTTTGCTCCGCTTTACATTCCGATGATGGTCGCGAATTCCGACCAGAACGATGCTGGGCGGAAGAGTTACGAGGCACTTCAATCTGCCGGCACCTGGCTGGGTGTCATTGCGATAATCGTAGTTGTCGCGGATCTGTTTAACCGCGTCCGAAACCGATCAAAGGAAGGCGTCAAAGCCGATCTCCTGAAGTACGGCAAGGGTGTTAAACAAGAGCAGGACCGCGAGAACGTGTTCCTTGGCAAGTGCTGGCAGCTGCCGTTTTGCCGAAAGTTCGTTCGCGAGCGCTGCCCGATTTACCATTCAAAGCGGACTTGCTGGAAGGAGCAGGTCGGCTGTATGTGCGAAGAGCAAGTCATCAAGGGTGCCATGGAGAACCGTCCGATTCCAAAGGACGCTTTGCTGGCCGCCCAGATGATCCCGCGGAACCATAAGCTCACTCCCGCGCAGAAGAAAGAGCGATGCAACGTTTGCGTGATCTACAACGAGCACCAGCGGCACAAGTACCGAGCCCTGTTGCCGGGCGTACTCGCTGGATTCATCGCCTTTTACGTCTTGTTCCGAAGTCCGCTGATGAGCGGGATGACCGCGCTCGTAGGACAGATCAATAAGGTTATGTACGGTTTCACCTACGGCGCGAGTGGCCAGCAGAAGATTCCGGTGCTCTTTACGGAGATGCTCTTGGTTGTCTTCTTCTTGGTCGCCCTGAGTTACGCATTGAAGATGATTGAATATGCCGTCTTCAAGCTGAAGATTTAATGGCCCTGAGTCCGTTTCTACGGATCGATGGCTCGTTTGGCGAAGGTGGGGGCGGGTTGGTCCGGACAGCGCTGACCGTCTCCGCGATGATTCAGCAGCCCGTAGAAATCATCAACGTCCGCGCCGGGACACGGTTCCCCGGACTTGACGTCGAGGACGTCGTTTTACTTCGCGCGCTGGCCAAAGTGACTGGTACCGAGACGAGTGCGTGCAACGTTGGCGACCATTCGATCACGTTCCATCCGAACCATCGAGCAAAAGGGCTCTCGGGGAAGGTCGGAGGTGAGCGGAACGTTCACGGCCGAACCGCTAATGGGCCGATCACGCTTACGGCCCTCATTCCGGCTTTGGCGCGAAGCGGAATGTACTCTTCGCTCCTCGTTGAAGGTGAGACTTTCGGAACGAATGCGCTCGGGTTTGATGCCTTTGCGGAGGGCACGCTTGGTGTACTTCGAGAGATGGGGATTTACGCATTTCCAGAGCATCAGCAGGTCGGGTTCGGGCGAGATTCGGCCGGCGAGATTGCGATTGATATTGAGCCTTCGGTGGTTAATGGACTCGACTGGCCGGATCGCGGCAAGTTGATCGCGGTTCGGGGGCGGGTTTCCACCGCGAGAGTGCCGGAGTCGATTGCGGCGCGCGCGCTATCTCACCTTGAAAAGCTGGCGAAAGCGGCGAACGTGCCAGTTGAGGCAGAAGCGGTCGAGCTAGAAGGCGCGGCCTCCGGCGTGCACGTGACGCTTTGGGCGGTTTATGAACGTGGGCTGGCTACGGGCACTTCGATGGGAGTTAAGGGGCTGCGTGTGGAAGCGCTGGTGCAAGATGCTTTTGATCAGCTTGCGGAGTGGATGACTTCCAATGCGACGCTGGATGCTTACTTGGCGGACCAGATTTTGGTTCCGGCGGCGTTTGCAGATTCCGGCAGCGTGTTCCGCGTTTCGGAACTGACATCTCGGTTTATGACCGCGGTATGGGTGATCAAGCAGTTCGTGCCGGCCCGGATTACGGTTCGAGGTTCCGAGGGTGGGCCTGGGCTTGTAACCATTGAGCGGTAGGTAGAGATACCGTTCGGGTACTTTCCCACGGTGCGCGTCGCCTTCCTTTTTGCGTTCGGAGCTTTGGCTGCCTTTGCTTCGGCAGATCGTTTGATCACGATCCCAACGGGGCGGAAGATTCCGTTCAAGGCGGTTCGGGCCGAGCTTTGGTACCAGCCGACGAAGGACGGCACGACGGAGTACTACTTTGGAACCGGATTGACGGACCTTTTTGAAATTGAAGTCCGAACTCAGCGACTTCCGCAACGGGATGTCAACACGGCGGTTGACCTGAGCTACAACATCATCGGTCCGATTCCTGACTTGACTCCGGGCATTAGTATTGGCGTTCAGGACATTGCCAATGCGACCGTGGACGGGCGAAGGCCATACGCGGCACTCACTTTACGGCAGACACTTTC
>CAMAPH010000048.1:0-18791 GCA_945859975.1 Chthonomonas calidirosea
CTCCGGGAAACGAAGGAAACGCTGCTCAACGTTCTGCAAAACATCCGCCAAGGCTCCATCGCCGCCATCCCCGGAAGCTATTGCACGTTCTGCGACCACGCCGAACTATGCCGCGTCTCTGGCGACTACGCACCTGCCGAAGAGGAGTCCGCAGAATGAAATTCACGACAGAGCAGCTCGCGGTGATCGAGAACGATCAATCCAGCTTCGTCGTCGTTGCGGCCGCCGGATCGGGCAAAACCTCCGTGCTCGCCGAGCGCTACTTGCGCCTCGTCCAAGAGGGCCACTCGCCCGATTCCATCCTTACGATCACGTTCACCAACAAAGCCGCCGCCGATATGAAGCGACGGATTGTGGACCGACTGCGACGAGAACGGCTGTATGACGAGGCGCAGATCGCCGAAACTGGGCCAATCCAGACCTTCCATGCCTTCTGCGAGCGCATCTTGCGAGAAAACGCCCTCCTCGCCGGACTCGACCCGCAGTTCGACATCCTCAGTCCGGGCGACGCTTCCCAACTACGACGCCAATGCATTCGCGACGTCCTTGCCACCGATCTTCTCGAGTTTCCCGAAGCTGCCGAACTGGTTCGCACCGCCGCCGGTAAGCGAGATTTCCAAGCCACCACCCCGTACCAACAGCTAGAAGACACCGTCATTGGCGTGCTCGAAGGCATGCACAGCTCGACATTCTCGGACGATCATTACGAGCAAAAATTTGGAACCCTCGAAGCCGCCCGGGCAGCCTTTGGCCGCTTCGTCCAATCGCAGCTCGATCCCGACTTAGACCTCGACCTCTCAGAAATCTCGATTGAAGACTGGTCCGAAGCCATCACGTCCGCTTATGCGCTAGCGAAAAAGTCCGACCGAATCCGTTTCGCAAAGCCAGCCTGGCTGAAAAAGTCGATCGGCAAAGACCAGTCCGCATTCCTCCGCCACACCGTCGGGGTGATGCAACTGGCGCTGGATGCCTCCTGGCGCATCCGCGTCGAAATGAAGCGCTCCCAGCAGTTCGACTTCAGCGCCCTCGAACATCTCACCGTCGGCTTGCTTAAAGATCGCGTCGAAGCCCGAACCCGCCTCCAGCGCCAATACCGCTACGTGATGGTCGACGAATCGCAAGACATGAACCCGATCCAGGACGAGCTCGTCAGCCTCCTAGGCGTCCGCGAAGTCATGCAGGTCGGCGACCCGCAACAGAGCATCTACGGGTTCCGCATGGCGGATGTCGAGCGGTTTCAATCCAAAGCTTCCAGCTCCAGCACCCTTCGCCTTGGGTTCAACTTCCGCTCCGAACCGGGAATCATCAACTTCGTCAACGAGTTCTTCCGCGACCAATGGCCCGACAACTACTCGCCCATGCAGAAGCTCGGCCAAACGGTGGATGGTCCCGAGGATGACCCGTTCGCCGGACCATCCCTCGACTTCAATGGCGTAGAGCACTGGCCCATCGGCGACACGAACTACGCGCTTATCGCGACGCGAATACAAGAGCTGATCCAAGACGGAACCGCCCCTGGCAAGATCACCATCCTCGTGCGCGGGATGTCCTTCGCGGTCAAGATTCAGGAAGCATTGGACAAAACCGGTGTGCCCGCCGCAATCGTCGGCGGCTCAACGAAGTTCTATGCCCGAATGGAAGTCCGAGACCTCGCGAACATCCTCACCGCCTTGGCAAGCCCGTACGATGACTTCGCCTTACTCGCGACCCTCGGCGGCCCCGCCGCGCAGCTTTCTCTCGACGCCCTGATCTCTCTGAGCGCCGTAAAGCCAGTCACCGAACAACTGCCCAGCATCCAGCTAGAGTTGCCTGAGGATCAAGCCAAGCTAGCCGCCTTCCGCGCCTGGTTCGAACCCCTCCGCGAAGGCGCCGACCGCATGTCCGCCGCTGAAGTACTCGCCGAAGTGTTTCGCTCGAGCCCGCTCCTCGTCAACGTTGCAAAAGGGCCCGGTGGCGAGCAAGCGCTGGCTAACGTTCGCAAGCTCCTGATGATGGCCAGCGATCAACCTGATCTTGGTCCGCTTGATTTTGCCGAACAAATGCGGACCATCAGCGAGCTTAAAGAGCAAGAAGGCGACGCTCCGGTTCATGAGGACGACAGCGTCGGAGAGTCCGAGCGCCCGGTCCAGATCATGACCATCCACAAAGCCAAAGGACTGGAGTTCGACACCGTCGTCTTGCCCGATACCAAGGGTGCCTTCAAGAAGCGCATTCGGTCCGTGATCTTCGATCAGCGCTTGCCGCTGCTATCGGTAAAGCTTGAGTCCGGCGAGGGCCTGATCCACCGAATGCTCGACCATCTGATCTCCGAGCGCTCCCTCGCCGAAGAACTCCGAGTACTGTATGTAGCCCTGACCCGAGCCAAGCGCCGACTTTGCATCGTCAGCGTGAACACGGACAGAGACTCTGCGACCCAGCGCCTGCAAAGAACCTTCAGCCGCCTCGGTGACAAGATCACCACGCGTGGCGCGGTAAGCCCACCCGACGAGAACTCGGTACCCTCTGACGAATGACGCGCATCGCGGTCGTGGGCGGAGGGTTAGCTGGCCTAACCTGCGCCAAGACCCTCGAAAACTCTGGATTCGCAGTCGATCTCTTTGAGCAATCCGACCGCGTCGGCGGCAAGTTGAGAACCGATAAGGTCCGAGGATTCCGAGTCGACCGGGGTTTCCAGGTGTACTTTCCCGCCTATCCCAACGCCAAAGAACTGCTCGATCACGGGAAGCTCGACCTGAAATTCTGGAAGAACGGAGCGCGAGTCTGGACGGGCGATGCCTGGAACCTGATTGACGCCGACCGACCGCTTTCGACGGCAATTTCCCCTCTCTTGGGCCTAAAAGACAAGCTGCTCACCCTCCGCCTCCGGCAATATGCCCTCGGCCTTGAAGAAGCCGACCGAAACAAACTCAAAGACGAAACCGCCGAAACGTTCCTTCGCGGGTTCGGACTGTCCGATGCTTATCTCGACCGGTTCGCGCGGCCGTTCTTCGGCGGCATCTTCTTAGACCGATCGTTGAGTGTTTCTGCGAGGCAATTCCTGTTCGTCTTCGCGTGCGTGGCAAGGGGCGGCGCGGCTACCCCGGCGAAGGGAATCGAAGCCATCCCTCAGCAATTGGCGGACGGTCTCAAAAACACCCGAATCCGAACCGCCTGCGATGTTGCCGAAGTTAACGGAACATCCGTGCGAGTCCTCGGCGAAAGCGCAAAAACCTACGCAGCAACCATCGTCTGCGCTGGCCATACCGGGACCGAAAACCTAATCAATAAGCCGGTTGTCACCGGAGTAAAGTCATCTGTCTGCCTCACTTATGCCGTCCAATATCCGCTCGTGACCGAGCCGTACTTGCTCCTCAATGGCAGCGGTCAAGGCCTTATCAACGAGGTTGCTCCCCTAAGCATCGTCTCGACCGCACTCGCGCCGAACGGCGGCCATCTATTCAGCGCAACCGTTCTCGGCCAAACCGAGGTCGATCCCGACGCGATTGAGGCCGAACTCCGAACTTGGTTCCCAGCCCACTCCTTCCGAGGACTCACATTGCTCAAAGTCGACGAGATCCGCGATGCCCAGTTCGCCCAACCGCCCGGTTTCCAAGACAGCCGACCACCTTACGAAACCGCCACGCCAAACCTGTGGCTTGCCGGAGATTTCAGCCAAAACTGCAGCATCGATGGCGCAATGAACGCGGGCCGCCAATGCGCACAAGCCGTCGCACGTAGGTACACAGCATGAAAGTAGGGATTGTTGGAGCAGGGATTGCTGGTCTTTCCGCCGGTCGAGAACTCCATAAGCAGGGCCAGCAAGCCGTGCTGTTCGAGAAAAGTCGAGGACCCGGAGGACGCTGCGCCACCCGTCGCCGAGGCGATTTCTTCTGGGATTCTGGCGCTACCAGCATTCTCCCGCGCGGAAAAGCCCTTGAACAGGTGATCCTAGAGGAACTCCCCACCGACGAGCTCACAAGAATCACCTTGCCCGTCGCGACGCACGAAAACTTGCGCGTTAGACCTGGCGACCCACGCCGCGGTGGCACGCGCTACTGCTACCAAAACGGCATGAACACCATGGCTAAGCTGCTGGCTACTGGGTTAGACATCCGCCCAGAAGTCAGCGTAGACGCCATCGAAAAGTTGGGCGAGAGTTTCAAGATCGCGGGCGAGATTTTCGATGCCGTCATCCTCACCTGCCCGATCCCACAAACGAGCCTGCTGCTTTGGGGCATGAACGAATCAAGACCGATTGGAAATGTCCGATACCGCCCGTGCATCAGCGTCCTTCTCGGCTACGAAACTCCGCTTCCCGAAACCCACTACTTCGCTGTTCTTGATCCCGAACAATCGCACCCGCTGACTTGGCTGAGTTTGGAGAGCAACAAAGTCCCCGGCCGCCCGCCAACCCTCGTGGCTCAGATGAATCGGACCTTCAGCGCCAGAGAGTACGACCGCGCCGATGCCGACCTTGTCAGTACGGTTTCGACCTACATCGCGTCGCTGATAGGTAACGCGCACGCCGTGCCAGCCGTCAGCGATGTAATGCGCTGGAAATATTCCCAACCCGAAAGCTTCGCCGATTTCGGCCAGGTGAACCCACCTGGAAGCAAGATCATCTTGGCGTCCGATGGTCTACTTGGCGGTCATTTGGAAGATGCCTATGAAGTCGGACTAAAAGCCGCTAGAATGTTGGCATCATGAGACCCAAGTCTCTTTTCATGGCTTTAGGCTTTTCAGGGTTTATTGCGTTAAGTTTTCCCCAAAGCAGTTTTGCCCAGGGTGGTTCTGTTGAGTTGCTTGTAAAGCAGAAGTCAGAAGAAGGCGTTTGGACCGACTTGGGCAAAGCGGTCGTTAGCCAAAAGCTCCTCACCCAAGGCGGCAAGAGCGTCGAGGTCCGGCTAGAGAACGGCGATTTCACCACTCGACAGCAAAGCATCTACGACATCAAAGGTCAGATGATCCGGCGATATGTGCAGAGTTTAGAAAAGGGCCGCCCGAAGGATTCGAAGATCGTAACTTTTGATGCCAAAGGGGCAAATGTCGTGATCGACCGCTCCGGAACGCGCGAAACCCGCAACGTTCCGTTTCTCAAAGACATCCCGATTGCCAACCCCAGTGAGTTCTGGTTCATTCGAGAAAAGCCGAAGGCCGGACAAACCGTTACTTGGCAGCAGTTCACGGAAGCCGACGTTTGGACAACGGCAAAAGCGATCTACAAAGGCCGCGTGCCCCTTCCCGGCAAAAACGTTCAAGCAGAGTTGGTCGTGACCGAGTACTCGAACCGTAAAGTGGAATCGTTCTTTGACGACAAAGGGCAAATCCTGCTGGTGCGAGACAGCATCGGCATCCAGATGGAACGCCAGTAAACTAGCGGAATGTCAAAGTTGCGGGTTGGAATCGTCGGCGCCAGCGGACGAATGGGAACCGAAATCGCGGCTGGGCTAGATGCGGATTCCGGCTATGAACCCGCGTTTGGAATCTCCCGAACAAACGGGCCTGCGCACCCAACGGTGCCACTGCTTCCGATGTTCACTGACCTTTCGGATGCCTTAGCGGCTCATCCGATCGACGTTCTTCTCGACCTGTCCCACCGCGAAGTCGCCGTGCAGAACGCTCTCACCGCCGCGAAACAGAAGGTCCCTGCCGTGATCGGCGCCACTGGCCTCTCCCAAGCCGACCTTGACCGCCTGGCCGAAATCGCCGCGGAAAACCAAGTGGCCGTCCTGTACATCCCGAATTTCGCGATCGGCGCCGTCCTGATGATGAAGTTCTCCGAGCTCGCTGCCCAATGGCTTCCCGATGCAGAAATCATCGAAATGCACCACGAGCGAAAAGAAGACGCTCCGAGCGGGACCGCGATGCTCACCGCCGAACTCATCCAACGCGGACGCACCCAGGCTCCAATGCCGCTACCAAAGCCGTTCTTAAAGGCGGAAGGCGCACGGGGCGCGACGGTTGCCGAAGTGCCAGTGCATAGCGTTCGATTGCCCGGCATGCTGGCCCACCAACAAGTCATCTTTGGCGGACTCGGGGAAACCCTCACGTTGCGCCACGATAGCCTGAGCCGAAGCTCGTTCCTTGCCGGAGTGAAGCTTTGCTGCCAAGCTGCGCAAACGCGTACGGGACTCACCGTGGGCCTGGATCAGATATTGTTCCCCTCTGCCAGCTAAGGTCCGGTACAGTTTCACCTATGGCATTACCCGCCGCTGGCGAAGAAATCGCGGTTCTTCATACGAACCTTGGCATTATCAAACTTCGATTCCTGGAAGACAAAGCTCCAAAGCATGTCGCTGCCTTTAAGAAGCTCGTAACCGACGGCTACTACGACGGCATCCACTTCCACCGCGTAATCCCCGGCTTCATGATTCAGGGCGGCTGTCCGAACACCAAGCCCGGCGCTTCTGGCCCGGCCGGCACCGGCGGCCCAGGCTACACCATCCCTGCAGAGTTTAACGACGTGAAGCACGAGCGCGGAATTCTCAGCGCCGCTCGCACCGCCGATCCAAACTCCGCCGGAAGCCAGTTCTTCCTCATGGTGAAATACTCGCCGCACCTCGACCGTCAGTACTCCGCATACGGCGAAGTGTTTGAAGGCATGGACGTCGTTGATGCAATCGTGAATCTGCCTCGAGATCGCTCGGATCGACCACTCCCGGCCAATCCCGCTATCATTGAGAAAGCAACTCTCGAAACGTACGGAGCCACTGAATGATTACCCGCATCTTGCCCTTTATCCTCGGAATCAGCCTTCTCGGCTTTGGATGTGATCCAAAGCCAGCGGAAACGGCCAGCCTCGATTCAAGCACCTCGACTGCCGGCACCACAACTGCTGGCTCATCGACGCCAGCTGAAACCCCGGCAGAAACTCCGGCCGAGCCCGCGAAGGCAGAGCCAACGCCAGCCGATCAGACAAAGGCCACCGACAAGCCGCCATACGCCGACACGGTTGTCCTGCCAACGGATGTTCTCGTACTAGAAACCAGCATGGGCACCATGAAGGCAAAGTTCTTCCTGGATAAAGCACCAAACCACGCCAAGAACTTCGTTTACTTGGCCAAGAAGGGCTTCTACGATGGCACCCGATTCCACCGCATCATCAAGGGCTTCATGATTCAGGGCGGCGACCCGAACACCAAGCCTGGCGGCGAAAAGAACGGCCCTCCAGGAACTGGCGGACCAGGCTACAACGTCAAGAACGAGTTCAACGATACGGCGCACTTGGGAGGCATTCTCAGCATGGCCCGGTCCCAGGATCCGGACTCGGCCGGAAGTCAGTTCTTCGTGGTCCACAAGACGGCTCCGCACCTCGACGGTCAATACACCGCCTTTGGCAAGCTCATCTCGGGCATGGACGTGCTTGAGAAGATTGCCAACGTGAAGACCCAACCAGGCGATGCCCCGGTTGAGCCCGTGATCCTCAAGTCCGTCAAGATCGTCAAAGGCTGATCTTAATGCGCTGGCCCTCTTTTCGTAGATTCAATCTGCCAAAGAGGAGACTCAGCCAAACGATCGTAATTGCCGCCGGAACCTACGCCCAAGGCGTGGCCGGCGGCTTAATGTTTGGTCTGCCGCTACTCTTCACCATGGAGATGTGGCAACACGGCGCGACGATCCCGTCAGCGCATCTTCTCCTGAGCATCGCGCTCACGTTTGGCATCCTCTTGCTCTTTAACCGCACCGTCGGAACGCATCCCGACGCGTCTTTTCGGGATGTCGTCATGGAATCGGTCGAAGAGCTCGGCCTGGGCTTTATTGTCGCTGCCACCGTTCTTCACCTCATCGGGCGGATTCACGTCAACATGCCTTTCGCCGAACTCGCGGGCAAAGTGACGATGGAAGCGCTCGTCACGAGTATCGGAGTGAGTATCGGCACGGTTCAATTCGGTGCCAGCGCAAACGGCGCAAGCACCAACGGTAAGCGTGAAGTCCCCATTCTCGGACAGATCGCCGTTGCCTTTTGCGGCGCCATCTTTGTTGCCGCCAGCGTGGCTCCGACCGAAGAAGTGCTGCTCATCGCGGTGGAATCGTCGCCGGTGAAGGCATTTCGAATGCTCATCGCGTGCCTCATCCTCACCGCGCTCATTCTCGGGTTTACCGACCTCCGGCGAAGTCGCGATTTCCGTACTCAGTGCTGGATTCCGCGCTCAATCTTTGGGCCTGTGGTCACGGTTGGCGTAGCCCTCACCACCGCCACCATGCTTCTCTGGTTCTTCCGTCACCTCGACGACCGCTCTTTCGCCGTCAATCTTCGCCAAATCGTGACCCTCGCCGTACCTGGAGCCCTGGGTGCTTCGGCGGGCCGAATCCTCTTTAAAGCATGAAACGAACCATTCTGGAAGTATCGGTTTTCACGATCAGCTTGGTCATCATCCTGATCGTTTCGATCGGACTGATCATGGACATCAACCAAGGGCGCGACCGGTCGGTGAACTTCAAGATCGCGATCACCAGTGTCCGAAAGATCAATGACAGTTACGATGTCGCGATCAAACTGACAAACTTGGGCCGCCAAACCGCCGAGCAAGTGACGGTGGAGGGGATTGTGAATGACGAGTCGTCTACGATCACGTTCGACTACTTGCCGAACGACTCTTCAGATCGTGGCGTTTTACGATTTACCGCGGATCCGGAGCAGTTTCCGCTCCGGACCCGCGTAATCAGTTACCGCTTACCGTGATGGTGCGGAGAGAACCGGGCTTCGGCCCGCTTCGGTCAGATACTTCAGCACGTCGGCTTCCTTCGGAATGGTGCGACCTTCCAGGAACTTCGTATCCAACGTGCCCGCCTTTCTGTTTGCCGCTGCGGCCAGACCGTTGAATCGAGAAACCTCGTCGGAGATTCGCCCACCCGCCTGCTTCGAAAGGAACGAAGCCTGTTCTGCATAAGCCGCGGCAGCTGCATAGTGAGCAATCGCACTGTTCGGGCTGGCCTTAATCGCCGCCTCACCGTAAGCAACCGCTTCTGATGGCTTGTTCTGATACAAAAGCACCGTGAGCACGCCGGCAAGCGCTTCTGCCGATTCTGGGCGAGCAACCAGCGCCGTGTCATAGAAGGCACGTGCGGTGTCGTACAGATAGTCGAGTTCCTTTTGCTCGAGCTTGCTGCTAGTGACAACGCCCATCGATTCGTTTCCACGCTCGATGTAGGCATCAACGTTGGTTGGCTCAGACAAAACGGATCGCTCGAAACCACGTCGTCCTTCCTGGAAGCGTCGAAGTCGGTTGTTCACCGCCGCGAAGTAGTACCAAGTCTCGGTCCGCTGGGCTCGATCATTCACGAGGCGGTTCGAGAGATTCGCAAGAACGTTTGTTCGGTTGAATTTCAGCGCGATGAATGCTTGCGCCGTGAGAACCCCGAGATCTCCTTCGTTAGACAACAACGCTTCTTTGATCGCTTCGTCCGAGTTCACCGTGTCGCCCAGCTGAGCGTTGGCGACGGCGGCGGCGGCAAACGAATAGGCATCCAGCTTTCCGTAGCGCTTCAGCGTTCCGAGCACCTTGAGCGCCTCGGCATATCGGCCGGTTCGGATGTAGGCGTACGAGAGGCGATTCGCCAAGTCGGTCCGCGACGTATCCCGGTCGAAGGCTGGAGCGACCGCGTTAATGACCAGCGAATAGCGCTGGGCCCGAATGGCCGAATCAGCGTAAGCAACGAGGTTGATGTCGGTCGGAGCACCGAACTGATCAAGCGTCGCATCGAGAATTCGCTTTCGCGCTTCTACCGCTTGCTTGAAGGCGGACCGAATGCTTGCCAAGGTTCCGGCGCGGTCATTGTCCCGGCTAACCGTATTGAAGGCGCGGCGGAGATTGACCCCCGAGAGAACTTCGGAGGCAGCCACGTTAACGGGATCGATCGCAAGCGCATCTTCGGCGAACTTCTGCGCCGTATCAAAAATGCCGAGGGCAAAGTTGGCGCGGGCGAGCAAGACTCGAGCCGGTACCGATTTCTCCTCAATCTTCAGTGCGATTCGACCGCTGACGATCGCCTCGCGATACTTTCCGTCAGAGTACGAGACCGTTCCCTGTTCGATGTGGAAACCGGCTCCCTTCGAAAGGCCGTTATCGATTCGGACCGTGATCGACTTTTCGGCCGACTGCCCTTCGGCGGTAAACGCCTTGAATCGCAGCTTCAGCGGGCCCTCTTCTTCGGCAAGCGAGTCGATGCGGAACTCGTACGGAGTGCTGGTGTCGCTGTCTCGAAGCTCTGCCCCAACGTAAAACTCCACCTGGTTCACGTTGTCGTCTGGATTGGTGTTCGTTACGGTGACGCGAAACTTCCGCTCGCCCGTGACGACTTGCCCTTCTGGGCAGTCGACGGTGACCTCCACCTTTGGTGCGAGGGCGATTGCCCAGAATGCCGAAGTTAGTGCGATCATGCTCATCGTAAAATAACCTGTCGCAAGTATGACGAAACTAAGGGCTCAGTAATTCAGCCTAAACCGCAATTTCTCCGCGTTCGTGCGTTCGAATGCGATATGCGTCGGCGACATCTTCGATGAATATTTTGCCGTCGTCTGCCTCGCCGGTTCGTGCATTCCGCAGAATGGACTCAACGATCTCCTCCACTTGGGCATCGGCGACGACAACTTCGATCTTGGCTTGAATGGGCATCGGCACTACGCCGACAAGGTTCGAGTACCTTTGCTCTCGCACCGGAGAGACTCCAACGCCTCGGACGTCGCTCACCGTCATACCATTGACTTCGGCGGCGGCAATCGCCGATTTCACCATTTCCACCCGGTGCGGGCGCACGTAGCAAGTAATTCTCTTCATTGAAAAAAATTGCGCGGCGAGATAATTCGCCGCGCAAAAGTAAGGTGTCTTCGCTACGACTGAATCATTGGCACGTTGGCCAAAAATTCAACCGCAAGGGTTTAGCCGCGCGAACTGCAGGAACCGCATCCGCCGCCGCCAGCGACGGCACCTTCGCCTTCCGCCTTGAAGCTCGATCCGCAACCGCAGCTCGAAGTTGCGTTTGGATTCTCAATCTTGAAGCCGCCACCGAGAACGTCATCCACGTAATCCACGTGGCTACCTTCCATGTAGCTGAGGCTGATGGCATCGACCAAAATTTTGATGCCGTTCTGCTCGAACAACTTGTCGTCTTCTTCCGGCGAGTTGTCGTCAAGGGCCATGCCGTACTGAAGTCCGGAGCAACCGCCACCGGCCACCCAGACACGAAGGGCCGCGTTGTCTTTGCCCTGGCTCTTGATAAGGTCAGCCAATTCGACTTCTGCGCGCTCAGTTAAGGTGATCATTAATTCTCCATACGTCCTGAAACGAACGATTGATGGCCTTATTATTGCTCAACTTCTCGCCATCACCCCGAGCCCGGAGCACAAATTGGGCTTTTCGAACCTAGTAGACTATGAGACGGAGTTATTGAAGAGTGCCATACGTTGTCGCTGAACCCTGTATCGGAGTTAAAGATAAGTCGTGCATGACCGTTTGCCCGGTCGACTGCATTTATGAGGCAGATGACCAGGTTTTCATCAACCCGGATGAATGCATCGACTGCGGACTGTGCGAACCCGAGTGCCCAGTCAACGCCATCTTCGTGGACAGCGAAGTGCCCGCAAACTGGAAAGACTTCATTGAGCTGAACGCGAAAGAAGGTCGTCGCCTCGCTGAAGAGCGATAAACCCAATGCAACCCCCCATTGAGGACGGTTTTGACGAGCCGGCGGAATTCGAAGAGACCGAGGCCCATCCGCGCCCGGGTCGAGCCGAATCCGTCTTAGGCGGTGCCCAAGACCAATTCATCCTCGAATGGGGACGTATGAGTTCGAGTTGGGGAATCAACCGAACGATGGCGCAAATTCACGCGCTGTTGTTCGTCACCGGAATTCCCCTCGAAGTCAACGAGATCATGGACCGCCTCCAGATCAGCCGCGGCAACGCGAGCATGAATCTGCGCGAGCTCATGGACTGGGGCGTCGTGCGCCGATTTCGACAACCGGGCGACCGAAAAGATACCTATATCACCGAGACTGATCCGTACCAAATGATCATTCGGATCGTGAAGGAACGGAAGCGTCGAGAGATTGACCCGACGGCCGAGGCCATCGAAGAGATCCTTTCTCGACTTCCTGAAGGCGACCCCGACGAAGCCACGCAGTCGCTCCGAAAACGCCTTACCGCGTTGCTCGAAATCTTCGGCCTTGCCGACGTGGTCTACAAGCAACTCTTCATCAACGAACTCACCTTCGATGAGCTCCGTGACGCGGTCAAAACCAGCCGCCTTCCCGGCGACACCGGGCCCTAAGCGCAGACGGTCAGCATGCGGTCAAGCGCGATCTTGGCGTAGTGCTTTACCTTGTCCGGCACCACGATCTGGTTGACCACAACGCCGTTAACAAGATTCTCAAGCGTCCAGAGCAAGAAGCTCGGATGGACTCGGTACATCGTCGAGCAAGGGCAAATCTGTGGGTCCAAGCAGAAGATCAACCGGTCCGGCATTTCCTTTGCGAGTCGATTGACGAGGTTAATCTCTGTTCCTACCGCCCACTTGCTCCCCGGCTCCGCCGCCTCAACCGTCTTGATGATGTACTCCGTCGAGCCGTTGAAGTCCGCCGCGTTCACAACCTCAAGCTCACACTCCGGGTGAACCAGAACGTTGATGCCAGGATGCTCTTCCCTCGCCTTTGCGATCTGCTCTAAGGTGAAGCGCTTGTGCACCGAGCAGTGGCCCTTCCAAAGAATGAACTTCGCGGACCGAATCGCTTCCTCCGTGTTTCCGCCCAGCGGCTTAAACGGATCCCAAACCACCATCTCCGTCTCGGGGTCGTAGCCCAGCTTCGCGCCGGTATTTCGCCCCAAGTGCTGGTCCGGGAAGAACAAGACTTTCTCGCCCTGAGTGAGCGCCCAAGCGACGGCCGTCGGGGCATTGGTGCTCGTGCAAACCGTGCCGCCGTTCTCGCCAACAAACCCCTTAAGGTTCGCCGCGGAGTTGATGTAAGTCACCGGCACCACACTCATCGCGTCGCCCAGCACCCGTTGCAGCTCCTGCCAGCACTTGCGAACCTGGAAGATGTTCGCCATATCCGCCATGCTGCACCCCGCCGCAAGGTTCGGAAGAATCACTTTCACGTGATCGGGAGTCAGGATGTCCGCGCTCTCCGCCATGAAGTGCACACCGCAGAAAACGATCGTGTGCGCCTCCGGGTGCAGGTTCGCATCCTTCGCGAGCTTGTAGCTGTCTCCCCGGTGATCGGCGTGCTCGATGATCTCGTCGCGCTGATAGTGGTGACCGAGAATCACCGTGCCAGAGCCAAGCTTCGCCTTGGCCGCATGAATCCGGCTACGAATCTCCTCCGCACTCAGATCGGTGTACTCCGGCGGCAACGGGACTTGGTACATAGGCCTATCTAAGTATACGTTCCGAACCCGGCCCCCCTTTTCACGGGTCCCAAGGATCAGATCCAACTAATCTCAGCAATTAGTGGAATTCAAGGGATAAACATCACCTATTCTTCACAATGTCCGAGCACACTAAACCTATGCGAAAGTCACCCCTCGTCGTCGGATTAGCCATCGCCGCCGGAATCACCATCCTCGCCTGCGGCGGAACTGGCGGGTCCCAGACCAACGACTTTCAGACCGCTCTCGCCCGCCTGCGACAGCTATCGAACGCCTCAAATCTTTACATCGGCGACTATGACGATACGCTTCCGCTTGCGAATCGCTGGATGGACGGACTTGCCCCGTACGTCACAAATCCCGATAACTTTGTCTCTCCGGCCGTTGGCCCGAGCAATTACGGCTTCGCCTTCAACTCAGCTGCCGCTGGCCAACCTCTCAGCTCATTAGATGCCGCAGCCACCCTGCTGATTTTTGACTCAACGGTGCTTGGCCGAAACGCCACCGCGTCAACTTCCACCCAGCCGAGCCCCGGTCGGTACAACGGCACCAACTCCTTGCTCTATCTAGATGGCCGAATTCCGGGATACGTCGATCCGGAGGTGCCCCCGACTCCGCTCATCGATCAGTCCGTCGCTCGCGTCGGCCAACTGGCAACCGCTGCCTTCATCTACAGCGGGGATTACGATGACGCCTTGCCTCTCAACAACTGGGTGGACGCCACCAGCTCGATCGTGACGCGACCGGATATCTACCGTTCCCCAATCTTCGACCCTCAGGCAAACCAGTACGGATACTCCTACAACGTCCTTTTGGTGGGAGCGAACACGCAAACCATCGAAAATCCAGCCTTAACGATCCTGTTCTTCGATTCCGTCCAAAATCAGCGCAACTCCGTTGATCTCGCAACGAACCGCCCAACTCCGGGCCGCTACAGCGGCCAAAACGCCGTCAGCTATGCAAACGGTAGCAAGGGCAAGCTCTCGCCGTAGGGGTTACTCTTCAGCCAATCGGCGCGCTTGCTCTTCTTGAATGAGCGCGTCGATCATCGGCTGAACATCGCCTTCCAAAAAGCCCGAAAGGTTGTGCAAAGTGACCTTGATCCGGTGATCCGTGACGCGGCTTTCTGGGAAGTTGTAGGTTCGAATCTTCTCCGATCGATCGCCGCTTCCGATTTGCCCCTTGCGAATCCCAGCCCGCTCAGCGTCGGCCCGATCGCGCTCCATCTGCAAAATCTTCGACTTGAGAACCGCCATCGCCTTCAGCTTGTTCTGCTGCTGGCTTCGCTCGTCCTGACACGTGCTCACCAAGCCCGTTGGCCGGTGCACGATGCGAATCGCGGTTTCGTTCTTCTGCATGTGCTGACCACCCGCCGAGCTTGACCGGAAAGTCGAAATTTCCAGGTCCTTGGCATCGATGTCAACTTCCACGTCTTCCGCCTCGGGCAGCACCGCCACCGTCACCGTGCTCGTGTGAATCCGGCCCTGGCTCTCGGTGGCTGGCACTCTCTGAACGCGGTGCACTCCGCTCTCATGCTTCAGCTGAGAAAACGCACCCTCCGCCTGGATGTTGAAAATCACTCGATCGAGTCCGCCGATGCCAGATTCCTCATGCTCGACAATGTCCACCTTCCACCGCCGCCGCTCGGCATAACGGGTGTACATTCGGAACAGTTCGTTCGCAAACAGCGCCGCCTCGTCTCCACCCGCCGCGGGGCGAATTTCGATGATCACGGGCTTCTCGTCTAGCGGATCTCGCGGAAGCATCATCAGCCGCAACCGATCCTCCAGCTCCGTGCTTCGGGCGCGCAATGGCTCAATCTCCGCAAGTGCCATCTCCTTCATTTCGGGATCGCTGAGCATCTCCTCGGCATCGCTCAGTTCGGTGCGGACGCGTCGGTACTCTCGAATCGCCGCAACGATGGGCTCAAGCTCCGAACGTTGCTTGCCCAAACGCTGCATTTCCCCTGGTTTGGAAACGATGGCGGGGTTACTGTAGTCAGCTTCAACCGCTTCAAAGCGACGTTCAATTTCGAGTAACTTTTCGAGCATCGACGGAGTGCAGATTGTACCGGGGACCGGTTACTGCCGATTCCAAGTCTTAAACGCCAAACCGTACATGGCCTCTTTGATGCTCTTCAGGGTCGATTTTCGAAACTCATCGAACGGCACCTTCGCGTGCTCGGCATCTTCCGGCGTCACCTGGAACAACGGCCGCCGCCGCCCAATCACGGTGCCGTCCGTTCCAATGGCAACCTCAAAAAGCTGCGGATTCTCGTCAAAAAATGCGTTCAACTTTTCGACCGCATCGTCCGCCCGGTCCAAAGCTGCGTCTCCGGCAAAAGCCACCAGCGGCTTTTTCCCAAACTTCAGCTGAACCACGTCGCCCTCACCCGGCTCCACCGTCGTGCGATAAGTCGTGGTCACCAAGCTGCGCCGAATCGGCACGCCGGCCGCTTCCATGTAAGACGTCACCGCTTCCGCACGCTGTCGTCCGGGTGGGTGTGTCCGATAGATGCCCCAGTCCACCGCCGCCGTGCTGCGCTCATCCCGCGCTAGCCGCTCCATAAAAGTCAGCAGCCCCGTCGGGTTGTAAGTCGCACGGTTCATATACTGAAAAGCCGCAAAGTCCGCCGACTTCTCCGCGTCCACTGTCCAGCCGTTCGCCAAGGCCGTCGTCGTCAAGCTCCCTAACTGAAGCAACTCTCCCCGCCCGGTCAGAATCGTTGCCAGAATCAGCGGGATCGTCAGAATGTCGAACTTGCTCGTCTTGCGCCGCAAATACACCACGTGTCGCTGCGCAGCGTGCGAAATCTCGTGCGCCAAAACTCCCGCCACTTCCGCATCCGACTCCGCATATTTCAGCAGCCCTTCGAAGATGTAAATATAGCCGCCGGGCAGAGAAAACGCGTTCACGTCCTCGCCTTCGATCACCTTAAAGGTGTAGGTAAACCGGTTAAGCTGCTTATCGCCCCACGTCACGTTCACCGGCGTCACGTTTGCAATCGCGGCCAGGTCTTGGCCGATCTTGTCGACCCGCTTCAGCATCTCCGCATTCGTGCTGAGCTTGTACTCCTTCTCCGCTTCAAGGCTGTACTTCTTGCCGAGTTCCTCGTCTTCCGCGAGTTCTTTCTTCCGCTTCTCATCCGGCTCGTTGGCCACCTGAACCGCGGCTTCTTGCCAGGCTCGTTCGGCAAATGCCTCTGGGTCCATGGCGGGCCGCGATGCGGGCACCGTCGCGGTAACCATGAGGGCAGTGAGAAGAATGTTCATTACGGAGAATTGCCGGGCCTTATGTTATCACTTGATGGATTCAGCGGCCACAAACTATTTAACGTTCGGCAACATGCGCCATCACGGTATCAGGACCATGGGCTTCAGAATTTCTCCGGCTTTCATCTGCTGATAGGCCTTCGGAAGCTCGTCTAGCCCGATGAAATGAGAGACGACCTGATCCGCCGAAAGTTTGCCGGCCCGAATCAATTCCAGCGCGTCCTGCGTATCGTTCGGCCCCGCGCTGTACGCGTTCCGAATCGTAATATCCCGGAAATACGCGGCCTGCGGAATCCGTAGATCCTCCCCTGGCGCCAACGGCGCGAACATCACAATCATCCCACCCGGATTCACCATCGAAAGCGCAAAGTCGAAAGCTGCCTGCGAGCCTGGACACACGAATACCGTCTCCACCATCTCCGGCTTTGCCGCGTCGCCAACTCGCAAGCCCTTTCCTTGCGCCCAATCTACTCGACCCGCGTTCAGGTCATAACCCACCGGATCATCTAGCGCGAACATGTGCAGCAGCCCCATAAACCCGAGGCCCACCACCGCCGCCCGATCCCGCGATCCTGCCAATCGAATGGCCTTCATCACGCACCCCAGCGGCTCCAGCAGCGCCGCGTCCTGCGGCCGCAAATCGTCGCATCGCACCGTGTCCGTTAGGTTCTCCGGCGCGACCACAAACCGCTCCGCCATCCCGCCCGGCACCAGCTTCGTCGACTTCCACTGCGGACAGTGAACAAACTTCCCTTCCAGGCAAAGCGCACACCGAAGGCACGGCGCGTGATGGTGCGGAAAAACCCGCGAGCCCACCGGGAACCGGTCGTCTTCGCTCACTTCCACAATCCCCGCGACCTCATGCCCCAGAACGTGGGGCAGTTTGCGGTCCATGTACCAGCGCATCAGTTCGCCGCTGCAAAGCCCACAGGCTTCCGTCCGAACCAACAGCCCGCCCGGTGGCAACGCCGGAACCAGCTCCGAAACGATCTCCACGTTCCCGTTCCCGATGTATCGCGCAAGTCGGTTCGTCATGGCCGTATCACGTACTTGAGCCCCTTGCCCGCCTGTAAGTCTTCAAAAATGGCATTGGCCTCTTCCAAGGTTCGCGAAGCGGTGATGATCGGTTCAAACCGCTCAGGATCAGCAATCAGCCACTGCCGCGCCTGTTTCACCGCGTGGGTTCCAAAGTGGAACGGACTGAGCAAAGTGATCTGGTCGTAATGAATTCGGCCCGTATCCAAAGTCACCGTTGAGCCCGAAGCGCACCCTCCGAACCACATAACCGTTCCACCCCGACGCGGCAACTGCACCGACCGCTCCCAAACCTCCGGCATCCCGGTGCACTCAATCACGACGTCGTAATCGCTCGGCACCAATTCCGAATACGGAACCGTCGTTGCCCCGAGCCCGGCGCCAATCGCCAACCGCTCGGAGTTCCGCCCGGCCAAGGTGATATCCATAACGCCTTCTGACCGCAGCGCCGCCACGAACATCAGCCCAATCGCCCCGGGACCGATCACCAGCACCTTTGCCTCCGCCGGAACCCGGAGAGCCTGCGCTTTCTTGAACTCCCGTACACCCTGCGCCACGCAGGCCAGCGGCTCCAACAAGCTCGCGATTGAAAAATCCAACTCCCGCGGCTTGAGAAAAACGTTCAGCGCGGCGATCCGCGCCGGAATGAGCAGGTACTCCGCATACGCCCCCAAGACCTTGGTCGCCATGATGCTTTCGCATAGGTTTTCTTGGTCATTCTTACACCAAACGCATGCTTGGCAAGGGGCAGAATGGACCCCCATGACCTCGTCACCAACTCGAAACGGCGCGTCTTCTCCCACCACCGAAACCACCCCGCTGTATTCGTGCCCAAACGGCCCCGGCATCGGAATCTGCGGGTGTCCGCGTCGCCACGCCTTAAGGTCCGTTCCGCAGGTCGTGGCGGCCATCACGCGGATGACAATCTCGCCTGGTCCAGGCTCGGGAATCGGCAAATCGGCAAGCACAAGCTGACCAGGGGCGTTGAGAATAAGGGCTCGCATAGAACGGCTGACCGTTCCTAAAGGGTACCGTCAACCTAGCATGCCGATCGTTGAAACCACCGTTTGGATCAACGCCCCGCTCGACCGCGTCTATGCCATTGCGAAGGACACCGAGCGATATCCCGAGTACATGAAGGA
>CAMAPH010000049.1:0-18426 GCA_945859975.1 Chthonomonas calidirosea
TCGTTGTACTCGTAAAAACCGCAGATGAGCTGCCCCACGTAGAAATACGTGTTTTGAGACTTTAGTGAACAGTCAGAAGATCTTCTCGTTTCCACCGGCTGGAGAGTTCAATCCCATGAAACAAACTTTGATTTTCTTAACCATTGGCGTCCTTGGCGTCGCGTTTGCTGTTCAGTCCGGAAACACTGGAGTTCGAGGTGCCGGCGTTGCCGAAACGACCGACGGCAAGAAGGCCGAGGTCAAATTGAAACTGGTAAACCAGGCGAAGGAAGGCAAGGTCCTTCTCTTTGGCGAGCTAGAAGCTCAGGCGTTCAATCGCAAAGAGCAAACCACCTCAATCATCCGCGTCTCCCCGGCCAACAATCGCGTTCCGGTACGCGGCAAGCTGAAAGTCGACGGTAACGTTGCTACCCTCGAAGCCCTCGGCGTTCTCACCGTCCGCTCCAAGTCGAAAGTGGAACTGTTCGAAGGCACAGTCCGCGCTCGAATCGAAGACAGCGCGGTCGAGGGTCAGGACAAGTTCAGCGTGAGCTTTAAGAAAGGCAGCCGCAGCATCTCCTTCGAGGGCATTGTCAAGAAGGGCAACCTCATCGTCTGGACCGGCGGCTCACAGCCGTAATCTAACCGAATCCAGTTCGTTTGAGCAACCTGCAATTTTGCAGGTTGCTCGAACTGATGAACGCGGTTAGATTAAGATAACGTCCAAAGCGCGTGAGTACTGAAAAACTGCGAAACAAAACAATCAAGTGGCTTGTGCTCGGGATTCCCGCTATCCTGCTTGGAACCTGTGTCATCGGCGGAGTCTTCGCGGTCCAGAATTCAAAAAACGCCCGCGAAAACGAGCTCAACCTTCTCGCAAAAGCTGGCCTTCCGCGAGACTTTAACGAAGTCAAACACACTCCCGATCCCGAGAAGGACGCCGGAGAGTTGCTGGAGCAGTTCGAAGCTGCACGACGCGCAGCGGAAAAGACGGATGCAAGTCGAAAGCTGGCTGCCGACCGAACCGGCGACGCCGAATTGCGACGAAGCTACCTTCGCGAAAACGAAAAGCTTGTCCGGCTGCAGGAACAGATACTCGCGAAGCCAGAACTCGCAACCCTCACCGATCCAAGCAAAGGCACCGCGCTTCTCTTCCCCCAACTCGCTCCGAGCAAAAACACCACCCGCCTAGCCCTCACGCAGGCCGAGTTGCTCGCCGCCGATGGCAAACCTTCCGAGGCCATCCATAAGCTCACGAGCGCGGTCAAGTTCGCTTCCGTCGTCAACACCGACTCAACGCTCATTACCGAACTCGTTTCCATCGCCATGCGCGCGATGACCCACCGAACGGCGATGCTTATCTTCGCGGAGCATTCGGAGCGGGCAGACGTGCGAATGGCGATGGACAAGTACATCAAAGCGGGAATTCCAAACGTGGATATGCGCCGAGGACTCAGTTCAGAAGTAGCGCTCGCGATCGCGAGTGAAGAGTCCATGAGATCCGGCAAGCTCAGCCTTCAGGAACTTACCGGAACCGCCAGTGACAACGACCAAGTTAACTCGAACGTAAGAACGATCGAGAAGATCATTACGCTGCCGGGCGTGCGTGAGATGCTCTTCACCAGGCTCTATCGCCACTACCGCCAAATGTACGAAAGCATTCCCGCCGATAGACAGAAGCAACGAGAGCGAATAGCCGCCGCGCAAGCCGCAGACACTGAAGTTGATAGCATGAACCGGACCACCGATTTCATGGTCCAAATGTTCACCCCGCTCTTTAAGCAAGCCTTCCAGGCCGAGGCGAAGACCATCGCAGAATGGCGCAGCCTTAATGCCATCCTAGCCGCCGCCGAAGTTAAAGCAAAGACCGGCCGCTATCCTGCCAAGCTACCGATCTCTGGCCCCGAGTCGATTGATCCCTTCACCGACAAACCACTGTTCTATAGGGCAACCGCAAACTCAGTTAAGGTCTACAGCGTCGGCCCTGATGGAAAAGATAACAACGGCTTGCTATTCCGGCCGACTCGAGGTGACTCAAAGGATTACGATTCCGGCTACAGTATTCCGTACGTAGTCCCCAAACCAAGTTAACGAATCACTTCCAGTGATCAGTGCGGCATGCGAAAGTCAACTAAGCGACTTCTGATCGGGATCCCACTTGCGACGTTTCTCCTATGTGGCGGCGGCCTACTCGGCTTTGCCCACAAATCCCGCACCGACCGGGATCGAGCCATCGCGCGACTGGCAGCGGTCGGTTTGCCGACGGATCCCGATCAGATAAAGCACATTCCCGATCCAGCTAAGGATGCCGGCGAGCTTCTCGAAAAGTTTGATCGCGCTTTTTTGAAAGCGCGAAAGGTACCCGCATACTTCTCCTTTTACATACCGAACTTGAAATCCGCGAGGGCATTTGTAAACGCCAACCCGCAGCTTGTTCAGCTCAGGAAGCAACTCTTTACAAAGTCGGAGTTCGCAACACAGCTCGAACCCAGTATGGGACATCAGCATGAGTCTGACGGTTTTGCGCCCCTCGCGATCGTAGTTTGGCTCGGGTTAGCTGAAGCCCAAGTCTTATCGGCTGACGGTGCAGCCGAGATGGCCATCGACCTTTGCACGGAAACGACACAATTTGTGCACTTGCTCAACTCTGATCCTAACCACACTGCCGAGCTTCTCAGCGTTTCTTTGCAGCAAGCAGTTAATCGTCACGTGGCTGATATTGTTGAGAGCAATTCTGAGCGGGCCGAGGTGCGTCGGGCCCTACAGCGTTATCTCTACGCGAGTGTCCCGAAAGTGGACTTCCGTCGGGCAGTTATTGAAGACTTATCGAACGCCCTTGCTCTCGAAAAGGATGTAACCCAGGGCAAAGTTGATTTAGTTGCATATGATGAGTCGATCAACGGTGGATACGCCAGCATTAGCGAAGTAGGAAAGCACAGCCTTTATCGAGTTAAGGGTGCGCCAGATATGCTCTTTGCGAGACTGTATGAAGGTTTTGCAGACTTGTACGCACGAATTCCCAAAGATCCGAGCCAGCACAAGGAGCGAATCGACGTTGTCACACGATGGGATATGGTCGTTTCTGACCAAAGGTCACCTAACTCGTACTTGCTGCAAAGCCTAATGCCGCAGTATAGCTATGGTTTCAAGTCCGAAGCAAAGCTCACCGCTGAGTGGCGCACCCTCAACGCCCTGCTTGCCGCATCTGAAATCAAAGCCAAAACGGGCTGTTATCCAACAAACCTTCCAGTGACTGGTCAGGACGCCAGCGATCCCTTTACCGACCAGCCACTCAAATACCTGGTGAAGGACGGCAAACTAACGATCTACAGCGTTGGCGATGATCTCGCAGACAACGAAGGCAAATTGTTTAAGATGAGCTACCTCGCCATTCCAGGGTCATCGGCTCCTCCAAATGATATCGGCTTCAGCATCCCAAATGACGTGCAGAATCAGGAATTGATTGCCAAGAGAAGGAACTAAAGACTAACATGAAAAAGTCAACCAAGGTGCTTCTCTATGGCATTCCCTGCGTCCTGCTCCTCAGCTGCGGCGGCGGCCTCCTCGGCTTCGTCCACAAGTCCCGAACTGATCGCGACCTCGCCGTTGCGCGACTAGCCAAGGTCGGCTTGCCAACAGACCCCGATCAGATCAAGCACAAACCTGATCCAGATAAGGATGCGGGTGAGCTTTTGAAGCAATTCGAGACGATTTATTCCGCTGCAGAAAAGACCCCGGTCGGGCGCGCGTACGGCAAAGGGCCTGGAAAAACAATTCAAGCGCGACGCGCCTTCTTCAACGCCTACCCTGAGCTTGTTCGGCTCCGCAAAGAACTGTTCACAAAAACGGAACTCGCGACGCAGTTAGAACCAAGTCTAGGCGACGAGCAGCTGTTCCCCCAGATATCTGCTTGGAGTGTCGTTGGCAAGTTTGCGATTTCTGAAGTGTTAGTTCTAGCGGCAGATGGAAAGCCAGCCGATGCCCTCGAACTTCTGGCACAGGCGGCAAATTTTGTGAAGTTGATCGACACTGACCCGATCAAAGTTGGATCGGTGATGGGGATTAGTAGAGCACAAACACTCAATCGCCAAGCTGCAATTATCTTTTCCGGACATTCGCACATGGTCGAAATTCGGCAAGCAATGAGAGCGTACTTGGAGTCAAGCACTCCTACCACCGATTTGCGACAGACACTAGTAGCAGACGTCTCTGATGCCCTTGTTCTCGAAAGAGATGTCCGAAACGGCAAAGTTGAAATTGATAACTACTATGACTACGAGGAAGAACCAGAGCAAAACATTGTCGATCGAGGCCTGAACCAACTTTACAAAGTCCGAGGAGTTTCTGACATGCTTTTTGCCAGGCTCTACGCTGGACAAGCCGAACTTTACGAAGCAATTCCGAAGGACAGGAACCTTCATAAGCAGCGAATTGAAGCTGCAGAGGCATGGGAAGACCGAAACTCCACCCTAACTGGTCCAAACTCAATATTGCTAACCACTATTGGCCCATTTATGGCAAATGCTTTCAGAGCCGAAGCACAACTCAAAGCCGAATGGCGCACCCTAAACGCCCTACTCATCGCCTCCGAAATCAAAGCAAAAACCGGCACGTACCCACAGACCCTCCCCGTGACCGGACAAGACGCAATCGACCCGTTCACCGACAAGCCGCTCAAGTACATCCTGAAGGGCGGCAAGCTCACAATCTACAGCGTCGGCCAAGACCTGTCCGACGACAACGGCCTCCTTTTCGTCCCAACTACGCTGTCTTCAAGCGGATCCCCATCCCGCGCACAGGACACCGGCTTCAGCATCCCTTACGTCGTCCCCCAACGACTGCAATAGCCGCCCCGTATTTTTGACTGATCCACGTGGCCACTCTAGCCGAAGCGCCATTCCTCCCGTACCATAGCGTTGCGAAATGCTCCTCCAGGGCTGTTCGGCGGTGAATCAATGGAGAATCTTCGTACCGCGACTTGCGGATTTTTGCTTTTTGTCGTCTGTTCCGCGTTTGCCCAAGAAGTGCCGGTCGTCCAGGCCGTTGCTTCAAGTGAGCAAGCGAGCTATCTTGGCCCCCAAAATGTCATCTCAAACGATGGCCTAACCGAAGACCCACCGAGCAGCGGAAACTTCCGTTACTCCAACTCTTCCATCGACTACAACTCGTCCTACGGAACCCCGAACGACGAGTCCCCCCTCATCCACTTTGATTTCGGCACCAAGCGAACCATCGGCTCATTCCGCGTTTGGAACGCCAACGGCCCCGGCTACAACTGGCGCGGCTTTCGGGGCGTGACGATTCAATACAGCAACGACGCCGAAGTCTGGCGCACCATGCCGGAGCGAATGACCTTCGCGAAGGGCCCCGCGACCAACGACTACTTTGGCGAACTCAAGACCCTCCCGCGCTCCATCCACGCCCGCTACATTCGTTTCTGCTGTAACTCCACCTGGCGAGACTTTGGCGGTACCGACATCGCCTCCCTCGGCCGAGTCAAGTTCTACACCGGTACCGGCACCACCCCCGAGCCCTACCCCGGCCCAAATCCACCTTTCCCCGCGGACGCTGGCGTCATCAACGTTAAGCTGGCTCCATATCTGGCAAAGGGCGATGGGGTCACCGACGACACCGCCGCCATCCAAGCCGCCATCAACGACTGGCAGGGCCAAGACCGTTTGATCGTCCTCCCCGAAGGCACCTATCTTGTCTCCGATACATTACGCTTTGCTGCGAATACCACCACAAATCGAAATTGGATCTACGGCAGAAACCACCTCATCGGTCAAGGCAAAGGCACGGTCATCCGCCTGAAGGACAACACGTTCACCAACGTATCGTCGCCCAAACCGGTCATCGCGAACGGCCTGATCTCGTTCTGGAATGGCTCCTTTGAGCAAGTCACCGCCGACTGGTTCAACAACTCCATCGTAAATCTCACCATCCACACTGGTACCGGAAACCCCGGGGCGGTCGGAATCGAGTTCTACTCAAACAACACCGGCGTCGCCCGAAACCTCCGCATCATCTCCGGCGATGGAACCGGCGTCATCGGCCTCGATCTGGCCCATGCCGACCTCAACGGACCGCTCCTTGCCAAGAACATTTTCGTTAGCGGCTTCAGCACTGGCATCCGCACCGGTCAAACCGTCAACAGCCAAACCCTAGAAGACATCACCCTCGTCAACCAAAGCGTAACGGCCCTGGACAACAACGGCCAGTGCATCGCCATTAGAAATCTCCGCACCTCGGGTCCAGCACAAGGCTTTCTGAACCGCTACGGCTTCGCCACCATCGTGGATTCGCAGTTCAACGGCACCGGAGCGGCTTCAACCTTATCTGCCATCAGCAACGGGGAGTTCCTAACCGCCCGTAACATTAGCGTCAGCGGCTTTTCCCAAGCCATCCAGAACAATCACGGCACCGGCCCGAACGTCCCCGCCAGTTTCACCGGCGACTACCTCTCGCACCCTTCCACCCTCACGCTGTTCTCCGGAACCGCAACAACCTCGCTCAATCTCCCGGTCCAGCCGACCGTCTACGCCGAAACAGAAGCCGCGAACCGCTGGGTGAACATTCGCAATTACCGCCGGACCAACGAAACCGATGACTCCGGTGCCTTCCAGCGCGCCATCGACACCAAAGCCACTACCCTCTACTTCCCCGCCGATGCCAGCATCGTCCTGAAGTCGGATGTCATCGTCCGAAGGCGCGCGCAAACCATCTACGGACTCCACGCAAACATTCAGCAGGTCAACGGCGCCAAGGTCATCGTTTCCTCCGGTGTGCCCGCTACCGTGGTCTTCGAAAGACTGAAGGGCATTACCATCGAACACGCCGCGACGCGCGGCGTTTCGGTTATCGATTCAGAGGTGAGTCTCCAAGGAACCAGCACGGGAGACGTGTTCCTTGACAACGTTGGCGGATCGTTTGCGTTCGGGGCGCAAAACGTCTGGGCGCGTCAACTTAACTCGGAACCTGAAGGACTCAAGATCACCAACACCGGCGGAAACCTCTGGATTCTCGGCCTCAAAACCGAGCGAGCCGGGACCTTGATCCAAACCACTAACGGAGGATCGACCGAAGTGATCGGAAGTCTTTGTTACACCACAACAAACGGCACTGACCCGATGTTCACCGTGGTTGATAGCCGCCTCAGCGTGTCCATCGCCGAAGTCGCCTACGGGCCAAACCCGTACGGAATTCTCGTGCGAGAAACTCGCAGCGGAGTAACGCAAGAGCTACTCCGCGGTGGTGCGCCATTCCGGTTTAGCTTCATGAACGGAAGCGCCATTCCCCTGTTCCGCGCCGGCAACTAAGCCGCGCGGAACTTGCGGCGTTGGGCCGTCACGACCTCGGTATTCATCCCCGCCATATGGAGCGCGCCGCTGTAGCGGCCGTGCTCCATCTTGAGGCACTTATCCATGACCACCGTCACACCCGCCTCCAAACCTCGATGAGCCGACGGCAAATCGATAATCCGCAACTGTGTCCAAAGCGCCGGAATCCCAAGTTCCAAAACCTGATCCAGCACACCCGCGATCTCCGAAGGTGCACGAAAAACTATGACTACATCTACCTTTGAAGGAATCGACTTCATATCCGGATAGCTTTTCTCTCCGAGAATCTCATCCGCGCGAGGATTCACCGGGATCACCCGATACCCCTCATCCTGCAGGTACGACCCGACCATGTTCGAAGCCTTCGTCTTCTCCGTCGAAAGCCCAACGATCGCAATCGTCCGAGCCTCCCGAATCAGCCGCTGAATCTCTGTTCCGTTCTGAAAAAGCTCCCGCTGCTCCGGCGTCAGCCGGGTGTTTAGGCGAATATCACATGCAATAGCGGCCATGGTTTCTCTCAAATACGTGCGAACGCTTGGTCCAGGTCCCAAAGCAGGTCATCGATGGTTTCCAGCCCAACCGACAATCGGATCATTCCTGCGGTGATTCCACCGGCCAAAAGCTCCTCGTCGCTCAACTGCTGGTGCGTTGTGCTTGCCGGGTGAATCACCAAGCTTTTCGCGTCACCGACGTTTGCCAAGTGCGAGAACAACTGTAGCGATTCGATAAACGTTTTACCGGCCAGCCGAACATCCCCCGAAGAAGGCGAAATCTCAAACGACATCACCGCGCCAGGCCCCTTCGGCAAGTACTTCTTCGCCCGATCAAAGTGCGGATGGCTCTCAAGCCCGGCGTAATGAACCTTGCTCACCCGCGGATGCGCTTCGAGGTATTTCGCAACCGCCAGGGCATTCTGAACATGCCGATCCATTCGCAGCGACAGCGTCTCTAGACCCTGCAAAAGCTGGAACGAGTTGGTAGGCGAGATACAAGCGCCAATGTCCCGAATCGTCTCGGCTCGCAGCTTCACCAAGAAACCGTAATGGCCAAAGGTGTCAAAGAACCGCATCCCGTGATACGCCGGCGAAGGATCGGCAATCGAAGGATTCTGCGAGAAATCGAAATCGCCCGAATCCACCACCACGCCGCCAATGCTCGTCCCGTGGCCACCAATAAACTTCGTCGCGGAGTGCACCACAATCGTCGCTCCCCACTCAATCGGTCGACAAAGGTACGGCGTGGCAAAGGTACTGTCCACAATCAGTGGCACCCCGACTGATTTCGACAAAGCCCCCAAACCTTCAATATCCGGAATGCTGTTCACCGGATTCCCGATCGTCTCGACAAACATGGCGCGAGTCTTCGGCTGAATCGCTGCTTCCCAGTCCGCCGTGTTGGAAGGATTCACGAACGTCACCGCTACCCCAAGCTTCTTCAGCGTGTGGGCGAACATCGTCATCGTGCCGCCATAGAGCTGGTTCGACGACACGATGTGGTCTCCGGGCGAGCACAGCGTCATGATCGTGCTGAACTCCGCCGCCATCCCACTCGCCACCGCCAACGCCCCGGTTCCGCCTTCCAGCGAAGCCATTCGCTCTTCAAAAACCGCGTTGGTTGGGTTACTGATTCTGGAGTAGATGTTCCCGTACTGCTTCAACTCAAACAGGTGCGCCGCTTCATCTGCACTTCCGAAAACGTACGAAGTCGTCTGATAAATCGGCACCGCCCGCGCCCCCACGTGCGGGTCCGGAATCTGCCCAGCGTGGAGCATCCGCGTCTCAAATCCAAAACTGCGTGCGTTACTCATGTTCAGACCTTAAAGAATGCTCCTACGACGGGATGCTGCCGAAGCTCCGCAACTTCCTCTTCCGTCGGACGATGCGGCCGATCTCGGACTTCGTGGACCACGCAGAGGAACCCAAATTCAGTCCCCCGAGTCGCCCGGAACTGATGCCATGTCTGGGGCGGAATCCTCACGACGTCATGCACGCCAACTTCGGTGAGCGTGTCGCCAACCATCACCTCGCCGCTCCCCCGAATGATCATCACGAGGTGCGAGTGGTCGTGCCGCTCCATCGTGGAGTACCCATCCGCTGCCATTTCGAAATAACGAAGCTCAACCGGAAGGTCGTGCTCGGCAGGCGCCAGCGTTTGGCGCGTGATGCTCTTAAAATGGGTGCCGCCGTCCTCTTTGTAGGGATGGATATCGACGCCGTGCCACGTAAAATTCTCTCCAGACGGACGGATCATAGGGTTGGTAAGACAGAAGGAACCCGTAAAGGATACTCAACTCCTCCCAATGGTCCCAGCCAAAGAAATTTTGCCAAGTTCAGATTCAATGGCATTTAGCTTGTATCACGAAAGAATCTTTGGAAACCATCAAAGACCACACCATTTTCGAAGGTCACCAAAATTGGGCTCCTAACGGAAACATTTTCATGAATCAATGTTTCGAAGTCGAACGTAAATCCAGTTAAGTGGAACGTTCCGCTGGCGCAAGGTTTTGTCTTAACAAAATGCTGCGGTTAGGGGAAAGCTCGGTCTCCCAGTTGGGATACGGACTCAGGCTTCGGCCAGGTCTAAAATCGCCAGCTGACCGAGAACTTTCTGTTTCTGACCGACCGTCCAAGCTCATGTAGGTTTGGCTTAGGCGAATGTTAAGACGGGAGAAAATCTGAATTGTTCAGTTTTCAGACGATTCTCCGGAAAAACGTTAGAAAATTAACGGAACCGAACGCCAAAGATACACGTTACACGCGGTGTATTCAATGAAGAATTACGCACTTTCGATCATCCTTGCCATTTGCGCTGGCTCGGCTTGGGCTCAACACCAGGCCTACACGCCGGTTGCGTCAATATCCTCAGATACGATCCAGATGAGCACGGACGCTCAGACCGCGAACAAGCGTGCTGACTCTTCCGCCACTCTCCTGAACTCGAATCCGACCGGTCCGAATGATTCGGCAACCCAAGATCAATCCGTCCCTAACCATGTGTTCATCCTTGGACTAGGTATGGCGGTGTTCTTCATCGTCGGAAAGCGACGATAAGCTTCACAAAGCAAAAAACGCGAGCATCAGGTTCCTCGGCGACTATCGCCTTGGGACCTTCGTGTTGTGTGCCTGTCACACAATCCCTCGTCACGCTACGCCTGTCACGCTGACACGGTCACGTAAGAGAGTAACTGCGCGAACGCCCGATCCTGAACCAACATTGAACTGTAATTCAGGAATCCAACATGAAGCTTTTCATTATTGCTCTCGTATCTGTCGCTGCGATTTCTGCGGCTCAAGCTCAGCTCCTTTCCGCCCCTGCTTCGAACGTAGATTCTTCAACCCTCACAAACTTCGCCGAAGCCCGCGGACGCGTCGCCTCCAACAGCTGGAAAGAGGGACTCTTCGCCTCCGATAATCCAAGCTCCACCAACACCAGCAACTCGGTCAGCGCCTGGACGAGCAACGTCTCCAAGCAGTTCACGCTCTCTTACGATGCTAATTCGAGCACCTTCTCCTGGTCGGTAGGGAACGGCGCAACCCTCACCCGCACCATCGACCCGGGCACCGGCAAAGATTTCGTCGGCTTCCGCTTCGACGCAAAGTCGACCGCCCAAGCTGGCAAGAACAGCAACACGATCTCGCTCTCAAACCTGAGCTACCAAAGCAACACCAGCCAAAGCCTGAGCGGAGTCTCTGCTAGCGGCGCAAACACCGTCGGCCAGAGCTACTACTTTGCCAACGGCAAGGCAAAAAGCTTCACCATCACCGGTCTCGCCACCTACACGGCTGCTGCGAGCAGCCCGGCCGGAATCAACGACGACCGACTCACCTTCTCCTTCCGCGCCTTCAGCGCCAAGACGACTGCCCCGGTTCCAGAACCAGCGTCCATGCTCGCCCTATCCGCTGGCGTCCTCGCCCTGATCCGGCGACGAAAGAACCAGGCCTAAGCCCAAACACAAAAAAGCCCTCGGCATTCTGCCGAGGGCTTTTTTTGTATTGTTAACTCAGACTTTTTCGACGAGTCGAGCCTTCACGGCCTTCATCGCGGCTTCGGTTCGGCTGTTGACCTGAAGTGCCTTCAGGATGTTCGAAACGTGGTTCTTCACCGTCTTCTCGGCAATCGTCAGCTTGGCCGCGATTTCCTTGTTTCGAAGTCCCTGCGCCACGAGGTCCAGAATCTCCTGCTCGCGATCGCTCAGGACGTAGAGTTCGGTGTCATCGATCTCTTCCTCTTCCTTCACGCGGCGGAAGTCTTCGAGAACCTTGCTCGCAATTCGCGGGGTGATCTTCGCTTCGCCGCGCTCGGCTAGTCGAATCGCATCGACGACGTCCTGTGGCGTCGAAGTCTTCAGCAGGTAACCCAGGGCTCCGGCGCGGAACGCTTCGTAGACCGTGTCGTCATCTTCCTTGACGGTGAGGATCACCACGTTCACGCCCTTCTCTTGACGAAGAATGCGCCGAACGAGCTCGATGCCGTTCATGCGGGGCATGTTGATATCCGTGAGCAAAACGTCGGGCGGATCCGAAAGGCAGGCGTCCAGTGCTTCTTGGCCGTCCTTACAGACCGCTAAGATCTCGCACTCCGGCGCTAGGGTAAGCGTCTTCTCCAGGGCCTTTCGATAAGGCGCCTCGTCATCCGCAATAACAATCCGAATCTGTTGCGACATCAGCACGATTATACGGGTTACCGGCGAAAACGTACAAAAATCCACGATGCCATACTCAGGCGTGGCCGTTTTGGAAGTCCGTGATCTCGAAGTTTCGTTCGGATCGACGCGCATTTTGCGCGGCGTTAGCTTCGATCTCATCGCGGGCGAGACCCTTGGCGTCGTTGGCGAGTCCGGCTGCGGAAAGTCCATGACCGCCTTCGCGCTGATGGGCATGCTCATTCCCCCGGGCCGAATCTCTGGCGGTTCCATCAAGCTCGAAGGGCGCGAGCTCGTCGGCTTGCCCGAGAAGGAACTCCGAAAAATCCGTGGCGAGCAGATCGCACTGGTCATGCAGGACCCATTCACCAGCCTTAACCCGATGATGAAGGTGGGCCACCAAATCGGTGAATCGCTCGTGCTGCATCACGGCATGTCGAAAGATGCGGCCTTCAAGCGTGCCATCGAGCTACTCGACCAAGTCGGCGTTCCCGCTCCCGAAGCCTCCGCCAGCAAATTCCCGCACCAGCTCAGCGGCGGTCAGAGGCAGCGCATCGTCATCGCGATGGCTTTCGCCTGTAAGCCGAAAGTCCTCCTGGCTGACGAACCCACCACCGCCCTCGACGTCACCCTCCAGGCCCAAATTCTCCGCTTGCTGCGCGACCTGCAACAGCAAGAAGGCGTAGCGGTCATGCTGGTGAGCCACGACATCGGCGCCATCGGCGCGGTCAGTCAGCGCATCGCCGTCTTCTATGCCGGCCAAATTGTCGAACTAGGAACCGCCCCCCAAGTCCTGCGCGAACCGACGATGCCGTACACCAAGGCGCTCCTCAGCGCACTCCCCCGAGTCGGCCAAACCCGCCTAGAAACCATCTCCGGCTCCCCGCCCGATTTCGCGACCCTAGGCCCCGAGTGCCCCTTCTCCCCCCGCTGCCCCCACCGCCACGATAAGTGCAGCGCCAATCCACCCCTAACCGAAATCGGCCAAGGCCACCAATCCGCCTGCTGGCTGAATATTAAGTAGTTTGAGCCCCCTCCTTTCGCCTCAAGCGAGAGGAGGGGGTTGGGGGTGGAGAGCCGTACAGAGGTAACTCAAAATTGAACTCGAACCCGGAAACGCAGGCGGGACGCCTACGCTACGCCGAATCCACCGGGTAGCGTCTCCCCATGCTTCGCCCCTCAATCCCATCCCCTGGAACCGCCCTGCGCCAACAGTTCGCCCAAGGGACCGTCGTCCTCCCCGGCGTCTTTAACGGCATCAGCGCACTCAGCGCGACCAAGGCTGGCGCTCAAGCGCTCTACATCTCCGGCGCCGGCGTCACCAACGCCTATCTTGGAGTCCCCGATATCGCCCTAGCGAGCTTGAACGAGTTCGCCGCCCAAGCCGCTGCCATCACCCAGGTCTCCCCCGTCCCCGTGATCGCCGATGCCGACACTGGTTTTGGCGAAGCCTGGAACGTCGTTCGAACCGTGCTGGAAATGGAACGCGCGGGACTAGCCGGAATCCACCTCGAAGACCAAGTCTCACCAAAACGCTGTGGCCACCTCGATGGCAAAGCGGTCATCCCAAGCGAGCAGATGCAAGAAAAAATCGCCGCCGCCGTGAGCGCCAAACGAGACCCTAACTTCGTCATCATCGCCCGAACCGATGCTCGCGGAGTCGAAGGACTCGATGCGGCCATAGCGAGAGCAAACCAGTACGTCGAAGCAGGTGCCGACGCGATCTTCCCCGAGGGCCTGACGTCAATCGAAGAGTTCAAAATCTTCCGAACCCAAGTTAAAGCTCCGCTCCTCGCGAACATGACCGAGTTCGGCAAAACGCCCCTCATTTCCGTCGCCGAGTTTGAAGAGATGGGCTACGAGATGGTCATATTCCCCATGACCGCATTTCGTGTGATGCTGAAAGCGCTCGACGAGTCGTATGCACTCCTGATCGAACACGGAACGCAGGCGGGTTTCCTAGACCGAATGCGGACCCGAGCCGAGCTGTACGCAACCTTGGATTACCCGCAATACGAGTCGGAAACGTACCGAGTCGGATAGGTATCCTCAAGTCGCGTACGAATTCACCGAGGAAAACGAATGAGCGAAAGTGCGACCCCGTATCCGTATAGTCCAGGCCTAGAAGGCGTTCCTGCCGGCGTTAGCCAAATCAGCGAAATCGACAGCGACCGCAGTAGCTTGCAATATCGTGGCTACGACGTTCACGACCTCGCCGAGCATGGCTCATTCGAAGAGACCGCCTTCCTGCTTCTGCACGGCCATCTTCCGAACCAGCACGAACTCACCGATTTCAACAATCGACTCGGCACGGAACGAGAAGTCCCGGACGCTGTTTACAGCGCCCTTCGAGCCCTTCCGCCAACCACGCACCCGATGGACAGCATCAGGACCGCATTCTCGGTTCTCGCTGCCTTCGATCCGGATTACACCGAACCTGCCACCAACCACGAAGCCAACCTTCGAAAAGCCGAAAGAATCGTGGCCAAGGCCGGAACGATGGTCGCAAACGGCCACCGAATCCGCCAAGGTCTGAATCCGATCAAGCCAAATCCAGACCACACCACATCGGAGAATTTCCTCCACCTCATGACCGGGACGGCGCCCGATCCAAAAACCGCCCATCTGCTGGACGCAAGTCTCACCCTTTACGCTGAGCACGGCTTCAACGCCAGCACCTTCGCCAACCGCGTCACCGTCAGCACCCTTAGCGACCTGTACAGCGGAATCGTCACCGGAATCGGCACCCTTCGCGGCCCGCTCCACGGCGGCGCAAACGAAGAAGCCATGCGAATGCTTCTCGAAATCGGCGAGCCTTCCAATGCTCAGGCATGGATCGACGACGCCCTCGAAACGAAGAAGAAGATCATGGGCTTCGGCCACCGCGAGTACAAGAAGGGCGACAGCCGCGCGATGTATCTCACGAAGATCGCTAAGGCTCTCGGCATCGAAAAGGGCAACACCAAGTTCGGCGAAATCGCCGACATCCTCGAAGACACGATGCGTGAACGGAAGAACATCTTCCCGAACGTCGACTTCCCTGCGTCGTACGCCTACTACTTGCTCGACATCCCCATCGACCTCTACACGCCGATCTTCGTCGTGGCCCGCGTTTCCGGCTACTGCGCCCACGCGATTGAGCAGCTCTCGAACAACCGACTCATCCGCCCGAAGGCAATCTTCGACGGACCAGCGAACCTGACCTACGTTCCGCTCGCCGACCGAGCCTGATCAAACGCAAAGAAAAGCCCCGGATGGAAACATCCGGGGCTTTTCTGTGTCTGCTCTACTTCGTCGTGAACGACCAGGTTCGAAGCTCGGTCGCTCCGCTTGCCCGTGCCGTTCGCACCAGCACGTTGTACTCCGTGCCCTTCCGCAACGGCCGTGCCGGAATCACAAACGCCGTCGCCTTCAAACTCTCATCTTTGGAGCCATCGACCACAAAAATGTCGATGGATTCCGATCCGGACGTTAGCTTCGCCTCAACCACCTTCAACGCTTCCTTGTGGCCGAACTCGGCAATCACAATCGGATAGCCGACGATGCTCCCCGCCGACTCGAAGAACCGCAACGGATTCGGTCGCTCCGAGTTGAACCAGCTCGCCGGGACCTGCTTCTGATCTACGGAAGGACTCAGAACGACGCCTGGCTTGCTCGAGTGACCAAAGATCAAACTCATCGATTCGCCCGACATCCCGGCCCCGGCTTCAATCGGCCCTGGAGCCAAGAATGGCAAACGGTGATAGGGAGCCGCAAAAGCTGCTTCAACCGATTCCCTCGGTGAAGCCAAGTTATGAACAACTGCTTCCGAAGCCGCCTCATTCCAACCGAACTTGTTCAGCCGGTCACGCAATGTCCGTCCAAAGAAACCGGTCCCATTTTCTTCCTGCGCATGCCCCGTCCGCTTGTTCTGGTTCAAGTACTGGCTATGAAGCTGCGCCACGTGAGAAAGACACCGGTCTGTAATTACCGGATCAAGCCCGGTCGCTCGCCGCAGTTCGTTCACAACACTTAAGCTTTCAAGTGCGGCCGCCGATGGCTCCAAATACTCCCGAGCGGCATCCGTACGAACCATCGCCGTCCAGGATTTCTGGAACATTGACTTCCGATCAATCACGATCTTTGCCGTCACATCAACTGGTCCCGGTGGCAGCGGTGCGGAGGGCCGAAACTCTAATCGGCCAGATTGCTGCGAATAAGTAGAAGCGACCAGATTGCCGTTTACTTCCATCACCGCATCTGTGATCTGTGCGTTGCCTTCTGGGGCGACGCACATCCGGAAAATGGGCTGCGCGACCATCAAGTCCCCGCTAGGACCGTAGCTGTACATTCGTAAAGCAGGGGCCGGAGCCCCCGCAATGGTTACGCCAACGCACGCAAACGTCAACGACAGACAAACAAGGCGAACTTTCGCCGAAAGCATGTCTCTAGTATAGGCCGGATTTCAAGGCTTTGTACCGGATATGTGTGACAACCTAAAGCGCTACACGAATCTAGCATTTTTACGGTAAAGACCCAAAGCCGAACGATCAAACCGCCTTTCTCGTCTACAAACTGTTCGCTCCAAACCGGAGACGTCTCGCATCAAAAAATCGTCGGAGTAAAGTAGAGAGAACATAGTATGAGCTCGCCTCCGAGCACACTCGGCCAGTACCAAGTCATTCGGGAAATCGCAAGATCGAACGACATCGTTTATGAGGGTTACGATCCCCTGATGAACCGTCGCGTCGCGATCAAAGAATTGGCGATGCCGACCGGTGCGAGCACTCAGCAGCAAGAAGAGCGCCTACAACGATTCCGACGAGAAGCCCAAGCCGCCGGAACCCTGAATCACCCGAACATCATGACGGTGTACTCCTTCGCGGAGGACGCTGGCCGAACCTTCATGGCAATGGAGTTTCTGGACGGGCACACCCTCCGAAACGAAATCGACACCAAGGGCATCATCCCGATGAACGAGGCGATCCGCATCGCCACCGACATCCTCCACGGCCTCGCCCACGCCCACAAGAAAGGCGTCATTCACCGCGACATCAAGCCGGAAAACATCCAGATCCTCTCCACCGGCGAAATTAAAATCACCGACTTCGGCATCGCACGCCTCACCTTCCAGCCGAACCTCACGATGGACGGCCAGGTCTTCGGCACCCCAAGCTACATGAGCCCGGAACAGGTGGTCGGAAAAGACATCGACGCCCGATCCGACGTGTTCAGCCTCGGCGTTGTGCTGTACGAAATGATCGCCGGCCAAAAGCCGTTTGCGGGCGACTCCGTCGTCAGCATCACCTACGCGATCATGAACAAGGAGCCGGTTCAGCCATCGCAAATGCCCTATCGGCTCTGGCAAACCGTTCAGCGCGCCCTAGAAAAAGCTCCCGTCGCCCGGTGGGACAGCGCCGATGCCTTCATCGTTGCCATCGAAGAGGCGATGCAAAGCGGAACGGTCGACCCAAGCAACAACCCTTACCTCCAGCACGGCCTTTCCCCATCAACGTCTTCATTCTCCGTTCCCCCTCCCGTCATCGGCGTGCCCAATCCGTACGCGCAGAATCCGCATCCAGTCCACACGCCCGGCATCGTTAGTCAGCCGTACAACCCGGTCCAACCACAAAATCCGTACGCCGCTGCGCCACCCCTCGGCGGATACACCCAGCAGCCCTACGGTGCTGCCCCCTATCCAGGCGCAAACTACCCCGGTGCCAACAGCTATCCCGGCGCATCTTATCCTGGCGCAACGTACCCAGGCGCTCCATATCCGAACACCAGCTATCCGGGCCAAACCCAAACGCCCTACGGCCAAACGTCCATGCCCCCGCCCGGGCCGCTGCCGACCTACTTCCCGCCGCCGCCACGCAAGCCGCTAGTAAGCCCAGAAACCGCCGCCTTCTTTAAGCGCCTGTTCCTGACCTTCCTGCTGGTCGGAACTGTACTCGCTCTCGTCACCGTCGCTGTGCAAGCCATTGCGACCGCGTGGCAGCGCTACGCCGCGGAAGACCAAGACCGACAGCTCATCGTCCAAGCCCGCCAGCAAGACGCCCGGATCCCCGTGGAAGAGCGCATCCAAACCCTCGAAGGGCTCCGCGGCCGCGTGCAAAGCGACACGATGAAGGACGAAATCAAGCGAAACCTCGCCGTCCTTTATGAAGAGCTCGGACGCAAGCACATCGCAAACAATCAGGACCCGCAGGCCGAATCTGCCTACATCCGTGCCAGCGCGCTGGACAAGAACAACTCTGCCCTGGCCTCAAACCTCGCGAGCCTCTACCAAACGCGCGCCCTTGCCGAGCCTCAGCCGAACCAACGAATCCTGCTACTCAACCAATCAGGAGAGCAATGGGAGATCGCCGGAAAGGCCGAAAGAGATTCCCAAAAGCGAACCGAGTACCTGAACCAGGCCGCCCTCGTGTACTTCACCGCCGCCACCGAAACCAAAAACCTCGGCGACCCCAGCCAGTACTCGCGCGC
>CAMAPH010000050.1:0-18053 GCA_945859975.1 Chthonomonas calidirosea
AAGAAGTACAAGCTGCGGCAAACTCCCGACTCACGCGCCATTGCCGGCAGCAGCAGCGGCGCCATCTGCGCCTTCACCGTGGCCTGGAACCACCCCGACAAGTTCGGAAAGGTCCTGAGCTGGATCGGCAGCTACGTTGATCTTGCGAAGTTGCACGGAAAAGACACCGGCGGCGATGACTATCCTGCCTTCATCCGCAAAACCCCGAAGAAGCCTCTCCGGATCTGGCTTCAGGACGGGAAGCAGGATATCGAGAACCAGTTCGGCAGCTGGTGGCACAGCAACCTGCAAATGGAGCGCGCCCTAAACTTCATGGGCTACGACCTCATGTGGCAACCCGGCAATGGCTACCACTCGAATGCCCACGGCGAGGCCACATTGCCCACTTCTCTGCGCTGGCTATGGCGCGGAACAAAATGATCAAGTACAATAGAGGATCTAAGCGGGTGTAGCTTAGTGGTAAAGCTCCAGCCTTCCAAGCTGGCTATGCGGGTTCGATTCCCGCCACCCGCTCCAAATCTTTTCCCGGTCGTTGCGCTTTCTTGGCCGTGATCCTAAGAAATTGCGATTCTTGCCAAGAATCGAACCTTATTCTTCTTTTGTGCTCTATAACAAACAAGTGATGGTTGACCCGCAGGTGCTCCTGGTTGAGGATGACGCTGACACCGAATCGCTGATCATTCGGGCTCTACGAAAGATCAAAGTTCTAGAGGTAGCGGTCGCGCGCGATGGGCAGGAAGCGATCGAGATGATTGCCGGATTGTCTAAGGCACCGAACCTCGTTCTGCTCGATCTCAAGCTTCCGAAAGTCGATGGATTCGAAGTGCTTTTGCAGCTTCAGCAACGAGGCTTTGCCGAACAATGCCCCATCGTCGTGTTCAGTTCGGAAGACAGCGCGACCTCCTTTAACCGGGCACGTAGCCTTGGCGCGGCAGAATACGCCGTGAAGCCGACTAACTTCGAGGAGCTTCAGCACACTATCGAGCGCCTCGCTGCACGCTACTTACAGACTTCGCTTACGAATTCGCCGACAAAGTCTTGATCGTGCCGGCGAAGTCCTCCAGAACGCTGGTGATTGCCGCGCGCACGTTCGCTTTCCCTTCGCCATGATGATCGTCGATCGGCGAAACCAGTTCGCTGATCCAGCCCGTGCCGTGTGCTTTCTCAAAAATGCTCGCCGCGCTTGCGTCGGTCAGCTTCAGATCAAAGCTGTTCAGCCTTAGAAAAGCCACGAACCCCACGAATGCCGTTGCGGTGTTCGCTTTGCCCAAAGGCGCCTTTGACACGAACCCCGTCAGGAACCGCTCCGCTTGTCGCAGTACATCGGAGCTACCGCCATAGGCGTACTGGTAATAAGTCGCCTCTTCGAGGTCGGCAAACCGGTAGGTTTGGACGTTGCCGGTCACCCGCAGGTTTGTCCACAGAATGTCTTGGACGGTGAGGTACGTCAACGCTTTCATGCCACCGAGATTCTGACACACGCAAAAACTCCGGATTTGCGCCCAGAGCGATGACCGATGGCACGAGACGGACGTCAAATGAGGTGATGGTCTCGCTGCTCGCATTTTCCCTCATCGCTACCCCCGGGTTAGCGGCTCAAGGTCAGGTCTTTGACATCACCGAGTTCGGTGCTTCGGCCGCGGCCGGCGACGATACGGCGGCCATTCAGGCAGCCTTTGATAAGGCAAAGGCAAACCCGGCCTCCACGGTAAAGATTCCTGCCGGGACGTTCGAAGGCAATGGGCTCTTCCTTTGGAGCAACACGACTCTGGAAGGTGTCGGACCGAGCTCGATCATCCGGACATCCGATGGCGGCATGGGCGCAATGATCACCGTGAACCCGGTGACCGGGGCTGGAGCAACCGCTCGACTCGCGGAAAAGCAGGTGAAGATTCAGAACCTCACCCTCATGGGGAACACGGCAAAGGAAGGCTATCGACAGCACACCGACCTTCTTCGCTTCTTCGGGGTCGAGACGTCAACGGTCTCTAAGGTTAGGTTTGTGGGTTTCCGGGGTGATGGCCTCTACATCGGAGACGGCCTGGCCGATAAAGGCGTGATTCGGCACAACAAGGACTTGATCATTGAAGATTGCGAGTTTGATGGCGTGAACAAGCAGAACCGAAACGGCATAACGGTCGGAGATGGCGAGAACGTAATCATTCGCCGATGCAAGTTCACGCGAACCACGAGCGATAAATCTCCGGGCACGATCGATATCGAGCAGAACAAGAACAACTACCACGTGACGCAGAACATTCAAATTCTTGACTGTGAATTCAACGATAACGGAGGCACCGGAATCGTGGTCGATGTTGCCACGCCCCAGCGCACGATGAAGCGGCCAATGAACACGCTGATCTTCAAGCGAAACAAGATTCGCAACCAGCAGCGTCGCGGCATCTTGCTCAACCAGTTCAGCGAGTTCGATGCTACGGCGGCCCAGTCGGGCGTGATCGTTCAAGACAACGTGATTGAGAAGACGCCAATCCCCATCGCCATTGAGGGCATTCAGGGAATCGACATCGTTGGCAACACCATTCGAGACACCGAGCGCGGGATTATGGTCGGCTTCGGCAAGAAGGGTCGGGGCACGCAGAACATCAACATCCGCAACAACACGTTTGAGCGGGTCGGATCGGATCCTAAACTCGGTGGAGCGGCGGTCATTATTCTGAACGCGCTAAACGTTAACGTCGAAGGGAATACCATCGGCGACTTGGTTGGAGCAGACCCGGTAGTCGTGCTCTTTGCCGCGGCAAGTGGCGGCAGCCGATCGGGCGGCGTAAAGATTAGCGGCAACCAGCAAGCGCTGGCCTTCCGCGGTAAGGCACCCGCAAAATTCCGAGTAGGCAAATACGTTGAGATCGATCAGAAGACGATCAAAGTGATCGACTAATCAAACAGAAAGCCGGGGCAGCAGAATTGCTGCCCCGACATTTTTGTGCGTCAGAGACCTTGTAAACGCAAAAAAGCCCGAGACCTTGTGAGTCTCGGGCTTTCCTTGAAAGCTCCACAAGTAAGTAATGCGTTCAGTCGACCTAGAGATGTCTAGTACTGACTTGCAGTTCTAGAGTACGTCTCCTTAAGGAGGTGATCCACCCACACCTTCCGGTACGGGTACCTTGTTACGACTTAGTCCCCCTCGCTCCCCTCACCTTCGACCGCTCCCTCCTTACGGTTGGGCCACGGGCTTCGGGTGAAAACAACTCGGGTGACTTGACGGGCGGTGTGTACAAGACCCGGGAACGTATTCAACGCAGTATAGCTGACCTGCGTTTACTAGCGATTCCGCCTTCATACAGTCGAGTTGCAGACTGTAATCTGAACTGGGGGCGTATTTTTGGGATTTGCTCCACCTCGCGGTATTGCTGCCCTTTGTTTCGCCCATTGTAGCATGTGTGTAGCCCCAGACGTAACTGCCATGCTGACTTGACGTCATCCACACCTTCCTCCGGCTTACACCGGCGGTCTCCTGTGAGTGCCCGACTTTACTCGCTGGTAACACAGGACGTGGGTTGCGCTCGTTGGCGGACTTAACCGTACACCTCACGGCACGAGCTGACGACAGCCATGCAACAAGTGTCTTTGGGTTCCTTGTGGGAAGGGCCCACTTTCATGGGCTTGCCCTCGATGTCAAGTCTGGGTAAGGTTCTTCGGTTAGTATCGAATTAAACCACATGCTCCACCGCTTGTGCGGGTCCCCGTCAATTCATTTGAGTTTCAACCTTGCGGCCGTACTCCCCAGGCGGGATACTTAATGCGTTTGCTGCGGCACTGAAGGGGTCGATACCTCCAACGCCTAGTATCCATCGTTTAGGGCGTGGACTACCAGGGTATCTAATCCTGTTTGCTACCCACGCTTTCGCGCCTCAGCGTCAGGAGATGACCAGTGAACTGCCTTCGCCATGGGTGTTCCTCCAGATATCAACGCATTTCACCGCTACACCTGGAATTCCATTCACCTCTTCATCCCTCAAGCCTGTCAGTATGCGAAGCAGTTTCTGGGGTGAGCCCAGAGATTTCACTTCACACTTAACAAGCCGCCTACGCGCTCTTTACGCCCAGTAAATCCGGACAACGCTTGCACCCTACGTCTTACCGCGGCTGCTGGCACGTAGTTAGCCGGTGCTTATTCTCAGGGTACCGTCCTAAGTCTTTCCCTGAAAAAGGAGTTTACAGACCTAGATCCTTCGTCCTCCACGCGGCGTCGCTGCCTCAGAGTTTCCTCCATTGGGCAAGATTCCTAACTGCTGCCACCCGTAGGTGTGTGGGCCGTGTCTCAGTCCCACTCGGGGGGATCATCCTCTTAGACCCCCTACCCGTCGTCGCCTTGGTAGGCCATTACCCCACCAACTAGCTGATAGGCCATGAGCTTCTCCGGAAGCAAAAAACTGTTTAGTTTCATCTCGATGCCGAGATAAAGCCACATCGGGTATTGCCCAGCCTTTCGGCTGTATATCCCCGTCTTCCGGGCAAATTGCTCATGTATTACTCCGCCGTTCGCCACTAGAACCGAAGTTCTCGTTCGACTTGCATGTTTTAGGCACGCCGCCAGCGTTCGTCCTGAGCCATGATCAAACTCTCCGAAGAAAGTTTGCCCCGCATAATGCGGGATTGTTCTCTCATTTGATTGTGATGTTTCCCTTGCGGGTACCCTCCTCCATCGAGACTAGCTCGGAGGATTCAGGCCATCGATTTGACTGTTATTTCTAACCGTCTTGTAAACTGAACGCTTACTTACCTATGAAGCTTTCAAGGTGCTCGTCCTTCGCCCTTCGGCTGGGGACAAGGAATATTTAAGCAGAGCGCCCTACCGATTGTCAAGGCCCTTAACGAAAAAAGTCAAAAAAAGCCGTTCGAACCCCGAAAATGCCCCGTCTGTATCTCTTGCGGCCCGGTTATCCACAACCTTCCCCCAAAAATCGGCCACTTCACCAAGATTCCTTCGCAACCGAAAGATCTCCAATCGAAACCGGCACGCACGTTCGACCCGCCGAATATTTCAAAAACAGCGCCGGCAACCGGTCCCCACGCCTCCGATATTCCGCGGAAGACATCTCGAAGTCGATGCAAACCTCGACCCGGTCCGCCGAAATCCACCGATACTCGAAAGGCAAACCCGTCAAAGGATCGACGCGAGGCAAATAGTTCGGTCCCGCCAGCGTCCATTTCGAGACCACTTTCGGAAAAACCCTCGGCTTCCCGCTCTTCGGCAGCGGCATCTTCTCGTCAATGTCCGTCATCAACTGCCTGAATCGGTCCCACCGCTGAGCGTCCCGCCGATACTTCCCCATCTCCACCGGCGTCCCGAGGCGCTGAAACGAAAGCGTCAATAGGGTCCCGAGGAAGAGCAGCACGGCAAATAACGGCAGATGCTTCAAATCGCCCCTTCTTTCGGAGCCGCATTCAGCGCCCTCCAATAGAACAGCGCCACCCCGCCAAGAACCAAGCCGGCATACAAGTACTTATAGAGCGATGCCATCAGCGGCTCCCCGCGCAACAGTTCCGCCAGGGCAACCACAATGTCGCCAAGCACCACCCCCGTGCTGAGAAGCAACGTGGCGCTCAACACCCACAGCCGCACCGAAGACGTATAGGACGTCACCCCGGCGCGCAACCGATGCTCCAACGTGCGCATAACCCACAGATAGAGGGGAGCGTTGACGAGGATGTTGGACAACAGCCAAACCACCGAATCGCTATCCCGTCGCCAGCCGCCGTTGTCCCCGGCAGAAAAAGCCCGGTCGATCAGGCCGTTCCCCAAAAATATTGCGCTGGTCACCCACGCAATCAGCGTCACCAGGGCGAGACAGTAAAGAAAGCCGTCCAGCGGGTCCGATTCCTTCGGCCCCTCCCGCCCCGGCACCGAGAGCCCAATCGTGCTCGAATAGTATTGGGTGATCTCGCGCTGGGCCACCCGAGGCGACCACCCCGCCGCCGAGAGCAAACCAAGAATCACCTCATCCGAAAGCGCCCGCGCCTTCGCAGCCGCAATAAAGTCCTGAACCGTACTCACCGTCTCAAGCTATCAGTGGCCGTGCAGGATTGGGCAAAGGGTCGGAAGATTATCAGACTAGGAGTGCCAAACTCAGGCAGATGCTCGCCGCGCTCTGCCTGACCGTAATTGCCCCGCCCGCTTACACGAATCTCAAGCTCGACGGCTTCTCCCTCGTCGTCGAGTCCAGCCTTATCAAGTCTCGTGCGCAGACGTGGGCGGCGGTGCGGACCGAGTTGCATCGCCAACTCCTCGGCATCAATCGCGTCATCCCGAAACCCGCCCTGCAAAAGCTGAACCGGGTTCCGATCTACATCCACAACACCTCGCCCGAGACCCGCTGCATGGCCTACCACCCCGGCGCGCAGTGGCTGCGCGAGCACAGCATGAACCCGGCAATGGAGCACGCCATCGAAATCGGAAACGCCGATAACTTCCTCAGCTGGACCGAACAGCAACCATGGATGGTCCTCCACGAGCTGGCCCACGCCTACCACCACCGCTTTCTGCCCAACGGATTCGAGAACAAAGAAGTCGCCACCGCCTACCGGTTCAACCTAGATGCCAAGCGCTACGACGCCGTGCTGCACTGGGACGGCAAAACCACCGCCCACTACGCCAAGACCAACCCGATGGAGTACTTCGCCGAAGCCAGCGAAGCCTACTTCGGCCAAAACGACTTCTACCCCTTCGTCAAAGCCGAGCTCAAAACCCACGACCCCGAAGGCTTCACCGTCATCGCGAAGGTCTGGGGCGTAAAAAACTAAGCTACTCGCCGGAACCAGAAATCGGATCAAGCGGAATCTGCTCAAATTTGACCTGGATATTCTCACTGGGCGAAAACTTCAAGCGGGCGACAATGCTCGGGTCCACGTTGGTTCGGTACTCAACCTCCCCAGCCCGGGTCAGGTTAATCGTAGTGCAAACGTCGTCATGAGAGCTAAACGTGATCCCCTTGGAGGGAGGAGGAGGTTTTCCATCTTCCTTCACATGCAGTATCGCCTGGCCGACACTGTCAATCAGTGTCGGTATCGTGTAACTCTTCCGTTCCGCATGTCCACCGGTCTTCTTAAAGAGCAAACGATATTTGATGGCTGGCGCTGCGATTCCACAGTGATCCGTTTCGAGTCGCTTACCATCTATCTTGCCAAAGTCCGCTAAAGCTAACTTCAGACCGTCAACTTCAACCCTCTCTCCTTGCTTCAAAAGCACTTCGGCGACCGGAAGTTCTTTCCGGAGAAGGACATCGAAGGAAGCAACCACATCAAATTTTCCCGCCTCCAGCCGATACCATTCCAGCACCTTCCCATCGGTCAAACCTTTGACTACGCCCGCCCGGCCTGAGCCCGTCCACTGGCTAAAGTAGAAGGACGACCTAGGAGTCACTTCCTCCCGCTCGATGACTACCCATCGATTCTTCACCTTAGGCCGAATTGCCAGGGTCGCGGAACTCTGCTCCGCGTAATACGCCGTAATCCGCTCGCCGATCCACCGCAACGGCTTGCCCTTGCCATCCCAGCACGTAGCGCCATCTGGCGAAACTTCGCACACCCCCACAACTCGAACCGCCGGAAGCCCCGGCTGTTTCAGTACCTCTCGAACTTGAATAACCTCGTCGATCCCGACGGAGGAGAATTGCTGCACTGCCGCAGGCGCCAAGGCAAGCCCGAACAAGCCAGAACCAAAGAGGAGTTGACGTTTATGCCGCATTAATGATTCGTGACGTCTCACTGAGCTCCGCATAACGGGGAAAGAGCTAGGACTTCAAGGAGTTGCAGTATTAAATTTGCTGAACGTTTGAGATGTGCCAGAATTGCGCGTTTGGCCGTTGCTGGAAAATGTCTAGTTTGCCAGTCAGGAAGCGGATGGTCCCACCCGAGGAAGGCTGGCCATCTGCTTACGGCGAATTGCCGTATAATCTTGTCATGAACCAGCCCGGAACCAAGCTCACCATCGCCGAAGCAAGTCCACGAGTGGAGTTTCGGATGTCTAAAGAACTGAAGCATGAAGTTGAAGAAGCCGCGGCAATGCTCGGATCAACGTTCACTGCATTTGCCACCCAGGCCCTCGTAGAACGCGCTCGACAGGTAAAGCAACAGTACAACCTTACGCTAGTCAGCGGCGAAGCCCGAGACTCGTTTGTTGAGCTGATGGCAAACCCTCCGTCACCATCCGACGCACTCAAACGGACCGTAAACACCCGTAAGGTGATTCTCTAGACCGTTGGCAAGCGTACGGATTGAGGTTCTAGAAAAGCGCCATTCCCGCAAGAACTTTTCATGCGGGAATAGCGAGATTGATGCCTACATCAAAACCCTAGCTCGCCAGCACCAAGAGCGCAACTTTACAAAAACCTACGTAGCCGTAGAAGAAGGTAAGGCCGATGTCCTCGGCTATATTTCCGTCGCGATGGGCAGTGTTTTGCTGCAGGACGCAGATGAGTCCGTGTTTTCAAGGTTGCCGAAGCACCCAATGCCTGTTCTCCACGTGGCGCGCCTGGGCACCGACACGCGATTCGCGGGGAAAGGTATCGCGTCAATGCTCCTCGCCCACGCCGCCGATCTCGCGATTGCCGCTTCCGCCACGGTGGGAGTGCACGCACTTGAACTCCATGCGATTGATCAGCTCGCCTACGACTACTACATACGCCGTGGGTTTTTGCCCCTCAAAGGCAACACCATGCGCCTTTATGCTCCGATCGACACCCTCCTCGCCGCTCGAGCACCCAGCTAGCCCCAGCCGCGGCGCTTCGCAATAGAGAACGGCCGACGCAAAAAAGCCCCCCGCAAACTGCGGGAGGCAAAGCAAGGGTCAAATTCAGAACTCGAACTCAACGACTTCGGTCTTGTTGAACCCACCAAAGGCGGTTCGGGTGAATCGGTCAGAGCCAGCGCCGCCAATCGCCACCGCATCAAGCTGTGCCTGCACGTTGGTTGCCGTAAGCTGGTCGTTGCCAGAGTCCAAACTGATTCCGATCGAGCCGGCACTGAGGATGTTGGTGAGCGACGCAACATCGTTCTGCGCTCCGGTTTCGATCACAAAGTCCTGACCAGTCTGAATTCCCGACAGCGCAAGTCGGTCGAGGCCCTCATCGGTGCTGACAACCGCGCTGAGACCCACCGCCGCCGTCGTTACGTTGACCACGTCGTTGCCCTTATCCGCGAAAACTTCCAAGTTTCCGCCGATCCGCAGTCCGCTGAGGTCGATTCGGTCCGCCAAATCTCCGCCAAATGCGCTCAAGTTGTTTCCGGCCGATGAGTTGGTTGCTCGAAGCGTGTTCGCGCCGATTCCGCCATCCATTCGCAAATCTCCCAGAACCGTGCTGTTCGTCACGAAAATGCGGTCGTTTCCAGCTTCGCCCTTGAGGTCGAGGTTGGTTTCGGATCCGCTGCCGTTAACCGTGATGGTGTCATTGCCATCGCCTGCAGAGAGGATCACGTCTCCAAGGTTGGTCACATTGCGGAAGGTAACCGCGTCATCGCCAGCATCCATCAACATGGTGATGTTGACGAGCGGCCCCGAAACGAAAGCGACGCTAGGTCGACCGTTGACGAGCGTGCCGTTGAGCCCGACCACTCGAACGCCGTTGACCGTGCGGTCAATGCGGATCTGGTTTCCAAAGGCATCGCCCTGAATGTTCAGGTCGCTGCTGGAGATCTCGGCGCTCACGTTGTTCGCGAGGGCAGTAACAGAGCACAAGCTAAGTGCAAGCAAAAGAAGGTTCTTCATTGTTTTTCCTGAGGCCGGAAAACCCGGCTACAACCATCTAGGGCAAGGCACTGACCGATCCATAACAATAATTCTTCGCGGCAAGACGTATCATTCAGCTATGTCGGAGTCTCCGTTGCGTGCCCCACGCGGAAATGATGCCGACTTCATTAAACTTGCGCAAGCCGGAAGCGCCGAAGCTTGGGGGGCGATTGTTGATCGGTACTCAGGCTACGTTTACAGCCTGCTTAAAACGTTTCGCGTTCCAGAATCAGATCAATCGGACGCATTTCAGCACGTTTTCATCGAGCTCTTCAAAGCGCTCCCGCAACTTAAAAAAGTGGATTTGCTGACCCCCTGGCTCCGCCAAACCACCCTGCGCCACGCCGTTCGCGTGCGGAAAAAATTAGCCTCCGGCGAAGTCTCGCTCGAGGACGTTGAGTACTTTGTTTCGGATCAGAACCTGGCCACCGAACTAGAGCAAACGGAAACCGCACAGATCATCCGCGACGCGGTCCAAACGCAATCTCCAAAATGCCAAGAGCTCATCATGCGGCTCTTTTTTGACGAATCGCCGCAAAGATACGCCGATGTCGCGCAGGCGATGGGCCTCAAACCTGCGTCCATCGTGATGACCCGTCAGCGCTGCTTGGAGGCGCTAGAGAAGTCGCTGCGCGCCCGGGGTATCGGTTGACCTTAGCGGAATACACCGTTGCGGCCAAATCGGCCCGCGCATCCGCCCCACGCCACCTGGTGACGACCGACACGGTCACTGCCCTGACCACCGAGGGCCTCGCGGTGATCCGACAAGATCTCAACGCCGCGCGCCAGCTTGCGGCTAATGCGTCCCGACTAGCAAAGCGCCTCAAAAACCCCGTTTCCGTTGGCCAGGCAGCGCGGTTGGAAGGGCACGTGCACCTCCTGGCTGGCCGCGCGAAACGCGCCGTGCCCTGCTACCTACGCGCACGAGAAGCGTTTGTCGATTCGCCGGAGGAGCGTGCAGCCACCGCTGTCGCCATGCTCCAGGCGCTGGCCTACACGGGAGAATATGAGCAAGCCTTTCACATCGCCCAAGAGTCGCTCAGCTTCTTTCGAGAGGCAGGCGACACCTTCCGAGCCGCTCGGGTCGAGGCAAATCTGGCGAACGCGCTCCATCGCCTGGATCGTCTCCAAGAAGCCAGGACCCACTATGAATCAGCTTGCGCCGTCTTGTCCGATGCCGGAGCGATTGCCGACCTCACGATCGTGACGCGAAACTTCGGCGTTTGCCTGATGGGGTTGCTCGATTTCGAATCAGCGGAAAGGATGTATGCCGAAGCGCGCTTGGTCTTCGAAGCTGCCGAACAGCACTCCCTTGTCTTCGAGATCGACCTAAACCGGGCCTACCTCCTCGGCCGCCAAGGTCACCTTCAGGAAGCGCTAAAGCTATACAGAGACCTTCGACTAAATCTGCCCGCAGAAATGGGGTTCGAACTGGGGCACTGCTTCCTGGATCAGGCTGACTTTATGCTCGAGTATGGGCTCTGGACCGACGCCCACCAAGCAGCATCGAAAGCCGCCGACGTCTTCCAAAAGCTCGGAGCCAGATTCGAAACCGGAAAAGCTAAGCTATTCGAAAGTACGGCACTCATTCGCAAAAACGACTTGCCCGCTGGAGAAGCCGCGCTAAAGGAAGCGCGAAGGCTGTTGAAACGAGAGCCAAATGCAAACTGGCGATCGCTACTTCACTCTGGGTTCGCTGAACTATTGAGGGCCTATGGCCACGATCGACGGGCGTTTGCGGAGCTAACCTTAGCCGAATCTGCTGGACCCGCACCCGAACGCTTGCCCCACATTCAATCCGAACTTGCCGACCTCGCCCTCGACCTCGGCGAGCTTGCCACCTTCGAGCGCATGCCGCCCGAACCCTTCCTGCTCACCAAATTCCATCGGCTGCGGCACAACCCGTCGGAAGCGCAAGCATTTGCTCGTCAGGGGCTAGAAGCATATGACCGCACCCGAACCAAGCTCGGCGCGTCCCGGCTGCGGCAAGCCACCGCGCAAGCGCAATCCCTTCGGCTACGAGAGGCATTCCGTGCATTTAGCGACCCAAGGGAGAGACTCCAGGTCGTAGTTCGCCTGAAGAACCACGCTTTGGCCGAACTGATTCAATCTCCCGAAGCCATCCCAACCATCACCTCGGAGCAGGAACTTCGTGAGGCCAGAAACCTTACGGAGGGTGCCGTGTCGAAAGTGCAGCTACCCATCCTTGAACCCGGCAATCGATTCGTCGAACTTTTTGCTGATGAAGGTGAACTCATCGCTTTTGTCCTGGATGCAGAAAGGATAACGGAACACCGCCTCGGACCGGTTGCAAAGTTCGAGCGGCTCTCGCGGCTCCTTCGGTTTCATCTCGGGCGAGCGCGCACCGAGGGCGGAAAAGGTGCGACCGAAGTACTTTCGCAACTCCGAGATGCCCTCCTTCCGATATCCGCGAGCGAGACAAGACTCATCATCGGTCGCGAGACCCCGCTACGATCCGTCCCGTTCCACGCCATTTTTCCGGACGCAAAAGTCACGTACGCCCCAAGCGCCTCCGTGTTTGCGGCACTTTCTGATCGCACCGGGAACGGTAGGGGCGCCCTCGTCTGCGGCAAAGGTGATGAAAACGCGCCCCTGATTGATGCCGAAGTCGCCAGCGTCGCGAAATCCCTCGGAACTGAGCCTGTGATGGCCGGAGCCTTTCTGGATCATGCTCCCAGTGCCCGCTGGATTCATCTCGCCGCGCATGGGGTAGCAAAGGAAGACCAGCCCCTTTTAAGCGCAATGAAGCTAGGCGACAAGGACCTCACGGTCTTAGACATTGCAACCGTACAACTGCAAGCCGAACTCGTGACCCTGAGTGGCTGCTCGACCGGAGTCTCTAACCTCGGCGATCACCTAGATTCCGAAGGGTTCATCGAAGCATTTCTTGTATCCGGCGCAACCGCCGTGTTGGCAACCCTATGGGATGTTTCGGATGAAGCCACCAGCTTCTTCATGTCCGCGTTTTACGCGGCACTACCAAACGGCCCTTTCCCGGCATACGAACTGGCGATCGCGGCAACGAGAGATCGGTACCCGCATCCCGCAGACTGGGCGCCGTTTGCCCTATTCGGAAAACCACTTCAAAAAAACTTGTGATGCTTTCCACTGCCCGCTGCCCATAGAATACGGAGGTCGAATGAAAGTCAACTGGGAAGAGATCGTTAATTACGCTTTGGGTCTGGCGACTGAGCCAGAAGCCAGCCGCATCGAATCCGACCCCGTTGCGCTTGAGCAGGCGATGATGCTCCGCCGTGTTCGCGACGCGAAACCCACGGCCGTGCCGGAAGAGATGCTAAACCGAGCTAAGGCTCTGCAGCCTTCTCTCCCGCCGAAGAAAATATGGAAGGGCATTCTGACCTTCTCCAGCAGTGGGGTAGGAATGCGAAGTGCCGCCTCCACCGCACGCGACCTTCGTTTTGAATTTGGCACTGCGCAAGTCGAACTCCGCTTGGAGCCGATTCCAAAGTCAAACTCCGTTGCGGTGGTTGGACTATTCCAAACCATAGAGCCTTCAAATGTTCAAGTTTCGGCCACCAAGTCAGGGCCCGTGTGGTGCGATGAAGGCGGCCAGTTCGAGTTGACCATTGAGTCGGAAGTAAAGAAACTGACGTTTGAGGACGTTCAGACCGGCGACATTTACGAGGTTGAGTTATGAAAAGACAAGTTGCAACCCTGGGCATGGCTGCCCTTCTCTGCGTACTCTCAAGTGCGAATCAAAACTACATCCTCCGGTACACGGAAAGCGAACCGATCGGCACGTTTCTGGCCCGCTACAACCTGCGACTGCGCGCGACGGTGCCCGGCAAACCGATCTACTCCATCCAGGATTCACTCAATCGCGATCCTCAAACGCTGATCCAACAGATTGATGGCGAAACGGATGGAGACGTCACGATCGAAAGAGACCAGGCCATTCGGCTACCCATTTTCTCTTTCAAGCGACCACAAACTTCGTCGCTGAATCTGCTGCAGCAAGCGCTTTTGCGCGCCACGAATGTTAACTTCTATGGGGCCTTGACTCCTCAAGGAGCCGTCACTCAATACACCGTAGCGCAGGCTCGAATCGGCTCTTCTTGGACGGCCCATAGCCTCGGAAATGGAACCGTCGCCGTCATCGACACCGGGGTTGATGCGACCCACCCGTTCTTTGCCGGACGCGTACTCCGCGGTTACGACTACATCACGCCCAATGGTCAAGGCTCCGAACTAACCGGCCTGACCCCAGAAGTTCTCGCGCAGGTGAACCCAACCACCACACCTCTTCTGCGCACCAAGCTCTCCTGGCTCTCAAACGGAACCGCCCCGATGTTCCCCGAAAGCACCATTAACGACCCGGCTTATAGCGCGATTCCGAAAGGGCTTGGGCACGGAACGATGGTTGCCGGCGCGATTCGGCTCGTTGCCCCAAACGCAAAAATTCTTCCGATTCGCGCCTTCAGCCAAAACGGTTCCGGCCGACTCTTTGACGTGATCCGCGGCATGCACGCCGCCCAAGCTCGCGGCGCAAAAGTGATCAACATGAGCTTGAACACTTACGTGTACTCGCCAGAGCTCGCTCGGTCTTCTGATGAACTTTCAGACCTCGGGGTCATCCTGGTTGCTTCGACTGGAAACGACGGACGGATCAACACCCTGAGCTATCCCGCAGCCCTACCGAAGGTAACTGGCGTTGCTTCTCTGACTCCAAACTCCACGCGCAGTTTGTTTAGTAATGCTGGCACCGACCTCACATGGGTCGCCGCACCCGGCGAAGGTCTCATGTTGCCCTTCCCCGGAAATCGCTGGGCCGGAGGCTGGGGCACATCTTTCAGCGCACCGTTGGTATCGGGCTTGGCCCTCAAGATCCTCCGCTACAAGCCAACGGCAACTTACAGCGACCTCCAGAGCGCTCTCTCCAGAAGCCAACCGCTGTCCGATCCAAACTTGGGTCAGGGCGGCCTAGACGTCTATGGCTCTCTAACCGGACTCTGAGACGTAAGTCGTGTGGCGATCCGGTGAGTTAACGATCGGCGGTGCTAGAGATAGGATCCAGCCGAATGTTCTCGAAGATCACCTTTCGGCGCTGATACTGTCCAAACTGCAATTCGGCGATGGCCGAAGGATCGACGTTCGTGGAGAACCTGACTTCTGGCGCGGAGACAGTCGAGATTGAGAACTGCAATGGCATTCCTCCGGTCGTCATGACGCTCGCGCTCGCGGCTGGCTTGCCGTTCTCGCTGACCCACTGAATCGCCTTACCCGTCTTATCCAGCGGAATCGGAGTCGTGAAACTTTGCTCCGCGCCTGCAAGCTCGGTGCGTTTAATGGAGACGAAGTACTTGAAAATTTCGGATCTGAACGTATTTCGCTCCGTTAGCTTTTGCTTCGCAGCGCGGCCAAAGTCTGCAACGGTGAGTTTCAAGCCACCAACATCTGCGCTGGCCCCTTTCTTCATCGCGAGTTTGACCGGCGAAAGCTCGCGATTAAAATTGATCGCCACTTGAGCTGTCGTGTCTTCCCTCAGCATGTCCAAGCGTGCCCACTCCAGCGTCATCTCAGACCGCCAACCGTTCACGTATCCGCCCGTGTTTCCAAACTCAAATCCTCCATAGCGATAGGTGGCATCCGGCGCCGGGTCAGTCCGCTCAAAGGCCACCCAGCGGTTTTTCACGCCCGGACGAATCGCCAAGCTAGCGAAATTTTGAGTCAGATAGTAAGCCGTGATCCGCTCGCCAAGTGACTTAAACGGCCGCCCCTGATTGTCCCAGCAAGTCGCACCGTCCGCCGTAATGTCGCAAACCCCGGCCACGTGAACCAGCGGAAACTCCGGCATATCAAGAACTTCTCGCACCCGGATGGTCGTTCCTTCACCCGCCTGCGACAGATACACCGCCGCCAGTTGGGTCATCGCTACAACCATGATCGCCGTTAATCCCAAAACTTGCCGAGTCCCTCGCATGCCAGAGGTTGGACGCACTCGCCGTGCTCGAGTAACGCCCGTCAACCGGTCCGTGCCAAACTGACCTCCGTGCGCGCGCTGTACACCATCACCCTGTTCGTCAGCTCCTTTTTGCTGTTCCTGGTTCAGCCGCTCGCCGCAAAGCTCATCTTGCCGACCTTTGGCGGAGCCCCGGCCGTTTGGAATGCCTCGCTGGTCTTCTTCCAAACTGCCCTCCTCCTTGGTTACGGCTACGCGCACTTCAGCACGATCAAGCTCGGGCGCAAGCAGCCGTTTCTTCACCTGCCGCTCATGGCCCTTGCCGGGTTGGCGCTTCCTTTCACCCTAAACACTCCAATCTGGAAATGGGTCGAAAGCCAAGCCTCGGTCGGCTATGCCAATCCCAGCTTGCTCGTCATCGCAGCCCTAGCCGGATTGGTCGGAATTCCGTTCTTCATCGTCTCCGCCGGTGCCCCGCTCATTCAGAGGTGGTTCAGCGAGACCAACGACCCGAGCGCGAAGGACCCTTACTTCCTTTACGGGGCTAGCAACCTCGGCTCGATGCTCGGCTTGTTCGCTTATCCGTTCTTCTTTGAACCGCGATATCGCCTCATCGATCAAAGCCAAATCTGGGCCGCGGTATTTGGAGTAATGGTGCTAGGAATGCTCGGCTGCGCCGCTATGATGCTCCGCTCCCCGGCGGTAGTAACCGAAGCACAAGCCGTAACCGAAGAAACCGCTCTAACCTGGAAGCAGCGCGCGTTCTGGGTGCTCCTCGCCGCGATTCCGAGCAGCTTGCTTACCGGCGTCAGCCAGTTCGTCACCACCAACGTCGCCCCAATCCCGCTCCTCTGGGTCGTTCCCCTCGCGCTTTATCTCTTCACGTTTAACTTAGCCTTCACGAACAAGCGGTTCGTCACCACGCACGGCCTTTCCCGCGCCGCACCGCTGCTGATCTGCCCGCTATTCGTGATGCTCGTTCTCGAAGAGCACCAGCCGATCTCGGCCCTCGTCCACCTCGCGGCCTTCTTCGTCGCCGCTTGGATGTGCCATTCCCGCCTCTACGATGAGCGACCAGGCACCAAGCACCTCACCGAATTCTATGTCTGGGTCTCGGTCGGAGGTCTCGTCGGTGGTGCCTTCAACGGCCTTCTGGCCCCATCAATTTTCAACAACCTTTGGGAATATCCGCTTGCGCTTCTCGCCGTTGCCGCGGTCAAGGTTCCATACAAGGAAGGACCATACGCAGAGAAGTTCGACTACATCTGGATCGTCGGCGTCGGCGTGATCACACTGGTTGCGATCACTATCGCCCAACAGCTCCGGCTTCAATTTGGACCCACGCGAACCGTTCTCACGCTTGCGTTGCCGGTAGTTCTCTGCTTCGTCGCTAGCGACCGACCGTTCCGGCTGGCCGGTTCTCTCGGATTGTTCTTCGCTGTCTCCATCCTCGCCGGATCCGTTTCCAGCGGAAAGACCCTCGTCCAAGACCGCAGCTTCTTCGGCGTCCACCGCGTTTCTCAGTCCTCGACGAGCCGCTACTATGTCCACGGAAACACCCTTCACGGAAAGCAAAACCTTGTCGGATCGAAGACGCCGCTGACCTACTATCACCCCACCGGCCCGATTGGTCAGGTCTTCAAAAACTTCTCCGGTCCGACCCGAAAGGAGAATGTCGCTCTCGTAGGCCTCGGCGTCGGCTCCCTTGCCAGCTACGGCGAATCGGGCCAGAACATGACCTTCTTCGAAATCGACCCGAAGGTCGTCGAAATCGCAACGAATCCGAAGCTCTTCACCTACGTCTCAGAGAGCAAGGCGAAAATCGACTACGTCCTCGGCGACGCCCGCCTTACCCTCGCGCAACAACCAGACGGTAAGTACGGAATCATCGTCCTTGACGCCTTCAGCTCCGACGCCATCCCCGTTCACCTCCTCACCCGCGAGGCGTTCGCGATGTACTTCAAAAAGCTAACCCCTGATGGCGTTCTCGCCGTTCATATCTCCAACCGGTACCTCGACCTTGAACCCGTAGTCGGCCAAAACGCAAAGGAGCTCGGCCTCCTCGCCTGGAGTCAGATCGACGGCATCACCAAGGACGAAGAGCTGGAAGGCAAAACGTCCTCCAACTGGATGCTGGTCGTTCGAAAGAAGGCGGATCTGGGCAAGATGTCCGGCAAACTGAGCTGGTGGTCCGAGGTAGACACCTTCGCCGGAACCAAAGCCTGGACCGACGACTACTCGAACGTCCTCAGCGTCTTCCGGTCGGATAACTGAGCACGGGTATCCTGAAATCTTCCGAGCCGGAAACGTATCGGGGCGTAGCGCAGTTTGGTAGCGCGCATCCATGGGGTGGATGAGGTCGTG
>CAMAPH010000051.1:0-15368 GCA_945859975.1 Chthonomonas calidirosea
AGAAGTTTCGGAGAACAGGCTGAGTTCCGACGAAGGCGACTTCCATGAGTCGGCCTCGGTAGTTGATCGACTTAGCCGATCCGTCGGTAGCAACGTAGGTGCTGATACCGTTACAGATAGCAAGTCGAAGACCCGTTCGGTTGTCTACAGCGCGCTTTCGAGCGTGTGGGCCAGCCATCAAGAACTCGGAGCTTCCGCCGAGGTTGTACTGAGCGGTTGGAGTCCACTGAACGCCGTAGGCGAGAGGGTGGTTGATGCCGTCGAGCGATGCGGTCCAAAGATCCCACATGCCGCCTTCAGCAACCATGACGGTTCCGGAAACGTTTTCGATCTGTGTGTTCGAGAACGATGGAACTGCCGTGGTGGTTCCGTTGGTCCATGCTACGGAGCCAGGAGCGGTTCCAATTCCGAAAACGCCTTCGTATCGTGGCAAGACTCCGCCGATTGCGTTCGAGAAGCCAGAAGCAAACGCCTGGTAGAACGAAGCACCTGGGGTGGTGATAGCAGCTCGGCCGAAGACGCCGAAGTGCAGGTTTCGCTGCCAAGCAGCAAGCGCTGGGTCGGTTGGCAGAGCCGTGTTCTTAGCGTGCAGCATTACGCCCCAGCTCTTGGTGTAAGGCTGAACGTCAACCTGCCAGGTCGAGATGCCGAAGAGGGCAGCGTTGGCTGGCTCGTTTCGGTGGGACAACGCGAACACGTCGTCGTAGTCTCCAGCGTAGATGAGGTTGGAGAGACCCGTCTGCTTGAGGTTGCTCAGCGTCTGAGTGTCCTTTGCAGCTTCCTTCGCCTGAGCGAAGACTGGGAACAGGATGGCGGCAAGAATCGCGATGATTGCGATAACGACGAGAAGTTCGATGAGTGTAAATGCTTTTCGCATCAGTATGGGCCACTACCTAAAAGGTTAAGGAACGCAACGGAGGGTCTGCCGCCCGTTTCGGGACCTAAGGCCCGCCGCTGCTTGGGACCATTGTAAGACAGATTTTCTGGATTAAGAACCCATTAAGAAAAAAGCAGGTATTTATGCCTGCATTTCCGGGAACGAATCAGACAGTTGCGGTTGTCACCATCAGGTTTGCACTAGAGGCCCACGCGGAAATGCCCAGGAACCCCAGGGCTTTCGGGTGAAATCCGCAGCTTAGCGTCCGCTGACGTCGTGCGAGCCGGTCTTTCCTTCGAAAGACTCACCGGCGTGCGGGACCATGAGGTCTTCCACGGCCGGACCACGGTCTCCACCATCGAAGAGGACATCTTCCCCACCGAGCGGATACTCCTTTCGGAGTGGATAGCCAACCCAATCGTCGGGCAAGAGGAATCGGGTGCTCTGCTCATTTCCAGCAAAGTGAACACCAAAGAGGTCATTAACCTCGCGCTCGGGATATTCCGCGCCCATAAAGACGTCCTTCAAAGTCGGAATCGACTGGCCGTCATTTACCGACACCTTCAGGAAAATCCGGGTCGTTCGCGTGGTGGACATCAGGTTGTAGATCACCTCGAATCGTCCGTCCAGGTCTCGCGGGTGCTCCCACCGGCTGTAGTCCGCGCCGACGCACTCGACGAAGTAGTCGAACGCCAAATCTTCGTCGTCTTTGAGGAACTGAATGATCTCAACGAGTTTGTCGCGGTTCACGCAAACGTACAAATCCCCTCGATTATCCTTCGCGCTGAGGATGGCTTCGCCAAATTTGGCCGTCAGCTTAGTGACTTCAACGGTTTCGGCAGCGATCACGAAGTTGCCTCCATGGTTGCAGGTACTGGCACCGGCATGGAAAGTGTAGAGATGGCTTCGGTTCGAGTCTTCACCGGCTCCACAAGCTTCTCTGGTGCAAGGGTTGCGCTTTCATCCCAGTCGATGGCGCCAACTCGAATGGCGTAAACGTAGCCAAGGATCCAAGTTGACATGTAAACCAAGAATTCGAAGAAGCTGAAGATCATGAATTCTCGTTCGCTTCCCTTGAACGCGGCGTACCAGCCCCAGAGGAAAACGGCTTCGATGTCGAACAGGATGAAGATGATTCCGACGAGATAGAACTTGACCGGGAACCGCTCGCGAGCGTTTCCTACTGGCTCCACGCCGCACTCGTATGGAGCCGACTTGTATGGCGTTCGATTTTTCGGACCGAGCAACCAGCTCAAAGTCACGAGCGCACCGCAAAGAAAAGCGGCGACGCCAACCATCACAAGGATCCCGAGGTACGACTCTCGCATCTTAGGTTGATCATACCGCGACGGGTAACTTCAATCAAATGATGCTGAGAACCCCTCTGTACGAAGCCCACGTTCAACTGAATGCGAAAATCGTTCCCTTTGCGGGATACGACATGCCCGTGCAGTACGCCAGCGTCATTCACGAAGCCAAAGCCGTTCGCCATCGGGCCGGGATGTTCGATGTTTCCCACATGGCTCGCCTCCGACTGGTCGGCTCTACCGTTCTTGCCGATCTTGAAAATCTGACCACCAACGACGTAAGTGTTCTGGAAGATGGCGTGGGCCAATATTCCCTCCTTCCGAACGCAACCGGCGGAGTTGTGGACGACATCATCGTCTATCGCCTCAGTGCGTTTGAATTCTATGTTGTGGTGAACGCGGCGAACCACGAGAAGGACGTGGCTTGGATCACCTCGCACCTTGACTCCTCGGTCCACTTTACAGACGAGACGGACGGCACCGCGATGATCGCCGTCCAAGGTCCATCAGCTGAGGAAATCGTTGCCTCACTATCGGAGGAAAGCGTCGTTCATCTTCCGCTATTCGGAGTAGCAAATGTCACCGTTGCCGGCATCCCATGCTTCATTGCCCGAAGCGGCTACACCGGAGAGGACGGATTCGAGATCATCTGTCCGGCCGAGCAGGCCGATGCGCTCTGGACCGCGCTGCATGCGGCGGGGGTCGAGCCGTGTGGGCTGGCATCGCGAGATACCCTTCGCGTGGAAGCCGGACTTCCCCTCTATGGTCATGAGCTCACGGACGAAACCAGTCCCATCGCGGCCGGGCTCGGCTGGGTCGTTAGTAAAACGAAGTCATTCATTGGCAGTGAGCACGTCAATCAAGTCCGCGCCGACGGCCCGAGCACGAAGTTACAGGGGATCCGGCTCGAAACCAAACGCCTCCTGATGCCAGGAATGGCGGTTAACCTGGACGGCGAGAAGATCGGAGAAATCACCAGCGGCGTCTACTCGCCGATGCTCGATTGCGGAATTGCCTTCGCATATCTGCGCAGCGACGTGAAGCTAAAAGCAAACGTGACCGTTGATATCCGCGGAAAGCAAGAGCCCGCTACGGTGGTCAGCAAGCGCTTCTACAAACGCGAATCGTAACAAGGCGCACAATAAGAGGTGATATGAACCATCACGTGATTTGTTCTCTCGATACGGGCAACCTGCAACACGCCAAGGAAACCGTGACTCGTCTGGCACCCCACGTGGGCGCGTTCAAAATTGGCCATGCCCTCACCTTGGGTAACGGCCTTCACGTGGTCGAAGAACTACGCGAGGCTGGCGCAAAGAGAATCTTCCTTGACCTCAAGTTTCACGACATCCCAAACACCGTCGCCCTTGCCGTCCATGAAGCGGCCAAATATGGCGTTTGGATGATGACGGTACACATTTCCGGCGGACCCGCGATGCTGCAGGCCGCAGTCGAACAAGCACGCTCGTTTGGCGAAGATCAGCGCCCGCTTCTGGTCGGCGTCTCCGTGCTTACTTCGCTCGACGAAGAAACCTTGCACCGCGATCTCGGCATTAATCGCCCGCTAGAATCGCAGGTGCTGGAGCTCAGCAAAATGGCCATCGACAACGACCTTGACGGCGTGGTCTCAAGCCCGCATGAGGCCGCAGCGATTCGAAATGCCGTTGGGCACAGCCCGATCATCGTGACTCCGGGCATTCGGATGGCCGACGCGGCCACTCACGATCAGAAGCGAGTCGCCGATGCCAAAACCGCGCTGGCCAACGGCAGCAGCTACCTTGTCATCGGTCGCGCGCTGAGTGAATCCCAAGATCCGCTGGCAACCTTAGCTCAGTTCGGTTTGATGCCGGAAAACTAAGCGGGTACCCTTCAGATTCATGAGCGAGCTACTCAAACTCGGTGCCCCAAACGAACGGCCTCGCGCGCCCAAACCCGGCGAAGTTGAACTCAATTTCACCGAACAAGGCGTTGCAGAACTTGAAGCACTCGTTTCGCACTATCCGAACAAGAAAGCCTGCATTCTTCCGGCTCTTTGGCTCGCTCAGCGTGAATACGGCGGTTACCTCAACGGACCCGCGATTGCAGAGGTCGCCTTCCGACTCGGCCGTGCTTACGCCGAAGTGGAAGGCGTCGCAACCTTCTACACGCTGTACAACACCGCTCACCAGCCGGGCCGACACAAGCTGGAACTCTGCACCTGCTTAAGCTGCATGGTCAACGGAGCCTTCGACCTGCGCGATTACATCCGAGAGAAGCTCGGAGTCGGTCACGGCGAGACCACCGCGGACGGCGAATTCACCTTTGAAGAAGTGGAGTGCCTCAACGCTTGCGACCGCGCGGTTGTCATGCAGGTTGGCGACGAATATTACGGTCCGCTCGATAAGGCCGGCATCGATGCGTTGCTCGAAAAGCTACGCACCTCGCCAGAGAACACGGTCATCAAGTACGCGAACGCCGTTGTGCGAGTTCAGCTTCGCAAAGACGAAGCACCGACGGCCTGATGAGTACGACCTACTCTTGGATTCAGGAAGAAGCTTGGGCCGCTAACCAACGCATCGGCGCGGAAAAGCTGGCCGCCCTCACTTGGGGCAATGCCAGCGCGGTTGAGAGAACCTCGGGCGTTTTCGCCATCAAGCCGTCCGGCGTGCCCTACGAAAACCTGAACGTAGAGGACATGGTCATTTGCTCCATTGAAGATGCCTCGGTTGTTTACGGGAACAAGAAGGCCTCCAGCGATGCGATCACCCATGCGGCGCTCTACCGAGCCTTCCCAGAGATCGGCGGAATCGTCCACACCCACTCGCCTAAGGCAACCGCTTGGGCGCAAACGGGTCTGGACCTGCCGTGCCTCGGCACCACGCACGCAGATCACTTTGCGGGCCCAGTTCCCTGCACCCGCCCGCTAACTCCCGAAGAAATCAACTCGGCCTATGTGTTGAACACAGCGGTCGTGATCATCGAAACTTTCGAAAAGCGCGGCCTGAACCCAGCATCCATTCCAGCCGTTTTGGTTGGGCAACATGGTCCGTTCACGTGGTCAGAATCAGCCACAGGTGCGGTGGATAATGCCATCGCCCTCGAGGCCTGCACCGCGATGGCCTTCGATATGTTCAACCTCACCGGGAATCTCGTCCCGATTCCCGATGCGCTGCTTCGCTATCACTACGAACGCAAGCACGGCCCCAAGGCGACCTACGGTCAGTGAGCAAACTCGACGCCGCCATCCGCTTTGCCGCCGAACGGCACGAGGGCCAATGGCGGGATGGGGAGTTTCCGTTGCCTTACATCACCCATCCGGTGGAAGTGCTTCTGAACCTTCGACATGTTGGCAAAGTCACCGACGAAGCTGTTCTCCTCGCGGCCATTCTTCACGACTTGCTGGAAGAAACCACCACGACCTTAGCGGAACTCGCCGAACTCTTTGGCGACCGGACAGCCGAACTCGTGCGGCAAGTCACCCGAGACGAGCCAACCGAAGTCGAAGTCGCCGGGCTGAGCAAAGACGAAATCTACGAACTGAGGACATCCCGCTTTTTGGAAGAGATTGCGCGTATGAGCCCCGACGCTCAGATGGTGAAGCTCGCGGACCGACTGTCAAACCTTCGCGAAGCCAAACGTACGCGCAGCGAAGGGCGCGTGGAGCGATACAAAGTCCAAACAAAACGGATTCTGAAATTCATTCCAGAATCCGTTAATCCCGCCCTGTGGCGCGCCGTTCGAGCGGAACTACGCTAGCCGCCCGGTCCGCGCCGCATGGTCACCTGACCAACGTAGCCGCCGATGATAAACGGAAACTTGCCCGGCGTGACGTGATAGTGCACGCCCCGATCTTTGTCTTCGTGCGCATTAAAACCGTTGAGCGGATTGGTCTTTGAATCCTTCGCCATCACTCCATCTCCTTCGTAGGGCCCGTAGACCGGAATACCGTCGAATCCAAAACCGATGATTGGGGAGTGCTCGTCGCCGTTGTCGGCAAAGGGCGTGTTCACGCAGATCGGATATTTGTGATAGTGGTACTGATAGTTCGGCGCTGGGTGTCCGCAGCAGCGATCCATCAGGTCCACCGCCCATTCCATGTTTCCATCGAACGGGTTGAAGAACACGACGCCATTCACTGCAAGGCCAACTGGGCCCATTGGAAGTGCCCGGTTTCGATTGTCTTGCGTCATCGGTACCGCGCTTGGATTCAGCTTCGGCTCGATTGCGAGTCGAAAGTTTCCAGGGAATTCTTGGATGTAGTTCGGGTCGTATCCTTGGGTGCCGTACGTGTCCGGAAACTTGGCCGTGGGATGGTTGGGCACGTTTCGGTTTGCGAAGCGGAAAGTGCTTGACCCATCGAAGGTCAGGACAACGTTATCGGGCACGAACTTTGTCTCTTTGACCAACTGCCCGTTTGCGTCCAGGAATCCGGGTTTGAGCCACGAGGTCATCGCGCCTAGGAACGGAGTTTCCCAGCGGCCAGCCTGATAGAACAGGCGGTCGGCGTTCTTGTAGTCGACCTTGAGCGGAGCCGCCGCACTTGGCTGGACGACTTCGCCCGGCTTGGCCTGGTAGTGCCACCTGCCGCCCAGGTGCACCAGGTTCTCGGGTGCCGAAGCTTTTTCGGCGGTCGGCTTTGCCTTCGGCTCCTTCAGCCCCCTCAGAGATCGCGAGTGTTGCGTGAGCTCGAAATCGTCGATGAAGAAGTACGAGCCCTTCTTATCCTTTGAGGCTCCATTCTTAAACTCGACCGAGATCTTCACCGAGTCCACCTCGGCAAAAGGCAATAGTTCTTCGAAGTCATAAGTCCGCCAAGCTTCGGCTCCCTGCTTCCCTTCCTTTCCATTGATAGCGAGGTCGATGCGGGCTTTCGTGACTTCGCGATAGATGAATCTTTCCGCCGTATCCAAGGCATTGCTGCCGTTCTTCGAAAGGAAAGTGATCTTCATGATCAGCGTGTCCTTGTCGACTTTAAAGCCATCTTCCGCGAGTCCGCGGAAGGCGAATCGTATCCACTTCCCTTTCGATTGATCCAGGCCGGTGACCGTCGCGGCGACCTTTCCGGACGGCTTGCTGGAGTTGAATGCGATTCCGGGTGACGCAATCTCGTCCTGATAGCCCGCAAACAGGTACTCCGCTTGCCCGGAGAGTTCGAAACCGGCCGGAGCAGTCTTCGCCCCGTTTGCCAAATCGAAGGAACCGTTTGGTACCAGATTGGCCACCGTTTCATCCTTCACCGAAAGTGCGCACATGAGTAACAAGGTGTTGATCATTCTTTTCTCCTGCGCAACATGCTGCCGGTTGGCGGTGAGGATTTCGTGAGCAAACCGGCCCATTTGACTTGGCGCGCAAATCGCGAGCGGTTACGATATCCGCATGGTCAAGAAGAAAGTCCTTCCACGCGAGAAGCCAAAGCCGGTCGCTACCCCGCCTCACCTTCACGTTTTCGGCTGGCTCGCCGGGAAAAAGCCGGTGCCGCACCAGGTGGAAGACAACAAAAAGTAAACCTTCAAAAATGGGCGAAACCTGTTTCTGGTTTTCGCGTCATACAGGTGTGGGAAGCGAAAGCGACTCACATGTTCCTCCATACTCCCTCATAAACAGGCGCCCTCCCCCAGGGCGCCTTCTTAATGTGCGCCTTCTCTATTCGCGGCTCGCCGGTACACTCCCGAAACCTTGACCGAAGTGTTCTTGAGCGTGGTCATTCCCGCTTATAACGAGGAGGACCGCCTGCCGCGAACCTTGGCCCGATTGCAGGAGTATTACGGCGCGCAATCCTACACCTTTGAAGTCATCGTGATGAGCGATGGCAGCAAGGACGGCACGGTGGCCCTCGCGCAGGCTTTTGCCGCGAACGATTCCCGATTTCGCGTGGTCGACAGCCAGCCGAACCGGGGCAAAGGGTACGTGGTTCGAACCGGAATGCTGCAGGCGCGGGGGCAGTATGTTCTGTTCTGCGATGCCGACCTTGCGACACCGCAGGAAGAGACCGAGAAGCTTTTGCCGAAGCTGGAAGGCGGGTTTGATGTCGCGATCGGAAGCCGTCCTTTACGAGACAGCAACCTCGAAGTTCGCCAGCCTTTTTACCGAGAAGCACTTGGCCGGATGGCGAATAAGCTGATTCAGATTGTCGCCGTTCCGGGCATTCGAGATACCCAGTGCGGGTTCAAAATGTTTAACGCGAAGTCGAATGCCGACATCTTTTCGCGCTGCAAACTGGATGGCTTCAGCTTCGACTTCGAGGCACTGATGATCGCGCGGGACCTGGGTTATGAGGTGGCCGAGGTGCCGATTCGGTGGATGAATCAGGAAGGCAGCAAGGTCAACATTTGGCGAGACTATCCGCGTGTTTTCCGCGACCTTTTCAAGCTTCGGCTGATGGGCAAAGCCCGCCGACTGGCCAAAAACTAAGCTCATGAATCCCGGCGAATACGACAAAATGCGCCGTCTGGAGGACGAGTATTGGTGGTTCGTCGGTCGCCGCGAGCTTGCGCTGAAGCTGGTTCAAGAGTTCTTCCCTTCTGCGCCTGATGTGCTTGACCTCGGTTGCGGCACCGGGGTGGTGATGGCGGAGACGGCTAAGTTTGCCAACTCCGTTACCGGGCTCGATATGAGCGAGTTTGCGCTGCGGTACTCCTTTGAACGAGGAATCAGCGAGGTCGTCCAGGGTGACGGGACGGCGATTCCGTTTGCCGATGGGTCGTTCTCGGCGATCATTGCCCTCGATATTTTTGAGCACATCGAGGATCACCAGGCGGCCTATCGGGAGGCGTTTCGCGTGCTCCGACCCGGCGGGATTTTGGTGCTGAGCGTTCCGGCGTTTCGGTCGCTTTGGAGCAAGCATGACGTGGCGCTGCACCACTTCCGGCGCTACACCCGGTCCGAGGTTCGTTCATGCCTATCGTTGGCTGGATTCTCGCCGGAGGTTTTGTCTTACGCCGTGTTCTTGCTCTTCCCTTTGGTCGTGCTCTCTCGCGTGCTCGAGCGGTTCCGTCCGGGCCCGGCCGCGGCATCGCTGCCGACGGTTCCGGCTTGGCTGAACCGGCTACTCATTTGGCTGCTGCGAAAAGAGGCCAGCCTGATCTGGAAAGGGACCGCCCTCCCCTGGGGCAGCAGCGTGGTCGCCGTAGCCCGAAAACCCCGCTAGGTACACTCCTCTTCCCCGCGTGGGGATATAGCTCAGTTGGTAGAGCGCTGCAATCGCACTGCAGAGGTCAGGGGTTCGAATCCCCTTATCTCCACCAAAATCACAAAAATCGAGGTTGAGGAACTTTGGTTTCGGTAGAGAGTCCCGATGGCATCGGGAGGGCCTGGAGTTCGATTCCCCTTTTCTCTGCCCCCTCTAAGCCACGCTCGGGAAGCAGCACGACTTTCCTAGGTGATTCTTCGACCGCTATTCATCAGTATAATCCGCGCATGTCGGCTGAGCCAAAGAATCGAACCCTTCAGTGGAGTGTTTCGGTGGCTGCGTGGCTTACGGCGATCTACGCGACCGTGGCCGCTACGACTCAGAGTGGACCGATCACCGCTACGCCCGCACAAGCCTCGCATTTCGAATCCAAAGTTCGGCCGGTTTTCATTTCGAAGTGCATTGCCTGTCATGGTGACAAGCAGCAGATTGCCGGGCTTCGGCTGGATCGGCCGATCTCGCCCGCGATGGCGAAAAAGGTTGCGGCGGCGGTCGAGTACCACGGCGCAACCAAGATGCCACCGGGTGGCAAAATGGGGGCTCAAGATATTGCCGCCATCTCCGCATGGGGCAAAGCTGGCGGGCCATGGCCAGCGAAGGTAGCGGTTAAGACAAAGGAGCGGTTTTGGGCATTTGTTCCCCCGACGGTTCCGAGTCTGCCCAAAGTGAAGAACACGACTTGGGCAAAGTCGCCACTTGACTTGTTTGTTCTCGCCAAACTCGAGGAAAAGGGACTCAAACCCGCCCCTGCAGCCGACAAAACGACCTTGATTCGGCGAGCGACCCTCGATCTCACTGGACTCCCGCCGACACCTTCGGAGATTGATGCGTTTACCGCCGATAAATCACCGAATGCCTTTGAGAAAGTTCTCGACCGACTTCTCGCGTCGACCGCGTACGGAGAGCGCTGGGGTCGTCACTGGCTGGATGTTGCGCGGTACTCCGACTCCAATGGACTCGACGAAAACCTGGTCTATGTCAATGCTTGGAGATACCGAGATTGGGTGATTGGCGCAATCAATCAGGATATGCCGATCAATAGATTTATGCGGGAGCAGGTCGCAGGAGACCTGCTACCCGGAGCTGGCGATAGCCAGGTGGTGGCGACCGGTTATCTGGCGCTGGGCGGGAAAATGCTTGCGGAAGACGATCCGCAAAAGCAGGAACTCGACATCATTGACGAGCAAGTAGACACCCTAAGCAAAGGAATGCTAGCGATGACGGTTGGGTGTGCGAGATGCCACGACCACAAGTTTGATCCGATTTCGGCGAAAGACTACTACTCCCTCGCTAGCATCTTTAAGTCCACCAAGACGATGGACAAATTCACGGTTGTTGCTGAATGGCAGGAGCGCATGCTCGGACCAAAGGAGCAGCAAGAGCGGCTTAAGAAAGTAGAACAAAGCCTTAAAGAGAAGTCCGAGGCACGGGACAAAATACGTCAGAAAGAGCGCACCGAGCTTCTTGCAAAGATCGAACTCGAGAAGGAGGCTTATATTTCCGCAGCCAAGCTTCTGATTGAGGCTGAGAAATCGAAAATCTCTGGGCCATCGGTAAGCGAACAAAACAATACCCAAACTCCAAAAGGACTCATCAAGGAAGTTGTAGCTGGCGTTGCGGCGCAAGTTAAGTCAGGTGCGCCAGTCAAGCTTGAATTGCCCGAGAACGCAGATCACCTGTTCCCGGCTCAGAAAGCTGCAGAACTAAAGTCTTTGAACGACGAAATCAAGGCACTGAGCGACTCCAAACCAACGATTCCGCTCGCTATGGCGGTCAGCGACGCGCCGGTCAAGGACCTTCAGGTTCACGTTCGCGGTAGCTACTTGACCCTTGGCGAGAAGGCAACTCGCGGTGTGCCGGCGATCATGTCCACCAATGCTCCCGTGGTAGTTCCAAAGGACAAGAGCGGTCGGTTAGAGCTTGCAAACTGGATCGCAAGCGCTAAGAATCCGCTTACCGCCCGGGTTTTTGTTAACCGAGTGTGGCGTTGGAAGTTTGGCAAAGGTCTCGTAGGTTCGGTGGACAACTTTGGCATTCTCGGCAATCTGCCGACCCATCCAGAACTGCTGGATTGGCTGGCCAAGAGCTTTGTTACACAAGATCAATGGAGTCTCAAGCGGTTTCAAAAGCGGATTATGCTGACCAGCACGTACCAAATGAGCACTCGATACGATGCGAAGTTTGCGAACCTCGATCCCGAGAATCGGTACCTTTGGCGCTTCAATCGGCGGCGCCTCGAAGCGGAAGCAATCCGTGATAGCATCTTCTTTGTATCCGGACTGCTAGACCGGAAAATGGGTGGGACAATGATGAATCTCCCTCCGCGGGCATACGTCACAAACGACCAAAGTGCAAACCCTATTCAGTACGATAGCCCGCGCCGAGCGGTCTATCTCCCGGTCATTCGCGCCAATGTTTACGATGTCTACACCGCGTTTGACTTCGGAGACCCAACGGTGATGAACGGGGATCGAGCCAGTACAACCGTGGCTCCCCAAGCTCTTTTCATGCTTAACGGAAAGGTTGTATTGACGGCGACAAAGGCGCAAGCTACCAACCTCCTTGCGCGTAAGGACATCGACGACAAGGCAAGAATTCAGTCGCTCTTCCGAACCTGCTTTGGTCGCTCAGCAAAGCCAAACGAGATAGTGCGGTCTCTAAGCTACCTCTCAAAATTTGAGCAAGCCTATGCCAAGGCAAAAGAACCAAAGCTGAGTGCATGGCAAAGTCTTTGCAAGACCTTTATCGGATCAAACGAGTTTATTTATGTGGAATAGCGATCAACTTTCCAGACGCGAACTACTGAGGGCCAGTGCGCTTGGCTTCGGCAACCTTGCGTTTCTTGGCCTACTTGCGAACGAGGCCAGCGCGCAGTCGAAGAATCCCCTCGCGCCGAAGTCGCCGATGTACCCGGCTCGGGCAAAAAGGGTCATCTTCGTGTTCCTCCACGGCGGCCCTTCGCAGGTGGACACGTTTGATCCCAAGCCTCTGCTAACCCGAGACCACGGTAAGCCCTTTACCGGTGAGATGCCGCGCATTGTCTCCTCGCCGACCGGCAACCTACTCAAAAGCCCCTGGGAATTCAAGCACTATGGCGAGAGCGGAATCGAAGTCAGCGACCTTTTCCCCCACGTCGGTAGCTGCGTTGATGACCTCTGTTTCATCAACTCGATGTATGGCTCAAACTCCCGCCACGGTGCGGCGCTGTTGGAGCTCCATACCGGCTCGGACACGTTCGTCCGGCCGTCAATGGGCTCATGGGTCACCTACGGGCTCGGAACCGAAAACCAAAATCTTCCCGGATTCCTCACGATCTGCCCGACGTTGGGTCACGGCGGGGTGAACAATTGGAGCTCGGCGTTCCTCCCCGCCTACACCCAAGGAACCCCGATCGGTAACGCGGGAATCGAGGCGCCTAACGCCCGAATTCCGTTCATCCACAACGACGAAACCCCGGCCGAGGCGCAAAGGCTCGAGATCGAACTCATGCGCAAGATGGGTCTAGATCAGCTGAGTCACCTGGGTCCCGATCCTGCGCTGGAGGGCCGAATCAACTCCTACGAACTCGCCTTCCGGATGCAGCTCGCTGCCCCCGAGCTTCAGGAGATCGCCGGAGAGTCGGAAGAAACCAAGAAGCTTTACGGCCTAGACGACCCCAAAACCCGGAACTTTGGTCACCAATGCCTGCTGGCCCGCCGCTTTAGCGAGAAGGGAGTGCGGTTCGTCCAAGTGACTCACTCCTACAAATGGGACCAACATGACGCCCTCCGCAAGGAACACGAGAGCAATGCGCGCGAGGTTGACAAACCGATTGCTGGCCTCATCAAAGACCTCAAGTCTCGCGGGATGCTGAAAGACACCCTCGTCGTCATCAGTGGTGAATTCGGGCGGACCCCTGTTGCCCAAGGAACCGACGGCCGCGATCATAACCCTCACGGATTCACCACCATCCTCGCCGGCGGCGGAGTCAAAGCCGGGATTAAATACGGCGCGACCGACGACTATGGCTTCTTCGCCGTGAAGGACAAAGTCCACATCCACGACCTCCACGCCACGATGCTCCACTTGCTCGGCATCGACCACACCAAGCTCACGTACTTCCACGGCGGCAGAAACTACCGCTTGACCGACGTCCACGGAAACATCGTGAAAGGGATCCTGGCTTAAGGTTCCGCATCCGCTCAGACTCCCCGTCTCTCTGGGGGTCTGGACCGTGTCCCGGACAGAGGATTTTTCTCGGCTCGTCGCGCCGAAAAATTTATTATTTATGTTTTCTCCGTTAGGGGCGAAAACATAAATTTTGGGTTTCGTGGGGTGACCGGACCCAATCTATAGGGCGCGGAGCCGGGGAAAAGTCAACCTGAGGTTTGAGACATTTTCGCGAAAGTCCTTCTTGGAGATTTGGGAGCTGGGGAAGGTCGTCGCGGCTTGATGGTTCGATTTTCTGTGATGGACTATCATTTGCGGATGGGCGTCTGGTGACGTGGACAAGGGGTCGTTAAGACTCCACAGGGGGTAGTTCACCGGGAGTCAGCCGCAACACATATGCCGAAACCGAACCTATTCCACTTCGCGACTTCTGAGTTGTCGCAGGACGCGTTTATCTGCTGGCTCGCGAGTTGTGCGGACGCGTCGGTTGAGGATGAAGAGTTGCGGGATGCGGGTACGCGGTTTCTGAACGCATTGCTATCTACGCAAAAGCTGAGTCTGCCAAGCATTACAAGTATCCGCGTCTACCGCCAACTTGATCGGATTGACGTTGTCGTTGAGATCAATGAGTCAATCATCATTTTGATCGAAGACAAAGTAGGTACCGCCGATCATTCGGGACAGCTCAAACGGTACTTAGAAGCGGCGAGGGTTCGGTTTCCAAATCACGACGTGGTTCCGATTTACATCCAGACCTATATCCAACCTGGTTATGAAGGCGTAAGAGCCGCTAGCTTCTTTGTGCTCACTCGCCGCGAGCTGATCGATTTACTTCCCCTTAAGGCTACCGACTCCGTGCTTTCGCAGTTCCGGGAACATCTGGAGATTCTTGACCAGGACTATGAGTCTTACCGCTCCGGACGGGCCTGGTCTTTCCACGCTTGGGAACGGTACCTAGAAGTGATTGCGGGTTCCCTGGATCAATGCGGCTGGAGCTACGTCCCGAATGCTAGCGGCGGATTTCTTGCCGCCTACTGGGGATGGACTGAGTGTAGATTTGGCGAGCTCTATTTACAGGTTTCGCAAGAGAAACTTTCACTCCGCATAGTCCCGAGTGTAGAGACTACGCAAGCGGAGATTGATGCCTTGTATTGGAAAGCGAGAGAGTTCCCGGAGTGGACCGTCAACACCGGCAGAAGACCCCGGAAGGGCCGAAGCCAGAACCTGGTCTTTCTGGAATTGGATCATCGCCGATTCGACCAGGAGGAGAATATCCTTTTGGAGGAGACGGTCAGCGGACTTAGGGTGACGACGGAGAAGCTGAAGTCTTTTGCGAAGTCGATCGCACCGGATCCGCTGTTCCCACCTACTCTGTAGAGAAAGCAAGACTGCGACTGAGACGCGGCGAACAGTTGCCGGCCCCGTCCCCTTACTGGCTATCGACTGGGCTGGGATCCTTTCCAAACGATAGACGAATTTCCAAACAGACTGGCTAATGCCTACTCCGTGATCAGCCACGCGGGGTCTTCTTGCAGCTTACGCACCAAACGGTCGTGGGCGATGCGGGTTTGGAGGAGGCAGCCCCACTCTAGTTCGATCAGGGCTCGTTCTTGCAGCCAAAGATCGCGGAGTTTGTCTCGGTGGCGGGCAATCAGGTCCGGGTTCCGCAGTTTGAATGGACTCTCCTTGGTTTTCCCATCGGCCGTAACGACCTTGATCGATACATCGGATGCCTGTAATGCATAAGGAACGCGGGCGTTTTCTTCGGCGGCTTCGATGACGGTGGAATACATAAAGTCCATGCCGAAGATGAATTCTAGGCTGGAGAAGTTGGTGATCTCGGGCATGGGTGAGCCCATGCCGGATG
>CAMAPH010000052.1:0-14677 GCA_945859975.1 Chthonomonas calidirosea
GTTGGCAGGTTTTCTGTGCCGACAACTTTTAGGCCGCCTTTGGTCTGCAAGAAGAACTTCGTAAGCTTGCGGATGACGGCATAGATGAGCGGGTTGCCAATGATCACAGACCTTGATGATACTTCCTAACGTTCGCTGAGCCGGGTAAACCTGCGGGATGGCTAACCAACTTGCCGCTCAGATGTACACCCTTCGGGACTTTGTGAAGACGGGAGAGGGGTTGGATGCGGCCTTGCAGACTTTGCACGGCATCGGATATGCCGGGGTTCAGCTTTCGGCGATTGGCTGCATGGATGGCGAGAACCCGGAGGTTTCGGCGGCGACGGCTCGGCAGATGTTGGATAGCCATGGGTTGGTTTGCGCGGCGACGCATCGGCCTTGGGAGCGGTTGCTGCATCACACCGATGAGGAGATCGAGTTCCACCTCACTTTGGGCTGCACCTATACGGCGATTGGTGGGCTTTGGGGGACTAACGACGATCCGGGCAAGTACCACGAGTTCGTCGGGGCTTCGATGGCGGTGGCCGAGAAGCTATCGGCGGCGGGGATTCGGTTTGGGTTCCACAACCATGCCCACGAGTTCATTTTGGACCGGCATACCGGCAAGACAAACTACGACATCATCATCGACGCTCCGCACATGATGCTGGAGATTGATACTTATTGGATTCAGCATGCGGGGATTGATCCGGCGAAGTTTATGTTGCGGTTCCCGGGTCGGTTGCAGGTGATCCATGTTAAGGATAAGGAAGTCGTTTCTGGCGATGGGCCGGTGATGGCTCCGGTGGGTGAGGGGAACTTGGATTGGGACGCGATTATTGAGGCCGGGAAGGCCGGTGGGGTTGAGTGGTGGACGGTGGAGCAGGATTACTGTCGGCGCGATCCGTTTGACTGCTTGGCTTCGAGTTTCGAGTTCCTCGCTGCGCGCGGACTAGCGGGCTGATGGTTGTCGAGATTGTCTGCTGTCGCGTGGCCGATGTCGTGGCGGTGCGGCAGGCCGGGGCGCATCGGGTGGAGCTTTGTTCGGCGATTGAGCTCGGAGGGTTGACGCCTTCTTATGGTTTGACGGTCGATGCCCTTGAGGTTGGGCTGCCGATTTTGGCGATGATTCGGCCCCGAGGGGCGGGATTTCTTTATGACAACTCCGACTTTCAGGTGATGAAGGCGGACGTTTTGGCTTTGTCTCGCTTGCCGATCGCCGGGTTTGTGACCGGGATTTTGTTGGCGGATGGTCGGCTGGACTTGGTCCGGATGGCGGAGCTTCGTGCTTTGGCTCCAGATTTGGACTGGGTTTGTCACCGGGCTTTTGATGCGGTGCCCGATCCGTTTGCGGCTTTGGACCAGTTGGTGGAGCTGGGCTTTACGCGGGTTTTAACCAGCGGCCAGCGGCCTCGGGCTACGGAGGCTCTTTCGCTGGTTCGAGAATTGGTTGCCTATGCGGGTGACCGGATTGAGGTTTTGCCGGCGGGCGGCTTGCGGCCGCATAATGTTGCCTCGTTTGTTGAAGCCACGGGGGTTTCGCAGGTTCATTTGGCTCCGTTTGGCTGGATGCCGGACGTTTCGACGGTCCGCGCCCGGGAGGCGGGGATTGGGTACGGGATCCCGGAGATTCCGCGAGAAGACGCTTTTCGGGAGATCGACGGCGACGCGGTGCGGGCGGTTGTGACGGCGTTTTCCTGACCGCGTTTTTTATTATTTAATGTTCCCGCCTTAGGCGCGAAACATAAATTTCCGATTTCGGGTCCGTTTTTGGGCATCTGTACCCTTAAGTTTTCGGGGCGAGGAAAAGTAAACCAAGGGTTTTACGGGGTGCTTTACGGTGGAGCCTGAGCGATTCTTAGGGAATATATAATTATATGTAATTATGATATATTGACTTTGTATTGAATTAAAGCAAACAGAATCTTTGTTAGGTTGTTTATCACTCTTCGACCACAGCTATCGGTAACATCGAAATTGTCAGATTAAAGGCGCAAAGCCCCTCGGGGGTGGGCTGAAAAGTGCACGCACAGCCCATACCTAGGCACGTGACATTGTCATTTTTTGCAATCAGGCGCTTTCTTGGTCGTCGATCCTCAAAGCGGCTCGTACTCTGACTCTTTCACCAGTGGAGAGAAGCATTGGATTGCGACAGCTTCTGAGCCACAGCCTTCGGAGCAGGGCAGCGTCGCCTACAGACAGGGCTTCAGCTCGATACCGCTCTTCGGTCCGCAATAGTGCTTTGGCCTGCTGATCCAAAATCCACTCTGGCAGGCCGCCAAGACCTCTCACAGACACCCCAATTCTGTCCATAAGATCTTCTCGCTTTAGTTGTGCAACGGCATCGAAGAGGTCGATGGCCAGTTTTCGCACGATAGATCGTCCAGCAGGAAAAAAACTGTTCCGCTCTCGGAACAGAACCGCCTCCAGTTCCTCTACGCTTTGCTCCGGATTACTCACGCCTAGTTCATCTCGTCGTCAGTGTAAAACAGCACAATGTCAACTCTACCGGCAAGTTTAGAGGTCAACAAACGAGATTTAAAATAGAGTTCGCTGCCTGTTCCATAAGAGATCGCGTATTTACTGGCGATAGCATTGGGTGGTACATCGCCCAGTTCAGGCTTGGCAATTGCCCCTGCTGAAACAAGGACGTTGTAGACAGCATCAGCGCGTTCGCGAGAATTGAGTAGTGCTTGACGCCGTGCCGCATCACCTACCCCGAATTCAGCTGGCTCAGTGATCCCGTGTGTGAACAGATAAGCAAATTCTCGAGCGTGCTTTTTGAAGATTCGGGCCATCGCGACAAGGAGTTGCCGACCTGCGGGCGTTAACTGGGAATTACGTTGCCCTTGAAACATCGGCAAATAAATCTTGATTCGCTGAAAATTCCCATTCTCCCAAATCTGTGCAAGGATTTGCCCTTTTGAGTCCAGTACCGCGGTGTGACGTGATTCTTTCGACGGACCGCGCTCTTCCGATCTCGTGCCCGACCCAAATATTTTCACACATTCCTCGCGTACTGCCTTCTGACGATCTTGTCTCGCAACCAGAAGAAGCGCCTGAGAATTGGCAAGAGCGGACACTACTGAGAACATCGCAAAGAAGAATGTCAATCCAATAGTCATGTCTGTCAGGACCACGAATGGATTTGATCGGAATCCTTCGTTACTACCATTTTTGCGAGCACGCCTTCTCATCGCCGCATCCTTTGCCAAAACGGAGCACGAACTTCTTCGAGGATTTCATTCAGCTTTCGGTGGACATTATCCGCATTTCCAGCTTGATCTGTGCTTGGGGTGTTGAGCATCGCTATTCGCTGCTCAATCCGAGCCAGTTGCTCGATCAATAATGAAGTGGGAGAGGAGTCGGCGCTCGTAGTAATCGCCGCGCGGATTGACGATAGAAGTTGCTGCAGTTCAGGGATCTGGAGTTCAAACTCAGATACACGAGCACTGACCGGCGCGAATGCCGTTTCAATCAAGCCATCTAAGCGCTCTCTGGTAATCCGATCCGGGAGTTCTGCCGCTTGATCAGCGATTTCGGTAAAAAAAGACTCTAGCTCATCTAGTCGTTTACCTAGACTGACGAGTACATCGTTCGTGCGTTCCGTTTGAGTGTCAATGCGCTGCAAAATCGAAGTGAGAACATCATTAACCTCAGCTCGGATGCCGGCAGGTACCGCGCGAGCCGCATCTGCGGCTTCCTTGACGATTTGTTGCACCGAGCCCGAATCTTCAAGTACCAACGCCGCTCGCTGAACTGCTTCGGACATCGCGACTGTCTGCTTCTGGACAATCAAAAGCGATGCCTTGGTTTCAGCCAGCGATTCTTCTGTCACATTACGCGACTCGCTAATAGTTGCAATTTCGGCGTGAATCGCCTGAGAGCCATCTCGAACGGCGCTGGCGATTACTTCAGCACCAATTTGAGTGGCACTGCCAAGTCGATCAGCCGCATTGTTCGCGGCGCCCTCGAGTTCCTTGGCCCCTGCACTCAACGCATCGGTCAACCCAACCTGCGCAGCCCGAAACTCATCTCGCACTCCCTCCAAGCTTACCTTAGAGCTCCTGGCGATAGCCTCAGCTGTCACGGCGGTCGCTTGGAGCTTTTCTTGGATGGTGTTAAGGGCGGGGACGACACTGGCGATAGAAGCAGCCAACTGATTTGAAACTTTTCGAAGCTCTTCGAACGTTGGATCAAGACTCGATCCAGCACCCGCTGCTTCCAGCATTTTGGCGTACGCTACTTCTTCAAGAAGTCGCGCTAGTTCCTCTCTGAGGCGGTCAATTTCCGCTAAGAAAGCTTGGGTAACTACGGTGGCTATAACGCCAGCAATGGCCGCCCAGAACGCATTGCCAAAGTTGCCCAGAACGTCACTTGCTCGCTGGACAAATTGCTGTACTTCCTCACTGGACCTTACGTTCGGATTGCCGAAAAGGCCTACAGCCTCACGCAGACCTAAGAGGGCACCAACTAATCCGATGTAAACGGCGGATTGGGAAAAGAAACGGGCGATCCCGATACGCACAGGAATTGCTTCTTCGCTAGCGATATCAGCTAGTCCGGCTGGATCAATTGCTTGCCGACGCTCCACTAAGGCCCGGATTCCTCTGTACACTCGGTCCGCAGATGGAGAGTTTACAGAACCTGGACGCCACACTTTAACGGCCTCAGTTTCCTCACGAAGCGCCCGGATCGCTAAAATCTCAATGACGACGACGTAGACTGTTCCTGCTACTAGAAGCAGTGCGGCTAGAACTGGAATGTTTTCCATCTGCGGCTAGGATGCTCCCAGAAGGGTATCGAAGCGAATCCTCTGGCTACACTGAACATTCGGGCAAATCTCAGGAAGTGCTGGCACCGGTCCGCCGTTGTCAGGCGCGAGGAACTGGTTGCAGTTATCGCATCGCCAAGCTGCAGGACTTTCGCCGGATGCAATGGCTTGTATCGCGTTGACCCGGTTGAGATCAAAACTGAATGAACCTAAAATTGCCTTTAGAAGTTCAGGGCGAGTTCTGAGGTCGTCAAGTTCACGGGTGAACGCTTGCTTGTTATCGACTTCTTTGTTGCCGATAAGCAGGTTCCAATTGTCAACCGCGGCATTAAACGGCGTGATCAGCATCGCCGCGCCAGCAACCCCTACGGCGGCAATCTTATCAGTTACTTGGTCTTTCAGGTTTTGAAGGGCCAGTGGATCTCGCCCCAAAATGTAAGCCGCATCGCTTAGGTCTCGATTGCGGCTAAGGGAGAAGTCTCTGGCAGGATCAAAGGGCGTGGCGAGCGTCCGGAACGTTAGTCCACCCCCCTGTACTGGCTTCACGATTCCAAAAGCGGACGCCAGCAGGATGAGGCCGATGTTTCGGCGTTCTTCCCGATCCAAGGGCGCACCATCAAGGCGTTGCCAAACGATGTCCGACCGAGACCTGCGTGATGGAGTGTAGTGAGAGATGTGCTCCTCAATACCCTTGATAGAATAGATTGAAAACCCCGATACAGCTTCGGTGAAGAGGATACGATGCGGGTCACTCGTGTGATCAACAGGAAGTCCAAGTCTCTTCAATGCTGAGTTCACTGACGCCGCATCTCCAACCTGGTCGCCGCCTACGGCATGGAAGTACACCCGAGCTGGCCGACGAATATTGTCGGGGCGGGTCGGAAAACCAAATTGATTATCGGTAGGGTTTACATCAATGCTGATGCGTCCTGCATCGGCAGCCTTTCTGAGTTCTGACTCCCAGTTCGGCCACACAAGGAGACGACGCTCGACACGCTCGTCCTTTACTTCCAAGAAAGGTGCGCGCGCATCTTGAATAACCTTATCCTTATCATCTGCAGTCGCCTTGCGTGGGCGGTCGTAAATACTCAGCCCGTGAGGGCTTAACAGTGCAGTGAACCAATCGTTTTGCTTGTTTAATACAGTTGTCGCCGCTGTATTTTCGACTTTAGTGTCTTTGAGGTAGCGAACCCACTCCTCTTGGATTGTCTGATTCGGCGTGAAGAGCACGAGTCCGCGTACTAGGGGACCGCGCGCGTTTCGATCACTGGCTACTTTATCCAAGTCCGCTTTCACGAAGGTGAGGAACTGCGCAAGACCGTTAGGGCCACTGTTTATCCGATCGTAGAGTGATTTCGCCCTTTCAACAATTCGCTTAAGATTTTCCTTCTCAAATTCCTCGCTCGTTATGATGAGGGTTGATTGCCAATGATCATTGATTTGCTTAACCCAACGCGAAGTGATCTCCTGCGGTTTTGGCTTGCGAACAAATGGGTTACAACCTTTCTTTGCTCCCAGCTCTCGCCATATGGAATTTGCCCGATCCAAGCTTGACTGGGCCTGAGCCCGGATGCCAATGTCCGTCTTCGGACTTTCCAAATCAAGTAGCCTTTGCTCTGAAATAGTGATAAGCTGTTTGAGCAAGCTGGCAGCATAGTAGACACCATGTGATGGTTGCTGGCAATATTGCGCAACTTTGGCGTCCAGCTTTTTGACCCGGGCGTCAGCAAGTTCGGCCGCTACCTCGTAGATCGGGTTGCGAAATTCACCAGCATAGTTCTGATCGTGACTTTGCGAAGCTTGCGCAATGTTGTTTTTTATGTGCAGCTCATGTTTATCCCGAGCCGATAGATTTCCTTTCAGTGCTGAGCTGGCCGCATTCTGCGCCTCAATGCCTATCCGCTCAAGATAGAGTTGTACTTTCTCGTTGTTGACCATTGCGTGGGCATACGAGTCTTCAGAAATTGCTAGCTCGGAGGCAAAGGCAAGAACCTCATTGTCATTTGCTACACGGTTCTGCAAGACGCTTCCAATAGCTGCTCCCGCTAGGCGAGCTGCCAAACCTTCGATAATATGTTCAGCTGGGAAAAGCACCACCGATGCACCGAGAGACGCATAGGAAAGGGGACGGCCTTTAGTATCGCGCTCCGAACCATAATTGCCTAACCCGTCAACAAGCTTATTCACGACCCAGTTTCCGCTGTCGGCGACGGAGGTCAAGTGTATGAGTTCAGCTACGGAATGCGCTAGCGGCGAGAATGCCTCTGGTTTTGTATCTCCAGTTTCTGGCTGCAGTAAGGCGACAATATCGAATGGTCTTGTTTGGCTTCGGACTGTATTAAGCCGATTGGGAAACTTCACTTCGTAAGGCTTTCCAATGTGATAATGATTCAACTCCGTGAGAGCAGCAAGTGCATTTCCCCAGTGAACGGGTTCTGCATATGAAGAATGTGGAATGGTGAGGTAGGCGTCCACCTTGACTCGGCTGCCTACACCTGAAACGCTTTTCAGGAAATAGCCAATGTCTATGAAACTACCGCTATTGGTTCCACCCGTTAGCGATCCCACAATAAAAACTTGAATGCTATGCTCGCCCCCAACCGATCCGAAGGAAACACGTTGTTCACGTCCGTCCTTGTTGTTCCCTATGGCTTTGCTTGCATCAGCTTCACTCAAGCCATCCAGATCATGGAACTGCGCTAGAAAGTCAGATAGGAACACAGCATGATTATCTTCATGCAGGAAACATAGCCGTCCGGTAGGGCGCGAATTGTTTGCGCCATGAAGTGGTGCTCCGCCCGCGATCATCACTTGGCGAATTTCACCATCTGCCCAGGTGGAAAACGCGATCTTCTCATCGTAGGCAGCAGGTGTGCGGAAGTATCGGTCCCAAGTGTCGTTGCCAATACCCAAGTGACGAACCAAGCCCTTACGTGTCAATGGACTTGATTGCTTCTGCTCAGTTTCGTAGACGAGAAACTTCAGCCACGGAGTTCGGTCAAGTCCACCATGGTCTGCCTCGATGCGTTGCACAAGATGCTGTGCCACATCGTGGCCGAACGAACCCATACCGATAACAATCGTCTTGACCGCCATGACCTGCGCATTCTACACCATAGCATTTAGGGGGCTAGTTCAAGTTTGATCTCAAGGGTCCGAGACTTGCCGTTCTCGTCTTTCATGGGTAGCTTTCCGCTCTCGGTCACTAACCGGTCACCATCGCAACTCCAAACCCCATCAAGAATCTCAAGCCCCTTTGAAGTTGCTTTGAGCGAGAAAAGTCTGGCCGCAGGAAAATTCTCGCCATCGAGCATCCTTTTTTCATCAGCCTCTTCAGCCTTGCCGCCGGGACCGACGAAGGCGATCACCTGGCCCTTACGGACGGTCGCTTCTGAAGAGCGCGCCACGGAGACAATCCAGTTCTTTCCGCTTCCGGTTAGTCCAGATTTGGCTACGGCAATACCTATGCCAGCCAATGCGGCGAAGCCCATGATCCCGAACAGAATCTCCCACATCGGAAGCTGGGGGCCACCGCCGTTCAGCGATTCTGGACCGTACAAAAAGACTTGAAAAGTTTGATTGGGCAAGCCAGTCTTGAATGGCGTTGCAACTGGGTCGTAAGCGATTAACCCGAGTTTGTCCACTCCCGCCGTACGCTGATCTTGCCTGCGGGTCTCCGCATCTTCCTCCGTTCCTGGAGACTCACTTATTCCAATGTCAGTAAATTGAATAATCAGAGTGGGAACCTGCGATGGGCCAAGGATCTCCTGAAGAGCTTCTCGTGCGGCAATGTTGCTATGCCCACCTCGCTTAGGATAATCGGTCTTGCCGTCGCCGCGTATCTGAAACGGTGTCTTTGGAAATGCCCTTTCAATTTGAACAATGCTCTCCTTGCTTAGTTGTACGCCGGAAACGCACTGACCTGCTTTTGAGTAAATGTCAAGCTGGTATGGATAGAACCAAACTTCGTGCGCACGACCATCTTTCAGACGATTCGTGAGAAAAGTGCGCGTCTCAATAATCGCAGACTCAAGATACGCGGACTTGTTGTTTACTTGAGACGAGTTAAATAAAAGTGCAAAGCGCCAAGGCTTTCGCCACAAATCTTCGGACTTGCCACCTTGTGAACGTATTTGGGACTCTAACGACTTCTCAATCCATTCGGAAGCTCTGATTGTTTTCTGAGCTTGCGCTTGAACTGAGAGGGCGAGTATGGCGGCACACAGAAATGGAAGTCGCATTGCTTTTAGTTGTCCACAATATCATATGAGACGTGTATCGTCTGATCTCTCATGAACGCGAACACCTCCACGGATTGACGACGAATCACCAGGTTCGCGGTTTCCCAAGGCGCTGCAAGAGCGTTTTTGGGAAGATTCAGTTCAGTTTCGCTTCCGTTCCTCGGGTCGGCTAAGAGTACGCGTGGTCGACCATCTCCTTGGACTGCAGTCAGCACGCACAGTCCGTTTGGTGTACTAAGACCTGCGATAGCAAGGATCCTTCCGTTAGGGTGTCGCCAGCCATGCTGTGCAGCACTTCCATCGGACAGTCTGACCTGCCATATGGACTCATTTTCCCGTCGCGGAAGAAGCCATACGGATTCATCTACTTCGTCCACGAACGTATCAACATCGCCCACGCCGCGTGCCGGTAGGCTCGCCCACGGTTGCGCTTTCGGTAAAGCCGACACAATTGAGGTTGTATCTCCCACTCGCCTAACACCATATAAGTCGCCGCGATGAAGGAAGATGCTGCTAAGTTCGGAGTGAGTTGGCTCGCCGACCCGACCCATATCGATCCGGACGAGATTGCACCCGTAAAGCAAGTATACTGCGTTGTGGTCCGCAACGGCGACGCCCACATCGGCCTTGGGAAGGGTTGATATCACATTCCCGTTTCGGTCCAATATCTCGCCTGAGAAGGCAGCACCAACCCAGCCATCAGGACCAACGGTATGAGTAACAACTCGCTGATCTGTAACAACTTCCGATTGGCGGCCTGCAAGCGGGATTCTCTCTACTCCGTTAGTGGTTGCAAGATATAAATCTCCTGCTATAGCTATTGGAGCCGGGTTGCTCACTACATCATGGTTCGTAGCTGCTCGTGACGATTCCGAGCCGATACGTTGAACCGTGGCCTCGTCTACCAGTGCAATTGTGCGTCCAAGGTCCAGAGCGAGGAAGCCTCGCCGCCATACCTGCACGTTTCCATACTTGACACTGGGCAAGGCTGGAACCGCAAACGAACGAGTACCGTTTTCTGGACCGGTCGGAGTGGACCACCGCAGAGGCAATGGCTCTAGGGCAGAACGATTGCTGCATTCGCAGACGCGTGCTGTCGCGTTGTGGATTCGCCCGCAGCCTTCTGTCGCGCAGACCCGAAGTGGAGTTGCACAATGGGCGCACCTTCCGTCATCCAGTTCTCCACCCCCCACTAGCGTTTGTGCTGCGCACACGGGACATGGCTGTCGGAGCGCGTATCCACATGCGATACAAAACCGGGCCCCGGGAATGACTTCCGGCGTTTCACAGCCAGGTCGAATGCAATTGATGTTAGTCATTGGAAAAGATCGCTGTCGTGCCTGCTGATCAGGTCATGTGAATCGGCAATGGTGGTGTAGCGGGATGTGACATTGAATCGCGCGCTGATAGTCTTACTACCGCGCGTTCTAGTACAGATCCTTTCCTCAAGCCACGGCTAACAACGTGACGAATGAACTCTCCCCCTATCGGGCTTCCAGGCTCTGTAATGTGTAAAGTTCCAATCATCCGTTCACCTATAACGGGCTCAATCAGTTCGTACCCGGCATTGGTGATCACCCGCCTTACAAGGATTTGAATGGCTCTTCCGGCGTCTGCGTACGGTTCATACATTCCGGATGGATCAACGGGGAACCGGTATTCGTCGAACGCTAACAATACAAGGTCCTGAGTAACGTTGAATGCTTCCCTACTGGCCGCTATTTCGACCAATTCGGAAACTTGCTGCACCCATCGTCGATGCCACTCCGAAACAGGATCCCCACCGGTGAGCGAAGCTCGATGGCGACTGAGTTCATCGATTGGATCCGCGGCAGCGTGATCAACGAGTGGTAATTTGACGTCACCAGTTTCTGCAATGAGAGCGTTTGCCAGTTTATTCAATTGGGTAGAAATTTCTATACTTTGACTGTCAATGAGATGATTAGCGTATGCGGTGATGGCCATTTCAAACACACGGACCGCCGGGACATGGGCACCGTTAGCGGTCAGACCGGTCTGCTGTAATACTTTGCGAATTTCCGGCCAACCGCTGAGCCCTTCCGCGTGACCGAACGACAGCGCAACTTCAACCTGATGCAGAAATGGTAATTTATATTGCGTTTGCAATTGTTTCGTGGTCGCCTTAAGCGCTTCGGCAACGGAATATAGCTCCAGTGTGTCGCTCATATGGCTCCCGAAAAAATACTCTCACGTGGAGAATCGGACTGATTCATATATACGTCAACGCTCCCATGCACCCATACTGTGGTGAATGATGTCCGGCCAGCCGGCCACTTGAAGGCGGCTTGGGCAATATTGTACCACTTGTTGTCGTCTCCCAGGGTCTCGAGCCGTACCTGAGCTGGTACCGAGTCTTCGCGGCGTAGCAGTTTAGGCTCGGACAGATGAGTCGTTATGAGTGATGGAGAAAGAACCGAGAGTACGATTTCAGCTTCTCCCTCGGATCCCAACAAAATTCTCATCCGTTCCGATGCAAGTGGTGGCTTTAGTTCGCCGCTTGCGAGTCCTTGAACAACTGCAAGGCGTCTTAAAGGATCGGGAACCTCAATCATATGGGCAACATTGTCCGGCCTCTCCCTGAACGTAGGGATCAGGCTGTTGCCACCGACAAAGAAAATCCACTTAGTTGCGTGTCCATGGTTCGCCTGTTCTTCGACGAGGGAGAATAACTGGGCGTTGAACTGCTTGCTAAGTGCGTTGCGAGCGGCGTCGATGTCGCGCTGAGTTACATCCAGGTTTCCGAGCCGCGATGCGCGAAAAAACCCTTGCCCATTTTGAGCCAGCTCCAATTTGACACGCTCGATTCGTTGAATACTAGAGATGTCATGGAGATGCCAATAGCGTTCCGCATTGATATCGCTCCGGTATGGCATCAATTCTGGGAACCCGCTCCAGTCTGCCGCTGGACAGCCCGTCAGCTCTGAAAGCACAGCTTGTGCATCAGGACCAGTGCCTGTGGCAATCAGCCAATAATAAATTACCGTTGCGCCAATTAGGCGAGTCACATCTCCGCCGCCAAAAGAATACGCCGACGCAACTACGCCAGCCTGATGTCGTTCTTTCAGCTCGACGTGGCGGTGAGTTGGTGCTTCGAGGCGAAGTGAACCACCTTCTCGTCTGAAAGTACCGAAGCATACATCTGTGGTGCCACCGCCTCCATCTACGACCATTACGCGATCTCCGTCCTCTAAGCCGGAAATATCATTATTTTCCTGAGTAAGAATTGCTCTCAAGGCAGCTTCTGGTTCTGGAATAAAGCTGAGACTCCCCCGGCCCGGAATGCCCGCTATTAGAGCAGCCTGTCTTAATCGCTCGATGTATTGCGTACGCATCGAATCATCAAGTGCCGGGATAGACAGCCGCCAGTCAATATTAAGAGACTCAATCGTTGAATTCGCAATGTGTTCCAAAACCCCCTTAATCCGGTCCGAAACTAGTCTGCGTAAATACCATGCAACCACCTCGGTTGCTTTTAGTCCGGTAGCAACAATGAATTCGTTTTCTGCCAAAAGGTACTTTTTCAGTTCGACGAGCAACCTTCCGGTCCCACGCTCGTTGTACTTCCATTCCGCTTCCTCACCGTACGACCATGTAGCACGATCTGCTTCGTCCGGAATCCAGATTAATGTATTACTTCGAGGAACCCCAAGCTCTCTTGGTTGGTCGTTGCCTAACAGATCGCGGAAGAAAACTGAGGTGCCTGTAGTGCCGAAATCAATTCCTACGACGAACCGTGGCTCCTCGACAACACCTAGGACAGGATCTGGAATGAGCTTAACAACAACTTCCTCCACCAGTCCAGATGAGGAAAGTACGAGTTCTGCTCGCTCAGCGTTATCACTGGCATACACGGTGTACTCTTGCGGATGATTTGACCTGATGCGCGTATTTTCTGGCCCTTTAAAGTGCCATCCGTTGCCTTTAACGGCCGCGGAAACATCGGCCATGTAGGAATCCTTTACAGCAACAGTGATATTTACTTTTCTACCGGGCCTTACTTTCACACGCTCTGGAAGCACAACTAGCCGTGCTCGATTTGTACTGCTATTTATGTGCACAACATGCTCGCGTTCTTCACGAGCCACCTGTCGGCCATGACTTTCAAATACCTGATCGGACGCGCGCCGCCAGACTTGTTCAACTCGGGCCCGAATCTCTCCACTGTGTAGGCCCTGGTCGAGAGTGAATGATATGTTTCGGGACCCTGGCTTGGAGGCATCTAGCTGGCTCTGGGAAAGGTGAACTCCTGTCGAACGAAGTGTGATGGTGGAGTGTGGCGCAGGAACTTCTACCTGCAATGTTGCCCGACCTTCTCCCGTTCCATCCGCAACGACAGTGTCCGTGGTCCAGGCGAAAGCTAGACGCCGAGAACCACATTGTGGGCAATATCCCCAGTCTGGCTGAAGCTCCTGCTGGCATTCGTTGTTATGGAGATCTCGGCACTTCACCACGAAGTGAACGTACCCCACAGGCCGGGCCGCGAGGCGTTTTGACACCATTGTAATGGCGTCGAGTAGCTCACACGGGCTGAACCGTCGGCGGAGAAATCCATCGCTGCCACGTCAGTGGATTACAGCTGGCGGAAGTTCACTCCGGCCTGAGTCAACCGATCCAGGTGGAAAGGCAACCGAACCTGGAAACCGGCCCAATCCCGCACCGACTTCGGCGACCAGAGAACCTCCGCCATGGCCGACGCTCGCGGGAACATCATGTACTGCGCTTTTCTCGCCGAAGGGATGTATTCCGTCCAGAGGTTGGCTTGGCCGCCTAGGATGTGTTTGGCTTCTTCGGGGGTGAGCGAAGCGGGGACGGGCTCGAACGAGTAGACCTTCTCCAGCGGCAAGTAGCCGCCGATGGCCAACGGCTCGCTGGCGGAGGGGGCTTGGTAGTAGTCGAAATAGGCGAAGTCGGTGGGGGACATGACGACGTCGTGGCCTTCTTTGGCGGCCTCGATTCCACCGGCCATTCCGCGCCAGCTCATGACGGCGGCGCCGGGGGCGAGGCCGCCTTCTAGGATTTCATCCCAGCCGATCAGGCGTCGGCCTTTCTTTTCGAGCCACTTATCCATTTGGCGGATGAACCAGCTTTGGAGTTCATCTTCGTTCTTCAGGCCGCGTTCTTTGATGAGGGCCTGGGCGCGGGGGCTGGCTTTCCACTGGGTTTTCGGGCACTCGTCGCCGCCGATGTGGATGAACTTGCTGGGGAAGAGGTCAAGGACTTCGGTGAGGACGTCTTGCAAGAAGCTGACGGTTTTTTCTTCGGGGTTAAAGACGTTCTCGAAAACGCCCCACTTGGTGCCGACTTCGATTTGGGTGCCGAGGTTGCCGAGTTCGGGATAGGCGGCGATGGCGGCTTGGGCGTGGCCGGGCATTTCGATTTCCGGCACGACATTGATGTGTCGGTCGGCAGCGTATTTCACCACGTCGCGAATGTCTTGTTGGCTGTAGAAGCCGCCGTGCGGGGTGCCGTCGTACTTGCCATCGCTATACCGGCCGAGCATGGTTTCTTTCCGCTTGCTGCCGATTTCGGTGAGCTTCGGATACTTCTTGATCTCGATTCGCCAGCCCTGGTCGTCGGTGAGGTGCCAGTGGAACGAGTTCAGCTTGTGCATCGCCATGAGGTCGATGAAGCGGTAGATTTCGCCCTTTTGCATGAAGTGGCG
>CAMAPH010000053.1:0-14557 GCA_945859975.1 Chthonomonas calidirosea
CGAGGAGACCAAGCAAAGGCCGGCCATGAGCGGGAGAGCAATCTGAGTTCGAGGTGTCATCACTTAAATCCGAGCAGTTCTACTTCGTAGATTACGAATGCTCCGGCCGGAACGGTTGGCTCTCGGCCAAACTGCCCAAAGGCTGCCGCGGGTGGGATTTGAAGTTTGACTTTGCCGCCCTTCTTCATTCCGATTACGCCAGCGTCGATGCCGGGGATGACCTCGCCCTCACCGACGGTGAAAACGTACTTGCCAGAATCGATCTGGTTGCCATCAAGCAACGATCCAATAAAGTCGACTTCGATCTTGTCACCCTTCTTAACCGCCACGCCAGTGCCTTGCTTCAGTACCTTTCGGCTGACGGTTGCTTCTTCGCCCGCTCGCAGAACGCTTTCGAGCTTGATCGTGAAGTACAAGTTGGCCTTGGGTGGAATCTTTCCGCTGCCGCCGTCACCGTAAGCCATTTTCCAAGGAATCGACAGCTTTCGTTCTCCGCCTTCCTTCATTCCGATGATGCCGGTTTTCCAGCCTTCGATGACTTGACCGCCAGGACCGGCTTGGAACGAGAACAATTCCCGTCCTTCGACCATGTTCGAGTCAAATTCGGTTCCGTCGACAAGCAAGCCGCGGTAACGGACAAAGCAGGTGTCGCCCGCTTTAACCGGTTCGCCCTTTCCAACCTTGACGTCCTTGATCACCAGCTCATCGAGAATGTCGGAGGTTTCGGCCGTTTTGCCGACTTTGCCATTTTCAGGCTCCTTCGTTGTCACTGGTGCTGGTGCGGAGTTGTTGCAACCCGCAAGGACAACGGCGGCCAGTAAGATGCCGTAAAGCGATTTCATATATGTTCCAATCTACCCGTGCAGAAGGGTTCTCACCCAACTCACGGACACGCAAAGGCTAACGCCTCAGGAAGGAAAGTAGTGCCATCGGTACACTGCTAAGTCCCCGCGGGTCGGGGAAGTTATGGCAAAGGCAGGCAAAAAAGGCAAGGAAGGGGTAGCACCGAAGTCGATTCAGAACCGAAAGGCTCGGTACGACTACGCCATCCAGGACACATACGAAGCCGGGCTGATTCTCTCTGGAACGGAAGTGAAGAGCCTGTATCAAGGTAAGGGCAACCTCACCGACGCCTTTTGTCGCGTGATGAAAGAGGAACTTTGGATCCTCAACTTGGATATCGAGCCGTATGATAAAGCATCCGTTTTCGGCCACGAGCGTCGGCGAGACCGGAAGCTTTTGATGCACCGGAAAGAGATCGCGACCCTTGAGCGCAAGCAGATGGAGAAGGGGTTGTCGATCATTCCGCTGTCGGTCTACTTCAATGATCGCGGCAAAGCCAAGGTTCAAATTGCCCTCGCGCGAGGTAGGTCGAACTACGACAAACGGGATTCAATTGCGAAGGACGACACCCGTCGCGAGATTGATCGTATGCGTTCCGAGAAGCTCTAGTCCGGCCAGACGCCAGCGAAAGCGGTGTTGGCTGGTCCGGACATCATCACGAACTCGTCCTCTTGGACTTCAATAACCAGATCGCCGCCGGGAAGGTGGACCTTAACTTTCGACTCGGTCTTACCGGTTACAAAGCCCGTTACGGCCACGCTACAGGCTCCGGTTCCGCATGCTAGCGTGATCCCGGCTCCACGCTCCCAGGTTCGCTGTCTAACCGATCCTCGATCGATAACCTGGACAAAGTGCACATTAGTTCGCTCTGGAAATGCCGAATGATGCTCAAGCTCTGGGCCCCAAGACTCCAAGGGTACGGCTGTCACATCTGGAACGAAAATAACCAAATGGGGATTGCCCATCGAAACGGGGAACCCGTATAGGCCGTGCGGCAACACGGGCAACGTGGTGTCCTTGGGCGGCAAAACGTAGCGACCCATGTTGACCTTGATCAGACCGTTCATGGTGCTTGCCGCCAAGACGCCAGCACCGGTCTCCACGTTGAATTCGGAAGCGGTTTCGTAACCCCGATCCAAAATGTATTGGGCGAAACAGCGCAGGCCGTTCCCGCACATTTCGCTTTCGCTACCGTCTGGGTTCAGCATTCGCATCCGCCAAGGAGCACGGTTGCTCCGCTCAACGAGAATCAGGCCATCGGCCCCGACGCCTCGATGTCGGTCGCACATTCGTTGGCTGAGCCCCGCCAGATTGCCCGGCGGGAGCTGTTCCGATATTCCATCCAAAATCACGAAATCGTTGCCGATTCCGTGCATTTTGGTGAAGTTAATCATTCGTCGTCGCGTGCCTCTGGGCCATCGCTCGGCGATCGGTAACTTCCCACGGGACGCGCGGGAACGATGCTGGCGACGGCGTGCTTGTAAACCAACTGAGTTGGCTTGCCCGGCTGGTCAAGTAATACGGTGAATGCGTCAAATCCGCGCACTTGACCCTTGAGCTGAACGCTGTTGGTCAAGTAGATCGTCACCGCGATCCCTTCTTTGCGCACTTGGTTCAGGAACATGTCCTGTAGGTTTATGGCTTTACCCATCAAAATAATCTCCGATTAGCAATACATCGCGGAAATTGCCTGTCTCGCCTCTGAGACCGCATCTTTTCCACCATCAAGGATCGTGAGATTCTTCTCCGTTCGTAGCCACGTTTTCTGCCGTTTGGCATAACGTACGGTTTCGACAATCGTTGTCTCCATCGCTACGTCCAGAGGAATCTCGCCTGCTCGGTACTTGCTCATCGTCCGGTATCCGATGGCTCGGAATCCAGGATCGTTTTGGCCGTATCCGGCAGACTCAAGTCTTTCGACTTCCTCAATCCAGCCATTTTGCACCATTAAGCTGGTGCGATGGGCAATGGCTTCCCTTAACACTTCAAGATCGCGATCTAACGCAATCTTCAATTGTAAAACGTATGGGTTGGGCGGAACAGTTCGCCGTTCCGCAAAAGTCCGCTCGATTGCGCGCTTGACGCGAATCGGATTTTTGAGGTCGATCGCCTCAAATGAACTTGGGTCCCGTTCCTTAAGTTCGACGAGCAATTCCTCTAGAGGAGTCTCGTTGAGGCGTGCTCGGAGTTCCGGCGAAGGCATTTCGGCGAGGTCGGTGTAGTTTTCAAAAAGGGCCCGGATATAGAGTCCCGTGCCACCGACAACGATCGCGTCTTTGCCATCTGAGTGGGCCGTTGCGAGTACGCCAAGGGCCTCAAGGACAAACTCACCGACTCCGTAAGCCTGGTCCGGGTTTCGAATGTTCATCAGCGCATACCGGTCCGGTGTGCTTGATTTACCGGTGCCAATGTCCATTCCTCGATAGATTTGGAAGGCGTCGCCGTTTATGAGCACGGCACCCATTTCGTCGGCAAGAGACTCGACCAGCGAGGTCTTGCCAGACGCGGTGGTGCCCATTACGGCAATAAGTCGGGGATCCCCCGACCGTGGAGCGGTCAAGGTTACAGGACCTCGATGGGCTTCTTTTTCAGATCAACTTGGATTTCGTTCTTGAAGCTTCGATCTCCGATTTTCTTTTCCTTTCGGAAGAATCCGGTGACTTTAAGTTTGTCGCCGTCTTTGACCTTCACTTCGAGCTTGCCCTGGCCGTAGATGTGGACGCGCTCTTTGCCTTCGATGAGATCAAAAACAAAGTACGCGTTGCCCTTTCGGCTGGTGCGCTGTTCAAACTTTTCGACTTTGCCGGTGGTTTGGACGTTCTTCTTGTCGAAGTCGGCTGCCTTCTTCGCTAGGTCCGAAACAGTGACGACGACAGGTTTTGCGGCGGGAGCCTTAGTGGTTTGCGCGTTCGCGCTGACGCTGAGCAGCAGTACTGCGAGGGTAATCGGGGCGAGAAGTCTCATGATTTTCAGAAAGTGATCAGGCTGTGGACGTCGTAATTCGGAAGAGCTTCGCGTCCGTTTAGGAAGCCGAGCTCGATGAGAAAGCCGAATCCGACCACGGTGCCGCCGAGTCGTTCGACCAGACGCGCGCTTGCCCGAGCCGTTCCGCCCGTGGCAAGGAGATCATCAAGGATGATCGCCTTCTGGCCAGGCTTGATGGCGTCCGTGTGCATTTCAACGGTGTTCGTTCCGTACTCAAGCGAGTACTCCTCGAAAATTTTCTCGTACGGCAACTTGCCAACTTTTCGTGCCAGCACGAAGGGCTTTTGAAGCGCCATGGCTACGGGAACGCCGAAGATGAATCCGCGACTTTCGACGCCCACGATGACGTCGGCGCCCTTGGACTCTGCATTTGCCGCCATCAGATAAACGACTTGCTGAAGGGCTTCTGGGGATTCCAGAACCGGAGTGATGTCCTTGAAGACTATGCCCGGCTTGGGAAAGTCTGGAACATCGCGAATGAGTTTCTCGGCGAGCAATTCATGCATGTGTGTTCAATGTACCAAACGTGTCTTACGCCTCAACCTCTGGTCCTGGCTCCCAACCCTTCTCGGAGGCTCGCATGAGAACGTTCACCCGCATGTCCCGGTCGACGCGGACTTGGCACGAAAGTCGGAATGATCCGAGCACGCCGTCTTCGGTGAGGCTCACTTGTTCGGCTTCGCCAAACGGAGGCGCTTCGGTCGCGAATCCGACTCGACAGGTCGTGCATCGAGCGTGCCCGCCGCATCGGTGGCTTACGTCCACGCCGTTCTGTTCAAGGGCCAGAACGAGTTTCGTCCCTTCTTCAACTTCAAACGAACCAACGCCATCAACGGTCACGGTGTGCAATGCCATGGCGCAATTCTAGCGGACAGACGCGCCGAAGTGTTCGACTCCGCAGCGAGTTGGTCATCAATTTTTCTGAAGTCCGGTTGGACGGGTAAAAGCGAACGAATGATTAACGAGAATCGGCTGGTCAAACTTTTCCTGGACCTGTGCCAATTCAACGCTCCGTCACTTGCGGAGGCTGAAATTGTCGCTTGGACAAAGAAGCATCTGATCGAGCTCGGTCTGGAGGTTTGGGAGGACAATGCGGCGGAACAGTTGGGTGGAACGGCCAACAACCTGATCGCAAAGCTGCCAGCAAATGCGTCGGGCTTGCCTGGAATATTCTTTTCGGCCCACTTCGATACGGTCGAGCCGACCGATCGGCTGGTGATCTCCGAAATCGATGGGGTTTTTGTCAGTGACGGGACAACCATTCTCGGTGCTGACGATCGTGCCGGGATTGCACCGGCAATCGAAGCGGTTCGTTCCGTGATTGAGGATCAGGAGCCGCACGGCGACATCTATTTGCTGTTCAGCGTTGCGGAAGAAATCGGACTGCTAGGGGCATCGGTGATGGATTTCGATCAGATCGAAGTGGATTACGGGTTCGTTCTTGATACCGGTCCTCCGGTCGGGACATTTGTTAATCAAACGGCAACCCACGACAAACTCACGGTTCAGATTTTTGGAAAGCCAGCTCACGCCGGTAAGGAGCCGGAGAAAGGAATCAATGCGATTCAAGTCGCGGCAGCCGCAATTCAAGGAATGAGCCTTGGCCGAATCTCTGCCGTTACCACGGCAAACATTGGCTCGATCGAAGGGGGAACCGCAACGAACGTCGTTTGTGCGGAAGTGACCCTTCGAGCTGAAGCGAGGAGTCTCGACCTTGAAGAACTCGACCAGCAGATTGAGCACATGCGGTCCCGGTTTTCGGCCGCCGCCGCTGCCGCAGGGGCACAAGTCACGTTCGAACACCACCGTCATTACACTTCCTTCCTCCTCGAGGAATCTGAACCCGTCGTGCAGAAGGCTCAAGCCGCGAGCAGGGCGATGGGATTTGAGCCGGCTCTTCGACACACGTTGGGCGGCAGTGACGCGAACATCTTTAACGCTCGCGGGATTCCTGCCGTTGTCGTGGCGACTGGCATGGACAAGATCCACACCCATGAAGAGCGAATATCTCGGATTGATCTTGTGAACACGGCTAAACTTGCGGTCGAAATCATCCGACAATGCAGTTGTCGCTGAATTTAGCCGGGTGCTATAGTTAAGTAAATCCGACTTTAATCACGGAAGATAAAGACATGACAAAGAACATCACCCTCGTAGCAATCGCGATTGCAGGCCTTTTCGCTGTTCAGACCGCATCGGCACAGACTTCACCAGTCAACGGCCTCAGCGCCCGAGTTGGAGCCTTCTTCCCAACCGGCGGCGCCGCCAAGGCTGAGTCGAAGACCTGGCTCGCAGTTGGTTTGCAGTACAAAGTTCGAGAGCTTTCGGTCGCTGCAAAGAGCCCAACTTACAAGGCACACCTCGCTGTCTCGGTTGACTTTTACAACCGAAACGACTACCGAGTTGTTCCAGTTCTCGTTAACTACGTTGGTCAGTTGAACGAGAAGTTGTTCTACACGGCTGGCGCTGGCCTTTCGTTCTCCCGAAAGCCATCGGGCGGCGGCACTTCGCAGAACACCAACTTCGCTTACACGCTCGGAGTTGGCTACAACCTGACTTCCGGCGCGACTCCAGTCTTCGTTGAAGGACGATTCTTCGGCAACGATGATTCGTCGCTGAACGGCTACGGCCTGTTCGTCGGCGTTCGCTTCTAAGCGAGCCATCGGAGGGCGCTCGAGGTCATAGGACCTCGGGCGCCTTTTTTGTTTGTACTGAACTTTTCATGCACTCATGCGTTTCAGCACTACAACATGGAACTGTGCGTTCGGGCAATGCCCGCAACCCCAAGGCGGCAAATGGAAGCCGGTGCTGAAGAAGCGCTAATCGATCGCTGTCGCAAACAGGACGTGGAAGCGTTCGGCAAGTTTGTTGATGCCTACCAGGCCAGGGTTTTCGGCTTTGTAAAGCGCATGGTCAACAATGCCGACGAAGCGGCAGACGTGACGCAGGAAGTCTTTATTCGTGCCTATCAAAGCTTCGCTCGCTTTGACGGCCGCTCCAGCGTTCGCACGTGGCTGTTTCGAATTGCAAACAACTTATGCATCGATCGGTCGCGCCAACTGGGCCGCACGCCCAACTCCGTTGGTCTCGTATCGGACTTCGAGGATGGCGAGGAGATGGATTTTTCAGACTCTCGCTGGCAGCCCGAAGCTCTGATGCTCGATGCAGAACTGATTCAGGTCGTTGAATCAGGCATCGCGGAAATGTCCGAAAAGCTTAAAATGGTTCTGCTTCTTCACGACCGTGAGGAAATGTCCTACGAGGAAATTGCTGAAACCTTGTCGATACCCGTCGGCACCGTAAAAAGTCGTTTGTTTCTTGCCCGGGCTCATCTACAATCTGTCGTTAAGCGCTACATGACGGAAGGAGGCAACGATTGAAAATCGAGAATCAGTTGGATGAAAAACTGGCCAGCGACTCTATGAAGTCGATTACCAAGCTGGTGAAGGACCTGCCGGAAGAAATTCCGAGCATGAACTGGCGTAGTCAACTCAATGAGCGGATTTTGGCGGAAGCCAAGCCGAAGCCGAAGCTCGATCTCCAACGGTGGCTTCTCAGGCCAGCACTTGGCTTGGGGTTGGCGGCGGCTCTTGCGGTCGCGTTCGTCATTCGGCCAGTGGCATCTGATTCGACTGGAAGCACGGTGGAATCCTTGATGATTGCAACCCATCAGGATGATGTGAACTATGCGTCTGTCACGGGTGCTGGGTTAAGTGTTAGCGAAATGAAGGATTATTCGAGTCCGACTCCAGTCTCGGACCCATTGTTGGATCTTGATGTTTTCTAGGATTCTCGCCTCTACGATCATTGCAGCAAGCGCGGCCACGAGCTATGGTCAGCAGCGCCCGTCCCTGGAGGGCCTGCCGGAGATACTCCGTTTGGCGGTGAGCCGAGCGGACTCGTTGCGATATACCGGAGTCCGGGTAGTGAACGTGCGCGCTCGGGGACCACAACGAGAAACGGTCGAATACATCACGCGCGATGGAGACCGAATTCGCATCGACTTTCCGAACGATTCGGCGTTCTCCGGACAAGTGATCATCGAAGACCCCACGGAGCGGCGACACTACTTGCCTGGACAGAATGAGGTTCGCGTGTTGCCACCTCGTCGCGGCGAATCGCTCCTGAGGCTCGTTGCGAGCTTAGCGCGGTTTCGCCAAGAGCGAAAGGTCTCGGTAGAAAACGGTTCGTTGATTGCGGGGCGACTGACTCGCTTGCTGCTGGTTGCGGATCAGCGCGGAAATCCACTCCAAAAGCTTTACATTGACCCAACAACCGGCGCGGTCCTCAAGAGCGAAGTCTATGACTTTGTTGGGACATCGGTTGGGAGCTACGAGTTCAAATCGATTGAGTTCAAGGATAAGATCGATTCCCGACTTTTCAAGGTGTCAAGGAAGGGACTGCGGACCGTTTCACCTCAAACCGAGGCGAATGAGCTCACGACCAAGCTCAATCTCCGACAAATTCAAATACCGCGAGAATTCGGTTTTAGGCTGGAATCCGCTCGCGTGATTCGACCAGAAGGTGAGCCGATTCTCGCACAGATGTTTTCGAGCAGCACGGGCAGATTAACGGTGTTTCAGACGCGCGCCGATCTGAAATCTGAGCGACTCAGTAAGTTTGCTCGCGGCGAAATCTCAACGCGTACCTGGCGCGTGGGGGGAATCAACTTTGCCGTGGTTGGTCCAAAGAGCACGAATTTCGACCGAGTAGCGGACCGTTTAAAGCGAGATTTAGGCGGCCAGTAGGTCTTTGTTGGGTCCAAAGGTAACGGACCCAACTAGACAAGCGTCAACCATCCGCTATAATGCCTATTGTGCCAGCCGCTAGCCCAAAGCAAGCCGCGCAGGAGTACCGCAACCCGTGGCCTCGCCGCCTGAAGCGAACCCTCGTTGCCTTTCTTATTCTCCTGTTAGGGCTTCTATGCGCCGTTGCGATCACGATCTTTTTCGCATCCAAGAATCTCCAAGCGGATGCCGAGCAGATCGAGCAAAAGATGTTGGTCGCAGATTCCGAACCAACGATCATTGTTAGCGCGGACGGAGTGGAGCTTTTTCGACTTGTTGACGAGTATCGCAAGCCGTTCACGCTGAAGGATGTTCCCGACCACGTGGTCAATGCTTTCTTGGCGGCGGAGGACAAACGGTTCTACACGCACAGCGGCGTTGATCCAGTTGGTTTGTTCCGCGTCGCATTTCTCGCCGCGCGTGAACGTCGCTTGTCTCAGGGCGGATCGACCATCACCATGCAGCTCGCGAAGCGCTTGGTGAATGGCGACGACCGCTCTATGGACCGTAAGTTCCGGGACATCGCGCTTGCGCTTCAGCTTGAGAAGCTGAAAACAAAGGAGCAGCTTTTAGAGCTTTATCTAAAGCAAGTCTATTTTGGAGAAGGCGCGTACGGCCTGGCTTCGGCAGCGGAGATCTACTTCGGGAAGGAGATCAAAGACCTAACGATTGGCGAGGCGGCGATTCTTTCTCGATGCGTGCGTCGTCCGAGTGACGAAAACCCGATTAGCAACTACAAGCGCGCGCTGGCTAATCGAAACGTGGTGCTTGACATCATGTTGGAAGAAGGGATGATTTCCCAATCGGAGGCCAAGCAGGCAAAAGCCGAGAACCCACGGGTCAAGAAATCTTCGAAATTGCTTGTGTCGTCGAAAGCGCTTGCGCCGTACTTTGTTGACTATATTTTCAAGAGCCTTCGGGAGCAGCTGCCAGACATCAACCTGAGGAAGGGCGGCTATCGGGTCGAGACGACGATCCGAATGGATATCCAAGAGTACGCGGAGGGAGCAGTCCTGCGCGAAGTCCAAAAGCACCGGCGGCAGAACGTACAGGATGGCTGCTTCGTGTTGACCAACGCCAACGGAGAGATCGTGGCGATGGTCGGAGGCACAAACTACAAGAAGGACCAATTCAACACGGTGACCATGGGGTTGCGATCGCCTGGCTCCAGCTTTAAGCCGATTGTCTATGCCGCAGCGCTCCAGACGGGCAAGCTCGCGATGGGGCAGCAGGTCTCGAACCGACCGATTACATTTCCACAGTCCAACGGCAAGGTTTGGGCGCCGAAGAATTCGGGCCGATGGGATGCAAGCTCTTACGATCTAGGCACGGCGTTTGCGTATTCGATCAATCGCCCGGCGATCTGGACCTCGTTTGAGACCGGGCGAGAGGTCGTGGTGCAATACGCACATGACCGCTTCGGGATTCAGTCAAAGCTGGATCCGGTTCTGAGCATTGCCCTTGGCCCGATGGGCGTCCATCCGCTTGAGATGGCGGAGGTCTACAGCGTTTTCGCCTCGCGAGGCGATCGCATTCGACCTTTTGGAATTCGCCGTGTTACGGGACCGGACGGTAATGCGGTGTATGTGGGCACCGCCCGAAAATTCCCGCGTGTTCTCGACGAGTGGGTCGCTGACTCCATGGATCAGTTACTTGAGCAAGTTGTCCAGCGAGGTACGGCAACGGCGGCGCGGGGCATTCCGAATGCTCGCGGCAAAACAGGAACGACAAACGATAACCGGGATGCCTGGTTCTGCGGCTATTCCGACGGCTTGGTTGGCATCGCTTGGGTGGGCTCACGAAACAACTCGCGCATGAGTAGCAGCGTCTTTGGCGGGACCGTGTCGATCAACTTCTGGGTCGACATTATGCGGTTCGCGCGAAATGCCTATGGCGGCAAGATGCCGACGTACAACGGCAACGAGTCCGGAGTGGTTGTGGCCGTATCAAAGCCAACCACACCTGCCGTTGTCGACGACGTACCGGTTCCTCCGGTGACGGAGGATGACACTGCGCAGCCGAAGGCGACTGACCTGGATCAAGACCAGGATGAACCTACGCCGAAAGTCGAGCCCGAAGGTGAGCCTGCGGAAGAGCCGTCCATTCCGAAGCCGCCCGAACAAAAGCCGCAGTCACCGAAGCCAGAACCGCCAAAACGTCCGACCGAAGATGTCGTTGAGGTCGAGCTATGCGCGGAGACCCTTGCGGTGGCAAATCCGTTTTGTATGGAGACGATCACTCGACGCATGAAACGAAGCAACATTCCGCGGAAGAGTTGCCCCGTGCATCGGGAGTAGGAACGGATGATGGAAGAAAAGCAGGGGCCCGGGGCATTGTCAACCGATCCGATCCGGATGTGGATTTTTCCCGGTTTGATGGCCTTCGCCTTGATCTGCGTCTTCTTCAAGCTGTTTTACATCCAAGTGGTTCGAGGAAACGATTTCCAAGCCCATCGAACGGCCGCGCCTCGGACGGTGATTGCCAGTGCCTCTCGCACAAAGGGGCCTGAACTATTTGAACGAGCGCAGCGTTGGAGCGTTCGTACGGCGCGAAAGATTTGGCATCGCGTACGACCTTCGTCCCAGTAGACTTTGGATTCCAGAAATGTCCGTTATTCACGCCCCGAAGCAGCCTGACCTTGACGCGCGACTGCTTGTATTTCCAGGGGTCATGGCGGTGGCTCTGCTTGCTCTTTTTGGTCGGCTGTATTACTTCCAAATCGTAAAGGCCACTGAGCTGAACGAAAGGGCGGAGGCAAGTGAGCAGATTTCTATCGACTCGCTCGCGCCTCGCGGATTGATTGTCGATCGCCGCGGAAAGATGGTCGCCGGCGTTCGCCCAGAAATCGTTGTGAAAGGGGTGCCAGATGTCCTTCGGAAGCATCCCGAAGTGCTGGATCAGGTCGCAGAGATTCTTGGTGCGGACAAGAAGCGCTTGGAGAAGAAGCTCAACGATGGGTACTGGCGAAAGCACCTGCCGACCCCCATTTACGTTGGGGCGAGCGTAGCCGCTGGTTCCAAGCTGGCGGAGATCGCGGATACGTTGCCTGGCATTTCAGTCGACACCCAACCCATGCGGTTCTATCCGGACCCAACAAGTTTCAGCCACGTTCTGGGATATGTCTGGACGCCTAACCCGAACGAGGAAAAGAGGATCAAGGAGGAATTCCAGATGAAGGTTCCGCCCTACGTTGGTAAGGGCGGGATCGAGCGCGCATACGAGCTCGACCTTATGGGCACGCTCGGGCGAGAATACATTGAGGTAGATGCTCGCCAGCGCCCGCTCCGCATCATGGGGCGAGACTCCGGGACGCCCGGTAAGAAACTCGTCCTTAGCCTAGACGCGAACCTTCAAAAGTTGGCGACGACCATGCTCACCGAGCAAGGATTTAAGGGGAGCGCCGTTGCGATTGATCCTCGGAACGGAGAAGTTCTCTGCTTAGTCAGCAATCCCACGTTCGATCCGTCGCTGTTTTTGGGCGGGATTAGCGAGCACGAGTATGCGAGTCTTAAGGACGATCCGAACCTGCCGATGATGAATCGGGCGGTCCAGACCCCGCTTGCCCCTGGATCGACATTTAAGATCGTAACCGCGATTGCTGCTGCAAAGGCGGGGATTTGGTCTGAATCCGGGACGGCTTTTTGTGCGGGTGGATTCACTCTTGGTTCCAAGACGTTCAAGTGCCTTGGACATCACGGAAGCGTTTCGTTTGAACGGGCGATGGAGAAGTCTTGCAACACTTACTTCTGCACGCTCGGCTACCGAATGGGGCGCGAGAAGCTTGTTGAAGCGGCTGAGTCCGTCGGAATTGCTTCTCGAACGGGGATCGAAATTGGTGGGGAAGATCCGGGCTCACTGCCGAATGAGAAGTGGTTGAAGCGAAACCGAAAGCCGGCGGTTTGGTTTGGTGGTGACGTGGTCAACGGGTCCATTGGTCAAGGGGCGGTTGGCGCTACGCCGCTGCAGATGGCCAATCTCATGGCGCTGGTTGCGAACAACGGCGTTAACTACGTGCCGCACCTGGTCCATGCGACAGTTGATCCGGTTGACGGTTCGAAGGTTTCGGTACTTCCGTCCAAGGAATCGCACCGCGTTGATTTGCCAACTGACTTTTGGGTTTCGCTACGACGCTCCCTGGGCCGAGTCATCGAGTCTGGAACCGCCCGATCTGCCGCGATTCCGGGCCTCGGTTGGGGCGGAAAGACGGGAAGTGCCGAGCAGCGTAAGGGACGTTTAACGCACTCTTGGTTCGTCGGATTTGCCCCGCTGGAAAACCCAACCATTGCGATCTGCGTCCGCGTGGAAGAAGCGGGTCACGGCGGGGAAGTTGCCGCGCCGATTGCTCGCGAACTTGTGAAGCGCTACTTGGCCAGCACGGCTTCGAAGCCATCGGCCCAAGCCGCGACTTCTGCGACGTCTCCGCCGGTTCGCTGACGAAGTTCAGTTAGCATTTTGGTGGCCTTCAGAGCCATTTCCATTTTTGCTTTAACGCTGCGCATCGTCTCTCCCCCGAAGTTCGAGCCCGGATCATACTTCTCTGTTCGCTCCACCAACGGCACGGTCGAGGTGACGTAGCGATTGTAGATATCGATTGCGCCAACCAGCCAATCGGCCCGCTGCGCGTCCTGTGGCAGTCGCTCGGCGAGGAAGATTCTCGCTTCCGCAGTCTCGGTCGGCACCAGTTCTGGGAGAGAGCGAATTTGGTAGTACGTGGATGTTTCCACGGATAGAAGTTGCTTTGCGGTGTTAACCGAGTCTTCTTCGGTGCCAAAAGCGCTTTGGGTCCGCATGAGCTGAGCGAGGGCCGGGAGATTATTGGGATCGCGACGCAGGGCAGAACGCAACGAATCCATTGCGGCAGCGTAGTTGCCGATGGACTCTTGGGTTCGGGCGAGAACGCGATAGTTTCGGGGGCTCGGGCTCTTTGCTGCGGCGAGGCGATAGGACTCCACGGCTCCAGCATCTTGGGTCGCCATGCGGTACTGGCCGGTGAGGTAGTCGGTTTCGCCATCGTACGGCGCGAGATTTTGGAGGCTGGCTAGATCGTCCGCGAGGCCACGATCGCCTGAAATCAATCCGGCGCGGACTTTTGCCTTCGAGACTTCGCCCGCGCAGATGAACATGGAGAAGATCAGAAACAGAATCGGTACCGACAAAGCCAAAAGGCGATATGGTCGCAGAAGGAGTTCCGGAGCGATGGCATCGGTGGCTACGGTGGTTCCGAGTCCGAGCAAAAGGAAGAAGATGAACCCAATGCCGAAGTAGGAGAGATCGCTATCCACGAACCCGTGGGCGGCGATGGAAAGGACCGCGGTGATGATGGCGAGCCGAACAATCTGTTTCTCGGGAGGACTCTTTCGGTAGCCCTTGAACATTAAGATCAGCCATGCGATCCCGATTACGAACAGCAACAGTGGTGCGAGAATGGACGAATCCACCGCCATTTGTAGGTAGGAGTTGTGCGCGAAAACGGTTTGGGTGGTGAGACCGGGGCGGGCCGATTCGAACCGGTAGCCACCGAGTCCATAGCCAATCGGATTCTTCTCGATCAGGTTGATTGCACCTTTCCAAAGCAGGGTCCGGAATCCGGCCGATTGCTCGGCCGTGCCGCCAGCGTTGCCTAAGCGAGTTAGGGCCGTTGCGGACGCTTCTCCGCCGGCAGCGGCGACGGGTGCCTGGCTCTTGGTCAGGCCGAAGCCCATGATGAGGACCAAAACCATCGCAGCAACCGGAACCTTCAGTCGAGCTTTTTCGGCATTCTGAACAGCCGCAAAAACAAGCGACACCACCGATACGCCAGCGGTGACAAGCAGAACACCTTTGGACTGGGTGAGCAGGATTCCAAGGCCGATTACGGCCAGCCCAAGGACGCTTAGCAGGGTGCCGATCCGGGTGGATAGCTGGCTAAGGCCGAGGCCCAAGAACCAGCCGACCATAAGCAT
>CAMAPH010000054.1:0-14354 GCA_945859975.1 Chthonomonas calidirosea
GACTTCTTGTCGCTTTCCGTGGCCTTGGAAACCGTCGCCCCGACAACCATGTCCACCGGATGGATGGAAACGCGCCAACCTTCTCCAAGCTTTGAGACCGACTGATGCTCATCGGACTTCACGAGGTTCATGTCCCCGCCTTCCACATCTAAAGTCAGAAGCTTCAGGTTGCGGGCATCTTCGATCGGGTCCGGGACCGGAACGCGGGTGACATCGGCAAGGTCCACGGCCAGACCGGTTGGCTTTGCGAGCGCATCATTTTTTGGCAACGAGCGGATTTCAATTCCAAGCGCGCTTTCGGCCCGAATGAGATCACCTTTGGAACTCAAGTACACCTTCGTGGAAACGCGTGGATCGATGATCTCCACAAAGTCGGCCGTTACTTCGCCAGCTTCCGTGCTGATCTTGACCTTGCCTCGATACTTCACTTCGTTCTCAATGAACGAGACGGTCATTGGGTCGAGAACCCAGAACTTCGTGCTTTCGCCTGCCTTCAACCGGCCAGATGCAACCAGCGGGAGTGGGTCGTCGATGATAAAACCGGTTTTCGGCACGGGAATGCGCGAAGTCGTCTTTTTGCCGATATTGTCGACAACAATCCGGACTGTCTTGCCTTCAAAAATAGCTTCAACGTTCTGAGTCAGGCCCGCACTTGCAACCTTGAACCGCATTTGGAAAGGCGTTCCGTTTGGACTGGTCCAAGTCTTGCTGTCCAAACGCAGATTGAGCGCCGCCCCGATGAGTTCGGCATTCATCACCGTGGTCGAGTCCGTATAGATCGCAGGCTTGTTGTTCCACGTCGATTGCGAAGTTTTGGAGGAGGTGTAGCCGATGCGCTGACCCTTGGCGAAGAGGCCAAAGTACTGCGTTTCGGCGCTCGGCTGGCGAGCGGTGTTCGGTCGATTCGCGATCGGCGAGGCGCCGATAGACAGAAGGGCTCCCGCGATAACGAGAAGGGGTGCAAATTGTCGCCTGAATCCGTTCATGATTTAACGCCTCACAAGGCATGCGCATCCAATGCGCGACATTCAAGACGAAGCAACAGGCAAGGACTTCGCCGGAGAATTCACAATGTTCAGCCGATATCCGTCAAAACGAGGCAATTCAGCGTAGACCTTTGACAGACTAGGCGAAGCTGGTGTGACTTTTCGTATCGGCTCGTACTCGTAACTTCGGACACTTCCGCAAAACTCCATGGCAACCAAACTCGTCATCGTAGAATCGCCCGCCAAGGCAAAGACCATCGGCAGCTATCTCGGCTCGGACTATGAAGTCCATGCCAGCATCGGGCATATCCGAGATTTGATGCCCAATGCCAAAGGGCTTCCCGACGATCTTCGGAAGAAGTGGTGGTCCGACTATGCGGTCGATGTGGACAACGGATTTGAACCTTTCTATGAGGTTCCGCCCGAGAAAGCGGCGCAGGTGAAAAAGCTTCGAGATGCGATGAAGGGCAAAGACACCCTCGTCCTCGCGACGGATGAAGACCGAGAAGGTGAGGCCATTTCCTGGCACCTTCTCCAAGTGCTGAAGCCCAACAAGTCGGTCAAGGTTCAGCGAATTGCCTTCCACGAAATCACGCGAGATGCTATCCAGCGAGCCCTTCAGGCGCCCCGAGACATCGATGGTCACCTTGTCGAGGCTCAGGAAACTCGGCGAATTCTCGACCGACTGTACGGCTACACCCTTTCCCCGGTCCTTTGGTCGCGGGTGATGAAGAACCTGAGCGCGGGCCGCGTTCAGAGCCCGGCGGTAAAGATCATCGTCGAGCGCGAGATGGAGCGGAAGAACTTCCGCAGCGCAACTTACTGGGACCTGAAAGCCGAATTTGAGGCAAGCGAGCAGAAGTTCCAAGCCGAAATGAAAGAGGTTGATGGCCTGCGCGTTGCCAACGGATCTGACTTCGAGGACACGACCGGTCAACTGCGAGACGGCCGCGTGGACAAGGTGCTTTGGATATCCCAAGAGCGAGCCGCCGAGCTTGCCGGACTCGCAAAGGAAGCGAAACCGTACGTCGTTTCGCGACTCGATACGACCGAAGGCACGGAAAAACCGGCGCCTCCGTTCATGACCACGACTCTCCAGCAGGACGCAAACCGAAAGTTTGGCTACGCGGCCGACCGTACGATGCGCATTGCGCAGACCCTCTACGAAGGCGTCGACCTCGGAGGCGAGCAAGTTGGTCTCATCACCTACATGCGTACGGACAGCCTTAGCCTCAGCGCCGAAGCCATCAGCGGAATGCGCGCCTTCATCACGAAGAACTATTCCGACTGTCTACCGGCCAAACCGGTGCAGTACACCAGCAAAGTCAAGAACGCTCAGGAAGCTCACGAAGCCATCCGACCAACGGATGCGAATCGTAGACCGCAGGACGTTGCCCGGTATCTCAATGACGATCAGCTCAAGATCTACACCCTCATCTGGCAGCGCGCGATTGCTTCGCAGATGCTCCCGAGCCGAGTGTTGCGAACCGAAGTTGACGTCACGACGCAGGCCGAGAACACGGCGCTCACCTTCCGAGCGAGCGGTAAGCAGGTTCTGTTTGATGGCTTCCGCCGCCTTTACACGGAGACAAGAGAAGAGGAGGCCGAACCGGCGGATCGCATGTTGCCGCGACTATCCGAAGGCATGGAAGTGGCCCTCAGCGATCTCAACGAGCAGATTCACGAGACAAAGCCGCCAAGCCGCTTCACCGATGCGACGCTGATTAAGAAGTTGGAAGAGATGGGCATCGGTCGCCCGAGCACATACGCCAGCATCATCTCGGTCATCGTCGATCGTGGCTATGTTCGAAAGGCGGGTCGGCAGCTTGTCCCGACTTTCCGTGCCTTCTTCGCCTTCCAAGTTCTAGAAAACAACTTCCAAGAACTCATGGACCTCGGCTTTACCGCGCGAATGGATGAAGTTCTGGACGAAATTTCGGAAGGAAAAGAGAACTCAAAGAGCTACCTTGATGGATTCTTCCTGGGCGAGCGCGGACTTAAGACCTTGGTTGATGCGCGAAAGCGCGAAATCGCGTATCCGAACGTGCTCGTGGGCCAGCACCCCGAAGATGCAGCGGACATCATTGTTCGAAATGGCAAGGACGGTCGACCGTTCCTACAGCACGGCGACGCCACGACAAAGCGATTTGCCGATATTCCCGACGATGTCGCTCCTGCTGACCTGACGGTAGATATGGCGGTCGAACTTCTAAACAAGAAGTCCGCCCCGGCCGAGAGCATCGGCTTTGATCCGACGACCGGCAGACGCTTGATCCTCAAGTATCGCCAGGGCTACTACCTCGAAGTCGAGCGGACCCCAGAGGAAGTTGAGAACAAGGTGAAGCCAACCTGGGTTTCGCTTCCGCCGGACGCCGATCCGAAAACCCTCAGTCAGGAAGATCTGAACTATCTGTGCTCGCTACCGAAGACGATCGGCAAGCACCCGGATACGAACGCGGCGATCGAATTCCGAATCGGAAAGTTTGGCCCGTACCTGGAGTCGGGCGAAGAGCGGCGAACGGTAGAAGATTGGCGACTCGCGATGGACATCGACGTGGACCGCGCGGTCGAAATTTTGGCGATGCCAAGAGGTCGTCCGGTTCGAAAGGCATCCGCTCCGATCGCAGAGTTTGGCGAGATCGAAGGTGCGGCTGGACCAGTCAAGGTGCTCGCCGGTCGGTTTGGACCCTACGTTACAGATGGAACGACCAACGCGACGCTGCCGAAGGGCATCGACCCGGCGAAGTTCACCGCCGAAGAGGCCAAAGCGCTGCTAGACCGAAAGCGAGAAGCTGGACCAGCGGCTCCACGAAAGCCGGTGCGAAAGACGGCGAAAACGAAGAAGGCGGCCGCACCGAAGAAAGAGGCGGCTCCAAAGCCCGCCGCGAAAAAAGTGACCAAGGCCACCACCAAGAAGGCAAGCCATAAGAAGAAGTTGCCGAAGGCGTAACGATGACGGTCAGTCAAATCGTACACGGGAGCCCAGAGTACGCCGCCGCCGTTGAACTCCGACGGCGGGTTCTTCGGCTGCCTTTGGGGCTAGATTTCACGGCTGCCGAATTGGCATCCGAAGCCGATCAATTTCACTTTGGTTTGTGGGACGGAGACGATCTCGTGGGTTGCTTAAGTCTCGTTCGCAACGGGCCATCACGGTTAGTTTCGAATCGTGACGAAGGAACGCTAGGTTGTGTCGAGGTCATCAAGTGGGAAAGCCAATTCAAAATGCGGCAAGTGGCGGTCTCTCCAGATCGACAGCGGCAAGGAATCGGGAAGCGTTTGGTCGAAGCGGCAGAAGCATTTGTTGATACCGGCGAAATCTCCCTTCACGCCCGAGAAGTTGCGGTCCCTTTCTACGAAGCGATGGGTTATGCAGCAGTAGGTGACCCCTTCTTAGAAGTAGGAATTCCCCACCTGAAGATGACAAAACGGGTCGGATAACGTAAAAATACTGGCACCAGCCAACGGTTGAACCTGATTGCCGGGTAAAAGCACCGATCATGCGTGGAAGTCTCGCGTTTCTAGCCCTTTCTCTTGTTTCGATTTCGATGCCTCAAGAGGGGCCTCGGCTCGATAAGAACGCGGAACGAACGAAGTTCCACCCGACGGCGGTCAAAGGAACCTCGGCCGCCGAAAGATTGGCCGCCCGCGATGCTCGCGAAAAGCTAAAGGCCGCAAGCTACTTTGGCGGAGTCAAGTGGAGAAATGTCGGCCCAGAGATTCAAGGTGGACGGGTCATTGACATTGAATCCCCGGCAAATGATCCAGATACGGTCTTCGTTGCGTTTGCAACCGGTGGATTGTTCCGTACCAAGGACGACGGAATCACCTGGGAATCGCTGTTTGACGACCAGAGCACCTACGGCATCGGCGACATTGCGGTGAGCAAAGACGGCAAGACGCTCTGGGTCGGAGCAGGCGAATCCAACAGTCAACGAACCAGCTACGCCGGAACGGGAGTGTTCAAGTCGACCGACGCCGGCAAGACCTGGGCGAACGTTGGACTGCCCGAAAGCCACCACATCGGCAAGGTCATCATTGATCCAAAGGACGAAAACACCGTTTACGTCGCGGTCCTTGGCCACCTTTATAGCCAGAACGAGGAGCGAGGACTCTACAAAACGACCGACGGTGGCAAGACCTGGAAACTCATCCTCAAGTCGAACGAGTACACCGGCGCGATTGACGTGGTTCAGGATCCGACGAACCCAAGAATCATCATTGCCAGCATGTGGGACCGGGATCGACGAGCTTGGAACTTCCGTGAGAGCGGCGAAGCCAGCGCGGCCTACCGCAGCGTCGATGGCGGCAACACCTGGGCGAAAATCACCGATCTTCCTACCGGGAACGCGGCTGGTCGAACCGGGCTTGCCCTTTGCCCCGGTAAGCCAAACGTGGTTTACGCATTTGTAGATAACCAAGACATCGATCCAGATTGGAACTACCGAGACGAAAAACAGCCATCCGGTCGCTTAACGCCAAGTCGATTCTTGTTGCTGACCGACGAGACTTTGAAGCAACTGGAAGTAAAGCCGCTCGATGATTTCCTTCGAGGTTACGGACGGGCCGAGCTCAAAGCTTCCGAGGTCATCGAGCAAGCAAAGGCGGGCAAGATGACCATCGCCGATGTGAAGGCAAAGCTGCTGGCCGCCTATCCCGACATGTTTACCGGCGATATTCTCCAGTCCGAGGTCTACCGCTCGGATGACAGCGGAAAAACGTGGAAGAAGCAAGCACCGATCGGCGGAATTGGTGGCTACTACTGGGGCAAGATTTTTGTTCACCCAACAAATCCCGATGAAGTGTTCATCACTGGCGTACCGTTGCTTCGCAGCCGTGACGGTGCCAAAACGTGGGAGAGCATTGCGGAAGATGCCCACGTGGATCATCACTCCGTGCTTCACAACGCGAAGAACCCGAACAAGGTTTGGATCGGCAACGACGGCGGCGTCTACCTGAGCTACGACGGCGGCACCACCGTTCGGCACATCAACAACCTGAGCCTGGCCCAGGCAACCACGGTTGCGGTCGATAACAAGCGACCGTACAACATCATCGTCGGCAACCAAGACAACGGCACCATGCGAGGGCCAAGCACCTATGTACCAGGGCGATCCGACAAGTCCCTTTGGAAGGATCTGTTCGGCGGGGATGGCAGCGCGATCGCGGTCGATCCACGAAATGACGGGGACCTCGTCTACGTGGCCTACCAGTTCGGTCAGCACTTCGCGATTGACGCCGCGGCACCCCAAGCAAGACCCATAACGCCAAGGTCCGATATCCGAGGTCAGGAACTCCGATTCAACTGGATTTCGCCGCTGGTCATCAGCTCGCACCAGCCCGATATCCTGTACTTAGGTTCTCAAAAGTTGCACAGATCGTTTAACCAGGGTCGAAACTGGGAAGCGATTAGCGGCGACCTGACAAAGAACCGACCGAACGGCGATGTCCCCCACTCGACGATCAAAGACGTCAGCGAGAGTCCGCTCAAGTTCGGCCTGATCTACGTGGGAACCGACGACGGCAACGTGCAAATGACGCCGAACGGTGGCTACTCCTGGACCAACATCAACACTCCAGCCCCCGATAAGTGGGTGACTCGAGTGGTCGCGTCGAAGTACGACGTGAACACCGTTTACGTTTCTCAAACCGGCTATCGAGAAGACGACTTCAAGGCATATCTCTGGAAATCAACCGACCAAGGAAAGTCATGGTCGAGCATCGCCAGTAATCTGCCAAACGAATCGATCGACGTAGTCCGTGAAGACCCCAAGGACAAGAACATCCTGTACGTCGGCACCGAGATGGGCGTGTACGTCACCTTCGATGGTGGAAAGGAATGGATGACCCTTCACGGCGGCTTGCCAAACTCCCCAGTTCACGATCTCGTTATCCAAGAACGCGCCGATGATCTCGTCATCGCGAGCCATTCGCGCGGAGCGTGGGTGCTGCCGCTGAAGTGGGTTCGCGCCGTGAAGCCAGACCTGACGAGCAAAGACCTCACGATCATCGACTTAGCCGATGTCCGAAGGCTGCCAACTTGGGGCTACCGACGAGGAGATGCTTGGAACTCAGCCGATCCAAACGCACCGATGGCAAGCGGAAACGTCTTTGCGAAAGAAGCCGGGAAGGCAACGGTTCGGTTGCTGGACAAGGACGGTAAGGTCGTCCACTCGCAAGATCTCGATCTCGTCCGAGGTTTCAATGCCGTGTCGTTCTCGCTAGAATTGGCGAAGGGCTCCAAGGCCCCGATTGACATCAAGGGAAGAAAGCCGAAGGATGCCAATGAAGTGTTGGCCGACCCGTTTGAGGCGCGACGTCCGAAGTATGTTCCGGTCGGCGAATACACCCTTGAAATCGAACAAGCCGGTAAGAAAGTCACGAAGGCGTGGAAAGTAACGAGCTAGTCCGTCATACTCTCATATCGTGTTTGAATGGGTAAGTTCACCGGCGGCCTGGGCCGGTCTCTTCACGCTTTTGCTGTTGGAGATCGTCCTAGGCATCGACAACATCGTGTTCATCTCGATCTTGGCCGGCAAGTTGCCGACCAAGGAAGAGCAAGAAAAGGCCCGAAAGATGGGTCTCGGTATCGCGCTGATTTCGCGAATCTTGCTGGTGCTATCGGCAAGCTGGATTGTTAGCCTAACCAAGCCAATCTTCACGATTCCCGGCATTGCGGATCATCACATCGCGGAGATATCCGCGCGTGACCTTATCCTGATCCTCGGTGGTGTCTTCTTGATCTATAAAGCGGTCAAAGAGATTCACCATAAACTGGAAGGCGCCGATGATGCACACAATGCCAATGCAAAGCCAAAACTCTCGGCGATCCTCGCGCAGATTCTCTTGCTCGACGTTGTGTTCTCGATCGACAGCGTCATCACCGCTGTCGGCATGGTGAAGGAAGTTTCGATCATGGTCGTCGCCGTTATTGGCGCGGTGGCGTTTATGCTCGTTTATTCGGGTCCGATTGCTCGGTTCGTCGAAAAACATCCAACCGTGAAGGTGCTTGCGCTTTCGTTCCTCATTATGATCGGCACTAGCCTGATCGCGGAAGGAACTGGCTTTGAAATTCCGAAGGGCTATATCTACTGCAGCATGGCGTTCGCCATTCTGGTAGAAGCCATCAACCTCCGGGTTCGGCCGAAGCATGCCCCGGCCGACAAACCTTCAATCGAAGAAGCTCACTAAGCGCTTACGTCAGGCTGAGCCAGTCTGACGGAGCCGCTTCCTGCCATCTTCGGCGGAATTCCATATTGAGAGCCTCATCCGCTGGATAGCGGGTGAGGTTCTCGACGTTTTGGCGGAACCGACTCTTTGATGAGGAACCCACGATGGCCGTGCAAACAGCCGGCTGGCTCAGCGTAAAGTTCAATGCTCGGGCTACGGCTTCGTCGCCTGCCGTCTGGAGCGCAGCGTACTGGAGAACTTGGAAGCGCTCCCAATACGGTCGCGCGTACAGCCCTTCCTCGGGCTCAGAGAGCCACGCGGCGTTTGCGACGGGACGCTTGACGATGACTCCAACTTGGCGCTCCGCCGCGTGCGGCAGGACATTCGTGATGTTGGCCTGGTCCATCACATTTACCGAGCATTGGAGAGCGTCAAATTGGCCAGATTCCACCGCGAACTTCGCCGCCTCGTTGTCCCCGCTGTAGCCAATGTAGCGCGCCTTTCCGGCCGCCTTGGCTTCCTCCAGAACTTCGATGACTTCTCCTTTCTGGAGAAGTTCGAGCGAGCAAGTGTGAAGCTGGATCAGGTCAACGTAGTCGGTCTGTAAGCGCTGGAGAGATCGGTCGATCTGCTTTCGAAGCATTTCGGGCTCCCAATCTTCGCCCTCCATCCCGCTGGTGTGACCGCACTTCGTGAACAGGTAGAACTCGCTTCGGCGGTGACTGACCGCTTTGCCGATCTTCTCTTCGCTATCTCGGTAGCACTCGGCGGTGTCGATGATGTTCAGCCCGGCATCGAGCGCGTCGTTCAGAAGATCATCGACAACGTCTTGGGGTGTTTCTCGGAAACCGATCTCCGAGGTGCCGTAGCCGATCGCGGACACTTTCATGTCCGTCTTGCCGAACTGCCGATATTGCATGAAGGAAAGTTACCGCACTAGCCAGCGCGCTGAGCGTTCAGTTCTTCGAGCCGGATGTTCTGCTCTTCCCACGCCGACATCGTGCCTTCGAGGGCTTCCTTCGCGACTTGGTACTCGGTGGTAAGGGCCAGGATGTCTGCGTCCGGCTTCAGGTTCGCCAAGTCGGCTTCGATGTCCTTGATGTCCTGTTCCTGGTCGGAAATGCGATTCTCGAGCTCGGAGATCAACTTCTCCGTCCGCTCGATTTCCTTGCTGAGTTCGCGCGGAGAAAGCTTAGGTTCCTTGGGTTCCTCGACGACCTTCTTCTGATTGTTTGGCTGGACTTTCGGTGCGATCGTTGCGCCGCGACGGTAGTCGTCGAAGGTGGAGTTGTAGATGACGCAGCCCGATTTCTTGACATCGAGGATGTTGTCTGCGATTTGACTGAGCAGCCATCGGTCGTGCGAGACCATGATGAGCGTGCCTTTGTACTCTCGCAGAACATCGACCAACGCGTCTCGGCTCGCCATGTCCAAGTGGTTGGTAGGCTCGTCCAAAACGAGAAGGTTCGGGTTCAAATGGGTAAGTTTGGCTAGCGAAAGCTTATTCTTTTCACCGCCGCTCAAGGTCTTGATCGGACGATACACGTCGTCTCCCGTGATCAAGAATCGCCCCAGAAGGTTTCGCGCATCGGGTGGCTTGAGGTCTAGGCCGAAGACGAAGTAGTCCAACGGCGACTCTTCCGGATCAAGGTCGCTGGCGTCCTGCGTGAAGTAGCCCGCTGTGACGTTGCTACCAAGGCGAACCAAGCCGCCTTGCGCTTCCAACTCGTTCATCGCGACTTTGATCAGCGTCGATTTTCCGGCACCGTTCTCGCCAATCACGCCCCATCTTTCGCCGATTCGGACCGTCCAGTCCAGGCCTTTGATGAGCGTCGTTCCTGGGAAGCCGACGTCCAGCTTTTGCGTTGCCAGAACAATATCGCCCGATCGCGTCGCTTCGCCAAACCCGCCGCGCATTTGGCGGTCGTTCTTTGGAGCTTCGACTTTAGTCTCGATCAGCCGGTTCATCAGCTTCAACCGACCCCGCGCCTGGGCGGTTCGCTGGCTGTTCATAAACCGCCGAACGTATTCGTCCATCTTGGCGATCTCGCGATCCTGCTGCCGCGCGACCTCGGCCATGCGGGCGTCTTCTTCCTTTCGAAGATCAAGGAATTTCTCGAACGGACCAGGGTACGCAAAGACTTGTTGCTGCCGTAGTTCAAGAACCCGCTCGGCCGTATTGTTCAAGAACGTTCGGTCGTGACTTACCAACAAGACCGCGCCGTGGTAGGCCTTGATCCAGCCTTCGAGCCATTCCGTCGCCTGAAGGTCAAGGTGGTTCGTAGGTTCGTCGAGGATCAACAGCTCGGGTTCTTCGAGAAGCAATCGGGCAAGCGCAAGCCGCGTTCGCTCGCCGCCGGACAGCTTAGAAGTCGGCTTGTCAAACTCGTCCTCGGTGAATCCGAGTCGCTTAAGAACCGCTCGCATGTCGGTCTCGGCGCTATAGCCTTCGGCGTCCAGAAAGTGCTCGTGGACCAGGGCGTACTCGTCGATGTCCTCTTGGCTCGCCGTGCCCGAATCCAGTTTGAGTTGAAGTTCTTCAAGGCGAGCTTGCAGCTCGAGCTGATGCTCACGAGCTGACTGCGCTTCTTCCAGAACGGTCTTGCCGCTGGTGACCGGCATGTCCTGCTTCAGGTAGCCGATCTTCGCGCCGCGAGCAAGGTTGCACGATCCGTTATCCGGCTTGTACTGCCCTGTGATGATCCGTAATAGGGTGGTCTTCCCGGCCCCGTTTCGCCCGACCAAGGCCACTTTTTCTCGGTTTTCCAAGCGAAAAGTGACCCCGTCCAAGACGACATCGACATTAAAGGCTTTTCGGACGTTGGAAACGGACAGCAACATGGGATCGGATGCTTTGCGGCAACCGAGAATGTACCGCGTTCCTTACTTGCCAGCCCGGAAAATGGCGTTGAAAAGCAACTTAAACGATCCGTGGCTCTGGCCGCGGAAGTTGACTTCTGGGCCAAAGAGCACAACCTTGCCTTTGCCAACGCTGACATCCACGATGGCGGTGGTTCCTTTGAGCCTCTCCTGTCCCCAAGCCCAGCCCGAGCGGAGGGGCTTGTCGGTCACGAACGTTGCGACCGGGGACACCGGTGCATCGGCAGGCAGCAAGAATGCCGGACTGTCATCGAAGATCACATCCAAGTCCTTGTCGCTATAGCCAAGCGTCAGCGGTCCTGGGTTCAGCCTCAAGCTGAGCACCGATCCGGGAATGTAGAACTTGGTATCTGGAATCGGCTTACCGTCTTCTTGTAAAGCGCTCATCGCCGGGAGACCCAGGTGCTTGGCCAGGTTCCCGGCACTGCTGCCGATCCCAATCACGTGCCCGCCCGCTTCAACGAATGCCTTCAATCTCGGCATCGTTTTGCTCACCGAGATGTTCGCCCATCGGCGCTTGAGCTCCGCCGAAATGGTCGGATCATCGGCCAAGGGGTTAGTGGCGCCGCGAGTCGAATCTTGCGAAGGCACCGCTCCGGACGGAAAAACAATGACGTCATATTTCGCCGCGAGATCCGCGTTGTCCAGGTCTTCGCCGTACACCACTTCGTAGTTAAAGCCGAATTCATCAAACAGCCATCGCGTCCAGCCGCTCGGCATGCTGCCGCCGTAGCGATCCCAAAGCGCGATGCGGACCGGCTTCACCGGAGTCGTCGCACTCCGATCCATCACCTGCGTCGTTCGGCCGTAGGTTCGTCCCTTCAGCACGGTCGCCAGCTTCTGTGCATCCCCCGAAACCGCAAACGCACCGGCAACCGATCGCTCAACCTTCAGGCCCGCCTTCAAAGCCACGTTCGCAATCGCAAACGACTCGTTCTCACCCGCTGGAAGTGCAACCGTATCGGCACCGGTGGTTGGAAGGTCAACGAGGTTCTTGGCAGAACTGATCGTTCCGGCGCTGTACGTTCGCTCTTCGAGCACTCGGTCAAACTTAACACCCATCTGATACGCCAGCGTATAGCCCGCGTTGTCATACGGAGCGATCGGCGGTCCGCCCGGATATCGGAAGTCATTTGGATAATCCTGCGGCTCAAACATATCCAAAACGTGTGGTCGATACGGCTGCGCGGTTCGAACAACCAAAGATCCAGCTGGATATCCAAACTGGTCACCTTTCAACTGCTCAACGCGAACCCCCGTGCGCAGTAATGCTTCCGCAAACCGGCAAGCCGCTCCCCAGTTCTCCTGGCTCTTCGGAATCACGTATGCCCGAGCGTCTCGCAATTCTGGCTTGGTGAGCGCCTCCGCCTTCAGTTCACGGATTCGGCTCGGATACCGGGTCCAGTAATCCTTTTGCCCACGCTCAATCGAGTTCTTTCCGGCACGATAGACGCTAAAGAGCAGCTTCTCCCGATAGCGAGAGGCATAGTCGAGAATCGCGTAGTTCGCCTGAGTCTCGTACTGTAGCGAGTCCTTCAGGTGCCACAAGCGGGTATCAACCGGCTTGGGTAGATCAATCGAAGGAATCTGCCGCTCGGTCAAAAACGGTACGGTTGTCGGGTTTGGGCTCCCCCAAGTCTCGGTGAGAATACCGACCTGGTTGTGGAAGTAAGTCGTCGTCCGCAATCCCCCGTTCCACCATGCCGAGAACGACGCGCCGTCGCGCATCACGGTCCCGCCTAGTCCTTCCGAGATCAGCCTCTGGTGCATGTTGAGCCCGACCACATCCGTCGCGGTCTGGATGATCGGATCGACGTGGTAGTTGAAGGGGTTCCGGAACGGCGGAATGAACATGATCGTGCCGCTCGGCGCGCTTTGGTGGTGGTTGTAGACCACCTGCGGATGCCATGTCTCATACAGCACCCGGTTCATGTTCCGCGTCTCCGCCATGTTCATCGCATAGAAATCGCGATTGTTGTCATGGCCGCCGTACTTTTGGTACAGCTCTGGGATATTCGCGAGGGACCGTTGCCGTGCGACCGGTTGTCGCATGTACCAATTGCTCACCAAATCCATGCCATCTGGGTTCGCGTGCACGAGCAAAATGATCGTGTCTTTCAGGATCCGATTGTTTTCGGCATCGGTCCGACTCACGAGCTGATACGCCGTCTCGATAAGCTGCTGCGCGCCGAGGACCTCGTTGGCGTGCAAACCGCCATCAATCCAAACCACCGACTTCGCTTTCTTCGCCGCTTCCCGGGCAAGCTCGTCGGTCGCAAAATCCGCCTGGCTGAATTTATCACTGACTTTGCGGTGCCGCTCGAGATACTTCAGGTTCAGCGGATCGCTGATGATCGTCATCCACTGCTCGCGCCCGAACTCGGTCTTGCCCATGCTGACCAAGCGGGCGCGAGGGCTTGCCTTTGCAAGAGCCTGCCAATACCTGGTCAGGTCCTGATAGTTGGCAAGCCAATAGTCCTCGCACACGTCATGGCCAAAGAACTCCTTCGGGCTCGGAACTTGGGCCAGTACGGAACTAGCAACCAGGAATGAGGATAAGACCAAAGGGGTGCGCCAGCGAATCATCCCGGCCATTCTAACGGCTTTTAAGCGGCTTCGACTTCCGAATTTGTCTCTTCGGCATACAAGGCACATACCGCCCCAGCAGGATCTTTGATGATCGCCATCGACCCACCACCAGATTGATGCACAACTTCGCCGCCATTAGCCACCACTTTCTCTAGGGCATCCGCAAGATTGGCGACCGTGATGTATAGCAGCCACTGCGGTGGAATACCAGCGTTCACCCCGCGAGCGTGACATATCCCCGATACGCCATCTCCCGAAGGGGACTTCATCACGTAGTCTTCATACTCGCCCATGTCTAACCCTTCCGGGGTCCAGCCGACAACGGCTGAATAAAAGTCGCGCACTTCAGGGGCATTTGGGACCGTTAGGTCATGCCAAGTAATGGAACCGTGGGTACTCACCGGATAAGTGTAAGGTTTTTTGGTGGGAATGACAAGACAAAGCGACATAATAGAGATGCCTGCACGCATTTCTGCGTCGGGTGTTTTTTATGTTACAAACCCCAAATACGGCAGGCTTTGATGGTCTGCACCTGAGCCCGCGAACTCTCGCAACGCTCAGCAAGCTCGGATACTCAACGCCTACGCCGATCCAGGCGGCAACCATTCCCTCTGCAGTAGACGGAAAGGACGTCATTGGTCTCGCCCAGACCGGAACGGGCAAAACACTGGCTTTCGCCCTCCCCATCGTAGAGCGAGTGCAAAAAGGGCAGTGTGCCCTCGTCATGGCCCC
>CAMAPH010000055.1:0-13934 GCA_945859975.1 Chthonomonas calidirosea
TCCCCGCTCCTCAAAAAGATCGGCCTCAACCCCGACCAAATCCTGACCGAAGTTGAAGCCGAACTCGCCAAAACGCCAAAGGTCCAAGGCGGTACCAGCTACGGCTCCGCCATGTCCTCGCGCCTCCAGAACCTCCTCAACGCCGCCTTCAAAGAAGCCGACGCGCTGAAGGACGAGTACGTCTCCTCCGAGCACATCCTCCTGGCAGCAACGGAAGACGCCGGCTTCACCGGCCGACTCCTGAAGTCCCTCGGCGCGAACAAAGGCATCGTCCAAAAGGCGATCTCCGAAATCAGAGGCGGCCGCCGCGTCACCTCCCCCAACGCAGAAGAGTCCTACCAGGCCCTCGAAAAATATGGCCAAGATCTCACCGCCGCCGCCCGATCCGGCAAGCTCGACCCCGTCATCGGCCGCGACGAAGAGATCCGCCGCGTCATCCAAGTCCTCTCCCGCCGAACCAAAAACAACCCCGTCCTCATCGGCGAACCCGGCGTAGGCAAAACCGCCGTCGCTGAAGGCCTCGCCCAGCGCATCGTCAGCGGCGACATCCCCGAGGGCCTCCGCGGAAAGTCCGTCATCTCCCTAGACATGGGCGCCCTCGTCGCCGGTGCGAAGTATCGTGGCGAATTCGAAGAACGCCTCAAAGCCGTCCTCGAAGAAATCAAAGGCTCCAACGGCGAAATCATCCTCTTCATCGATGAACTCCACACCCTCGTCGGTGCTGGAAAAGCAGAAGGTGCCATGGACGCGGCCAACATGCTAAAGCCAATGCTCGCCCGCGGCGAACTCCGCTGCATCGGCGCCACCACCCTCGACGAGTACCGCAAGTACATCGAAAAGGACAAAGCCCTGGAACGCCGATTCCAAATGGTCCTCGTCGATGAACCCACCGTCGAAGAAACCATCAGCATCCTTCGCGGCCTCAAAGAGCGCTACGAAATCCACCACGGCGTCCGCATCACCGACGGTGCCATCGTCGCCGCCGCCACCCTCTCCAACCGCTACATCACGGCCCGCTTCCTCCCCGACAAAGCCATCGACCTCGTCGACGAGGCCGCCTCGCGCCTGAAGATCGAAATCGACAGCGTCCCCGCCGAAATCGACGAAGTCGAACGCCAAATCGTCCAAGCCGAAATCGATCGCGAAGCCCTGAAAAAAGAGACTGACGCCGCCAGCAAAACTCGCCTCGAAGCCATCGAGCGCAAACTCGCCGAGCTCTCCGAAAAATCCAGCACCTTCCGCGCCCGTTGGCAGCAAGAAAAGGACAAGATCGAAACCGTCCGCGCCAGCAAGCAAGAAATCGAACAGCTCCGAACCCAGCTCGAAGCCGCCCAACGCGAGCTCGACTGGGCCCGCGCCGCCGAAATTCAGCACGGCCTCATCCCGCGCCTAGAAGCCAAACTAAACGCCGACTTAGAAGAAGTCGCCACCCTCCAAACCGCCGGCAAAATGCTGAAAGAAGAGGTCGATAGCGAAGACATCGCCGAGGTCGTCGCAAAGTGGACCGGCGTCCCCGTCAGCCGCCTCATCCAAGGCGAAATGGAGAAGCTCATCCTCATGGAAGACCGCCTCCACCAGCGCGTCGTCGGCCAACAAGAAGCCCTCCAAGCCGTCGCCGACGCCATCCGCCGATCTCGTTCCGGCCTCAGCGACCCCAATCGCCCCATCGGCTCCTTCCTCTTCCTCGGACCCACCGGCGTCGGAAAAACCGAAACCGCCAAGGCCCTCGCCGAGTTCCTCTTCGACGACGAGCACAACCTCGTCCGCATCGACATGAGCGAATACAGCGAAAAGCACGCCGTCTCGCGCCTCATCGGTGCCCCTCCCGGCTATGTCGGCTACGATGAAGGAGGCCAGCTCACCGAGGCCGTCCGCCGCCGCCCCTACTCCGTCATCCTCCTGGACGAAATCGAAAAGGCGCACCCAGAAATCTTCAACGTCCTCCTCCAGGTCCTAGACGACGGCCGCCTTACCGATGGCCAGGGCCGGACCGTGGACTTCAAGAACACCGTCCTCATCCTGACCAGTAATATTGGCTCGCACTACTACGGCGATCCACTCGACGGCAAAGATTTCGCCGAAGTCCAACAACAAGTCCTCGACGAAGTCCGTCTCCACCTGCGGCCCGAGTTCATCAACCGACTCGACGACATGGTCGTCTTCCACCCCCTCGGCTCCGCCCAAATCCGCGAAATCGTCGGCATCCAACTCGCCGGCCTGCGCCACCGCCTAGCCGAGCGCCGCATCGAAATCGAAATCTCGCCCGAAGCCATGGACCTCGTCGCCGCCGCTGGCTACGACCCCGTCTACGGCGCCCGCCCCCTAAAGCGAGCGATCCAAAAAGAGATCATGAACCCCCTCGCCACCCTCCTCCTCCGAGGCGAAATCCGCGACGGCCAACTCATAACCATCACCGCCGAAGAAGGCAAATTCACCTTCACCGGCACCGACCGCTAACCTTCAAGTGCGGCGGTCTTACCGCCGCACTTCAGCCCGAAACCAGCTCAAACTTCCCGAGCTCAATCTCCGCCTGCCACTCCGCCGGAAGTTCGTTCCATACGTGCACGTCCACAATAAATGGCAAATCGCTCTCCTCGAAAGCCTCTCGTAGCGAGAACACTCGACCATCCCCCTGCTCTGAAAAAACCACGAGATCTAAGTCAGAAGTCCGACGAGCCGTACCCTTCACTCGAGACCCGTAGGCCCAAGACCGAACACCGGAAACATGCTGGTGCAACAAACTCCGCACCAGATCCAATTCCGTCTCAGTAAGCGCTACCATTTCTCCCCGCTCATCGTTTCGTAAAGCCCAGTCGCGTCTACTAAAAAGTCTGGAATAACTTGAAGCGTCTCGGCCGCCTTTTCGCCGCTGTAGTCATGCGAGCTCGCATTTCTGGCGTTCACATACAAAATCCAAGCCGCAATCCGGCCTTTAAGCAGATTGTTTTGATCCGCGATTCTTAAAATTGGCTTGGGCCCGTTCGGCACCTCCGCCAACCCAACTTCTTCTGCCAAGTATTTCAGTAGCAACTTCCAGCTCATTTCCAGAGCAAGATCAAACCGCTTGATCACCGACTCCTGCACAGCTTCCAAGTCAAGCAGCGATAGCCCCTCGCGCTTCCCGCTGCTCTCCAGATTTTCCCACTGCCGCTCGAGATTCCCTAATGCTGCTCGCAGTTTCGAATAATCAATCATCAGGCCGTTGCTACCTCCAACCCTCGTTCTACCTCGCCCCTGCGTGGTAGTCAAACTAATTGAAGATCGGCGGCTCCACAACCGCCGCCACCCCGCCGGTAATATGTTCCCAATGCCTTCAACGGCGGAAGCCAAACTAGCAATCGAGGAGCTCAGCGACTACACCGCCGAAGCCGCCAAACGCGCTGGCTCAAAAGACGCCAAAAATCCCGGAAACCGCGTCCTCTTCCGCTGGCCGCCGCACCCCGTCAGCTGGGAATACAACGTTCACGCCACCGACTGGACCGGCGAAGCGACCTTCGAAGCCTACGGCGAAACCTTCGCCGTCCAAACCGCCCGCACCGCCCACGGAACCTTCGGGAAATGCCACGAACTCTGGCTAGAAGCAAGGGGAGAAGACCTCGATGACATGCTGGCCGAGCTCAAAGAAGCCAGCGAACCGCTCTTCAAAAGGCAACTCGCCATCGCAAACTGCATCGGACAACAAACCCGATTCACCGGCCACCTGCGAGACCTTAACCGGACCCAGCTCCTAAAGCTCCTGTTCTGCGAAGACCGAGACGTCGCCCACGAAACCCGCGTCCTCATCGAGAGCACCGCCACCGACCCCTTCTGGCTCCCCTGCCTCATCTTCATCCTAAACGACCGAAACCACCCCTACCGCCGCGTCGCCCAATGGTGCGTCCTCGACCTCTTCGAAGCCCTCCCAACCTTCGCCGGAGACCGCGACACCACCGAAGCCGTCGCCGCCATGAAGTCCCTCATCTGGGACGCCGAAGACGACTACGCCCGAACCATCTATAAAGCCGGCGTCGTCCTCGGCGGCCACCTCCCCCACATCCTAGGCGGCCCAACCCTCCTAGAATGTCTAACCGCCCCCAGCCCCATCGGCCGCCGAGCCGCCATCCACGGCCTCTATCACGTCGTCGAATGGATTCCAGAAATGAAGGAAACCGTCACAAAAGCCCTTCAAAACGTCGCCGTAAACGACCCCCACCCCCTCCTCCGGTCCTACGCCGCCGCCATGGCCCAAGATATCCTCAACGACGAAGCCGACCACGTAGTCGAGCCCCTGCTGGAATCCGAAAAATGAGCCCCGCGCTAACCTCGCTCCTCTACCTCGCAACCCACCAGGCCCCAACCGCCACCGACCAACTAGAAGCTCTCCTAAACGACCCGAAACTAAAAGGCGCCCTCGTCTCCGCCAGCATCACCAGCCTCGACGGAACCACGCTCTACGAGAAAAACCCCGGCCAAAGGGTCATGCCGGCCAGCAACCAAAAGCTCATCAGCAGCGCTTTCGCCCTCCACCAACTCGGCCCCGACTACCGCCCCCGAACCCGCTTCTGGCGCGTAGACGACAAAGTCATCATCGACTCCCCCGGAGATCCGCTGATGAACTACCGAACCCTCATCGAAGCCTCGCGACTCCTGAGAACAAACCGATCCCTAAGGGTCTACGTCCGACAATCCTACAACCCCGGAGTCCCCGACACCTGGGAGTTCGATGACCTGCCAAACAAATACGCCTCACCAATCTCCGCCTTCACCGTAGACCGAGCCAGCGTCGAACTCTGGAACGTCAACGGAACCCCGGCAATCCGCCCGACCAAGTACTACTTAAGAATCGAGCAACAAGAAGGGCCAAAACTAACCACCCGCTACGCCCCCTTTGAACGCACTATCTACATCAACGGAAAGCTCGAAAAGAAAACCGAACGGCTAGATACCCTCAGCCTCATCGCCCCTTCAGAAGCCGCCATGATGCTCTTCGGCCGCCCCCAAAGGGCCACCCCCGAACTCCCCGAAGCCCCACCTACCCTCGCCGTAGACGGCCGCCCCCTCGCCGACATGCTAAAAGAGTGCCTCCCGCCCAGCGATAACAATATCGCCGAGCACCTCCTTCTACTAGGCGCCCAAGCAAAAAGCCCACTCGGCGATTCGCCCTATTCGGTCGCCAGAAAATCCGCCCAAACCTTCCTAGAAGAAACCGTCGGCGTCGCAAAAGGCGACTTCCGAATCTACGACGGCAGCGGAATGAGCCGCCACAACCTGGTCACAACCAGGGGAATCACGAAGCTCCTAACCTGGGCAGAAACCCAGCCGACCTCGAGGCTCTACCGAAACGCCATGGCCACCCCCGGCCGCGGAACCTTGGCAACCCGATTAGACGGCGTTCCCTTCCAAGGCAAAACCGGATCGCTCGACATGGTCGTCGGCCTCAGCGGCTACCTCCGCTGCGAAAACGGCCGCCAAGTCGCCATCAGCATCATCCTAAACCAGTTCCTCTGCTCCGCAACCGAAGCCAGAAACATCCTCGACGACTTCACACGCTCGGCGCGACGCCTTCAGCCCTGAGCTTTTCGGCATCAATCACAGCCTGCAAAGAGGCAATGGCAACCTCAAGGTGCTTATCTTCAGGGTCCCGAGTCGTCAAGTACTGACTCATCAATCCGGGCCAGAAAATGCCCTGAACAATCTTGTTGTTCTTCATCTTCCCCGCCCACCGAATCGCCTCATAGGCTAGACCAGAAATCAAAGGCAAGACAACCAACTCGATCAAGAACCGAACCGAAGCGTCAATAAACCACCCCCTCGGCGCCCCAAACGGATACCGAGGGACAAAAGTGAAAACGATAAAGCTGATGATCAGAACAACAATCGCAAAGCTCGTCCCACATCGCGGATGCAACCGAGTCTGAGCCCGAACCTCGTCCAGGTTCAACGGTCGCCCCGCCTCAACCGCATTGATCGCCTTATGCTCCGCGCCGTGATACCGGAACACTTCCTTGATATCCGGCAACTGACCAATGCCCCACAAATACCCAAGGAAGAACGTGACCTTGATGATCTCGACCACCAAGTTGATCAACATCCCACTCGCCCCGAACCGCTCTAGCGGTTGTGCAAGCAGATTCGGCAAATAGTTAAAAAGGAACAAACCCATTGCAAGGCCAATAACCAGCGCCCCACCAATAGCCACGTCCTGAATCTTTGCCTGGTTCTGCTCACTCTTCGTCGGGCCACTTAACGTCTCGCCAGCCGCCTCGGCTGCCTCGCGCTTCAGCTCTTCTTCGCCATCGGTGATTACTTTGGCCGCGTAGCGCATTGCCCGGGCACCCAGCGCCATCGTATCGAGCAAAGCAAGCGAACCACGGAAGAAAGGCCACTTCAACCAAGCCTGACGACCAATCCAAGTCTTCTCAAGCGGCTCGTGGTGAACCACCACGTCCCCCTTTGGAGACCTCACCGCAACGGCAAAATAGTGCGGAGATCTCATCATGACCCCCTCGATGACGGCTTGGCCGCCCATTTGGAGGTACTCAGCTTCGGGCATGCCGCAAGTATACAGCCGGGCCGAACTCCTAAAAATCTGAGATAATTTTCGAAAAAGACCCGCACAATTCCCAGCGGAACACGTCTAACATGTCATGCTATCGGGCATACAGGAGGGCTGATATGATTACTGGCACCAGTCAGGAAGGTCTGCAGCTCACCGAGGATGAAGCGATCGCGCTTCTGGGATTGTGTATGACAAGCCCGCTGAAGTTAGATCCGGAGTCCGAGAAAGCGTTGAGAAAGCTTGCGGATTATTGCCAAGTGCAATTATCTAAGTCATCATCAGTGGAGTATCGCTCCACGATCCAAAAGCCATTTCTTGACTGTGAGCTAAGTAAGGTGGGGACCTAGGTTCCCACCGACCTTATAATAAGCTCGTGCCCCTGAAATGTACGGTTCAGTCTGTTCTTTCGACCCTGGAGAGCCTCTCTCCAGCTCGGTTTGCTTTTAGTTTTGATTCCGTGGGCCTCCTTCTTGGAGATCGTAATGCGCCCGTTTCTCGCGCGCTCGTCTCCCTTGATCATTCCCTTGCCTCGGTTGACGCCTGCATTTCCGCCGAAGCGCAACTCCTCGTTTGCCATCATCCCATTTTCTTCCACCCCGTCCAACGCTTCAACACCGATTCCTATGAAGGTCGTGTCGCTTGGAAAATGGCCAAAAGCGGAATCTCGCTGATCACCGCCCACACCAATTGGGACTCGGCTCGCGGCGGAATTAACGACGCCCTTGCTGCAAAGCTCGGACTATCCGAAGTCACAGATTTCGGCAGCGGTGCGGAAGTCACCCGCTACAAGCTCGTGACCTTCGTTCCGCTGGCCGATGCCGATGCGGTCGCGCTCGCCCTGGCAACCGCCGGAGCAGGCCGCATCGGAAACTACGAACACTGCTCGTTCCGCAGCGAAGGCGAAGGCAGATTCCTACCAATGTCTGGAGCAAACCCCGCCATTGGCGAAGTTGGCGAACTCACCCGCGTTCCAGAAACTCGCCTGGAAGTTCTCGTTCCAACGGAAGTCAAGGCGAAAGTTCTGCGAGCGCTTCGAAGTGCCCATCCGTACGAGGAACCCGCATACGATCTCATCCCGTTGGACAAAGTCGTCGAGCAACCCGCTGGTCGCATCGGCATCTTGCCGGCGGCAATGCCCCTCCAGCAGTTTGCAGAGCTCACTTCCGGTTGCCTCAATCAAGCCACTTGGACCTTTGGCGATCCCAAACGTCCCGTCCGCAAAGTCGCTGTGGTCGGCGGCGCTGCAGATGGCGATTGGGTGCACGCCCAACGTGCCGGTGCAGATGTCTTTGTGACCGGCGAAGTGAAGCAGCACATCGGTCTTGAAGCCAGCGAATGCGGCATGCCCATCATCGCCGCCGGACACTACGCGACCGAACAGCCCGGAGTTATCGCGCTTCGCGACCACCTAGCGACTCGCCTACCCGAAATCGAATTCACAACCTTCGAGCCCGACCTCGGTCTGGCCGGAAGGCCCTTCGGAACCTTTGCTTAAAGCGCTTTGCCGAAGCAAGTGCTGGCTTCGACCCCAACGTAAGGACCGTAGTTCGGAATGATCGCGTAGCCCGCGTTTTTGTACAAGGAAAACGCGGCCGTCAAGCGAATGCTTGTTTCCAAAACTGTGTTCAGGAAGCCAAGCTCGCGAGCCCAAGCTTCCAACTCTTCCAGAATCGCCCGCGAGATCCCCTTCCCGCGTGCCTCTGGAACCACGTACATCCTCTTGACCTCAATCTCCGTTTCGGAAAATGGCCGGATAGCCCCGCACGCCACGGCCTGCCCGTCCAAGTAAGCCACCACCACGTAAGGGATCGAATCGGCCTTGTTGAACTGCTGAAAAAAGCTCGCCTGATCCCCGTCATGAATCGCCAGAAAACGCGTCAGTTCCGATGCCAGCAACTGAAAATCTGGGTGCTGAGAATCGCTCCGAATAATCTGTATGGGTCGTGGCTCGCTCATTGGGATTGCGGACCATTATCCACAAATGCCTGGGTACCAACGCCCAACAACCAAAAACTTAAGTAATCTACGCTATGGAAAGACCAAGCAAGAAGCAGATTCGCGCCGGAATTGAGCAACTTAAAGCCAAGCCAACCTCCGACGGCAACGTTCCGACCCCACAAACCGGCAAGCTCGCCGAAAAGAAACTGAACCAGCGAATTCGAAAACAGGGCGTATAAGTCCTAACTGCCCAAAGCTGCCTTAAGCAGCTTCGCCGCGGCAGATGCGTTATGAAACTCCGTTTCCTGCAACGGAGTCCGTCCCGCCGGATTTGTCGCCTTCGGATCCGCCCCTCGCGCAAGCAGCAACTCCACGACCGCCTTCTGATTGCCATGCGCCGCGGCGTGAAGCGCCGTATCTCCCCAGTGATCGTTCTGATTCCGGTCCTGACTATCTGCCCCAGCATCCAGCAGAACCTCAACCACCGCGACGTGCCCCTTCCAAGCCGCGCAGTGTAATGGAGTGGAGCCATCCGAATCGCGCACGGTCAGCAAGCCCGGTTCCGAAGCCAAAAGTTCACGCACGGCATCAGCGTCACCATTCTTTGCCGCCTTCAGCATCAACTTCTCGGAACTCGACAACCCCATCGCTCCCCGATCGTATCATTTTTCCGCCCCCGGCGCAGGTACCCAACAAAACACATCACAAACTTCACGCGACTCTCTATACTTAACCGACCGTAGGCAAAACAAACCATGGAACTAGGCGCATTTTCCGTTAGCTTGACCGTTAAAGACCTCGCCGCCTCAATGGCGTTCTACGAAAAACTAGGCTTCACCCAGTTCCACGGTGACCCCGCCCAAAACTGGGTGATCCTCAAAAATGGCGACCACGTCATCGGCCTCTTCCAAGGCATGTTCGAAAAGAACGTCCTCACCTTCAACCCCGGCTGGACCCAAGCTGCCGAGTCCGTAGCAGCCTTCACCGATGTCCGCCAGATCCAGCAGAAGCTCAAAGCCGACGGCGTTGCCTTCGTGATGGAAGCCGACGAAAACACGAGCGGCCCGGCCTGCTTCATGCTTGAAGATCCCGATGGAAACCCAATCCTCATCGACCAGCACGTGTGATCGAGTTCCTGGCCGCGAATGAACTGCTTCACCCCAGCACTGTTTTTGTACGCGGCCCTCTTCGGCATTCCCGCTAACCCGCCGGCCGCACCAACGCAAGTTCGAGGATGGATGATCCACGGATCAAGCCCCGCCTACCATCGCCTCGTCCTTGAAAGGGCAAAGGAGTACGGCATCAATCACCTCGAAATCGCCGGGAATAACCCAACCACGGCAGACGAAATCGTAGGAACTCGCGGCGAACAAGTCGCAAAGACCGCTAGAGCGGCCCGCGCGCTCGGCATCGATTGCTACATCTGGGTCCGCGAACTGAACACTCGCGATAGAGCTACCAAGCTAGACCCCTCGACCGAAGCCGGAGCCCAATTCTGGAATACCCGGCGCAACGCTCTCAAACTCGCCTTCCAAAATGCCCCTGATCTCAACGGGATCGTCCTTAGCTACGCCTCCACCCCAACCGAAATTTGGTACGCCACTGACGCTTCACCCTTCTGGACCCAGAAGACAATGGAGCAACGAATCCGCTTCGTCACCGAGCAGTTTCTAACCGTCACCCAACCGCTTAACAAGCGAGTGTACGTGCGCGATTTCAACCACTCGCCGCAACAACTCCGCTGGATAGTCGACGCCTTCACCGACTACCCGCAAGTCACCCTCCACTCCAAATGGACCCCCCAGGATTGGCAACTCTTCTATCCCGAATCGTTTGCCCTTGGAGCAATTGGAAAAACGCCTCAAGTCATCGAGGCCGACCTGGGCGCCGAATACTGGGGCCGATCCATGGTGCCGGTTTCTCTTGTCAAGTACATCAAAGCCCGCTGGGACTACGACCGTTCAAAAGGCTGCCAAGGCATCGTCGCCCGAATTGACCGAGACGAAGAAACCGCGCTCGACACCCCAAGCGAGATCAACCTCTACGCCCTATCCAAGTACCTTGCCAACCCCAATACCACCCCAGCAGAGGTCTACCAAACCTGGAACGCGAAGCGATATGGCCTGAAACCCGGCACACCAGAGTCAAAAACCCTCACCGAAATCTACGAACGCACGTTCGACCAGGCAAAGAAGATGTTCTACACCCTCGGCTTTTGGACCCCGAAGGACCAATCTATGATTCCGGACACCGTGGCAAGCATCGAAGGCGGCATCCGCGGAAAATCCTCCGCCATCTGGAACCCAGCCCTTAAAGAACTTGAGCAACAACTCGTCCACCCCACCCCGAGCGTTCATGCCCGTATCATGCAAGATCGAAGCTCCGCGATACGGCTCGCCGAGCAAAACGTAACCGAACTGAGCCGCATCGCTGATCGCCTGAAACCCCGCGACGCGCAAGACTGGCAAACCCGCCTCGAACTCTCTCTCAGCATGGCAAGGGTCTGGCATGCCATGGCCGACGCCGTTTGGTCCCTCCGAGTAGCAGAAGAAGCCAAGGACAAATCTGAAACGACTCTCGCCGAAATCACCGCTAAGGTCGATACCTTCAAGATGGAATCGGCTCGCCTTCGCCAAAATGGCCCCGCCGCATCCTTCCGGTTCGAAATGATCGAATCAGCCGCAAACCTGGCCGACGATATCAAAAAGCGCGCATCGAACTTAAAAGGGAAATAGGCCCAAAAGTAGCAATATCTCACACAATTTACGAACTTTAACGTAACATAAAAATACAACCTGCAATGCAAACCTACTTCAAAATATCCGCCACTTTCCTCGCTGTTGCCGCCTTTCTTGGCTCTGCCGCCACCGCATTTTCGCAGCCCACCGACCGTGGCAGCATCGTGGTCTACCCAACCGTCTTTGACCAAAGCGGAACCAAAACCTCTCGCGCCTCCGCCGAAATGGCCCTAAACGACATCCTCAAAAAAGGCGGCTTCAAAGTCCTAGATTCAAGCGTCGCGGCCAGAGTCTGGAAGGCGAAAGGCCTGCGCACCCCAACCGCCACCCGCCCGCCAAGCACCGCCGACCTCACCGAACTCGGCAAAGCCATCGGCGTCCGCTACGTTGTCGCCACCACCGTCAGCTTCCACACCCGGTCCATCTGGGTGAACCTCGGGCCCAAAACCATCTCCACCGCCTCCTTCGCAACCTCCATCGTCGATTCTAAAACCGGCAAAGTAGTCCACGAAGCGGATACCGAAGGCCGAAGCGATGAAAAGTCCGACACCCTAAAAGTCGTAGGCTCCCTCCTCATCACCCCGCTCGTCTCGGCCGTCAGCGGTGGACCCAAAACCCCGCACGAAACCCGAGCTGCCCAAATCGCCGCCGCCCGTGCCCTCGAAAAGTTCGTTACGGTTACGAACTAAGTAACGACCCTAAGAAGCTGGAGTGCCGAAGACACTCCAGCTTCATCACTCAGTTCCCTGCGCAAGTCCCAACCCTCGACTTGCCAACTCCTCCTTCAAAACCCGCAGCGCCTTCGGACCCATTCCGTGCAGCTTCTTAAGCTCCGCTTCCGAAACCCCAACCAAATCCTCCAAGTGGCAAAATCCCGCCGCCGCTAACGCATTCCGAGCCGGCTGCCCGATCCCCTTTAGGTCCTTAAACTCCGTCACTTTCAAACCAGTGTAAAACATCATCCATGACCGTCATCGAGGCCGCCAAGCGAAACACCGTCAACACCATGGAAATGTTCCTCCGGAACTTCTCCCACATCCCGGATGACAAGCTGACCTGGAGCCCGACCCCCACCGCAAAATCCCCCCTCCGCATCGCCGCCCACACCGCCCTCTATGCCGGCCGATTCGCAAAAATGATCCGCGACCAAAAGCTCCCCATCCCCGAAAACCTCGAACAGTGGCTCGACGAAAGAAACAAAGAAGAACAAGCCATAACCACCCGCCAAGAAATCGAGCCCATCTTCCGCGCCGGCACCGACCAAGTCCTCGCCGCCCTAGACTCCCTCACCCCCGAAGATCTCGACTCCGTCCTAAATTCCGGGCAAGGCTGGACCATGAGCATGCAGCACCTCATCACGCTGCCAGCCCTTCACGCCACCCTCCACACCGGCCAAATCGACTTCATCCAAACCTGCTGGAACGACCAGCAGGTCTATGTCGGATAAGAAAGCTTAGTAATGACAAGTGCGGGCCAAAACCGCCGCCTGCCCCTCGGTCTCATCCAAGATTCGCAACTCCTGCAAAAACACTCCAAAGTGGCGGCTCGGCGCATAACCCACCTCCTCCCAACCCAGGAACGAACCGTTAACGTGGGGCCGCCGATCGATTCGAATACCGTATTTCTGAATCAGCGCCGCCGATCCGGGGAAGATGCGCTCGCAAGTCCCAATCGGGTCCGCTTCCCAACCTTCCAACTGCTCCTCCGTAAACGCGTTCGGACGCAATGCATCCACAACAATCGACTCCGGCTCCCCATCGGGCTCGCGCTCCAGCCGCTGAACCGACCGCACCACGCAGTCCAAAACGTCCTCGCGATCAACCCCGCCGTAAAGCAGCTTCGCGCCATACCGATTCACCCAATCCGACCCCCAAGGCGTCAAATCCGCCGGCCGAACCGCCACGTAACGAAGGCCATTTGCCCGCCGCTGATACTCGCAAAGCTCCTCGCCAATGCGCTTGGTAAAACCGTACTTGTCGTAGTGCCCGTGCCAAGCCTGCGAACTCAAAAAGACAAACCGCTTGATCCCGCTCGCCCGTGCCGCCTGAAGCGACCAAAACAACCCATCAACGTTGAGTCGCCAAAAGTCGATCTCCGTCTTTTGCTGCCAATGAATGCCGTGCCAAGCGGGTAAATGGATAATCGCATCACACCCCGCCACCGCCTTCTCCAGCCCAAAACCTTGCTGAACATCAACCTGATGAAAAGGCAATTCCGTGGGGACAACCGGCTGCGAAAGGTCCGTCAGAACCAACTCGTGGCCGAGAGCCTGAAGCTTCGGAATGAGTCCGCTGCCAATGTTGCCGTTGCACGACGTAACCAAAATGCGCATGCCGCAGTATCGCCCAAAGTTCTGCTATCAATGCGCTTTGCAACGAGCCTAAAGAGCTCACACCTGACCTGCCAGCACGATCAGCAATCCAATGACGGATAATCCAAGAACCAGAAATGTCCACGCCCCAAGAACTTCCAGCCGAAATCTCCTTCGAAGCGTGGATTAGCCACATCTTCGACCACGATGATCCAAAATGGCACCGAAAAGAGAACGTAAGCTTCTGGGACGAACAAGCAAACCCAGCCATCGCCCTCAACCACCTCGACCGCCTATTCTCCGCCCCGGAGTTTCTTGTAGAACGCTTTACTCCAAACCAAATTGGGACTGGAATCGAGTTCCTAAGCGACCCTTGGTCTTCCGACTACGCATTCATCTTTCTTAACCA
>CAMAPH010000056.1:0-13866 GCA_945859975.1 Chthonomonas calidirosea
TGCCAAAAAGGCCAGTAAATTTGCTCATCCAACCTGGACGATCTTGAAGTTCCATTTCTTCCATGATTTCCTCTCTAAACCCGCTCGCCAAAGAGAGCAGTGCCGACCCTGATGTGACTGGCTCCTTCCTGGATTGCCACCTCAAAATCCGAACTCATCCCCATACTTTTCCAACCGCTTCCGACATTTGCACTTAGATTCGCCAACGTGCGAAACCAAGGACGCATATCTTCCGGGTTGTCCACCTGGGGACCAATGGTCATAAGACCACGGATTCGAGTCCGCTTATATTGTAGGGCTGAAGTACTGAATTGATCAAGGTCGCTTGGCAAAATTCCTGATTTTTGCGATTCTTCCGCGATGTTGATCTCGATCAGCCCATCGACAGTCTTTGATCCCTTCTCGATTTCCTTAAGTTGACCTTCGCTGGAAAGGGAATGAATCACCGAAAAGTACTCCGCGCACTTCTTGGCCTTGTTGGATTGCAGGTGCCCAATAAAGTGCCAAGTGATGTCCTTAGGCAGCGCCTCGACTTTCGGGATGGCTTCCTGAACCTTGCTCTCCCCAAAGTGCCGCAGCCCAAGATCGTAAGCGGCTTGTAGCTCCGGAATCGATCGCGTCTTGCTCACCGCGATCAGGGTGACGCTCTCCGGGTCACGGCCAACGGACTGAGCCGCTTGGCACATACGCGCCTGAATCTCGCGCAAACGATCTAGCATCATTTCAAGGCGTGGCAAACAGCCGGTCGCCAAAATCGCCTAGCCCCGGCAAGATGTACTTACGCTCATCAAGCTTTTCATCCAGCGCCGCGGAATAGATCTCCACATCCGGATGATGCTTCGTCAGCGCCTCAACCCCTTCCGGCGCCGCCACGACGCAAACCATGATCACCCGACTTGCCCCGGCTTCCTTGATAAAACTAATCGCCTGACTCGCGCTGCCGCCGGTCGCCAGCATGGGATCGATGCAAAGGGCAAACTTCCCGCTGAGGTTCGGAAGCTTTTGGTAGTACCGCCGGGCAACGGCGGTCTCCTCGCATCGCTCCAAGCCAATGTAACCCACCGCAACTTCGGGGAACAGCTCGGTAAACGGCGCAAGCATCCCCAATCCCGCGCGAAGAACCGGCACCACCGCGATCGCCTGATCCAAAACGCGAGCCTCCGTCGCTTGCATTGGTGTTTCGATCGTTTCCGTTCGCACCCGAAGATCCCGCGTGGCTTCAATCGCCAGCAGTGTTGTGAGCTGATTCGTTGCACGGCGAAACTCCGTCGGGCGAGTGACTTTGTTGCGAAGTTCGGCTAGCAAATGGCCAGCAAGGGGGTGTTGCAACACGTGCAGCGACATGTCCCTATTCTTCCACGTTTGCCTATTTTCGGCTTTGCTTGTCGGATCGGTCGCGAACCGGTCAAAATGGACTCCTTCCTATGGCTAACCAAGTTGCTGGCATCATCCTCGCCGCCGGAAAAGGCACCCGCATGAAGTCGGAGATTCCGAAAGTTCTGCACGAGGTGTGCGGTGTGCCGATGGTGGAGCTCGTCGCTCGAGCCATGCGAGAAGCCGGCGTCACCAAAATTGTGGTGGTAATCGGTCACGGCGCTGAGCAAGTCCGGGCCCGACTGGGAGACGCCTACGAATACGCCGTGCAGGACCCGCCGCAGGGAACCGGCGACGCCGCGCGAGTCGGCATGACGTGCCTCGAAGACTGGGAAGGTCCGGTAATCATCTCTTCCGGAGACACTCCGCTCATGACCGGCGAAGCGCTTTCGGCCCTCGTCACCGCTCAAGCCAAGGACAATGCCAGCGCGGTGGTCGCCACCGTCCGACTCCCCGATCCATTCGGTTACGGCCGAGTTCTGTGGGATAATGGACGATTCTCGGGAATCATCGAAGAGAAAGACGCGACCCCCGAGCAGAAGAAACTCGACGAGGTCTGCGTCTCGGTCTACGCCTTCGACGCCGCCCGGCTCCGAGCGACCCTGCCCAAGCTTCAGCCCAATAACGCGCAAGGCGAGTACTACCTAACCGACGTTCCAGGCATCATGTCTGCCGAAGGAGACGTGGTCATCACCGAACTGTACGACGACTTCTCGCTCTTCACCGGAGTCAATGACCGAGTTCAACTCGCCGGTGCCTCTTCAGTCCTTCGCAACCGTATCAACGACCGCCACATGCGAAACGGGGTCACGATGATCGACCCAACCAGCGTCTACATCGGCCTCGACGTGGAAATCGGGAACGACACGATCGTGTTCCCAGATAGCCACTTGGAAGGAAACACCGTCATCGGATCGAACTGCGAGATCGGTCCCAACATCCGAATCAAAGATTCTCAAGTAGGAAGCGGTTCACAAGTCCATCACAGCGTCGTCTTCGACTCCAAGGTCGCCGACATGGTGCGAATCGGCCCATACGCCACGCTCCGAAACGGCGCCGACATCGGGCCGAAAGTCAAGCTCGGCAACTTCGTCGAGATCAAGAATTCACGCCTAGATGAGAAGGTGAGCGTAGCGCACCTGTCGTATATCGGTGACGCGACCGTAGGCGAATACACCAACATCGGAGCAGGAACAATTACCTGCAACTACGATGGCTTCGCAAAGCACCGAACCCAGATCGGCAAAGGGGCCTTCATCGGAACCAATTCCACCCTCATCGCCCCGGTCAGCATCGGTGACGCGGCGATCATCGCGGCAGGTAGCGTGATTAACAAAGATGTCCCGAGCGACGCCGGTGCGTTCGGTCGTTCAAGACAAGAAAACAAAGATGGTTGGGCCACTCGGTGGCGCGGCATTCGGCAAGGAAAAGAACAGTGAGCAACGATTACGATCTATCAAAAATGAAATTGTTCTCTGGGAATGCCCACCCAGAGCTGGCTCACAAAGTAGCCGGGAACCTAGACATTCCCCTCGGGAACTTGATGACCGACCGTTTCGCCGACGGCGAAATCCGCATCATGATCGAGGAGTCGGCGCGTGGCAACGACATCTTCCTGATTCAGCCGACATGTGCCCCGACGAACGACAACTGCATGGAGCTTTTCATCATGCTCGATGCGTTCCGCCGTGCATCGGCCCGCAACATCACCGTCGTCATGCCGTACTACGGCTACGCGAGACAGGATAAAAAGATCAAGCCACGCGAGCCGATCACGGCCAGACTCGTTGCCGACATCATCGAAGCTTGCGGAGCAAGCCGGGTCGTCGCAATTGACTTACATGCTGAACAGATTCAGGGCTTCTTCAACATCCCGGTAGACCACCTGTACGGATTCCCGATCCTCGGTCGCCACTTCATCGAGCTTGGTTACAAAGACCGAGACGATGTCGTCGTCGTCAGCCCAGACGTCGCTGGTGTAGGCCGAGCTTCGGCTCTGGCAAAGATGCTCAACGGTAGCTTGGTTGTCATCAACAAGCGCCGACCACGACCCAATGCGGTTGAAGTGGTCGAAATTGTCGGCGACTTCGTTGGCAAGAACTGCATCATGATCGACGACATGATCGACACCGGCGGCAGCATCGTCAGTGGCGCGCAAGCGCTCCTCGACCGAGGCGCCAAGGACGTCATTGCTTGCTGCACCCACCCGGTCTTCAGCCGCGCAGCATCGATCCGACTACAAGATTCGCCGCTGAGCAAGGTTGTCTGTCTCGATACGATCCCGATGACGCCTGAAAAGATGTTCCCGAAGTTGACGGTTTTGCCGAGCGCGCAGTTGCTGGCCGATGCGATTCGACGCATTCACTGTAATGAATCGGTGAGTGAGCTGTTTGGAGACTGGCGCTAGCCTGGAGCCGCTGGTCTGGCAGACCGCGCCCCGCGCCAGCGGAACCGGAAAGAAGGTCGTTACCGGCCTTGGAATTCTGCTTCCGTTCGTGTGGGGACTGTCGGCTCGAGAGCTCGTTTTGGGCCTCGTCGGTAGTGCGCTGGTAGCCACCACTGTCGTCCCGATGTTTTTGCCGGTAAAGTACCGGCTCGACGAGAAATCGGCTTCGGCTGGCGTGCTCCTCGGAGTTTCCAGCATGGAGTGGGAAGCGGTGAAGAAGGTGAGGGTCTTCGAAGACCGAATTCATCTTTCGCCTTTTGGGCAAGAAACCCGATTAGACGAGACACGGGGAGTCTGGTTAAACGTCTCGGGGGATAATCGGGATGCGGTTCTCGCGTACGTGAAGGATCGAGTTCAAAAAGATGTCGGATTTTTGGGAGGAGGAGATGTCCGAGGAGGGCACGGAGCAGCTGTTGGAGAAGATCGCAACCAAAATTCGCTCGAAGAAAATGGAGGTGCCCGCGGTGATGGCGCTTGAAATGCACAAGCCTCTCGCTGGTATTGCCGGAAGTGCGGGGGTCGTTTTTGCTCCTTTCCTCGTCCCGTTTCTTGGCTTTGACAATGTTAACGATTACACTAGGGTTCTTTCGAAACCGGAGAACATTGAACGACTGATGAAAAAACTAGAGTTGCCTCAGGAGAGTGATAAGCAATGATGCCGCTTTCTCAGGTCTACATCGGCGATCAGTACCGTGACACTGGCTGGTTTGGCGTCTTCATGACGCTGCTTGTGGCCGCCTTTGTCCTGCTGAACATTCGCCGTGCCCGTGGCGGGAAAGATCTGTACATTCGACGAATCGCTGGCCTCAACGCCATTGACGAAGCTATTGGACGCGCCACCGAAATGGGCAAGCCCGTTTTGATGGTTCCTGGCCTTAGCGACACCATCAACGCGATTGCGGTTCAGGCCGTTAACATTTTCGCCTACGTCAGCCGAATTGCCGCCCGCTTCGCAAACCCGATCCTCCTGTGCTGCTACAACGCTGCGGTTTACACCTACGCCCAGGAAACGATTCGGGACGTGTACCAGTCGGAAGGCGTCGCTGATCGCTACGATCCAGACTCCGTTCGATTCGTCTCCGACCGTCAGTTCGCTTTTGCCGCTGGCGTCTCCGGTTTGATTCTCCGCGAACAAACTGCCGCGACGTTCTTCCTCGGTGAGTTTTATGCCGAGTCGCTGATCTTTGCCGAAACCGCAAACTCGATCGGCGCAATTCAGGTGGCAAGCTCCACGGAGACCACGCAGACTCCGTTCTTCATTGCCGCTTGCGATTACGTTCTGATTGGCGACGAGTTCTACGCTGCCTCGGCCTACCTCACGCGACAGCCGGTCCTGGTCGGATCGCTCGTTGGCCAAGACTGGAGCAAGCTGATGATCATTCTCATGATCATCCTCGGAACCCTTCTCAACACCGTCCAGATCCAAGGCAAAACCACTTGGGAGCGAACGAAGGGCGTTTGGAGCCAGATTCCGGAACGCAGCGTAAAGCAATCCGACACCTTCATGTCACAACTCTTCAAGCCACAGCTTGAGAAGGTTAAGGTTGAGCGGCCGATCGATCCAAACTACGTCCCAGAAAAGGGGGCCGGCGAATGATTCCTCTACTTCAAGCTCAGGCGCCAGCGACCAGTTTCTGGTCTGAGGCATTCAACTCTTCGGAGCTTTGGACGAAGCTCATCATCACGCTCGTTGTTGGGCTTGTGGTGATGGTTGGACTTCTCTACGCCCCGATTCGAGCGCGTAAACCAATCATTGCGTTCTTCACGTTCATCTCCGGTGCTTACTGGGTCCTTCTTTACCTTTGGCCTAAGCCGATTGATCGCCAGCCCGGTGAAATGCCGCTGAATACGGTTGAGACCGTATCGTTCTGGCTCGCCGATTCGAACAACGTCGTCGTCAGCTTCACGCAAATCCTCACCGGATTCCTCCTCGGCCTTGGCATCTTCTCGCTCTTGAAGATCCACCTCACCAAGATCACGAAGGGTCACAAAGACGCCTTCTTTAGCATCGTGCTGCTGGTCAGCATGGGCCTGATGATCTGGTTCGGTTATGCCGACTGGTTCGACCGACTCGGTGAACGAGGCGCGATGCTCGACAATCGCGACAACTGGGGCTTCACCCAGTACGGCCGCGACTTCCTCTTCGAAGGTCTGCTCCAGCAGATGGACGCGGCGATGTTCTCTGTCATCGCGTTCTACATTCTCAGTGCCGCCTACCGAGCCTTCCGCGTTCGGTCGGTTGAAGCGACCATCTTGCTCTCTGCCGCCTTGCTCGTGCTTCTTTCCCTCATGGGTGCGGTCTCGTTCGTTTGGGACGAGAACGTGAAGTCAATCGCGAACGGCAATCCGTTTATTCTCAACTTCCAGCTCACCGAAGTTGCTCAGTGGATTCGGAACACGTTCCAAACCTCGAGCATCCGCGGCATCCAGTTCGGAGTTGGTTTGGGTGCCCTCGCCATGGGCTTGAGACTTTGGCTGAGCCTTGAAAAGCCGGGAAGTGGTTCGTAATGAAAGGAAATCTTGGAGAAAAGCTTCAGTCGCTACCGAAGCCAATCTTGTATCTGATCTTGATCTTGGCGACTTCGATTCCTCTGTTCTTCCCAACCGAAGTTCCGAACGAACCGGTGGAATCGACAAAGGACTTCTACGCCACTCTCATGGCCTTGCCAGAGGGAAGCAAGGTCCTGCTGATGTCCGACTGGACCGGATCGACTCGCGGCGAAAGCAAGGGTGCTTTCCGCAGCATCTTTAAGATCCTGATCCGTCGAAAGGCAAAGGTCGCGATCTACTCGGCCGCCGACCCGCAGGCTCCTCGAGTTGCTCAAGACGCGATCAACGAGCTGAACATGGAGCGGAAGCGTAAAAACCTTCCGACCTTTGATCGCTGGAACGACTGGGTCAACATTGGTTACTTCCCGAACGCGGAAGCCGCCATCAACGGTATTGCGAACGACCTCAAGGGTGCGTTTGGTGGACGAAAAGACTTTCCACCCAACTCGCCTCCACGAGACGTGTTCCAATCCCCGGTTCTCCAGGGCGTAACCAAAGTTGAAGACTTCCCGCTGATGCTCGTCATCACCGCGTCGAAGACCTCCAACTTTGCGGTTGAGCGAGTCTCTGGCCGAACTCCGCTGGCCTTTGCGGTCACTGGCGTCATGGTTCCAGAAACCCAGGTCTTCTATCAATCGAAGCAGATTGTCGGCTACTGCGGCGGTCTGAAGGGTGTTTATGACCTTGAGCAGCTGATGGAGTCGGGCGTCAACTTCCCAGATAAAGCCACCGGCAAAATCAAGTCGGACAAGCTTGGGACCATCGAAGGCTTTCCGGACCCGGACAACAAGGGGCAGGGAACTCGTTACTACCCGACCCTCCACTACGCTCTGGCCCTGATGATCATCATGATCATCCTCGGAAACGTCGGAATGTTCTTAGCAAAGCGAGGTGACAAGTCGTGAACTATGATCTCTTGCGCATCACCGCTGGCGTCATCGCGACCATCGGTCTGTACAGCGTTCTCTGGAAGGAGAACAAGTTCTATCGGTTCTTCGAGCACGTCTTCCTAGGCCTTGCCGCCGGTTGGACGATGGTCGCACTCTGGACCGAAACCCTAAAGGCGAACTGGTGGGACAAGATGGTCGGCACCCCGGCCGAAACCGGCTCGGTGGCGACCAACGGAATGTACGCGTACGCGTTGTTGATCCCATTTGGCCTCATGGGCTACTTCGTGTTTAGCAAAAAGCACAACTGGATCAGCCGAATTCCAATTGGGATCATTCTTGGTCTCTGGTCTGGACAGCAGGTTCAGGTTTGGTGGAATACCTACGGCCCGCAGATCGATGCGACGCTGAAGCCGATTCTGCCAACGACCTGGGATTCCCTGATCGTTCCTTCCACAAACGGCCTCACGCCAGAGCAGTTGTCGCAGGTCCAGAGCCAGATCTACTTCTCGCAAGCGGTTAACAACTTCCTGTTCACCATCACCGTGGTGAGCGTGTTGAGCTACTTCCTATTTAGCTTTGAAGTCAAAAACAAGGCGGTCAAGGGCATCAACACGATGGGGCGCTACTTGCTCATGATCGGCTTCGGCGCGATCTTCGGCAGTACGGTCATGATGCGCTTCACGCTTCTGATCGACCGAATGCACTTCATTTGGATCGAGTGGCTACGAGACGGCGTCTTCCCGTTCCTTTCGGGTCGATAAGTAAATGGAGCAAACCATCCGTGCGGTGGTTCTGCGCAGAAGAGAACAGGGTGAGTCGGATCGTCGACTCACCCTGCTTTCCGTTGAGCTTGGCAAAGTTGACGCGATGGCCCGGGGGGCGAAGAAGGCGACCTCGAGATTGGCCGCCGTTTCTGAACCGCTGACCGTCGGTCGCTTCACCGTTGCCGTATCCAAGCGCAATCGGTACATCACGCAAGTGCAGCCGGAATCGGCATTTCCGAAGCTGCGTACCGACTACCATCGCCTGACCTTTGCGGTGTCATTGACTGAGCTTTATGCCGGCTTGCTGCCGTGGGAACACCCGGCGCCTGACGAGTTTCAGCTCTTGTTCCAGAGTCTCCAGCACCTTAACGACTCCGAGAACCCGTTGACGGTGTACGTCTGGGCCGCGTGCCGGCTGCTGGCGATTTCTGGATTTCAGCCGAACTTTGAGGCCTGCGAAGTCTGGAGTCTCCCCGACGGATCGCGTCGATGTTGGCTGTCTCCGAGTCAAGGAGGTTCGATATCCTCTGATTCCTTCCTGCCCGCTGACCGGTTTCAGGCGAGCTACGAAGCGGTGATCGCAGTTGATCGGATGTTCGAACTCGAGACCCCGCCGAAGAACCTGAGGCCGGCGATTGAATGTCTGGAGCTACTGTTCCCGTTCTGGAAGAACATCGTCGACGCTCCGATCCCAGCAACCGAGTTGGCTCGAAGTGAAGCAAAAGGGACCGAAGGTTTGATTCTTCCCAAACGAGTGTAGAATCGAAGGTATGAATCGTGGCTTCGCACTTTTGGCGGTTGGATTTGCCTTCGGCCTCGCGCTCTCTGGATGCAACCAGGGCGGATTTTCGGAGAAGACAAACGACAAGAAAGTCAACGTTTTCCGCTATCCGATTGTCACCTCGCCGACCAGCCTAGACCCCGCGATGGTGCAAGACGGCGACACGATTGATGCCATCCAGCAGGTCTTCGAAGGCCTCGTAGGATTCAGTCCGGACAATAAGGTCGTCCCGATCCTTGCCGAGAAGTGGGAAGTTCAAGACAACGGAACAAGCTATGTCTTCTCCCTCAAAAAGGACCTAAAGTTCAGCTCCGGTCGCGAAGTGAAGGCGGCGGACTTTAAGAAGTGCTTCGAGCGTGCCTGCGATCCTGGGTTCAACAGCCCAACCGCCGCGACTTACCTCAGCGACATTGTCGGCGTGAAAGAGCGTCTGGCTGGAAAGGCCGACGAAGTTAAGGGCTACGAAGTCGTTGACGACTACACGATCAAAATCAAGATCGACAAGCCGCGCCCGTACTTCCTCGGAAAACTGACTTATCCGGTCACCTTCGTTTACGACCTCGAAAAGCTTCCGGACGCTAAGAAAGAGATGGCAACCGTGGACCAGATGGTCGGAACCGGTCCATACACCTTCGAGCAGTTCGTTCCCGAGCAGATTCTGAAGCTTAAGGCCAACTCCGCTTACCACGGCGGTGCTCCAAAGATTGACGGCATCGAACGACCTGTTGCCAAAGACGCGGCCACGCGACTTCAGCTTTTCAAGAACAAAGAAGTCGACCTCGTTCAACTTGAGCGACAGGACATCAAGGCGATTGAAGAGGATGCCGAGCTGAAGAGCATGCTCAAGTTCTTCAACCGCCCGTCGGTTTGGTACATCGGCCTGAACGTCGATATGTACGAGCCGCTGAAGAAGCGCGAAATGCGCCAAGCCATCGCTCGCGCCATCGACACCGACAACATCGTCAAGAACGTTCTTGGCGGCGTTAACGAAAAGGCGAACGGCATTGTCCCGCCGGGCGTTTTCGGTCACCGCGAGAATCCTAAGCTCCTCACCTATGATCCGAAAGCCGCTCGAGACCTCATGGCCAAGGCCGGATATCCCGAAGGGACGGGACTTCCTGAATTCACGATCACCTTCCGCGAAGCTCGCCCCGACATTCAGCTCGTCGCTGCACAGGTGGCTTCCGACCTGAAGAAGAACCTGAACATGAACGTGAAGCTCCAGACGATGGAGTGGCGAAGCTACCTTGAGAAGCATAACAAGTCGGCCATTCCGTTCCTCCACATGCGCTGGGCCGCGGACTACCTGGACGCAGAAAACTTCCTCAGCACTCTTCTTGCCAGCTATGGGCCAGAGAACAAGCTGAACTACAAGAACCCGGCCTACGACGCCCTCACCGCCAAAGCGGATGTATCGTTGGACGAGGCTGAGCGCCAGAAACTGTACGGGGAAGCGGAAGATTTGGTGCTTGACGATGCGCCTTTCATCCCGATTTACTTCCAGCGCGATGCAGAGTTGATCCGTCCACGCGTAGAAGGGCTGCGAGAGTCGGTGTTCGGCCATTTGCCGCATACCACCGTCACGCTCAAGTAACGACTTCAACGGATGGATCGGACGACCGAGACTGAATTGCTACGTGGGGATTTCCGGCGACCGCCGGAAGGCCCCACTTTTGCCAATTCTCGGGTGTACAGCCTTTCAAATCTTCCCGCTTGGCGCAGCAATGGCGGACCGACCCGTAGCCATCCGGCTCGCAGCTTTCCCTTCACGATGGAGTGCGCCGCCCCTGCGGGTGCTCGCCGAATCCACGTCATCGGGATCTTTTGCCAATACGCCGGTAGCGGGCAAGAAGCTCCCGGCACGATGGGTGCGACGTTGCACGGAATGCTGGGCGAGAACCTCGTGTTCCGCCAGGACCTAGTTCTCGGTCAGCACTACCGCGACGCTGAGGGAGACCCGATCCTCCAGATCAACGGCGATGGGTCGAGCCTCGAAACGGTCGGTCAAGTTGAGATAGAAGGGAAGGAGCTGCAAGTGGACGCCTTGACCATTGACGTTCCCGCCGGTCTCACGTTCGATACCATCCGCATTCGAGATCTCGGAAGCCCGGCTTCCTTCACGATTTTCGATATCTTCTTCGATGCGCCGGTACCGCATGGCTGCCCATTCCATCGCGCCGGTGGCGGGATTCCCCTTAGCGAAGTCGCCGTCGCCCTGAGAATGGGCGATCGTGTGAAGTTCCAGCGTGCATTCGATCAACTCAAGGCGGCCCTCGGTAAATCGAGCAATCTTGACGAAGCCCGAGGCCAGTTGCTCACCTTCTTCGCCCTGGTAACGTCCGCCTCCCTAGAGGCCGGTGGGGGCCGCGAGATGCACTGGCGCCTCTTGGATCTTGCTCGAGAACTAGAACGCAAGAACAAAGCATCCGAGCTCGTTGAGCTTGCCCAAACTTACATCTTTGAAGTCGCCGCGCCGATGCTTGGCGAAGCCGCCGGCCCAAGCGCCTACCTCATCGATCGCGCACTTGCTTACGTCGAGCGAAACTTTGCGCGCAACCTGACCGACGCCATTGTCGCAGAAGAGCTTGGACTCAGCACGAGTCATTTCCGCTTCCTATTCCGACAAGCAACTGGCCAGCCGTTCCACAAATATCTCATCGGCCTGAGGTTAGAAAAGGCTCGCCGACTTTTGGTTGAGCAAAAGATCACCGTCAGCCAAGCCGCTCGCTCCGTGGGTTTCAGCGGCCTCGCCCACTTCAGCCGCGCTTTCCAGCAACGTTTTGAGATCAGCCCATCCACCGCGAGGCGAAGCTGAGTGATCGAGATCAAGAACCTCTCGCATCAATTCGGCCCGCGCCTGATCCTCGATAACATCAACCTGAGCGTTGCTGTCGGCAAAGTCGCGACCATCATGGGCAGCAGCGGTGGTGGAAAAACGACCCTCCTCAAGTGCGTCTCGCGGCTCCTCACTCCCACTAAAGGTGAAATCACCGTAGACGGCCTGAACGCCATTGAAGACCCGGAAGGTGCCTGCCGGAAAATGGGCATGGTCTTCCAATCGGCCGCCCTCTTCGACTTTATGACCGTGACCGAAAATGTCCTCTTCGGTGTTCGTCGTCACAAAAGTGAAAAGGAGAAATCTGAAAAGGACCTTGTCGCCGAGGTTCTGGAAGATGTCGGTCTTACCCCCGATGCTGGCAAACTTATGCCGAGCGAACTCAGCGGCGGAATGCGCAAACGCGTGGGCATCGCCCGCGCCATCGCCCTTCGCCCAAAGGTCATGCTCTACGATGAGCCCACGACCGGGCTAGACCCCGTCACGACCTACGTCATCGACGAACTCATGGTCCGCCTAGCCCGTACGCAAGGCATCACCACCCTCATCGTGAGCCACGACGTTAGCTCCGTCCTCCGCGTCAGTGACCAAATCGCCTTCCTCACCGGCGGAAAGCTCGTGTTCGATGGATCACCCGCAGATTTCGAGACCAGCACCCAGCCCGAAATTCAGGAGATAATCCAGAAGTCCCGCGCCACCGAGTTTGTGCTCACCCACTGAACATTAACCAGAATCGCGCGTTTTCCTCATTAACCGAACTACGGTGAAACAAATATGAACAAGATTCTCATCTCCGCCCTTGCTGCCGTTGCAGTTTTCGCCGTTGCTACTACCACTCTCGCCCAGGACGCTGGTCCAAAGCAGGGCCCAGGTAAGGGACAACAGGGCCGAGGCGCCCAGGCCGGACGAGGCAAGTGGATGCAGGACGTGCTCAAGCAGCTCAACCTGACCGAAGACCAGAAGAAGAAACTCGCTGACCTTCAGAAAGGCAATGCCGAAAAAATGAAGAAGATGCGAGAAGAAATGAAGGGCAACCCAGGCGCAGGTCGCGAAAAGTTCATGGCCATGCGAAAGGAGAACGAGGATGCCATGAAGAAGATCCTCAGCAAAGACCAGTGGGCCAAGTACGAGAAGCTTCGAAAGGAAGCCATGGACAAGGCTCGAAAGGAAGGCGGCGGTAAGCGCGGCGGCGGCAACATCCCGCCAGCGTTCTAAAGGTTAAGTACTAACCCAAACTCGGGGCTCTCATCGGGGTCGTCGCAAACGCGATCTCCCACGATGCGGGCCCCGAGGTCTATATAAAGGGCATGAGCCGCGCCAAACCGCTGATCGGACCATATCTCCATCGCCGTCCTACCGTTGTCTTTGGCCCATTGAACCGCCGTAAGGCACAGCTTCCGCGCGATCCCTTGCCGTCGCGCCCTCGGGTGCACGTATAACCGCTCCATCGAGCAATCCGTCCCCAGCACCCGCGTCAATCCTGCTTCCGGCTGCTCGGAGATCAGTGGGTACTGGTCCAGAGCGAGTGTCCCCTGGATCAAGCCGTCCGTTTCGAACACCCAAAAGGGCAGTCCGGCGTCCAGATAAACCTCTTGCAGGTGATACAAGTCGTAGTGGTAGTCATCTGGATCCCACGTGAAGCTGTACTCCTCATACACCGTCTTGATGACATCAATGACTCCCGGTTGATCTTCTGCCGTCGCCATCCGAATGTTAGAAAGGGCGGAATTGGGTGAGGTCTCGGGAGTAGACATGAGCCCATAAGGTTATCGCATCTAGGCGATACGACTCTCTGCGCACCCTCCAGATTTGCTACAGTGATTCGTGCCTTTGGCGACCCTCCGACCCGTCCGCCTTTCTGCCGACGACCGCGCGGCGATCATCGACGAGATCGAAGAGAATTCCGCTTCATGTCGTCGGTACTACGTTCTAACCGTGTTGGCGTCCGTCATTGCCGCCGTCGGTTTGCTTACGAACAGCCCAGCCACCATCATCGGAGCCATGATCATCGAGCCTTCCATGGGGCCGATCTTGGGCTTGTCTCTTGGTCTCGTCCGGTTTCGAGCGGCGATGAAGCGGGTCGCGATAATCGCGCTGATCTACGGAAACTTGATCGCCTTCGTGCTTGGTTTCGTGATCGGGAGCCTCCCGCTAAATTACGGCGTAACCGCAGAAATGGCGAGCCGCGCCGCACCGACCTTCCTAGACATGGTCGTGGCCTTCGC
>CAMAPH010000057.1:0-13840 GCA_945859975.1 Chthonomonas calidirosea
CGCATAGAACGGCTGACCGTTCCTAAAGGGTACCGTCAACCTAGCATGCCGATCGTTGAAACCACCGTTTGGATCAACGCCCCGCTCGACCGCGTCTATGCCATTGCGAAGGACACCGAGCGATATCCCGAGTACATGAAGGAGGTCCAAAGCATCACCCCCGTCGAGCGCGACGGCGAGCGATTCATCGCCGATTGGATCGGCCTCGTCCCCACCTTTGGCCTCAAGGTCCGTTGGCGACAAGAAGAACTCTGGAACGACGCTGAGACCTCCTCCCAGTTCCGCCAAGTCTCTGGCGACTACGACCGGTTCGAAGGCACCTGGAAGTTCACCGCCGAAAACGGCGGCACCCGGTTTGACCAATATCTCGACTACGAATACAACGTCCCGACCCTCGCCGCGCTAGTGAAGCGGGTCATCCACACCATCGTCGTCAAGAACCTAGAATCCATCAACGCTGCCTTTAAGTCGCAAGCCGAAAACTGACAATCATGGCCATGACCATCGCCCAACGCGTGAGTTACGAAACCAACGGTTTCCTCGTGATTCCAAACGCCCTCACCCCCGAGGAACTCGCCGCGACGCGAGAAGCCGCCGACCGCACCGAAGCCCTTTGGCGCGCCGAACCGCACCGCCTCGGAATCCGCAGCGAAGTCCTCGACCAAGTTCAGGCCCCCATCGAATACGACCCGCAGCTTCTCTCCCTGCTCTGGCACCCGACGGTGTTCCCCTTGGTGAGAGACGCGGTGGGCGAAGACGTGATGATGATCGACAACGACTACTTCATCACCCCGCCCAACACCCCCCGCACCCACGCCGGCTGGCACCACGACGTCGGCATGCGCGGCGTCTACCATCCGAAATCCACGATGATGGTGAAGGTGTTCTATCTGCTGTCGGATGTCGATGCCTCCAGCGGCGGCACCGCCATGATCCCCGGCTCGCACAAGTTCCCGATGAAGTGGCAGTTCCCCGAAGTCGAAGAACCGAAAGACATGCCCGGCGCCATCCAAATGACCGGCCTAGCCGGCACCGCCTACCTCTTCAACGGCCGCACCTACCACTGCGCCGTAAACAACGAAAGCCCCACCCCCCGCCGCGTCCTCATCTACAACTACGGCCACTTCTGGATGAAAATGTGGTCCGGCTACGCTCCCTCGGAGCGCCTCCTAGCCGAAGCCCACGCCAGCAACGACCCCATCCAAAAACAACTCCTAGGCATCGGCGAAGCCTACGGCACCGCCCTGTCGTAGCCCGCGTGAGCCCCTTCTCCGTTCCGACGGAGAAGGGGTTGGGGATGAGGAAACGGTGAGCCAAATTGGGGATCGAACTGATCGGATCTTTACCAAAGTACAGATTCAAAATCACCTGCGGCGACGGCCCCACCGCTCACGTCGGAGTTCGCATCCCATCCGCCCGGATGGCAACAAGCGAGCAAATCACTTGGCCGACACGCTTCGCTTCGAGCGGCCACAAGCGAGGGCGACGCATGCCGTCGCCAGCCCGAGCGTCACGTTTCTACTTATTGTGTCGACCCACTGGTACTGCACCCAAATTCTGCCGCCGACAAATATCAGACATGCGGCCACTATGCAAACGGTTTGACCCCTTGTCAAAGCGTCGTCGGAACGGCTGGAAAACCTTGTAATCAAGTGCACAAAAAGCAGCGTTACCAAGAGCGAGAAAGCTAGCCCCTTATCTGCCGCCAGTCGATCCATGCTCAACACCACGTTTGGCGTATCCCCCCAAACGACCCGATCGCCGTCCACAAAAGTTGGGCCGGACTCGAAAAACTGCCCGCTCTCCAGAAGGGCCTGCGCAATAAGCATGTCCCCGGTTGGAGAGATAAGGAACGAAGCAACGAGCACACCGGAGTAAATCTGGCGTGGGCTAATGCGTCTGCTCAACTCTTTGAAGTAACTCAAATCAGTCACCATTCCTCAAAGCGCTTTGATGTTCTGCGAGCGGGGATATGGATCACTAAAGTCTTAGCCACCATATTCTCCCAATGTTCAAATTGTTTTGGGATCAGGCGGAACAGGGACGGCGAAATCAATGTGACGACCATACTATTTTCCTGAGTCATAAGGAGGGAGGCTAGTCCGCGCCGATAGCATTGGCCCCTCTTTACCAAGTTGCGTCTCCAGAAGTTCTACGGAGACAAACTTAAACATGCGAGGTCTCCTGTAATAATCCTGAACTTTGAACTCTCGACGTACCGAGTGGCCCGATGGAATAACGATTCTATCCTCCTTTCGCAAACTCTTTTTCACAGGATAGGAGTTGAATGGAATCGGAATATCATACTTCTCGTCGGACAGCGTAATGCGTACTCGACCGAGTGTAAGCTCTGATATCCAAAATGACTTTGACGTAAAGTTTTGGACTATCACATCAAGAACTAGATCTCGCGCATCACGCCTAGGCACAACACTTACCTGGACCTTTTGGCGATCTAGCCCAGGATCAACCACTTTCAGACCCCAAACACTCATGTAAATGGCATATCCATCCTCCGTCAAGTGCGAGGATACAAACCCTTTCCAAACGATTCCAACAACAATCGCTAACGAAACGCTCATTTTAAACCCATTCACTCAAGAAATCCGCCGAGCCCAGACCGTTGCTCCTGCACCCCGGACGGGGTGCAAGAAGGTAGCCAGGCATTGAAAATGCCTGGACAACGAACCGAAACCGCAAAAGTCCAAGGAGCCCCGCGACCCCCTCGCGGACTGAAACCTCCGCCCACGCGAACATTGTAAGTCAAATCCGATGACCCGAACGAGGTCAAGGACGGCGTAGCTACTGATTCTTGGTCCCTTTCCCAGCCACTCCGGGATCCATGACTCTGAGTTCGAAGGTACGGCCAGATCGCATTTTTATCAAGTACACGATCGATTCGGTACCCAAAACTAGGTTCTTGGATTTGCGGCCCATGCGCAGGCTCCATTCCTTTTTCCGGACACCGGGAGCGAGCGCATCCTCGATATCTGATCTCGCCTTGGGCCAACTTCTGTGGCGGATCTTGTACTCACGAATCGCTTTTCCAAGTGAGTCCTTTTGCAGAATCGTTATTCCGTTAGGAGAGCCATCGCCTCGTTCTAAGCCTAAGGGCTGGAAAAATATCCAGCCGAAGTAGCCGATGATCGCGAACAAAAGTAGACCTACAATCCGATGAACTGACTTAGGGACTACTCTCAGCTTCATGTCTCCAACCGTTTCTTGAACTCTAAACGTACCGATGCACTCAACAACTTTGATTACTATCGTCCCAGTCCCAGGACCTCTTCATTCCACATGAAGTGGGCAGCCTAAGGACATTTCACGGTAACGACAACCTTGTTCCCGTCCATCGTGAACGACCTGTCGCCACAAAGTTCATCGAACTCAATTCCGTCGCAAGTGATTTCGAGTCGATCCTTTGTTTTCCACTGGACTCCAATCGGATCGCTTCCGTTGCATTCCGACCTAAAGACACCCACTTTTTGTCCTGTACGGGGACTAACCAGCGTAACAACTTCACTGTCACTTCCAAACGCGTAAGTTGAGACGCTGCCAACTTCAGCTGTAACGCCGCTAGGACTAGTCATTCGCGAAGATTCACTGTATTTCGCGCAGCCGCTTTGCGTGACGAAGCCAATGACGGTCACCATAAGGATCGAAACCTCGGCTTTCACGACTTTTCGCATCGACCACTCACCAACACGTACACTTTGCAACACGTACAAAGAAACGCTCTTGTCGGCAAATTGGTTCGGACTCACGAATCAAGTTCCAAAACCTAACGCCGTGTCAGATCCGTCCCCGTTCCGTAGCTCACCCGTCTCGGGTGAGATCGAATAGCCACTGTTCGGCTCGAACACCCAGCCTCGAGCCATTGTAAGGCATCTTCTTCAGGACGCCAAAACGGCGACCTGAAACACCACAAACGGCGCGTGTTCTGTCGCCTGATCGTCCAGAACTTCCGCGAACTCGATCGCGATCCTTGGATCGTCGAAAAGGTGATTCTCGTTCAGTGCAGAAACAAATTGCGGCCACGCAACACGATCTTCCTCCGTGTACCAAATATTCATCACCCCGCTCAAAAGCCAGATATCCGCCACGTCATAACCAAGAACGGTCACCTCTTCCTCGACACCTGCAGTGGGATAAAACCGCTCCGGATCGATCTCCGTCTGACTCGCGAGGCATCTGATTCGAACCGCCGTGGTCGAGGGCAGTTCAGAAACGACTGAGGAGTGAGGATAAAGATTGAGCGTCCAGTTCCGGCCGGGGTCCTCATTGGTCTTCAACAACTTGAGAAACGCCGCGGATCTCGGCCAGATCATCTGGTCGACGGAAAGCATCCGCTTCGCCGCCATCGACAGCCGAATGTCGACGGGATAGTCGCTCACATAATCCGCAACCCGACCATCCCAGCCAAGGTGAATCCAGCTTAAATCCGAGCGCTCAACTCTCATTTCGTGTCGGCACCATTCGGTTGATATCATAAAATCAATGAGGTTTACAATTCCGCCGTTCGTTGCCGAATGTATATGCCGCATCGATTTCGAAGCCATCCAAAGCCACGCAAGGCCACACAAAGCAACGCAAAGCGCCCCCAATTTGCCCTGTAATTAATTAAAAAGCCTGGGGGGGAACGTTAATTAATTACGCTCCCACCCAAGCCATTCAAAGCCACTCAAGGCAATACAGGGCCACCCAAAGCGCCATCTACGGACCTTACTGCTGTTCCAGCTTCATCTTCTCGATATCGAGCTTCGCCGGAATACGGAACAGGAACGTCGAGCCCTTGCCGACTTCCGAGTCCGCCCAGATTTTGCCGCCGTGCACTTCTTCGACCAAGTGGCGGACCAAGAACAGGCCAAGGCCCGTTCCGTAGATCTTTCGGTTGTCGTCGTTGTTCACGCGGTGGAACTTTTCGAAGACCTTGCCCAGGTGCTCCTTCGGAATTCCAAGGCCCTGGTCCTGAACGCCGAAGAGCAGCGTGTCGCCCTCGCTGGTCGCGTGGACAATCACGTCGCCGCCGTTTGGCGAGTACTTGATCGCGTTGTTCAACAGGTTCGTGAGAATCTGGTCGAACTTGTCCTCGTCGCCAACGATGATCTTCGGAAGTTCGTTGTGAACCTTGAGCGAGACCACGTGCTTCGTGGTCGACTGCTGCTGCACGCGAACAACTTTGTCCAGAAGGACCGGAAGGTCGAATTCGGCATAGTTCGGGCTCAGCGATTCTCCGGCTTCGATTCGCGACGTGTTGAGCAAGTCGTCGATCAGGCGGCGAAGTCGGTCGCACTCCGAAACCACGATGCCGAGGAACTCGCGCTGGTCTTCCTTGGAGTACATGTCCTCGTCCAGACCTTCCAGCAACGTGCTGCTAAAGCCCTTAATCGCGGTAAGCGGCGTTCGAAGTTCGTGAGAGGCCATCGCGACGAAGCTCGACTTCATGCGGTCGATGTTCTTCATGTCGGTGATGTCGTTGAGAATGGCGACGACGCCAAGGTCCTTGCCCTCCTCTCCCCGCACCGGCGCGGCCTGCACTTCGTAAATGCGGTCCGAGCCGCCGATGATAACGTTGATCTCGCGCTTCGAGTTCTCGATGCCCTTGCTGGCGTCGGAAATAACCGCCCAAAGGTCCTCGTTCTTGAGCTGGTCCTTCGCGCTCTTGCCGATCACGTCGGCCGAAAGCTGGAACACCGCTCGGGCCGAGGAGTTGACCTGGCTGAGGCGACCTTCCGCCGAGACCAAGATGAGTCCCGCGCTGAGCGATTCGAACGTCTGCGCAAGCTCTTCTTTCTTCTCGACGACTTCGCGGTAAAGCTGAATGTTGGCGATGATGGAGCCAACGTTCTTGGCCATTCGCTCGAGCAACCGAACGTCTTCGTCGTTAAAGTCGCTGCCGTCTCGCTTGTTAAAGGCGTGCAGAACGCCGATCGTGTTTCGCTCGACCACGCGGTTCTGCTCGTCTCGCTTTTCGATTACCAGCGGAACCGTAACGCCGTTGGTCACGTGCAGAAGACCAAACGGGTCCTTCTGCGCTCGCGGATCATTGATCGCGTCGTGAATGATCACCGATTCGCTTTCGCGGAAAACCTGACCGGAAATGCCCTGCGAAGCGCGCACGCGGAGGATTCGGAGTTGGTCGTCATCCACGCCTAGCGCCGGCGGAATGCCGTGCAGCTCGCCCGATTCCCGATCGTAAAACATGATGACGATCTTCTCGGCCTGCAGAATCATCGCGATTCGCTGAACCAAGCGGCGCAGCGCCATATCGGCTTCGCTAATCGGGGCCATTTCGGACTCTTCCGTCCGCGCCGATGCCGAATTGTCATCGGTCTCTTGCCGTGACACGCGCCGTTGAAGCTCGTCGATTCGCTTCTGAAGCTCCTCGATCTGCCGTTGCTGTTGCTCCTTCTCTTGTTCTGGATTAAATTCCATACTTACGTACCTGCGGTGCTGGGGGAACTTTACCCCTCTCTGGCTTCCCTGATGCCATATTTGTCGTGGAGCGTTATACTCATTTGACGATGAATCCTGAGTTGGAGGAGCTTCCGCTATTTCCGCTAAACACGGTTCTGTTCCCGTACGCGTCCATCCAACTTCACGTGTTTGAGGACCGCTACCGCGAAATGGTTCGAATGTGCGTGCGAGAAGATCGCCCATTCGGCATCGTTCTCATTCGCTCCGGTGGAGAAGTCGGCGAAATCGCGGACCCTTACATGGTCGGCACCGCCGTCCGCGTCCGCGAAGTCCACACCTTCGAAGACGGCAGACTGGACATCTATGTTCAAGGCGAGCGCCGCTTCCGAATCCGCCAACTCGACGACTCCCGCCCGTATCTCGTCGGCTACGTCGAACCCGTTTTCGAAATCGGAATCTCCGACGATTCCCTCGCCGTACAGCTCATGCTGCAAGCGCGCGAAGAATTTGAACTCCTCGTCCAGCGCCTCTTCGAGCGCCAAGAGTTCGATGTCCAAGTCGTTTTCCCTTCCGACCCGATGGTCCTCTCCTTCACCATCGCCAACCTGCTGAGCATGGAAAACATCCAGAAGCAGCGCCTCCTGGAAACCACGGACACCCTTGAGCGGGTTCAAGAACTGCTCCCGATCCTGCGAAACCACATCGTCGAGGCCAACCAGCCCAACTACTACCGAATCAACACCCAAGATCTTTCGGAGTGGGTTTCGCCAAACTGACCGGATATGCGACGCGGCATCATTCTCGCCGGAGGCTCCGGAACGCGCCTCTACCCCCTCACGATCAGCGTGAGCAAACAGCTCATGCCGGTTTACAACAAACCGATGATCTACTACCCGCTCACCACCCTGATGCTAGCGGGCATGCGAGAAGTCCTCATCATCACGACGCCCGAGGACCAGGCCAACTTCCAGCGCCTCCTCGGCAACGGCTCGCAATGGGGAATCGAGATTCAATACGCCGTCCAGCCCGAACCCAAAGGCCTCGCCCAAGCCTTCACCATCGGCGCTTCCTTCGTCGGTGACAAGCCGTCCTGCCTCATTCTCGGCGACAACATCTACTACGGCCACGGCTTCACCAACCTGCTCGACCACGCCGATTCCCAAGCCGAAGGTGCCACCGTCTTCGCCTACCGCGTCCAAGACGCCCGCTCCTACGGCGTTGTCTCCTTCGACGCCGACGGTCGCGCAGAGACGATCGAAGAAAAACCCGCCGTTCCGAAGTCGAACTACGCGGTAACCGGCCTGTACTTTTACGATTCCCAAGTCGTCCAAATCGCCCGCGACCTCAAACCCAGCGCGCGCGGCGAGTTCGAAATCACCGACGTCAACCGCGCCTATCTCGAAAAGGGCCAGCTAAACGTCGAAACCATGGGCCGCGGCTACGCTTGGCTAGATACCGGAACCCACGAAAGCCTTCTCCAAGCCGCCAACTACGTCGAAACCATCGAAGCCCGCCAAGGCCTCATGATCGCGTGCCCCGAAGAAGTGGCGTATCTCAAAGGCTTCATCACTGCCGATGACGTGCTGAAACTAGCCGAGCCGCTGTCAAAAACCGGCTACGGCCAGTACTTGCAGCGGCTCGTGAGTTAGCTTATTTCGAAGCGACGGCCTTGTCTTCCAGCATCTTCAAAAGCTGGAGCCCCATAAGGCCGTTCACCCCGCCATCGGAGCCTTCCGATCCGGTGATGAGCAACTCTGGAATGATCTTCACCTTTCCGCTTGCGATCTGTTCCGTCACCTTCAGCCGGGTGAAGTTCTCCTGTCCCATTGCTTCCACCTGAAGCTGGAACGAATGCGCGGTGGATTGACCTTTCGCCATGATGGCTTCAGCTTCGGCAACACCTGTCTTCGAGATGCGCTCGGCTTCAGCACCGGCAGTGAACCGCGTCGCGTCGGCAGCGGCCGAACCCTTGGCTCGGGTCGCCTCGGCGTCAGCATTGGCTCGCAGCTTGGTGGCTTCCGACTCCGCGCTGACTTGCAGCTTCAGACTCGTCGCGTCACCTTCCGCCTTCTTAACCGTGGCATCTGCCGTGCGCTGGGCAATCTCGACGCTTTGCTGCGCCTTCACGATCTCGCGCTGCATGTCGGCAATGGCGGTTTCCTTTTCCATGCCCTGGCGCTGCTCTTGCGCCATTCGCTGGGTCTCGTAGGTCTTCTGCTCTTCCTGCGCGATCTTTCGGTCGGTCAGGGTTTTCATGAGCGCTTCCGGCGGCACAATGTCGCCAATCAAGGTGTCCACCGCGTTGACGTTGTACTCATCCAACACCGCGCGAATGTGCTCCTTGGCCGACGCCTGACGCTCCTTTCGGGTGCTAAGGAAGCTAATGACATCGCTATCCTGCGCCGAGTTTCGGAAGTAGTTTCCAATCGTCGGCTCCAAGACCTGCGACACCAGGTTCACCATGCTGCCAAACCGTCCGATGACCTTCGGCGCCTCGGTGGCCGGCACGTGGATGATCTGCGACACGTCGAGGTTGTAAGGGAATCCGTCCTTACTGCGAACCGTGATCGTGCACAGATGCTTGTCGAGCGCGTGCGATTCCGTTCGCGCGTTCGCCCAGTTCAAGACTAGGTTGGTTGTCGGGACCAGTTCCACCTTCATCGTGTACTTGTTGATCGGGTACTTGCCGGGTCCGAGTGGTTCTACCCACACGCCGCGGTAGCCCTTCTCCACGATGTTTCCGTGGCGGAAGTGCTCGCCCGTCACGTCCTCGCCGTCTTCGCCAATGTACGAAATCACGACGCCCACGTAGCCGATGGGAACGTCGGTCATCGGGATTTCTTCAATCTGAAGTCCCCAATGGTTGATGAAGTAGCTACCGGCCAGGATCACCTGCGGCTGCAAACCACGGTTGCCGCCGAGGGCCAAGAATTTGTCGAAGTCTTGGAAGTTGTTGTGGCCGTCGATCTGCTCACCAGCGATCTGGCCCTTACGAATCGGCGCGCCGTCCAGAGCCGTCACGATGCCGACCATGTTTTCGTTGATGACGGTGATGTTATGAAGCGATACCGTGAAGGCCAGGGTATTGATTCGGTAAGTACCTGAGGTCAGCACGTGGGTTTGGCGACCCTTTTGGCCACCGGCATCCAGGAACCGGACGGTGTCTTGGAAGTTGTCGCATTCAACTTTGCGAGCAAGGATGTTTCCGGTCGGCAACTCGTTTCCGTCATTCGCCAGAACGAGGCCAATCTTGCCTTCCGGCACCACGGTGAACGGCGCCATGGCAACGGAAAATTGCCAGGGCCACATCATCCAGTACAGGCCAGGTGCCAGGGTACGAGCCTGAATACCAGCCTCGCCTTGGGTCGCGAGAATTCTGCCGTCCGGCAGCTCGCGATGCGCCCCGCTTAGGGCGAACTTCTTGGTGACAATGCCAATTCGGTCTTCGGGGACGATGACCATCCCGAAGAGCACCCGCAGTACGGGTTTGAAGGCAAAGATAAGGATCGGGAAGATGAGAATCCACCAGAAAGAGATCAGGGTTTCTGGGGCTATGGTTTGTGCAAAAAGCATACGTGTGCGGCACCACCACCACCGGGGCGTCGTTCCGCATCGAACGGGTCTCGTTGGCGCGTTGCGCCTCCGAGATTAGAACGGGGACCTTCAATTTCGGGTTGCGAAGGTCCCAGTTTTTGTCAAGGGCAGCTTGGTTAGCGGGCTTGGAATCCGGCGACAACCATCTCGTAAAGAGAGGCAACGCGTCGTGAGGATCGTGTGTCGTATGAGTTGCTCTGGTAGATGTCCAAAACTGCTTCTAGAAGCAGGCCGACTTCCGGCGCACCAAGATCGTATCCACCCTGGACCTTGATACTGCGAGTTTCCGTGGCCAAGATCGACTTGTTAAGCTTTGAATTCTCAAGCAATTGTCGCGACCGATTTTTCCAGCGTCCGTCCGCAAAAACAAATCTTGCGACATCCATCGCCGATTTCAGCATTTCCGCCTGCGGATGTTCGGCCGAATCGAGGGAACTTAACCCCTGATGAAACTTCTCACCGGCGACCATCGTGAGTTTACGGGCGGCGGGGGTTAGGGTACGGGAAGGATTTGTCATTAGAATGCTCTTCCGGAAGATACCGAAGCTAGCCGATTAGAAACCGGATTTATCAGCTAGCTTGGCAAAACGGCCCTACGAAGCGGCCCAAAGGAACCCACGTCGCATGAGTTCTCGCGGAACTTCGGCTTCGAGAACTACTCTCTGGTGGCCGAGGGCGTTGTAGAAGACTCGTCCTTCGCCGTACCACTTGGTGTAAACCTGCGGCATTCGGCAAGGGTTCTGAACGTGTCGTCCCGGCGCGCCTGGGGTCGGGAAATTGCAGTAGGCTAAGGTGTTCACGCCCGGATCGACGTGGAGGTAGTACTGCTCGCTGACGACCTCAAAGTCCGGCAAACCCGCGGAAATTTCGTGCGGGTTGGTTCGATCGAAGTGAACGTAGTATCGGAGTCCATCGTTGCCTGGGTGCGAAACCCACTGGCTACCGGTCATGAACTGCCACTCGGTGTCGTTTCGGAACGAGTCGCACATGCCACCGTGGGCTCCGGCGATGCCTACGCCATGTTCGGCAACGGCGGAAGTCACCGAGGCGCTTTGCTCACCAGTAATCGAGCCCATCGTCCAAACCGGCACGATGAGATTCTGAGATTTGACAAAGTCAACATCCAAAAAGGCATCGAGCGTGTCGGAAACCTTCACTTCAAACTGCTCCGCTCGCAGGATCTCGGCGAACAGGTCTGCCACCGCCTCCGGTTCGTGTCCATCCCATCCACCCCATACAATTAGCGCCTTCTTAGCCATGCCGATAGGCTACCTTTCGACTGCTGCCAAAAAAACTTTGAACAACTTGGACTAGGTGAAACACCTAACCGATGTGAACTCAACAAGCAAAATCCTTGCCCTCCTCACCGTTGGGCTACTGGTAATCAGCACGAAGGCGATTCCCCCCATGCAGCAGAACGCACCAGAAGAGAAAAACATCATCGTCGTGTCAGGCGACGGACAAGCCAAAACCGACCCAGATATGGCCATCGTCAGCGTCGGAATTTCAAAACAGAGCAGCACCGCGAAGGCCGCGCAAGATTCCGTCAACAAGACCGCAACAGCGATTCGCGATGCCGTTCTCAAAGTTGTGGGCGACCGAAAGCTTATTCAAACTAGCGGGCTCTCGCTTTATCCGCAATCGAACCAAACCGGCAAGACCATCGGCTACCAGGCCAGCAACATGATCACGGTCACGGTCAATGACATCGCGAAGGCTGGCGATGTAGTGGATGCGGCCACCGATGCTGGAGCCACCAATCTCAACGGCATCTCGTTCGGGCTAAAAGACCCGAAGAAAGCTCGTGCCGCCGCCCTTAAGGACGCCGTCGCGGACGCAAAGAGCAAGGCCGATTCGCTCGCCGAAGCACTCGGTGTCACCATCACGGAGATCGTGCAAGTCACAGAAGGTGGATCGAATTCGAACCCATATCCGATGCAGTTCAAGGCAGCGGCAATGGAAATGAGAGATGGAGCCCCCATTGAAGCCGGTCAGGTTGAACTCGGAGCAAGCGTGACGATCAAATACCGCTTCAGCCGCTGACGATCTTACTGTACAGATAGCCGTCAAGCACCAGCAGGTTGATTCCCTGAACGATCACGGCAATCCCCGCTCCACGAACGCGGGGGTTGCCGAGCACCAACAAGGTGATGCCAACCGCGACATAGGCCACGTTCAGACCAAGATTGAACGCGAGCAAATCATCAATTGTCTTTGGATCAACTTTCGGATTAATCCGTCCCGGCAGCGCAATGAGGATGTTCACGACGCTCCATCCGATGGTCATCCAACCGAATGACCCGACCGGATCGGGCCGACGCATCAGAAAGAGCCCCAGGACGATAAATGCGATGGCCACGATGATCAACCGATCACAGTGCGCGACCATCAGGCTTTCCAGCACTAAGCCACCCGTTCGGCATTGACGGCCAAGCCGTCTTCCGAAACATCCCGATAGAAGCACGACCGGAAGTTCTCGTGGCACGCCGCTCCGACTTGCTCCACCTGCAGCAACAGGGTGTCTTGATCACAGTCCACCGAAACGCGCTTCACGTGCTGGACGTGGCCGCTGGTTTCGCCTTTGATCCAGAAACTCTGGCGCGACCGGGACCAGAACGTGGCTCGTTTGGTCTCGATGGTTCTCTGCACCGCCTCGCGGTTCATCCAGGCCATCATGAGTACTTCTCCGTTCTCATGGTCCTGAACGATGGCGGGGATGAGGCCATTTGAGTCAAATTTGAGTCCGTTCAGGATGTCTTCCATTCCTTGAGGGTACCGCCGAGCCAAATTCGGAATATCCTATTGGGCACCTTGGCAAATCAATTCCGTGAGCGATGGGCGTACGTTTTGCTCGCCCTTTTGCCCATGGCGGGCTTCTGGTTCACCGGGCTCTTCGACCTTGACGAAGGCTTTTACGGCGCGGTCGTCTCGGAAATGAATCGGCGTGGCGAGTGGATCACCCCGTACTATGCGGGGCAGCCATGGTTTGAAAAGCCGATCCTTCTCTACTGGCTCGCCAAACCATCACTGATGTTCTTCGGTGAGTTTGTAGGCCCTCGCCTGCCCAGCGTTTTCTGCAGCTTAGGCACGCTCTGGATCATCCGGAAGTTTGCTGAGAAGCACTTCGGCGAGGACGCCGGCCAAGTTGCGCCACTCGTCCTGGGAAGCTGTCTCCTTTTCGCGATTCCCGGACAGTTGATGATGACGGATCCGGTGTTGCTACTTTGCTTGACCGGGGCTTTTTTGGGGTTCTGGAACTCGATGTCTGCCCCAAATCAGCGATGGAAGTTTGGGCTTTGGCTTGGACTGAGTGTTCTCGCGAAAGGGCCGGTTGGTGTCCTGCTCTGGATCCCGATCGCAATCTGGGTTTATGCCGCTTTGCCGGAAAAACGGGCTGGGCTCAAAGGTGGCTGGCTGCTTGCGCTCGTCGTCTTTTCGCTTGCGGTTGCGTCTTGGTACCTCCCGGCTTACTTGATCAATCGAGACCAGTTCGTCCAGAAATTCTTGATCGAGCAGAACCTTCAGCGGTTCACCGGCGGAGACGAAGCGCACACCTGGAAGAATCCGCTGGCTTACCTGTACTTCATCCCGGTGATCCTTCTTGGCGCGGGACCTTGGCTGTTCTATGCCTACCGAAAGCGCGGTGAATCGGATGAAACCGAGCGGTACCTGACGGCTTACGCGATCATCATTTTCCTTTTCTTCTCGCTGAGCGGGGCAAAGCTCGTCCACTACGTGATGCCGTGCTTGCCGCCGATTGCGATCCTCGCGGCGGTCCGACTCTCGAAATCGACCAAGTCCATCAACCTTCCGGTCTTCGGCACCTTGA
>CAMAPH010000058.1:0-13657 GCA_945859975.1 Chthonomonas calidirosea
AAAGCGCAGCAGTGCGAAGCCATTGGATTCGAGGATGACCGCACGGTGCTCATCTCGAACGAGCAGCGCGAAATCTTCCGGGTCCGCGTCGACTAGTTGACGTTGATCGATTCGATGGTCAGGGTTCCGCTGGCGTCGCGTGGGTTGACGTAGACGCCGGTTTGAACTTGCAGAACATCAATCCGGTCGGGCTTGCCGAAGCCGAGATTCGTGTTGCCGCCGTTACTGGGGCGGGTGTGCTGCAGTTGGCTGAGCGGGAACTCGTATTGTCTGGTGACGGGATTGAGGGTGAACGGCGGCGTGAGATAGCTGTCGGTGCCTTGCATGAGGCGGAGCCGGAATTTCGGCAACGTTCCGCGAGCCTTGACCACGACCTTGCTTAGGCCGCGGGTTTCGATCGGCTCGGACGGATATCTAAGCGTCGCAAAGTACCGTTCTTCCTTGCCAAACTTGACGACTTGGAGTTCGGTGAATCCTTGGGCATCAACGGAGGTAGTCGCCTCGGCCCCGGGGCTGGTCTCTAGCAACCAGGCGGTTTGCTTCGGAATCACGACGGGCGGCGCGGGTGCGGGAGGCTGCCCAATGAGCAGGATAGACGTTAGGGCGAGGGCAATTGCGAACGCGATCAAGATCGCGATGACAATTTGGTTTTTGTTTCCAGCCTTTTTGGCGGCGATCTGCGTCCGCGCCTTTTGCAAGTATTCAACCGGAACCTCGATTTCGGCGAAGGCTGCTTCCTCGGCCTGCTTCTGCTGCGCCGCTTCGCGGTCTTGCTCGTACAGCTTTAGGGCCAGCTCCTCCGCAGATTCTTCCTTCTTTGTTCGCAGCATAAGATTCAGTACGGAGGAGAGGCGAGCTAGGTTCGGATCAGACCTGAACGGTGAGGTCGAGGGTGATGTCGAGGTCGAGCACGCGGCTGATGGGGCAGCCTTCTTCGGCGGCCTTTGCGGCTTCTTGAATGAGGGCTTCATCGGCGCCGGTTGCGACCACGGTGCAGGTGAGCACGCTTCGGGTGAGGGTGAGCTCTTCCATGGTGACGGCGGCAGTGGTGGAGATGGACTCTGGGGTGATTCCGCGCTCGCCGAGTTGGGCGGAGAAGGCCATGCTGAAGCAGCCCGCGTGGGCGGCGGCGATCAGCTCTTCCGGATTCGTGCCGGGAGCGTCTTCAAATCGGGTTTTGAACGAGTAAGGCGTGCCGTTGAGAATGGTGGATGGGGACGTGAGCGTGCCGTGGCCTTCTTTTAGGTTGCCGTTCCAAACGGCCGATGCGGTTCTAATCATGTTGCTCTCCAAAACGCGTATGCGCAACTCAGTCTTACCCGCCGTTTCTGTAGAATGACGGCATGAGTCCCGAATTTCTGGCGAGAATCCCGAAGGTAGAGCTCCACGTACACCTCGAGGGGTCGATTCGGCCAGAAACCGTCTTACAACTCGCGGCGCGCAACGGCATCTCGCTCCCGGCCGACACGGTGGAAGGGCTCCAGGCGTGGTATGCCTTTCGAGATTTCCCCCACTTTGTCGAGGTGTACGTGGAGGTTTCGAAGTGCATTCGGACGGCCGATGATTTGGAGCTTCTCGCGCGTGAATTTTTGGAAGAACAAGCGCGGCAGAACGTGCTGTACTCGGAGTTCACCTACACGGTCTCGACCATCGAAAAGTATGCCGGGCTCGCCTGGAAAGATCAGTTTGCCGCGTTGCAGCGGGGACTGGCGTATGGCGCGGACCTTGGGACGGAGGCGCAGATCATCATCGACATCGTGCGTGGCGACTCGCTGGAGCGCGCGCAGGAGGTTTTGGGCTGGGTGAAGGAAGGTTTGGGGCACGGGGTTTGTGCCCTCGGGATTGCGGGAGAGGAACGACTTGGGACGGAACTGTATGCGCCCGTGTTTGAAGAAGCCCAAGCGCTCGGGATTCCGGTGGTCGCCCACGCCGGGGAAACGGTCGGGCCGGAGTCGATTTGGGAAGCGCTTCGGTTAGCCCACGCCAAGCGCATTGGGCACGGGGTCCGGTGTGTGGAAGACCCCGAGTTGGTGAAGTACTTGGTTCAAAACCAAACTCCGCTCGAAGTTTGCCCGTCCAGCAACGTTTGCCTCGGCGTCTATCCGTCGCTTGCCGAGCACCCGCTTCCGCGAATGCTGGACGAGGGAATGAACGTCACGATCAACTCCGACGACCCGCCGATGTTCGGCACGTCGCTCACGGAGGAGTGGATCCGCGTTTGCCGCGAGTTTGAGCTGACGGAAGACATGGTGTTTAGCCTCATGCAAAACGCCGTCAACGCCGCCCTGCTGCCAGCGGAGCGTAAGGCGGAGTTGCGAACCGCGTTGCGTGAAGGCTTCGCGGAAGCGGCGGAGTAGACCTTTGATGCAGAAACTCTTGCAAAGTTACTGCTCAACGATGATCGAGGAAGATGGCGGCGTATGCTGTGCTGGACTGTAGCAGGATCGTTGTGCCGTCTTTTCGTTCAAGCTGAACCGTTTTGAAGAGGGTGTTTGCGGGTGAGCCGGGTCGGGTTGCCCAGATCACCCATTTGCCGGTCGCAGCAGAGAGGTTCTGGACGTAAGGCGTTTCCAATTGCAACGTTACGTTCGTGGCAAACGGCACGCCATCGGACGGGCGTTGTCCCGGCGGTAATAGATAGAGATCAATGGGTCCACGGTAATCACGGAGGGGCTCGGGAATTAACTCACCGTATGCAAAAAGTTGAACCCCGGAAGCTGCTGGGTTTGGCAACTGACGTATTACATAGCGTCGAGTAAAAGGAACAATGGAAGCCGCGTAGTTTGCATCAAAGAGGATGAATGTTCCGAACCCTGCCGGTATCGTTTGGTCTGCAGGTGTCGTTTCACTCACTCCTTGATAACTGATGCTCAAATCGTCCGGTTGCAGTGGAAATGGCCCGAACGGTTCGCTGACGTCTACATCGTCAAACCGAACTCCATCCAGAAAAAATCTTCTGTCGTCGCCACTACCATTGACCACGAACAGATCTCGTCTGGGGAGCGAAGTATCAGTGCTGCCGCCGCAGCCAGCAATTAGCAACAGAGTTAACGCGGGAATGGAGTGAGCACTTTTCATAAGGAAATTCCGATTACGGTTGTGTTGACAGGAACGTATGTTGGCAATGGCCCCGGCACAGAGCCATCCGTGGTGTAGATGCGAGCGCCGTCTGGAGATGAAGGAAGCACAATGCCCTTTGGCCGAAGATTTCCGGTGTAAAGAAGAGCGACCCCACTCGGGCAGTAGAGTCTTAGCCCCGCCACCTTTACATTACGCCGATTGTTGAATCATGCGCGAAGAAAGTGATTCTCGGATGTTAAGGTTTCGTTCCCACTAAGTTCTGCGTGCGGCCCAGAATCTAGGAAGTTGCCTTCGAATGCTCCGTCCACAGTTCTTCGAACGTGCTCACAAACCGCTCGATCACCGCGAAGCCGCCTTGCCAGAACTCGGGGGAGTGGAGGTCTACGCCGACAATCGCCATGAGCTCATCAGGCGATTTTGAACCTCCGAGACGCAGGACTTCGAGGTACTTCGCTTCGAAGCTCGGGCCCTCTTGCTTTGCTTTCTCGTAAAGAGAGAGCACGAGCAGTTCGCCGAACGAGTACGCGTAAACGTAAAACGGAGCGAAGAAGAAGTGGCCGACGTAGCTCCACCACTGCTTGTGCTGATCGCCCATGGTAACGCTGCTACCGAACATCGCCTGGAGCTCGGCTTGCCAGATTTCCCCGAATTGCTCGGATGACAGTTCGCCGGTTTCGCGTCGCGCTCGGTGGCACTTTTGCTCGAACGAGAACATCGCGGCTTGGCGGAAAACGGTAGCGAAAATCCCCTCGGCCTTATCGGCATAGAGGGCCAACTTATCCTCTAAGTTCGCCTTCGCAACCAACTTCTCAAAGACAAGCATTTCGCCAAAGGTGCTGGCGAGCTCGGCGAGGGGGAGGGTGCCGTGGAAGTTGAAATAGCTTTGCCCTCGGCTGAGCGAAGCGTGGACGCCATGGCCAAGCTCGTGGGCCAGGGTCATCACGTCATCCATCCGGTTCATGTAGCTTTGGAACACGAACGGGTGGGTGTCGGGGGTGACGTAGGAGCAGAACGCACCGCCCTGCTTGCCCTTGCGAGGCTCGGCATCGATCCAGTTTTTGTCGAAGAACTCAGCAGCGCGGTCCTTGAGGGTCGGGCTGAACTGGCCAAAGGCATCGAGGACGATCTCCTTTGCTTCGGGCCATTCCACCGGCGCTTCGGATTCAAACAACGGAGCGTAGCGGTCAACGTGGGTGAGTTCTTCGAGCCCAAGTGCGTCGCGCTTGACGAGGTAGTACCGCTCAACGAGGCCGTAATTTTCGCGGCAGAGCCGCATGACGAGGTTGACGGTTTCGGAGTCGAGCTCGTTGGAAAGGTGCCGACTAGTCTCGGGCTCTTCCATCTTTCGCAGCCGGTCGTCGACGGCCTTGTCTTGGAGCAGGTTGTTGTAGATAAACGTGATAGTCCGGTTCAGCTCATGAAGTCCGGCGGTGAGGGATTCCGCAGCGGCGAGTCGCTTGCCGCGATCCGCATCGCGAAGGAGCGTTAAGACTTCCTGCTCGGTCGCCGATTTGGGCTCTTCGCCGGGCAGCTGAAGGGTGAAAACGTGGTTGGTGGTGACTTCTTCAAACAGACGCACCCACGCGCGGGAGCCGGTATTTGCCGTTTCTTCGAGGATGACTTCTTCCGCTTCGGAAAGACGGTAGGGCTGGTAGCGTCGGCTGGCTTCGATAAAGTGGCGGTAAGGCGCAACCTCGGGATCACTGAGCAAAGGATCGATGATCGCGGAATCGACCTTCTGAAGTTCGAGTTCGGCGAAGAGGGTGAGGACGCTCAGCTCGGTGGCGAGTTCGCGCTGCTTCTGCATGAACGCGCCAATCTGGGCGTTTGCCGAATCGGTGCTGAACAGTAGGTTGGCGTAGGAAAGCGGCTTTGCGATTTCGTTGGAGATCGCTTCAAGCTCGCGGATGGATCCGGCGAGGGTTGCGGCGGTGAGGCTCGGGTCGTTGATCTTGCCGCGATACCGTTCGGCGTACGCTTCGCACTTGGTCCGGGCTTCGGTCCAGGTGGCTTGAATAGCAGGGTCTTCTAGGCCAGAAAAAAGCACCGATAGGTCCCAACGAACCTGTGGAAGCGGCAATGACGCAGCGTCGCTCATTCCTGTATTAGACCCCAGCGATTGGGCCGCTAAATGATGGACCCAGGGTGGCGATTGGAATAGTAGTCCACCGCGTCCATGGCATCCTTCAGCCCCAGACCCGTGATCTTCCGCAGGTAGGCGATGGTGTCGACTTTAGGCGCGGGCGTGTACTGAAGTTTGTAGGTGCTCACGAAATCGTCGATGACGGCTTCGACGTTGTGACTTACGTTGAGCTGATCAATCTTGGCGCGGGTTTTTCGCCAGTCTTGGAAGGCGGCTTCGACGGCAGGACCATTGCCCAAGGCGATTGCGGCGTGGCTCACAATGCCGATTCCCCAGCCAAACAGCGGAAACAGGAACCAAAAATCTCCCTTGCGAAGGCTGAGGAAGGCGAGAAAAAGGTTAACCAGTACGAACGGCAAGAGGTGCTGAAGGAAACCGTTTCGTCGCTCGGCATCGAAGAGGGCGCGTTCTTCTTTCGAGCTCTTTGTTTGGGCGTACTCCAGCTCGGCCGCTTCTAAATCGGCGGGAGAAATCCCGAGCTCATCGGCCATGGCCAGCAAGCGCTGGCGATTGTCGGCTCCGGTGGCGGTGGGCATGCGGCGGGAGGCGATCTTTAGAATCTGCTCAAGATCATCTTCACCATATTGCTCAAGGCGTGACACGGAGACATTTTAGCAAGGTCTGGTTCCGAGTCCAAGATTTTTGGGTCTATCGCGTCTCGGATAGGCTCAAATGGCGCCCGTGTCCTGGTCGATATCCGACTTCCCGATGAAAGGCGCGCGAGAACGCGGATTCGGATTCGTAGCCAACCTCGGCGGCGACGGCGCTCACGGTGAGGTTGCGCACTTGTAGGCGCTGAACGGCAACGTGCATTCGCCAACTGGTGAGGTAGCTCATCGGCGCTTGCCCGACCGTCTTTTTGAATCGGTCCGCGAAGGTGGAACGAGAAAGCCCCGCGAGCTTCGCCATGTTCACAAGCGTCCAATCGGCGCCAGGGTCGGCATGGATTCTCGCGACCACGCGGCCAATTTCCGGATCGCCCAAGAACCCAGCCCATCCGCCATCGGATAGGGCATAGCTGCGGATGGCGTGCATGATGACGGCATCGAGAAGGCGGTTGACGATCGGCCGGCTGCCCGGGCGGATGCTTTCGGTCTCCTCCGTGATTCGCGCCAGGAGTTCGCGAATGGGTTCAGCGCCGGAATCTCGGCGGACGATGATGGCATCGGGCAAGCTGCGGATCAGCGGGTGGCTCTGCAGGTTCCGAACCTGGACCAGCCCGGTCAAATACTGGTGAGTCGGTACGGTGTTGCCCACTTGATACACGAGGCCCGAACGGCACAGTTGATTGCTCTTGGCGAGTAATTCGGAGAACGGGATGGCGTCGATTCCCGGCTTCGTTCTGACGGAGGTGAAGATTGGCGCGAGGCAGAGGGCAAAGTCCCCTTCTTCTAGGACATGGAACCGGCCGGCGGCTTCTAGCAGCACCGAGCCCTGAAAGACAAACATGATCTTCGCCCGGTCGACTTTGGGGTCGAAGGCGATGCCGAGAGGTTCCGAAGTGATCACTCGACCGACGACTTCACTATCGATTTTGAGCGAGGTCATCAGTTGGTCGAGCAGAAACAAGTCCGGATGATCGGCCATGTTGTTCGGTTTATCCGACGTAGATCGTCCGGTCATGTGGGTTGATAATACTTGAGATGAGTATTGTTGTCACCACCCCAACCGGCCAAATTGGCAGTCAAGTTGTTCGCGGTTTGATCCGCGCGGGCGAGCGTCCGTCGGTCATCGTTCGCGATCCGTCCCGCCTCGCGGCCGACGTTTTGCCATACGTCCAAGTGTTCCAAGGTGCTTCGGATGACGTGGAAGTTGTCGCTCGGGCGATTGAGGGAGCTTCCTCTATCTTCTGGTTGACGCCGCCGAACTACGGCTCGCAAGACCCATTTGCAGACTACGCTCGGTTCGCCCAGACGCTCGTTGATGCGGCGAAACGGACGACTGCGCCGCACATCGTGCACTTGAGTTCGGACGGCGCCCAGTTCCGTCACGGCCTCGGGCTGATTGATGCCGTTGCGGCTTCGGAGCTTACTCTCGACACTCTAGGAGGAAACGTGCTCCACCTGCGCCCGGGCTTCTTCTATGAGAACTTCCTTTGGCAAGTCGAGCCGATTCGGAGCGGCCACATCTTCCAGGCCGTTCCGGGTGAAACGGTCACGAACTTTGTCGCAACGTCGGACATCGCAGAAGTTGCGGTGCTTCGATTGCTGGCGCGGAATTGGACTGGAACCGAGACGCAGTTGATTCACGGGCCGGAGCGGCTTTCGTTCCTTCAGGCAACGGCGGCTATTTCTTCAGGGATTGGTAAGTCGGTTCAGTTCGTCGAAGCTTCCGACGAAGATACGAAGGCGGGCTTCATGGCAACGGGTGGCAGCGAAGCCGTGGCCGAGCCTTACGTGCAGATGTTCCGCGCCATGCGCGGCGCGCCATCGATTCCCGACCCCCGGAATCCGTTTTCGACCGGGAAAACGACGCTTGCGGACTGGGCGTTCCGGGTTCTGCGGCCGATTGTTGGCTAGGATTCTGCTATAGCTTTTCTGGGCTTCGGTTGCGAAGCCCAGAGCGAATCCACTGCCCAATTTCGTCGGGATGGCGCATGCGGAACTGGGCGTAAAGTGTTTGAACCGTGATTCTAGGCAGACCCGTGGTCTCGCTGATTTCAGCGCAAGGGTCGGCTCGAAGATTTCCTCTGTTACGTGCGAACCAGTCGCTGAACAAAGCATCCGTTTGAAAAATATCTGCAACGAGCCAAAGTCGGAAGTCGGGCAGCTTCCAACTTTCGAACTTTGATTGAGCCTGAAACTCCTTGTTTAGCAATGGCCAGACGCTCAACGCTGCGGCAACAAGAAGGAACTCCAAGAGCGCGAACTCTTTCCGTATGGCCCAAGAAATCCCGGCAATGGTTAGCAAAATTCCGGTGATGACGAAAGCTGCAATCTTGAGTGACTGGCGCTCTTCTCGGAATCGAGCGGCCAGGAGTTTTTGCATTTCCTCGGAGTCAAATTCCCGCTGCAAATCGACGCATCGATCGTAGTCGTGACCGAGAAGTACTGCGGTATGGATGGCGTAGCTGGGACCGGCTTGTAAATCCTCGGCGGTCGGCTCGATCAGCCGATTCAGTTCCTTCCGGGAAAAGTCGTCCACGTGCGCCACACCGAATTCTAGCTCTGAACTAAACTGAATTCATGCGTTTTCAGGTGGCGTGTGCGCAGTTTGCACCCAAAAAGGCGGAGGTTTCGGCGAACCTCGATACGATCTCCGAGATCATTCTCCAATGCCAGGACGAAAACGTTGACCTGGTGCTGTTCCCAGAAACGGCCACGAGCGGATACTTCCTTGAGGGTGGCGTCATCGAGGCGTCCCTCTCGGCCGAGGCCCTGGCCCGAGGGCTGCGAGAAAGGCTACAAGGCAAGCTGACCCGGCAAATCGACGTCGCGCTTGGCTTCTATGAGGCGGCGGAAGGGATTCTCTACAACAGCGCCTGCTACCTTGAGATGACCAATTACGGAACCCGCCCGGTGGCGGTTTACCGAAAGTTCTTCTTGCCGACCTACGGCGTTTTTGATGAGGAACGCTTCGTCTCGCGAGGGCGTGACTTGTCGGTTTTTGAAACGCGATTTGGCAAAATGGCGATCCTCATTTGCGAGGACATTTGGCACTCGATCATGCCGACCCTTTGTGCGGTGAACGGCGCGCAGGTGATCTTGGTCCCGGCGGCGAGCCCGGCCCGAGGTTTCCGAGGCGAGCGGATTGAGAACCACGAGCGGTACGAGCGGCTCTTCCGAGGCGTGGCCGAAGAGCATTCGGTTTACGTCGTCAGCGCGCAACTTGTCGGGTTCGAGGGCGGGAAAGGATTCATAGGTGGCTCGATGGTCATTGGCCCGTTTGGCGAGACGATTGGTGCCGCGCCGGTGGCCGATCCGCACCTTTTGATCGCGGATTTGGACCTCGATCAGGTGACGATCGCTCGGGCACAATCGCCATTGGTGAGCGATTTGCAGGGCGCGTGGGAAGATGTGCGCCGCTTAGTAACCCGCGCCGCTCAGTGACTTGCCATCCGGATTTGAATCGGTTATAGTAGACGCATGTCTATAAGACTTGACATGATTGGGATCGTCGTTCATGACATCGAGCGATCCGTTGCTTTTTACCGAGCGTTGGGATTAGAGATTCCGGACGGCGATGGCAGTCCGTACCACGAAGTGACCTTAGACGGCGGAGTTCGGCTGAGTTGGAACCACATCGACATGGTCAAGCAGATCGATCCTGATTGGACGGCGCCGACCGGATACCGAATGGGTCTGGCGTTCTTGTGCGATTCGGTTGCCGATGTTGACGCGCGGTTTGCGAGCGTGATCGCGGCGGGCTTTGAAGCGCACAAGCAACCTTGGGACGCGTTTTGGGGTCAGCGGTACGCGCAGGTTTTGGATCCAGACGGGAACATCGTCGACCTGTTCGCGCCATTGCCAGCGGAGTAGGCGCAAAAAAGCCCGGCAAAGATTGATCCTTGCCGGGCTTTTGGATTTCGAATTAGGCGGCGAGCTTGCCGGCGAGGGTTGGGTCCATTGGGACGCCTGGGCCCATCGTGCTGCTCATCGTGAGCGTTCGGATGTAGCGACCCTTTGCGGACGAAGGCTTAGCCTTGATGAGCGCACCGAGGGCGGCCTTGAAGTTCTCAAGAAGCTGCTCGTCGGTGAAGTTCACCTTTCCTATGGCCATGTGGACAACGCCGGCTTTGTCGGCTCGGTATTCAACACGGGTAGCGGCTTTGATTTCGCGAACGGCGGCAGCGATGTTGTTCGTAACCGTTCCGTTTCGCTTGTTCGGCGTTCGGGGGCCGAGGATTCGTCCGACCTTACCGATCTGCGGAGCCATTTCTTCCGTTGCGAGAAGGACATCGAAGTCGCGGAATCCGCCCTGGATCTTAGCGATCAGGTCTTCGTCTCCAACGGTGTCGGCGCCTGCGTCTTCCGCAGCCTTGGCGAGGTCTCCCTTAGCGAGGACGGCAACCTTTCGGACCTTTCCGGTTCCGTGTGGCAAGTTGGTGATACCGCGCACGTTCTGGTCGCTCTTCTTCGGGTCAATTCCGAGGACGACGCTGATGTCGATGGTTTCGACGAACTTGGCGGTTGCGGTCTGCTTTACCAGGCCGAGGGCAGCGGTGAAATCGAGCTGCGTATCTTTGTCGACCTTTTCGGCGACGGCGAGGTAACGAGGCGAATGAGGGTTTGTGCGAATGTTCTGCTTTGCTTTTGGCATTCTAAAATCGGTTCCAACGTCCTGCCTCTGGCAAGACTCCCGACCTCCGAACCTGAAATGATACCTTCTCGCGTGGTGAACGGGGTTCTCTTGCCGGCACTCCTTCAGAAAAAGAACGGTCTTTGACCCCTCGATGGTCGAAGACTAGAAGTAACGATTCGATAGAAATGAGCGGTCGAGGCATCAGGGGCACTTCTGCGATTACCCATGGCGTGTCGAGTCTTCGAGCCCTCCGGGGTCGGTTCCGATGCGAGCGTTCCAGGCATTTTCAATGCCTGGCTACCTTCTTGATCCCTCCGGGATCTGCTGCCGATTCGGCTAGGTATTGAGAGCATTTTTGCACCACAACTTGAGAGCGAAGGTTGTTCAGAACAAATAGATGGTTTTAGCGTGCGGCATCCCAATGCCTTCAGTCGCAACAATAAGTCTTCGACCCCTCCGGGGTCGGCGGTCACACTGCCCTATCCAGGCATTTTCAATGCCTGACTACCATCTTTAATCCCTCCGGGATACTCGAAATTTGGGCCGGTAGTGCAGGATGCGCACCGGAAAGGAGGGCGGTCCAATGAACCCCCCCTCTGTTCAGTTCTCACTAACGAGAAAGCCGGACTTCTGTACCACGAACGGATGCACACCCTCTCCCCGATCCCGGAGGGATCAAGAAGGTAGCCAGGCATTGAAAATGCCTGGTAGAGCGATTTCGCTTTCGACCCAGACGGGTCGAAGACTCCAGAATCAATTTGTAATTCAGCTTGAAGTTTGGCGTTCGTCCGGAACTGAACGCCAAACTTTGCATACTTTTCACGGGTACTGCTTCATGCCAACAACGCATTCGAGCCTTCACGTTCACGTCATCTTTGCAACGAAAAATAGGGCACCGCTGTTAACGCCTGAACTCATTGAAGATGTCCACGGCTATATCGGCGGCACCTTAAGGTCTTTAGATTGCAAGCCAGTAGCGGTTGGTGGGGTTGAAGATCACGTTCATCTTTTGCTTGGCATGAAGCCGGTGCATCGTCTTGCTGATGTGATACGCGAAACGAAAAAGACCTCATCCATTTGGATGAATGAGCGAACTCGAGGCTTTGCTTGGCAGCAGGGCTACAGTGCGTTTGGTGTTAGTGCGCACGAAATTCCGATGATGGTCAGATACATCAGTCACCAACAAGAGCACCATCGGAAAAAGACGCTCGTTGAGGAGTTGTCGGATGTGTATCGATTGGCTGGCATTCCCTTTGAGCCTGGTGATTTCGAATGACACTTGAGATTCACGATGTCGGCTGTAAGTCTTCGACCCCTCCGGGGTCGGGAGCGACGGGACCTCATCCAGGCATTTTCAATGCCTGGCTACCTTCTTGATCCCTCCGGGATCGGGGAAAGGGTGTTCGCCAATCGGGTTCGTTACGTTGAATCGGGACTAGCGAACCATAACTTGTATCGGGCCACATTCGATTTCAGCGACTACTTGCTGAACCGTCGATGTGGCAGGCTTGCCAGAATTGGACATGGGCCCGACTAGTGCGCTCAGTTCATTCCGGTTCGAAAAGAAGATCGTTAATTTCTGCGTATTTCAAAGCTTGAAACCACATCCAAAGCCTGCTTTCGAGTAACCCGAAGCGGCTCAGGATGGGAGTTCACTTCCCGAGTCAAGGTCGCATTGAACTGGAACCTTAGCCGCAATGCATTCGAGCTGAAACTACATCCAAAGCCTACTTTTGAGTATCCCGAAGGGATTAAAGAAGGTAGCCAGGCATTGAAAATGCCTGGAAGCGCTGCCGTTGCTCCGACCCCGGGAGGGGTCGAAGACTTCTGGCCGCAGGCGGTAGAGAACTGGAACGCGGAGAAACTCTCGTCTAACAAAGACCCTACGCCTCCGGCTGGAAGGCTTCGTCGAGGGGAGCGGGGCTGATGTGGTCTAGGTAGTTGCTGATCGTTTTTAGGGCGACGCCGAGGAGGATTTCCATCAGGTTGGCCGGCGTGTAGCCGGCGGCGAGGAAGGAATCTCGGGTTTCCGTCGAGAGGTAGCCGCGTTCTCGGACGATTTCCCGCACGGTGTTGATCAGGGCCTGATGCTTTTCGTTTGGAACCGGTTCGCCAGCGCGGACAGCGTTCACGATTGCCGGGTCGACCTTCATCATGCTCTTCAAGATCGTGCTGTGCGCCGCGGTGCAATAACCGCACTCGTTCTCAAGGCTCACGGCGAGCAGGATGACCTGTCGCTCGACCGGGGAGAAGCCGGATTGGTTGTAGGCTTCGTCGAGAGCCAAGTAGCCGGTGATGACCGAAGGTGAGTTGGCAAAAGTTGCGAACAAGTTCGGGATGAAGCCGAGGCCGCCTTTGACTGCTTTCAGGGAATCAAGGCTCTTCTCGGGAGCGGTTTCAAGAGTGAGTGGTTGAAATAGGGTGGTTGACTGCATCTTCGTTTTCCTCTTCCTGTCGAGTGACAACGATTACAGTACTGATCGGTACAAATGAGTTCCCACTAATTTCAGGAAACCCAGACAAAAAAGCGCCCGACCCAAGTTGGGTCGGGCGCAGAGGCTGGAGAGCTTAGTTCGAGCGTCGTCGGCGGATGAACGCCGCGACTCCTGCGCCGAGGGCGAGGAAGGTGGCTGGCTCTGGTACTGGTGCGGATGGAAGGTTTCCGTTGAACTTGTACTGGTTGCCGAAGTGCAGCTCAGCCGAATTTCGGTTGACCCACGACTTTGCGATCATCGTTCCCTGGATGTTCTGGGACTGGTTGACCGTAGCGTTCACGGCGAGCATTGAACCGTCGAAGTTGCGGTTCGCAACGGTGATGTTCGTGGCGTCGACGAAGTTCCAAACAAGCTTGTTCTTGTTTGCGTAGTTGACCTGCCAACCCCAGTTGACCGTGGTTCCGGTGACGTTGATGACCACGGTCTCGTTGCCGTTTCCACCGCTGAGGTTCAGCGTGCTGAGGCTGCTGAGCTGGCTAGCGTTGACGTTGTAAACCTTCAGGTTTCCGTTGCCCGTGTTCGAGCTCAGGTTAACGTTGATGTTGTTCGGATCGGAAATGTTGATTGCCTGACCGGTCAGCGACGCGAGGTAGCTGGACTGGTTGGTGCTGTAGTTGCGCTGCTGGTTGAAGATCGCCGCCGAAGCTCCGACCCCACCCGGGTTGAGCTGGCCGTTCTGGACGTCAAGGGTTCCCGT
>CAMAPH010000059.1:0-13221 GCA_945859975.1 Chthonomonas calidirosea
TGATAGCGGGTGCTCGCGTCGAAGATCGTCGTCACTTCGCCGGTTGGCAAGTAGGTGGTAAAGCCACCTTCGGTGCCAGGTGCGAGCTGATTTCGCAGGCGAACGTTCGCAAAGGTGCCACGAATCATGACTTCGTGGTTCCCGCGTCGCGAGCCATAGCTGTTGAACATGTGAGCTGGGACGCCGTTCTCGGTGAGATACAGGCCAGCGGGAGAGTTCAGCTTGATGCTGCCCGCGGGGCTGATATGGTCGGTCGTGATGGAATCACCAAGCTTCGCCAGCGCGGTCATTCCGACCAAGTCAGGTACCGACACAGGCGCCGTTGCGTCCATTCCAACGAAGTACGGTGGGTTCTGGACGTAGGTGGAATCGGCGTTCCAAGCGAACAGGTCGGAACCAGTCACTTCGATCTCTTGCCACTTTTCGTCGCCCTTGAAGACATCTCGGTAGTTGGTCTCGAAGATCGAGCGATCGGCGCTGGTTCGCACCACTTCGTTGATCTCATCCTGGCTCGGCCAGATGTCCCGGAGATAGACCGGTTGACCGTTTGGATCGAGGCCGATTGGATCGTTCTTCAGGTCGACGTGGATGCTGCCGGCGAGGGCATAGGCAACAACGAGCGGCGGCGACATTAGGTAGTTGGCCTTGATGTCCTGGTTGATTCGACCTTCGAAGTTGCGGTTGCCGCTCAGCACGCTGGCCACGACGAGGTTGTCGTCGTTGATTCGCTTGCTGATCTCGGTTGGCAATGGTCCGGAGTTGCCGATGCAGGTGGTGCAGCCGTACCCGACGACATTGAATCCGAGGGTGTCGAGCGGAACGTTCAGGCCCGACTTCTCATAAATGTCCGTGATGACGCGTGATCCCGGTGCGAGGGAGCTCTTGACCCACGGCTTTCTCGTGAGGCCTTTGGCGATCGCCTTCTTTGCCACAAGCCCGGCCGCGACCATGACGTACGGGTTGCTCGTGTTCGTGCAGCTCGTGATCGCGGCAATAACGATGCTTCCATGGGTGAGCATCGGGGCGGCGGCGTTTGCGACGGCTTCCGCATCGCTACCGACTTCTGCGAGCACGGAGTCGGTCGAAACGACCGATGTCAGCTGGTCGCCGAAGAACTCGGAGAACTTGCCGCTGGCTTGGGAGAGTGTGAGGCGGTCCTGCGGTCGCTTTGGTCCGGCAAGGCTCGGCTCGACGGTGCCGAGGTCCAGTTCGAGCGTGTCGGTGAAGTCTGGCTCTGGCGTTCCGGGCTCCCAGAACAGGCCCTGTTCTCGGTAGTAAGCCTCGGTGAGCGAGATTAGCTCTTCAGATCGGCCCGTAAGGCGCATGTAATCAAGGGCGATCTGGTCGACCGGGAAGATGGCGCAGGTGGCTCCGAACTCGGGCGACATGTTGCCGATGGTTGCGCGGTCGGCCAGCGGAAGATTGGCCAATCCTTCGCCGTAGAACTCAACAAACTTGCCGACCACGCCCTTCTTGCGGAGCATTTCGGTTACGGTGAGCACCAAGTCGGTGGCCGTCGTGCCTTCTGGCATCTTGCCCGAGAGCTTGAAGCCAATGACGTGCGGAATGAGCATGGTGACCGGCTGGCCTAGCATGGCTGCCTCGGCTTCAATTCCACCCACTCCCCATCCGAGAACGCCGATACCGTTGATCATCGTGGTGTGGCTATCGGTTCCCACGAGGGTGTCTGGGTAGACCTCGTCGGTCTTTGGGTTCGCGAAAGCGATTCGCGCGAGGTGCTCAAGGTTGACCTGGTGCACGATGCCGGTGTTGGGTGGAACCACGCGGAAGTTATCCAGCGCCTTCTGGCCCCACTTTAGGAACTCGTATCGCTCTTGGTTTCGGTCGAACTCGAGGTCCCGGTTGATGGTGAGGGCGGCGGCGCTTCCGAAGGCGTCAACCTGAACGGAGTGGTCAATGACCAACTCAACTGGTTGTAAAGGATTGATCTTTGCCGGATTTCCGCCAAGCTTTGCCATTGCGTCTCGCATGGCAGCGAGGTCGACAACGCAAGGAACGCCGGTGAAGTCCTGCAGGATGACTCGAGCCGGGGTGAAGGAAATTTCTTTGCTGGGCTCGGCCTTCGCATCCCAGTTTGTGAGGGCTTCTATGTCGGCCGCGAAAACGCTTTTGTTGTTCTCGGTGCGAAGCAGGTTTTCGAGCAGGATTCTCAGCGAGTACGGCAGACGCTGGATGTTTTTGCCTTGCTCTTCGAGGGCCTTCAGGCGATAGATGCCGTAGGATTTGCCGTTGACTTCAAGGGACGATTTTGCGCCGAAGCTATTGAGTGATTCGCTCATCGATGGTTTCCCGTCTCCGACGTCGATGGCTGTGAAACTGGCCCCGGTTGCCAATGGCTCCCCGGATCTCTCAGCGGAGGCTACGAATTCAATTTACCTGATCTGGGTCGTTCCGCCAGCTTAACGCTGCCCTAACAATCGAGTCCTATGATGTCGGCGTGCTGGCCGTTTTTACAGCTTTGTTTCTCACTCAGTCACAACTGAACTTTAAGGTTGAAATCGAGCGCATAGAGCGAGTCGTGCCCCAGCTGGCTCAGGCCACAGGCATGAACCTTAATTTTGATCCGGCCGTCGCCGACGATGTCGTTTACGTTCGGGCACGGGCCGTGACGGCGAGCGACTTGATGAAACATATTGCGCTGGCGATCGACGCCGAATGGGTTCCGACGTCTTCAGGCTTCCGTTTGACCCGTACCAACGCGAACATGCTGGAGTGTAAACGTGCAGACGTGCTACGGCATGAGAAAGCAACTGCGAAGCTCAGCGCAGAAATTCAAAGGCGGTATGAAGCGGCAAAGTCGAAGCCGATCAAGTCTCCGGCAGAACTCGTTCGGGAAATCAAGCAATTTCTTAGTCAGCAAAAGCAGGATGGTGCGGAAGAATTCGGACTGTCCGAAACCGTAGATGAAATGTTGGCTTCGTCGCCAATCTGACTTGCCGTCTTCGAGAGCTTCACGAACATCGGCTCCGCGCGGCTAGCAAAGATTCCGGTCGGGGAGTTCCGAACCTTTTCTGAAGAGCCACGCGCGCTCGGCATTCAAAGCAAGTTAGTTTCCGCGGAACGACTGAAGCAGGTGGACGAGTTTGTAAAGCGAGGTTCCTCAGAAGCGGCAAAGCAAAACTTGAAGATTGAGAATGAAGGTTGGTTTCTTTACAAATTGTACGGGCGAACCGCTTTACCGCCTTACCTAAACGCGAAGACATCGAAACCCAGCTCCGAAAGGATCTCCCGGTCGCTTCTGCGGGTGCTTCGCCTGAGTGACGAAGAGATCGAGTATCAACTTCTGCTCCTCGGAGCTTCAGGACAGATAATTGCCAGCCATGTGCAGGCCATCTCTTACGATTCAGATCTTAAGAAGGGATCCATTCCGGTCTTGAAAGGGGACGCCGCCATCAGAATGCAACTCAGCGAAGTTGATAGGTGGGTCCAAAAATTGGGAACCTATGCGGGTTCTCGCTCTACCGGCGCGCCGACTGGGCCGGATGCTCTCAAGTTCGTTTCATTGCTAGCCGATCCTGTTGAGAACGAGCCGCTTCAGCTTTACGGGAAAGGCGTACTACTTCCGGTTGTGGAGGCAGAGCCTGGAAACGTTGTAATCTCGTTGCCGGAATATGACCCGATTGCGGTGCCTTCAACCGTGGAGGAGGTCTCGTTAGCCGACGCGAAATTGGAGGTTAACCGGCATCTCGAAAAGCAGATTTTGGCCCGGTGGTCTGTTCTGCGGCCAACACTCCGTGTTGCCGAGCGTAGCACAAGGATCAGCCGTGCGGAGTTACGGGAACTCTACCGTGACTTCCAGAGCGGCAATATTCCCGATCATTCGACACAACTTAGACTTGCCTGCCAGTATCCAGATCGATTTTTCGATACGTTCGTCCCAAACCCATATCAGATGCTTCGCAAGGGTACGTCTCAGCATCAAATTTGGACATCGCCAGAACTCGTGTTTTTCGGATCACTGAGTGATCAAGAGCTTGAACGAATGCAAGCCGGGCTTGCGGTAACGGAGCTTTCGCCGAACAGCCGAGCCAAACTTCTGCACGTTCTAAATCAGGGTCAGGACTTCGTTGAGGGCAATGTTCTAGGTGCAAAGTCCGGCTGGGTCAACCCTGAGCTCATCTATGCGCAGAACCTGCTGTCCGAAGCTTGTCCAAATGGCTTTAGCTCCGCAAACAAAATCAAGCTCAAGTTGAGCGACTACAACTTCACTGCGACGATGAACGTCGGTCCTGGTCGACGACTTTCATTTAGTGGAGGTACCGTTGGCCCGACCAATCAGCGGAGATGGTCTAGTCACTAATTGCACCTAGGACGACTGTGGTAACTCAGTTCACCCAGTCCGCGACGAAGACGTTCGTTTCGCCGCGGACTTTGCCGTTGCGGTTGCTCGCCCAAACGAGCTTTTTGCCGTCGCGCGTGATCATCGGGAAGCCGTCAAAGTCGGGCGAGTTGGTGATTCGCTTGAGGTCGGTGCCGTCGAGGTTGATCGTGAACAGGTCAAATTCGCGGCCCTTTGGGTCACCGTAGTTGCTGCTGAAAATGATTCTCTTGTTGTCCGGAAGGATGAACGGGGCGAAAGATGCGCAGCCGAGCTTGGTGACTTGCTTCTTGTTCTTTCCGTCGGCATCCATCACCCAGATTTCGAGCTTGCTCGGTCGGACGAGGTTTTCGGCGTGCAGTCGCCGATAATCGGCGCGCTCCTCTTCGGTGTCGATGCTGTCGCGTCGGAAGACGATCTTCTTCGAGTCCCAGCTCACAAATGGCCCGCCATCGTAGCCCTCGTCCGTCGTGAGCTTCTTGATGTTCTTGCCGTTCATGTCCGCGCGATAGATGTCGATGTCGCCTTCGAAGTCGCCGGTGAACGTGATGTACTTGCCATTCGGTGCGATGGTGGTTTCCGCGATGTAGCCATCACGAGATAGCAGTAACTCCGGCTTATCGTTCGCGATGTTTCCGGTATTTGACTGCCGGTACAGCGAGAACTCGGGGTTGACTTTCCAAAGGTAGCCCTTGCTCATGTCGAGCGGCGCTTGGGCACCTTCGTTCTTCTCGTGCGTGCTGCTGAAGTAGACGTGCTTGAGGTCTGGGGTGAAGTAGCTACAGGTGCAACGTCCCTTTCCGGTGCTGATGAGAGTCTTGTTGCTGCCATCGGCGTTCATCCGGACGATTTGCTCGTCGGGCCAGAGAGCCTGGCGGGTTTGGAAGATGATTGTTTTGCCGTCCTTGCTCCAGTAGGCCTCCGCATTTTGTCCGCCGAAAGTGAGCTGGCGAGGGTTGACCAAGTTCGGTTCGTCGGCTCGTTCTTTGATCGCTTGACTTGCGGGTCCGGGCCAAGTCTCGGTGCCCTGAAGCGATGCGGTGAGCCCGCCAAGCACGTCGTATTCTGGAAGGTAGGCGTGGGAGCAGCCGAGCGGGTGGATTTCCGAGGTTGCTGGCAGGGTGAACGCCATGGCCGCGATCAGAGTGGACGAAATCATTACACCTATCGAACCTGATTCGGCCGAGGAGCAACTTTGCACAGTTGCCGATCCTCGTTCATTCGCGATGAATTCGGAATATTCCCGCTAAACTGAAGGCATGGCGCTCGCGACGTTGCTGTTCCTGTTCACCGCCCCCCAGGCCTTTGAGCCCGGGGCGACTTTCCGTCTTTACGACATCGGAACTCCGATGCAAGATTTGCCAACGTTGGTCACCGGGCAAACGCCGAACTTAGACCGCATCGTCTCGAAACTTCAATTCGGCGATAACGACTTCTTTGGATACAAAGATGCCTTTTACGTCGAGATGTTGGCAGAGATAAATGCACCTGCTGGCCCTGCGGTTTTCCGAGTTACGAGCGATGACGGCAGCACGGTGAGCATCGACGGCAAGTTGGTCGTGGATAACGATGGCGTTCACGCCGCGAGCGCCCAAGAAGGGACGGTTACCCTGGCCGCCGGTTGGCGAAAGCTCAACGTTCGCTACTTCGAGTCTGGCGGTGGACAAGAGTTCAAATTGGAATGGAAGCCGGCTGGTGCCTCTTCATTCTCGGTGGTCGATTCGTCCGTAACCCGCGTTCCGGCTGGTTTGACCCGCGTTACGAGCCCCGGTCCGAAACGGATTGTCACCGTTGGCGGACCACAGCGGCCCGGTAACGGCATGCCGCTAGACAAAGCGCACCCATCGTTCGAAGTGCAAACGGTTCGGCCCGCAGATTGGAAGCCACAGGTCGGCGGCCTTGCCTTCCGTGCAGATGGCAAGCTCCTGGTAAGCACTTTCAAACCCAACCAGAGCGGTCGATTTGAGCCAAACCTTAGAGACGGTGAAGTTTGGCTGCTTGACAACGTTTTAAGCGGTGACCAGTCAAAGGTAACCCGCAAACTCGTGGCAACCGGGTTGCAAGAGCCGCTCGGCTTGGCCGTGGTCGGTTCTGACGTTTATGCGGCCACGCGAACCGCGATAGTCCAGCTGATCGATAAAAACGGCGACGACGTTTTCGACGAGCAGAAGGTGGTTGGAAGCGGTTGGGGAACCGACAACTACCACCACTTCACGTTCGGCCTCGCGCAGAAAGATGGCTGGCTGTACGGCACCCTCAGCACCAGCATCACCTTTGATGCGCCGGGAATCAACGGTCCGAACCCTCTTCAGCGCGGCACGTTCTTCCGCGTTAATCCAAAGGCTTACGACCCCAAGAACCCGATGGCGAACATCGAGTTTCTGACCAGCGGTCACCGAACTCCGAACGGAGTGAGTGAAGGGCCGTACGGACTGATTGTCACCGGCGAAAACCAGGGTTCTTGGCAGCCCAGCAACAAGCTCAATGTTCTCGTCCCCGGTGGCTTTTACGGTCACGTTAACAACACGACATTCCTGAACAAGGAATATCCAAAGGGCGGATTCCCAGGCTTGTTCCAGACCGCGCCGTATGTTCACGCGGCCATCTACTTGCCTCAAGGCGAGATCGCGAACTCTCCCGGACAAACCGCGGTGGTTCGAGAGGGGATCTTTAAGGACCATATGCTGATCACCGACGTGAAGTACGGCGGCATTCGGCGTGGTTGGCTTGAGAACGTAGACGGCGTATGGCAAGGCGGCGCCGTCCAGTACTCCCAGGGCTTTGAAGTTGGCACTAACCGCCTGATTTACGCTCCAGATGGCAGCTTGATCATGGGTGGAACCGGCGCAACCGAATCTTGGGCCTGGACCGATCCAAAGACGGGTGCCTGGACATCCTTTGGCTTGCAGCGATTGAAGCCAACGGGCAAATCCGCATTTGAGATTCGCACGGTTAAGGCGACGCCAACCGGATTTAACATTGAGTTCACCGCACCAGTCAAGCCGGCACAACTCAAGGAAGCAAGCCGCTTCGCGATCCGGCAGTGGCGATACGAAGCAACCGTGGAGTATGGCGGACCGAAGCTAGACCGCGAAACCTTGCCGGTCACGGCGCTGCGACCATCTGCCGATGGCAAATCTGTCGCGGTGGACGTTGCGGGGATGAAGGAAGAGCGCTTGGTTCACTTGAATCTCAACCTCGATTCCGCAAAGAATGAACCGCTTTGGGCCACGGAGGTCTGGTACACGATGAACCGGATTCCGAAGCCGAACCTGCCGGAGGCATCTGCACTCGTGGTGTCCAAGCCAACGGTGTTGGTGTTCAGCAAAACGACGGCGTTCCGCCACGGCTCGATTCCGAAGGGAATTGCGACCATCCAGGAGATCGCGAAAGAGCGAGGCTGGAAGGTTGACGCCACCGAAGACGCATCGGTGTTTACAACCGCTAACTTGGCGAAGTACGACGCTGTGGTGTTCCTTTGCACAACCGGAGACGTGCTGAACCCGGCTCAGCAAGATGCATTCCAAGGCTACATTCGTGGCGGCGGTGGCTATGCTGGCGTGCACAGCGCGACCGACACGGAATACGACTGGGCGTGGTACGGGAAGCTCTCCGGGGCGTACTTCAAGAGCCACCCGCAGGTCCAGGCCGGACACATCGTTGCTGAAGATCGCGCTCATCCATCCACGAGCTTCTTGCCCGCACCGTGGGTGCACGTGGACGAGTGGTACGACTTCCGAGAGAACCCAAGACCGAACGTCCGTGTGCTGGCTTCCCTGAAGCCGGACTCCTACACGGGCGGCAACATGGCGGATCACCCGATCGTTTGGTGCCAAGAGTTTGAGGGTGGACGCGCTTGGTACACCGGGCTTGGACATACCGATGGAACGTATGACGAGATCTTCTTCCGACAGCACCTTGCCGAAGGCATTCTATGGGCGGCTAATGGTCGTGCTCCGAAAGATGCGGTGGCTTTGCCACTCTCCGCTTGGAAGGCACAAGGCGATTGGGCCGAGAAGAACGGAGTCTTTGCGACTCCTAGCGGACGAGACTGGAAGCTGAACCTGCCGACGAAGGAAGAGTTTGGCGACTGCCAGCTACACGTCGAGTTCAACGTGCCAAAGGGCGGAAACTCGGGCGTCTACTTGATGGGCCGGTACGAGGTCCAAATTTTGGATTCCCACGGAGTTGCAAACGCTGACTTGCAGTCATCCATGTGCGGCTCGATCTACGAGCGATGGAAGGACGAGAAAGGCTATGAAGGCCATAAGCCGATGATCAACGCCGCCCGACCAGGCGGGGAGTGGCAGAGCTTCGACATCGTATTCCGCGCTCCGCGCTTCAAGAACGGCAAGAAGGTTGAGGACGCAGCGTTCCTCGAGGTCCGTCTCAATGGCGTGGTGGTCCAGCACCGAGTTAAAGTGACGGGCCCAACTCGAGCGGCGATCTTTGAAGACGAAAAGCCAACCGGCCCACTCCTCCTCCAGGGCGACCACGGCCCGATCCAGTTCCGCAACATCCGGATCCGGAAGTTAAAGCTGAACTGAGGCGATTGTTGGTGCTCCCAGTTTTCTTCTGGGAGCACCCCTTTGGCCCATAATCTAACCATCGCGGCCTCGTAGCTCAGGGGATAGAGCGCCTCCGTCCTAAGGAGGGCGCCGGGGGTTCGAGTCCCTCCGGGGCCGCCAATTTGAATCTGTCTGTACAAAACTAGCCGCTTGAAAAGCCCGAGTTCCTCACCCAGCGGTGGCCGGTACTTTTCGTCCACTTAACACCACCAAGGTCGTGCTGATGGTCCCCACAACAAACCAGCGGAAGCCCGGGCCGAATGGTAACCTCGGCGCGTGATGTGCCTACTCTTGGCTCAGACTCTCGCCCAGCCTGCGCGAATTGATCTTGACGGCGCAGCGGCAATGCAAACGGTTCTTGACCGGGAGCCGGGGCAGTACCTGGGGCACCCAACAACCGTTTTGCTTCGCGATGGGCGAACGATTCTTGCGGTGTATCCCAAAGGCCATGGTAAGGGCGCGATCGTTTTGAAGCGAAGTACGGACGGAGGCAAGTCTTGGAGCGATAGACTCCCAACGCCCAAGAACTGGGAGACCAGTCTTGAGACCCCAACGATCCACCGGCTTGTTGATCCGAAGACGAAAAGGGACCGGCTGATCCTCTGGTCGGGGCTCAACCCTTCCCGCTATGCCTCCAGCGACGACGAGGGGAAAACTTGGACGGAGTTGCAGCCCGCTGGCACGTGGGGCGGGATCGTGGTGATGTCTGCCTTGGAAAGACTGAAGGACGGACGCTACATGGCGCTCTTTCACGACGATGGCCGATTCTTCTACTCAACCCCACAGACGGCTGGCACCTTCACCCTTTACAAGACTTTGAGTGCCGACGGGGGCCGCACTTGGAGCTTCCCCGAGGCGGTGCTATCTCGTTCCGATATGCAGCTTTGCGAGCCGGGCCTTATCCGGTCTCCCGACGGTAAGACGATGGCCATGCTGCTTCGAGAGAACGCGCGTAAGTTCAACTCTCAGGTGGTGTTTTCGCACGATGAAGGTCGCACTTGGTCGGTGCCGCGCGCCCTGCCTCTGGCACTCACGGGAGATCGCCACGTTGCCAAGTACGGCCCAGATGGCCGGCTGCTCATATCATTTCGAGACATGCCGCCGGTCGGAGACTGGAAAGGAGATTGGGTCGCTTGGGTTGGGACGTGGGACGATCTCGTGAACGGCCGCGATGGTCAGTACAAGGTCCGGCTCAAGGACAACAAGAACTCGTGGGATTCGGGATATTCAGGGGTCGAACTGCTTCCGGACGGCAGTTTCCTCATGACGAGTTACGGACATTGGGCCGGTGCGGACGAATCTCCGTACGTGATCTCGGTGCGGCTGAAACTGTTCGACCTTGATCGGCGGTAGCTTCGGGGAACAAACCGCAGTCGGCGGAATCCACGACGGTAAGAAGTATTGGAATGCGTCTTACCGCGCGGCACGAACCCAACGTGTTCCCTAAGATCGGGCCGACGAAAAGTGTTCTTCGCGAAAGTCTGATCGGTCAAGCGTCGCGTTTCAGTCTCTGGAGCGAACGATAGTTGTCAAATCACGGAGTCCGACCCCAAGGGCGTGCAATGACGTCCACGCTAAAGGCAGGCAACGCACCGCCACCCACGCGATAGGTGGAATTTGGTTTGGCCTCCACCTGACCAAATTTGATCAAACCAGTCCGGCCCTGATCGTTTTCGTTCCAACCTGAGTAAACAGTAGAACCAGCTGCTGCCTTCGCTTCGATCCAGTATTTACGACCACCGATGAGCCGGACTCCTCGGTCGTTGTTCGTAAAGGTCTTCACCCCGGCTGTCCTTAGGTCAACGGTAAATGTGGCCATCAAGGTGCCGATATCATTGCCGTTATCCTCGAAGAGGGAAATCGTAGCAAAATGCCTCTTTCCGTCACCGCTCTTTTGCATTTTCATCTTGATGAAGTTCAAGACTCCAGTTTTGCTCGCAGTGAATTGGGCGGCAATCCGCGTATCTTTAATGTCGCCGAAGCCCCATCCCTGGACTTTTGCGGATTCCCCTGCGCCGAATGTGTTGAATGCTAGATACGCTTGACTAGAGGCAACAACGAGGGACAGGCAAAGAAGAGAGGACAGTTTCTTCATTTTGGTTCTTCCAATGGGGCGAAGATCTCTATAGCCAGATCGTTCCGAGACCATATGACTTAGACCGAAATTCAATTGTTCCGAACCGTTTTGGAAAATATTGAACGCATCTACAATTTGTAAAAACTACCGGTACAAGACGGGCCAGGTTGGGGGTGCCGACTCAAGTCTCGGCTAACATATCGCCATGACCGGCGAGGCCGCTCCATCTGGATCGAACGCTAAGATCGTTCTCGCACTTTCCTCCGTCATCATCGCCCTCAGCTTCGCCTTCCCGCTCACCTTGGTGCCATCTTCAAAGTACGGTGCCATCTCCAATGAAGCCATGAACCTATACGCATGCACAGCGTGGGCTGGTTGGGCACATTTTGTGTTCGCATACGTGGGTCAGCTGCGCTCCATTGTGCCGATGCCAGGGATCTACCAAGCCAAGAAGCTTGGTCTGTTTGTGGGTTCTTTGGTGGTTTCGCTCGTGTTCCTTTTTGCCCTCTGGCTATGGGTTGGTCCGGAAGCGTTCGGCGCGCTCGTGTGGGTCTATTTCATTGATCATTTCCTGAAAGCGGAGCAGTTCTTTGCGTTGGGAAAAGTTGAGAAGGAGCCACTGATCGCGCGCTGGATTCGGTCGTATCAGCCCATCCTATGCTTCGGCTGGCTCAGCGTGGTCTTGCTGGATTTTGGCGATATTTCCGGCTTTCGTTGGATCATTTGGGGAGTCTCCGCGGCTATGGCTGCCATGGTCCTGCTGTTGGGTGGTTGGCAGGACCTTCGCGCTGGGGATAAACGCGGCACGCTCATCTCGCTTTTCTTTGTTGCCGAAGCCGCGGTTTGGGGCACCTTAAGCGGCTTCACCGTTCCCGAGTTTCTGGTCGGGGTGTACATTTTTCACGTTGCACTGGGCAGTTTTTATCACTACCTCGGGGCGTACTTTGCGGCGGTAGCGCGCAGGAAGCCAGGCGATCGGTGGCTGCTTCCAATCACGATTGTGCTGGTCAATCTCGGCATTGGTGCGCTTGGCTATTTCACGGTCAATCACTCGGCGCTGGCCGGATTGCAGGTGTTGCTGAATCCAGATTGGTTCACCCTGTGGGTCGGTCTGCATCTGGTTGCAAGCGATGTGTTTCCCCTGGTGCGCAATGCGAAGGTTTAGGCAAGATGATTCAAGCTCTCGCGGCACTTCGAATGCGAGAAAACTGGTTGGCGCGGCCATGAGTTCTGGTCACGGAAGGAACCCGCGCCCGGCGTGGATTTCCTTCTGCGGCTGAATGATATGTTCTTAATTGGAGCGTTTGGCCTTTTCTCGTGTGCGTCCTAAAGTGAGGGCGGAAAAACGACCACTGCACGATGGTTTTTTACGCGGAACCAGCCAGTTGCTGACGTATCCTGATGATCGAACGGACTTTTCATGACCCACCAAGCGCTGCTTAACTTTCTTTTTGTTTCTACTGTCCTGGGATGTGCCGCAGGGTTGACCCTTCAGGGGTTCGCGCTGACTCAAGCGTCAAAGAAAACTTCGCCGAAGCCGAATCCTGATTTTCTCATGGATAAGATGACCGGCAAATGGGTGATGCGGGGAACGATCGGTGGCGACAAGGTGACCCACGACGTTACCGTCGACCGGATTCTGAATCGACAATATGTCCGAATCCATGAGATCGCACGCGAAAAGGATGCTAGCGGGCAGCCAGCCTACGAAGCTTGGATTCACATTGCCTGGGACAAAGCAAACGAGGAATTTGTGGTGATGTGGCTGGACAATACGGGCGTTACCAACTTCTCTGCCGACGGCGTCGGACACGGAAAGCCGAAGAGCGATCGGATTCCATTTATCTGGAAACTGGCCGACGGGAGTGGTATTCACAACACGTTTGCGTACGACAGCGCCAGCAATTCGTGGTCCTGGAAAATCGACAACTTAGAGAAGTCTGGGAAATCCTCGCCTTTTGGAAGGGTGACATTGAAGCGAAAGTAGACGCTCGACCTACCTGCCTACGACAACGCTACTTCGACATCGCCTTTCTGAGCGCCTGCTCCGACTCTGCTGACCAGTACGAGCAATCTAGCTGAAAGAAAACCGAAGTGTACGGTTGGGTATGCGGCGTTTTGATCAGCAGGATGCGGAAGGACTTACCTGCTTCATCCAGCTTTGCAATGATTTTCTCGTGAAGCATCCGTTCGACTTTTTGTCCGACAAGCAGCTGGTTTAGGCTTTTCCGATAGCT
>CAMAPH010000060.1:0-12982 GCA_945859975.1 Chthonomonas calidirosea
TTCGCAAGATCAACGTAGCTGCCGATCCAGCTCAGGACCTTTCCGAACTTGTCGGGGTGGTTCCAGGCCACGGTGAAGGCGCAGATGGCGCCGCTGCTGCTGCCGGCAATGGCGCGTGAGTCGGGAGTTTGCCGCAGCTTGTACTTCTTTTCGACTTCCGGCAAGATCTCCGTCAGCAGGAATTCGCTGTATTGGTCGCTCACTACGTCGTATTCGAAACTGCGATTTGATCCGCCATCTGGCTTGGTGCCAGGCTCGAGGAAGATCGCGATGGTGGGCGGCATGTCTCCGGCGTGAATCAGATTGTCAAAGCTGGTCGGGACGTAGTTTTTTGACCACTGTCCGTCTTGCCAGACCATGGTGCACGCGGGTTTGGCGGGGTCATATTGGGCCGGAACGTAGATCCACCAGTTCCGCTTCACGCCCGGAAAAACTTTGCTTTCCCACATCGGCATTTGGGTGAGGGTGCCTTTCGGCACGGTCGGCTTGGCGTAGGTGTCGGGATGGCGAAGATAGGCCTCTACGGTGTCGGGCGAGCCGACGAGGGTGGCGTCGTCGACGATGACGGTCCAGCGAAATGCGGCGCCGTCGTAGAGCCCAACCGGTCCGGCCCAAAGGTCACTTGAGCCCGGCACCTTCTTCAGGCTGATGGTCACCGCTTTGTCATCGGAGAAGACGCGTACGGACTTCGCGGTTGCGGAGCGATACGAAAATACGGCATCCAGCCCACGAACTCGCACGGTCGGCTTCGCGACCGGGCCGAGGAGTTTTTCGATGCGGGGCAGGTCGGTGGCGGTCCAACTCTCGGATTCGATCATTTGGCGCAAATCGAATGCGTTAAGGTCTTGGGTCTGCGGAGTGGAAAGGGCCGCCAGGGCGACAATCATGGCGGTAGCCGACATCATAGCGATGCCAGCTTAGTTGATTTTTGCGATTTGCTCAAGGCGTGGCGGCTTCACTTTGCGCCATGTGGACGATGATGAGTGACCAACCCGCCTCGGCAAAGAGATACAGCAGGAACTGCAGCGCGGGGTTTGGCATGGCGTAGATGGCGCTTACGGCCGGCAGCCAGAACGCCCAACAGGTGACGAGCATCGGCATGTAGATCGCTAAGAATCCGCCGTTCCGAAACGCGGTGCGCGTCCGCGCGAGACTGTAGCCGCGTTCGTGGAAGGCAAACATTGCCGCGCTAAACGGGATCGTCACGAGTGGCGACGAGATGAACATGTCGGTGCAGACCTTTTGGATGAGAGTGACGAGGTTCGGCTCTTTGCCAAATACGCGGTCTAGCACCTGGTAGAGCAAGTCGATGACCATGCCAAGGAAGCCGAAAAACAAGATCTGAAACGGCACGTCCCGCCGGGCGAGGAGCGGTGCACGTGACAATGCCCTCGCGGCTTGCGGGATCACGATGCTGGCGATGATGTTCGCGATAGCGGCGCCCATAAGCCCGGACCGGACTTTCGTCTGCGCGAGGTTCTCGGCAAAGGCTTGAACGCTCGGGACACGGTAGTAGGCGACCGCAGCCGCTACAAGACAGACCTGGATGATCAGGAACGGCCGAAGATTGTTCCGGACTGCGGAGATTCCGGGGGAGGTGAGCTTTTGCCAGGTGCTCGCTGCAGAGGTCAACCGTGTCTCCGAACAAAGTCATCCATTAGCTCGGCGAGCGCGATGCAACCGGCACGGGGAAAGGCGTTGTAAATGCTGGCGCGAATTCCGCCAATGCTTCGGTGCCCGCGTAGCCCGGACATTCCGTTTGCTTCCGTTTCTGCCAGGAATGCCTTTTCTAGTTCTGCGCTCGGCAGCCGGAACGTGACATTCATCTTGGAGCGTGAGCCGGGTTCGGTGTGTCCTTGATAGAACTCCGGCGCGGCGTCGATTGCGTTGTAGAGAATCTCGGCCTTTGCCTCGTTTTCGGCTTCGATCGCGGCGAGTCCGCCGTTGTTTGCCCAATAGTCCAGGGCAAGCCGAAGAACGTAAATGGACCACGTGGTTGGAGTGTTGTAGAGACTTCCGCTCTGCGCGTGGACGCGATAGTTCAGCATCGGCGGCAGGCCGTTCTTACCCGTAGCAAGAAACTCTTTCGAAGCGATGACGACCGTGACCCCTGCCGGCCCCAGGTTCTTTTGCGCACCGGCATAGATGAGAGAGTAGTTCTCGATCGGGATGCGTCGCGAAAGGATGTCGGAGCTCATGTCTGCGACGACCGGCACGTTCGCGGCGATGCCTGGAGCAAGTTGGATACCTTCGATCGTTTCGTTTGAGGTCACGTGGAGGTACGAGCCGGTGGCGCCGGCAAAGTCCTCGGCGCCGGGCGCGAAGCTGTAGCTGCCTTTCCCCGAGACGTTGTGAGCCTGAACTGGCCCAACGGCCCGTGCTGATTCCTCCGCCTTCTCGCCCCAAGTTCCGTTGATCAAGTACGTCGGGGTTTCATGCGCGAAGTTCATTGGCACCATCGCGAACTGCAGACTGGCGCCTCCCTGGAGGAACAGGACTTCATGGGAATCCGGGATGCTCAACAGGTTCCGAAGCTGTTGTTGGGCCGCCTGAATGACCTCCTCGAATTCGGCCGAACGGTGACTCAACTCCATGACCCCGATTCCGCAACCATTGTAATCGTGAATACCGGCTTCGGCGGCGGTCAGAACCGCATCAGGAAGGGTTGCCGGTCCGGCGGAAAAGTTGAAGATTCGGGCCACGACGTAAGGGTACCGGCGGGCTTGTTCACAATGATGGGGTGTCTGTTCACTTCGAACTTCTCGCCACATGCCCGGTTACTAAAGCAAGGCGAGGAAGGCTCCACACGCCGCATGGCACGGTGGAGTCGCCGTTCTTCATGCCCGTGGGCACGGTCGGATCGGTCAAAACCGTCGGCAGCGAGGACCTTGAAGCGATCGGGTTTGAGCAGATTCTCTCGAATACTTATCATTTGAATCTTCGCCCCGGTGCGGACCTTGTGGAGAGGTTTGGCGGCATCCACAAGTTCATGTCTTGGCGTGGGGGAATCCTGACCGACTCGGGTGGTTACCAAGTCATGTCCCTTTCGGACACGCGGAAGATCGATGACGACGGGGTGGTTTTCAAGAGCCACTTGGATGGTTCGCTGATGTTCCTTTCTCCCGAAAAGTCGATCCAGATTCAGGGGCAGCTTGGCGTCGACATCAGCATGAGCCTGGACGAGTGTCCCCCTTACCCTTGCACTCGGGAGGAAGCCGCGGCAGCGATGGCCAGGACGCACCTGTGGGCACCGCGCAACCTAAGCGCCGCAAAAGAGGATCAGGCGGTTTTTGGCATTGTTCAGGGCGGAGTCCACGAAGACCTGAGAACCGAATCGGCCCAGTTCTTTAGCGAGTTGCCGTTCGCGGGGTTAGCGATTGGCGGCGTTTGCGTTGGCGAACCGACGGAGATGCAGTATCCGGTAGTTGCTCACACCGCTCCCCTTTTGCCCGATAACAAGGCGCGTTACCTCATGGGCGTCGGCCACCCGCAAGACATCCTGCACGCGGTGGAGTGCGGTGTGGATATGTTTGACTGCGTTCTCCCAACCCGCATGGCGCGGCACAACGTGATGTACACCCTTCAGGGACGGCACAACATGCTTAACGCGAAGTTTGCCGAGATGAAGGACTGGCTGGACGAGGAAAGCGTGTTCTCGCCGTTGGATCGATACAGTCCGGCATACGTACGGCATTTGGTCCGCGCCAAAGAACCCCTGGGAGCGCGGCTTTTGACCCTACACAACCTCAACTTTTACGCGCGCCTGATGCGCGAGATCCGAGAAGCGATCACCGAAGGAACTTGGCGAGAACTGCGATCGCGCTACGCGAATGCTTAGGAGGAGTTAGTACTTCTTGAAGAAGTCCCACAGTTTGGCGGTCGCGTCTAAATGGCGGGTGTCCGGACCAGTCATGCTGGCCGGCAATCCCGATGCTTGGCCTCCCGGCCAGCCGTGGCCTTGCCCTTCGATGGTCAGGGCAGTAAACGGCGCACCGCCGCGCAACGGTCCGAACTCGTAGCGTTGAACGGGGCCTGCCATTTTGGGGCTGATTCCGCGTTCGCGACCCCCCATGCCCTTCGCATACTTACCCAGTTCCTGCACGATGGGCAACATGTCTTGCTCCGTTCCCCATGGGTTCTTGCGACGACCGCCATTCCAGGGAACCAGAGGGTCTTCGAGACCATAGATTGCGAGCACTGGGACCGGGCGTGATTTATCGGTTGGCATCACCCAAGGTGGCGCCATCACGGGGCCGATCGCAGAGAGAGGAACATTTCCCTCGGCGGCGTATCTCCAGGTCATCCCGGCTCCGTTCGAGTGTCCGGTCATGTAGATCCGGGCCGGATCTACGTTGAGGTTTTTCACCGCATGTCGAAGCAGATCGTCAAGAAAACCAATATCGTTGACGCGAGCACGTGGGCTAATGGCGTTCAGTTGCCCGCTGTTCCATAGGTTGGGGTTGGTTCGAAAGTTGCTTGCGGCACCGCGAATGGCCGGCTGCCCGGTTGGCGCGAGGCAGAGAAAGCCTTCCTGCTCGGCACGCGCTTGCCACCCGTTCTTGGTGAGGTACTGATCTCCCCGACCTCCCGCGCCATGCAAAACGACAACCAGTGGCTGCTTGTCGCTGCCTTCCCGCCGGCCCGCCTGGTGCACCGTCCATTCGCGTCCCTGGCTTTCAAACTTAAACTCAACCACTGGTAACGAGGACAAAGACATAGGCAACATGACGAACAACATCGTGGAGTAGACGGAACGACACGACAGTAGTTCACGTTGGCTGGGCCCTTCCGCTGAGAAATCTATTCCAATCATTACCGGATCGTCGAATAAGTTCGTAAACTGTGGGCATGCCTGTTGGTCGCTTCCTTCTGTGCCTGCACTCGCACATGCCGTATGTACTGAGTCACGGAAAGAGCCCGCATGGGACCGACTGGCTTCACGAGAGCGCGATCGAGTGCTACCTGCCCCTGCTGAGAACGCTCAAGCGCCTCGAAGCCGAGGACATTAGCCCGCGCTGGACGATCAATCTCACGCCGATTCTCGCCGAGCAACTTCTCGACCCGAGTTTTGCCGATGGCTTTGAGGCTTACTGCAAGGACAAAATTGCCTCCGCCAAGCAAGATCTTGAACGTTTTCGACTGAGCAGCGAGCTCAACATGATCGGACTCGCGAGCTTTTGGATCTCGCTGTTCGAACGTGGCTTAAAGGAGTTCAAAGAGGATTGGAACGGAAACATCGTTGCTGGCTTCGGCGGGTTTCAGGAACGCGGACGCATCGAAATCATCACCAGCGGTGCAACTCACGGATACCAACCGCTACTTGGAACGGACGAAAGCGCGCAGGCGCAGATCGAGCTTGGCGTTGCGGCATACGAGGGTTACTTTGGCAAAAAACCTCGCGGTATCTGGTTGCCGGAGTGCGCCTACCGGCCGCGATACGACTGGAAGTCGCCGGTCGATGACAATGAGACACCTTGGGCGAGGCGCGGAACCGACGAAATCTTGGCGGAGAATGGGATCGAGTACTTCTTCGTCGACTCGCACATGATCCGCGGCGGAAAGCCACTTGGGACCTACGCGAACCAGTTCCCGCAGCTGGCGGAAATGTTTGCCAGAAGCTCGCGGTACTTCACGCCACCGGAAGAGTTTCGCAGCGAGTACGAGCACTACGTGTTGCCGACCGGCCTCACCGTTTTTGCCCGCGATCCGGAGACCACGGTCAAGGTTTGGTCCGGCGACGTCGGTTACCCAGGCGATCCGTACTACCTTGAGTTTCACAAGCAGTTGTATCCGGGTCGTCACCGCTACTGGCGAATAAGCGAGAACAAGGCCGACCTTGGACAAAAGCAGCCGTACGATCCGTACGAGGCTTACGACCGAATCGTGCGGCACGCCAACGACTTGGTGAACGTGCTGAAGAACACCCTCGCCCAATACAAGGGGCTATCGGATCGCGTGGGCACTTTGGTGGCGATGTATGACACCGAGCTGTTTGGCCACTGGTGGTTCGAAGGGCCGGAGTTCTTGTATGAGTTGGCAAAGGCTATTCACCGTGACGGCACGCTAGAGATGGTCAGCGGCGGCGATGTGCTGGACACCGATCCGGCAAAGCACCTGATCCACTTGCCGGAAGGCAGCTGGGGAGAAGGCGGCTACCACTCGGTTTGGCTCAATACCGACAACTCTTGGACATGGAAGCGGCTTTATCCGCTTGAGCGAAAGCTCCGCCAGCTTGTTCGTGACCATGTTCCCGGTCCGGCGGATGAGATCATCGAGCAAGCCGCTCGGGAGCTCTTGCTGGCTGAAGCATCTGACTGGCAGTTCCTGATCTCAACAATGTCGGCGAAGGACTACTCAGAAGTTCGCTTCACGGACCACGCGGATCGCTTCGAGCGACTAGCGGTGTTGGCGGAAGCAAAGTTAGCTGGGCGCGAGCTTGACGGTGAGGAAGCCGCGTTCCTGTTGGACTGCCAGGAGAAAGATGCGCCTTTCCCCAAGATCGATCTTCAGATTTGGGCCCCGAAGGCGACATCGGGCCGGAAGTAGACTCCTTCCGTGTCGCTATCGCTTGTCGCCGCTCTCGCCGTCACTTCGGCTATCCAAACTAAGGTAGGTCCGGTACCCAAGCCGACAAAGACCCAATCAACCCGATTGCCCGCCGAAATGATCATCGCGGTTTCGGGCACTGCCGGCTGGTCCAAGACCAACTTAACTCCGATCCAGATTGCAAGCAAGATGGATCAGAGTCTGAAGGTCCTCAAACAGACTAAAGGGCAGTACCGGTACATGATCGACACGCCAAAGGGGAGGGGCCTGGCCTTCGGAGACCTTTGGGTTCCAAGTCAAACAAAGTATCGCTTGGAGGTGCCGTTCATTCCGACCGATCCGCGCGATCTCTCGAAGCAGACGATCGTGTCAGACGGCAATCGGTTTGGAATGATTGCGGCCGGAGGTTGGCAGAACGTTCGGCCGCGAGCACAGCGACCCAATCTCGTTTCTCGCCCTGTCCGGTCGAAGTGGCTGTATCAGATGGGTCGAATCGGCGTGGCGGGCATTGGTTCGACCGAGCGCCCATTTGCCGACCTGGTTCGTGAGCTTGGGCCAAACGGTTATCGGGTGACGGCGGAGCAACGAGTTTTGGTCGCTGGAACTGGGAAAACGACTTTCTACCGAATTCTTGCGACAAAGACCGGCTCGCTGCTTGATTCCATTGAACTCACAACGGTTGGGACAAGTTGGCTGCCGTTGAACTTGCGGGGGCGCCGAGCCTTGGCGGCCAAGAAGGGCCAAACCGCGCCAAAGCCAGTGACTGCTCTTTGGACGGCACGTTGGGAACCGGCTCGCCCGCTGGAGTTCGACCAGAAAAAATTCGAAGTACCAAAAAAGTAGACAAAATGTATACCGATTTGTTAACGAGTGTGATATAGTAGCCACACGTGCAAGGGAGCATTGAGAGTGGCGGTACTGGGTACCGAGAGATCGCTGAGGAGCTGAGGCAGAACATCGGCTCCGGAAGGATCGAGGTTGGCAGTTTGTTGCCGACGGAGCGCGAACTTTACTCTCAATTTGGTGTCAGCCGAACGACGATCCGGCGAGCCCTTCAAGACTTGGTTCGAAGCGGATGGGCGGTGAGTCAGCCGAACCGAGGACACATTGCGAGCCAACCATCACCAGCTCGAGAGAGTCGACTGGTAGCTTTTGTCGACCACGCAAATTCGATCCATCAGTCGCTCTTCTTCAAGCTCTCCCAGTCATTGGCGACCCAGGGTTTTCACCTCGTCCATATCGATAGCGAACAGCTCGGAACCGTTGGCGCAATGGAACGCGCAGCGGCTGAGGGTATGTACGGAGCTATCGTATGGTCTAAGGCAAGTACTCCAGATGTACACCGCCTTCAAAGGCTCAAGTCGTTACTGCACGTGGTCACGATCATGCATCACCTCCCGGCGGTTGGAGCGGCGCATGTACAGCCGAAGCTCTACGAGGGTGCGCGCATGGCGGTCCGGCACTTGCATCGAATGGGGTACCGACGTCCGGCGGTGACCGGCATCATGGACGGATTCCGTGCCCACCACGAAGGTCTTTCGGGGTTTTTAGCGGCTTGTCATGAGCTCGAGATTCATCCATCGCCGATGGACTTTTTGTTCTGCCGCACGAGTACATCGCAAGAATTAGAACTTCGGCACCTGGAGCGCAGGCTGAGAGACGAAGATCGTCCCGATGCAATCGTGATGTTGCAGGATATGTGGGTTGAACCGATAGGGCAGGTCATTGCGAAAGCTGGCCTGTCGGTGCCTGGCGACATCGCCGTCGTTGGGATGGGGAATGACTTCCCTTACTCGTTTAGCGGAACTGACCTCACGACCGTTGCTTACGACTGGTCTATGGCCGCCCAGCAGATCGTAGAGCAACTGCTTGAACCCGAGACTTCTGCCCTCCGCCACGCCCGTTCGCGGCAATTCGATGTTTCTCTTGTCATCCGCGGAAGCGCTGGAGAGCCCGTTGACCAGTGGTCAAACGAGCCCTACACGCCAAACCGTGCCATTCCGTTCCTTTCTGTACCGCAACGATCTGCGGGACGACCCGGCACCATGGCGGTGCCATCTACAGTGAAGTAGACCTCATGAAAAAAGCATTTACGCTAATTGAACTTCTTGTCGTTATCGCGATCATCGCGATTCTTGCCGCTATCCTCTTCCCCGTCTTCGCTCAGGCCAAGGCTGCCGCGAAGAAAACCCAGTCGCTCAGCAACGTCAAACAGCTTGGTCTTGGCACGCTGATGTACAACAACGACTACGATGGCTCCTTCACCATGGGCACGAACTCGTGCTGGTGGCAGCCAACCGACGGAGGTTGGACTTACAACGTTCTGCCTTACATCAAGAGCGTTCCAATGTTCGTGAGCCCAGGAGACCCTAAGAGCAAGGCTTCTTGGCCAGGCTGGATGAGAGGCGTCACCGAGGCAATCAACATCTCGTACGCGGCAAACGGATACATGGCTGATAAGGGATCAGGCTGGGGCGTTTATGGCGTCATCGGTATGAACCAGGCCAATTCGCAGACGCGACCAGACGGAACATTCTGCGGAGCGTGGATGAGCCGCGGAGTGACCGCCGAAACGGAAGTCACCAACGTGGCCGAAACGGTCATGTTCGCCGAAGCTTACGGCGGCTACCCAGTTTGGGGACCATCGAACTTCTTCACCGGCGTCAACTGGTGGGACTTCGTTGGCTTCGGTGGCTTGACGCCAAACCCAGCCCGAAACGGTACGGCCTACCAAGTCAACGGCGTAACCTTCACGAGGAACAACCGAAACGGTGGCGTTAACGCAGACTGGACCGGCAACAGCAACTTCGTTTGGGTAGACGGACACGCGACGGCGAAGAACCCGCAGACGACTTTCCGAACCCCAACCGACAACACGACTAACCAGTGGGACGCTCTCCGCTGAGCTAGTGCTTAAAACAATGACCGGGGTGCAAACCCCGGTCAAAGGAAATCCATGAAGAAGACGACTACTTTCATCTCAGCGCTGTTGCTGACAGTTGCATTGATCGGATGCGGCCCTTCCGATGCGACCTTGTCGAAAAACGAAGAAGATTCGCTCAAGAACCCTGGAAAAACCATCCCACCCGAGGCCGCTGCCGGGATGAGCAAAATGGGTGACCTGGTCAAGCAACAGCAGGAAGCCAACAAGGCAGCTGGCGTTGACTCACGTGGCCTGCCCATCGAGAGCTCTACCGAAAAAGAACCGCCAAAAGTCGGCCCGAAGTGATCTCGCATTACCAGACTTAACTGTCGGCCGGGACCCCTCGTTATCGATCGTTTCTGAATCGAGTGTTCAGAAACGATTTTTTCCCGGCACTGACGTTTAATTAGGTGTATCCTCTAGTAATTACTGAAGGAGTGTCACTTTGAAAAATCGCTGGCTAACATTTCTAACCACAGGCGCGCTGGCATTGTCCGCGTCGGTGTTCTCGCAAACGACGACGGAGATCAAACCTCTCCGCAAGGTCAACGTCACGGCGGCGCCGAAGATCGACACGCGATCCTTCAGTCCGCAAATCTCGACCAGCTTCAACAAGAAGCCAAAAATTTCTGAGAACCCAATGCTCTTGCCTTGGCGCAAGACGGGAACGAAGAACAGCCTGAAAGCAGGCGTTTCTGACGCGAAGCTTGACCATGGGGCACAGCCGAAAATTACCTTCGGTGGCCCAGGATTCAACGGCGGCATTCCACCAGACTGTGACGTCGCGGTAGGACCTCGGCACGTGGTTGCGGTAGTTAATACCGTCCTGGCCTTCTATAACAAGACCACCGGCGCAAAGACTTTTGAACAGAGCTACGATGCATTCTTCGCTGGCATCGGCGTGACCGGAGAAGTCATCTCTGACCCCAAGATCATTTACGATCCGGTCAGCAAGCGCTGGTTCACCCTCATCATTGAGGTCGGATTTGCGACCCCGGCGAGCAAGCAGCTTGTTGCCGTGTCGGACGATGAAGATCCGAACGGAACCTGGTTCCGTTACCGTGTTGACTCAGAACTCACGGTCGGTAACGACAAGTTCTGGCTGGACTACCCTGGCTTTGGCGTTAACAAGGACACGTTGGTCATCACTGGCAACATGTTCGGTTACACCAGCGGATTTGCCGGAAACCTCTTCATTGTTTTGCCAAAGCAGCCGTTCCTCACCGGAGCGACCGCGACCGCAACCCAGTTCCACGACCCTCAGGGAAGCACGACCAAGATCGTGACTACCTACGACGCGACGGTCAATGCCGTTTACTCGCTGGGAGACTTCAACACCTCCTCGGTGAAGGTTAATGCCATCACGGCTGGCGCGACCCCATCGCCACGACTCTTCCAGAGCTTCGTGACCGTGCCAAACATCACCTATTACGGCTCCGGCGTGGTCAACGGCGCGGGCGGTTCGGTCCTCGACGGATTTGACGGACGCATCTACAATGCTTCCTACCGAAATGGCTCGATCTTGGGTGCTCACGGCATTCAGGTCAGCGATAGCGACACCCGACAGAAGGTTCGCTGGTACGACGTTCGAACGAACAACTGGCCATTTGGCGGAACTCCTTCGCTTCGACAAGCTGGCGATATCGTTGGTGGCACCGGTGAGAGCCTCCACATGCCGGCGATCAACATGAACTCGCGAAACGAGATCAGCGTTCTCTACACGCGAACCAGCCCTGGCATCGTTGCTGACTTGGTCTTCTCCACTCGACGAGCTTCAGACCCATCTGGCGTGGTTGGCCGACCTACTTTGGTTGCCCGCTCTACCGCCAACTATCCGTTCTACCGATGGGGCGACTACTTCGGCGTTGCGATTGATCCAGTCGACGACCGAACCTTCTGGGGCTTCGGAATGGTTTCGACGGCCAACATTTGGGACACGTTTGTTAGCAGCTGGAGAATTCCATCGAACGGCGAAGGCGCGATCGTCTTTAATGCGCAAACGGCCAGCATCTTCAGCGCACAAGGAACCTTTGTTTCTGGAACCCTCGCATCGGTCTTCAATGCCGACAACAATCTGTACCGAGTGAACTCCAGCCGAGTGGCTGGCTTTGGTCAGGTGACGGCAGTCGAGGCGGCATACGGAACGAACTTGACGCCAGAAACGGCACAGTACTTGGGACTCAACCTCAAGTCGGCAGCGCCAACCGGAAGCACCGTGCAGGTGTACTTCTACAACCAGGTCAAGCGAGCCTATGAGCTTGTAAAGAGCTACACCTCGACGACCACGGTGACGAAGATTGACCTTGCCGAAGCGCAAGCCAAGCTGTACCTCGCCGCTAACGGACAAGTTAAGGTTATGGTTCGAACCATCAACCCGGTCCGATCGGGCAACATGCCCCCAACCTTCACCCTAGGCTTGGATCAGCTCCAGCTCTTGGGCGAAGCAAAGCCGATCAACTAAGTTAAGGTTCGGCTTCAAAAAGGTCCAACGAAGAAATTCGTTGGACCTTTTTTTGTGCCGTGTGCTACCTTTCTAGCGATGTCGCTCGCGATTTTTGCCACCCTCCTTGCCGTTTCTTTACCGGTGCAAGAACGCACGGTCGACCTGACGCCGATTGCGAAAGTTGAGCTGCCGGCGCTCGACGAAATGAGCGGCATCGTGAAGAGTCGCCGGTATCCAAACACCTACTGGGTTCACAACGACTCCGGTGATGCGGCCCGAATTTTCGCGATTCAGCCAACCGGCGACGTGCTCTTCAAAGGCTGGGAAAACCGAAAGGCAGACGCGGGCAAAACGCCGGATGCCAAGCCCTACGAAGGCATTTCGATTCTTGGCGCATTCAACCAAGACTGGGAGGACATCGCGATTGATGGCGACACGCTGTACTTAAGCGATCTCGGCAACAACGCCAATGCGCGACGTGATCTCGGCATCTACGTCGTCGATGAACCCAACCCGCTCGAGGCACGCGAAGCGCACCTGATCTCGCGTATCCCGGTTCGGTATCCCGAGCAGACTGACTTTCCGCCGAAAGCCGGGTACCGGTACGACTGCGAAGGGATCTTCGTAAAGGCCGGAAAGCTCTACATAGTGACGAAAGAGCGAACGCCGGGCGGAAAATTGCCGGTGGACACTACGGTTCTGTATCGGCTCGATTCTCGCCGGACTGACACCGTGAATCCGCTGAAACGGCTTGGCGAGCGCAAGGGCCTTGGCGGTTGGGTCACCGCGAGCGATCTGTCGCCGAACGGTAAGTATCTTGCGCTGCTGACTCAGGCTCCCTTTGCGAGCGTTTGGATTTTCGATGCTTCCGGCCCCGACACTCAATGGCTCAACAAGCCGATCCGACAGATCCGGCTGAACAAAGCGCAGCAGTGCGAAGCCATTGGATTCGAGGATGACCGCACGGTGCTCATCTCGAACGAGCAGCGCGAAATCTTCCGGGTCCGCGTCGACTAGTTGACGTTGATCGATTCGATGGTCAGGGTTCCGCTGGCGTCGCGTGGGTTGAC
>CAMAPH010000061.1:0-12620 GCA_945859975.1 Chthonomonas calidirosea
TGGGCCGAGTAAACGACCACGGCGCCGTTTGGAATGTCCGAAATGTCCTCGACGAAAACCACGCCTTGAGATTCAAAACTTCGAACGACATGCTCGTTGTGGACAATGGCGTGACGAACGTACACCGGCGCCCCGTGAATTTTCAGGGCAAGGCTCACAACTTCAATGGCGTACGAAACTCCGGCGCAGAAGCCTCGTGGCGCGGCAAGAACGATTCGGTCCACGTCCTATTCTACGTTCTCCGAGGCGTCGGCACCACGGACCACCACGAGGCGGCATCCGACCTCGGCGACAATCACGGGCGCAGGCGGCAGTGGTTTTCCGACCGTTATGCCTACAGACTCGACCTTCAAAAATTCCTGAAGAATCGCGTCCGCAATCACTTTGGCGAGCCGCTCCACGGTTCGGTACTGGTGGGTCTGGACAATCTCCGTCACTCGCTTCGCGATCGCGCCGTAATCCACCGTGCCGTGGATGTCGTCAGATTCACATGCCGAACAATCTGGGACTTGCAGTTCGAGCGAAACCCGGTATCGATGGCCGATTTCTTGCTCGGCGTCCGGCACGCCGTGGTACCCGTAAGCCTCCAGTCCGGTGATGAAGACGGTCCCAAATGGTCCGGTTTGTTGTATTGCCATGCTATAATTTCAGCACAACCGAACAGCGACCAATGACAGGTGGCTCATGCCGCCTTTTTTTGTTCGTAAAGTTTAGTAAAAACGGAGGCACGGCGATGGATATTCTGCAACAACTTAAAGTAATCGCGTCTGAGCGCGACTTACCAGTCGAAGAGCTTCAGCTTGATTTGGAAGAGGCACTGGCAGCCGCGTACAAGCAGTTTATTGGGGCACGCGAAGGCGAAATCAAGGTGAGCATCACTTTGAACCCGCTGAGCGCAAACGTCGGAAAGGAAGTTGTCGGGCTTGTTACCGACCCGCGACTGCAAATTTCGCTTGAGGATGCTCGGAAGAAGGATCCGAAGATCGAAGTCGGCGAACTCTTGTTCGTTCAAGTCGACCCGCTTCAATTCGGCCGTATCGCTGCGCAAACGACCAAGCAAGTTCTCCAGCAGAAACTGCGAGATTCGGAGCGAAATCGAATCACGACGATCTTCACCGAAAAGCTGGGCGACATCGTCACCGGCACGGTTTCGCGACGAGAGGCTGACCGAGTGATCATTCAGGTCAACAAGGTTGAGGCAGAGATGCCACGCCGAGAACAGGTGCCAACCGAGCCGTACCGATTGAACGACCGCTTGAAGGTTTTCGTTCTGAAAGTCGACGAGATGATGCGCGGACGAATTCGCGTTGTCGTCAGCCGAACCCACCCGATCCTCCTCCGAAAGCTTCTTGAGCTTGAAGTCCCAGAAATCGAGCAGGGAATCGTTGTGATCAAGAGCGTTGCCCGTGAGCCCGGACAGCGAAGCAAGATCGCCGTTCTCAGCACCGATGAGCGAATCGACCCGATCGGCGCTTGCATCGGACCTCGCGGCGCACGCGTTCAGGCCATCGTGGATGAGCTTTACGACGAAAAGATCGACGTGATTCTCTACAGCGAAGACCCGAAGAAGTTCATCATCGACGCTCTTTCACCCGCAAAGGTGAACTCGATCAAGATCAACGACATCGAGAAGAGCGCCCTGGTCATCGTGCCAGATAACCAACTCTCCCTTGCCATTGGTAAGGGCGGACAAAACGTTCGACTTGCTGCTCGACTCACCGAGTGGAAGATCGACATTCGAAGCGAAAGCCAGTCCTCCGGGGCCAAGGCCTAGCCTCTCTAAGAACTTAGCCCCGGGGGACACCTACTGCCCCGGGGGTATCATGTAGTGAGAAAGTCGTCCGTATGCCTGAGCCCATAAGAATGTGCCTCGGTTGTCGGAGGCGACGTCCGAAATCTGAGTTGCTTAGGTGGGGAGCCCTCTCCGAAGCTGCGGCAAGTCACGATGGAAGAGGGGCGTATGCCTGTCCAGATGCCCAGTGTATCGAACGGGCGACAAGTAAGGGACGCGCGAATCATGCGCTTCGGAAGCAGCTTTCCGAAGGTGAGCTTCGCGAGATACGAGATAACCTTTTATGCAGACTCAGGTAAAGAAAGCCACCGGAATGACCCATCAGATCGCAGAACTCGCCAAAGAATTTGAAGTACGCCCCGGCGTAGTGTTTGGAGTTTTGCTTGATCTTGAGGTCGAGCACGATGGACAATCCTTCGAGGCGGACGACGACACCGTCGCGCTCATCACAGAATCACTAGGCGAGCTCATCGGCAGTACCGAGCTCGTTCTGAAGCCAAACTCCACCCCACGCGACATGGCCTTTGCGCTGGGCGTGCCACAGCCAGAAATTCAGAAGACCTTGGTCACCAAGCTGAAGGTCATGGCAACACTTACGACCGTTCTTAAGGACGATGTGATCGAAAAGCTCGCCGGCCTCTACAACGTCACGGCACGAGTTGGCGATGCCCCTAAGCCGAAGCCAGTAGTGGCTCCGAAGAAGCAGAACGGCGGTGCCCAGCCTCGACCACCCGTGGTCACCATCATGGGCCACGTTGACCATGGCAAGACATCGCTTCTCGACTACATCCGAAAAGCGAACGTTGCCGGAAAAGAGCACGGTGGCATTACTCAGCACATCGGTGCTTACCAAGTTGAGCTTCCCGAAGGCGTCATCACCTTCCTGGACACTCCAGGCCACGCTGCTTTCACCAACATGCGGGCTCGCGGAGCTAAGGTTACGGACATCGCGATCCTCGTGGTTGCGGCCGATGACGGCATCATGCCGCAGACGATCGAAGCGATTCAGCACATCCAAGCGGCAAACGTTCCGATGATTGTTGCCGTTAATAAGATCGACAAGATTGACGCGAACCCAGACCGAGTTCTTACCCAGCTTCCGGAATACAACGTCATTCCAGAAGCCTATGGTGGACAGGTCATCACCTCGCCCGTGAGTGCACTCACCGGTGAAGGCGTTCCCGCTCTTCTCGAATTGATCCTGCTTCAAGCCGAGGTCATGGAGCTGAAAGCCGACCCCAAGGCCGAACTCAAGGGAGTCGTCGTCGAAGCAAAGCTCGAAAAGGGCCGCGGACCGGTCGCTACCATGCTTGTGCAGGAAGGCACCCTCAAAACGGGTGACAGCGTCGTTGTCGGAACCACCTTTGGCCGAATCAAAGCCATGACCGACTATAAGGGCGGTCGCTTGACCGAAGCCGGTCCGAGCACCCCGGTTGAAATCCTTGGCCTCAGCGAAGTACCTCACGCTGGTGACACCGTCATTGCGATGGCGGATGAGCGAAGCGCTCGCGAACTAGCCGAAAGCCGCGCCATGGATGAGCGGGCGAAGACCATCTTCCAGAAGTCGCGAGGAATTACCCTCTCCGACCTCCGAAAGCTCCAGCAGCAGGAAGACTTTAAGGCGCTAAACCTGATCATCAAGGCCGACGTTCAAGGTTCGGTTGAAGCCGTCAAGGGAATGCTTGAGAAGGTCCGAAACGAGGAAGTCGAAACCCACGTTATCCTCAGCGGCGTTGGCCAGGTCACAAAGGCAGACGTCGATCTTGCCGCCGCATCGGGCAGCATCATCGTCGGCTTCAACGTCAAACCGGAAGGCGAAGCGAAGCGAGAAGCCGAGAAGCGACACGTCGAAATTCGAACGTACACGATCATTTACGAACTGATCGAAGACATCGAAGCGGCGGCAAAGGGCATGCTCGAACCGAAGTTCGAAGAGCAGTACCTTGGCTTGGCCGAAGTTCGACTCCGAATGCAGTTCTCGAGGAAGGGCGTCATTGCTGGCTGCTACATCACGGACGGCAAGATCACCCGAAACGCCAAGTGCCGCGTCAAGCGCGGACGAGAAATCGTCCACACGGGCAGCGTTGCTTCGCTCCGTCACTTCAAGGACGACGTCCGAGAAGTCACGATGGGTATGGAATGCGGAATCACCTTCAACGACTTTGAAGAGTTCGTCGAAGGCGACATTATCGAAGCGTTCGAGATGATCCAGGTCAACGCCTGATCCCCTCGCTTACATTCGGAAGAGACTGAAACCCGGTTGTTGGAGCGGTGCATTTGCCGCCGCTTCAATGCCCAAAGCGAGCACTCGTCTCGTGTCGACGGGATCGATGATCCCGTCATCCCAAAGTCGCGCGGTGGAGTAATAGCAACTTGACTCCTCCGCGTACTTGTCCAGGATTGGCTGCTTAAACTCCGCTTGTTCTTCGGGCAAAAGCGTCCCACCCTTCGCCGCGAGCTGATCCATCTTTACGGTGAGCAGAACATTGGCGGCTTGTTCGCCACCCATAACGCTAATCCGAGCGTTCGGCCACATCCACATCATTCGTGGCTGGAAGGCTCTTCCGCACATGCCGTAGTTTCCAGCACCGTAGCTGCCGCCGACGACGATCGTGAACTTCGGTACGGACGCAGTACTGACTGCTGTGACAAGCTTTGCGCCGTTCTTCGCGATGCCCTCATTCTCATACTTACGCCCGACCATGAAGCCGGTGATGTTCTGCACAAAGACCAGGGGTACGCCTCGCTGGTTGCAGAGCTCAATGAAATGCGCGCCTTTGAGCGACGACTCGGAGAACAGAATTCCATCGTTCGCCAAAATCCCGACTAGGTGTCCGTAGACCCGGGCAAATCCGCAGATGAGGGTCTTGCCGTAGTTCGCCTTGAACTCCTGGAACCGGCTGCCATCCACGATGCGAGCAAGAACCGCGCGCATGTTCATTGGAACCTTCGAGTCGCTTGGAACAAGGGAATACAGCTCCTTCGGATCGAACGCCGGGTCTTCTGGCGTAGCCGCAGGTTGGGCACCTGGCTTCTTTGCTGTCCCAAGAGATTCGACGATGTTACGGACGATTTGCAGGGCGTGGGAGTCATCCTCGGCCAGATGGTCGGCAACGCCGGAAAGTCGAGTGTGCACATCCGCGCCGCCAAGATCCTCAGCGGTGACTTCCTCACCCGTGGCCGCCTTGACGAGCGGAGGTCCACCGAGGAAGATGGTGCCCTGTCCGCGCACGATGACCGTCTCGTCGCTCATGGCCGGGACGTACGCGCCGCCCGCCGTGCATGAACCCATGACGCTCGCAATTTGCGGAATCCCGGCTGCCGAGAGACGTGCTTGGTTGTAGAAAATTCGGCCAAAGTGGTCTCGATCCGGAAATACTTCGGCCTGCAAGGGCAAGAAAGCTCCGCCGGAATCCACCAAGTAAACGCAGGGCAGATGGTTCTCCAGCGCGACCTCTTGGGCTCGAAGATGCTTTTTGACCGTGATGGGGAAGTAGGTGCCGCCCTTTACGGTGGCGTCGTTTGCAACGACCATGACCTCACGACCGTGCACCCGGGTGATTCCGGTCACGACTCCGGCACTTGGCGCATCGCCTTTGTACATGCCATCTGCGGCCAAGGTTGAGAGTTCGAGGAACGGTGCTCCCGGATCGGCCAGGGCTTCTACTCGTTCTCGGGCGAGAAGCTTTCCTCGGCCCTTGTGCTTTGCGACGAGATCGGAGCCTCCGCCAAGCATTGCCTGCGCGGTCTTGGCTCGAAACTCGGTCAGCACCGCCTCCATCGCTTCGCGATTCCGCTGGAATTCGGGCTGGTTGAGATCAACGGAATGGTTCAATTGCTCCATCGCACTTCGATTCTGAAACACCTAGCCCTCTGTTCGCTGTTTAAGGGACCGTTAAGGCTTGTCGTTGGCGAGTAGCATCTGGAAATGAAAAGAGGTCTTCTCTTCGTTGGGCTTGCACTTGCGGTCGGTGCGACAGCGATGGTTACGCGGCAGGATGTCCGCGGGCTGCTCGTTACAGGTAAGTGGATCAACACCGATTCTGGCCTTGCCCATGAGAAGGTTGGAAGCTATCCGGTCAACATGGCCAAGTCTCCCGACGGCCGATTTGTCGCGGTAACAAACTCGGGCTATCGCCAGCAGATTTCGATTCTGGATTCGACGACCGGAAAGTTGGTGAGCAAGCTTGAGTTCAACGCCTCAACCCGAGGAAAGAAGGAAGCCCTTTATTACGGACTTACTTTCCATAAAGCCGGCGACCAGACCCTGCTCTACGTCTCGAACGGCTACTTGGACACGGTTACCGTTCTAGAACTCGCCGCAGACGGAAAGCTCACGAAGATCAAAGAGATCGTTGAAGATGCCCCGACGGATTCATCTGGTCTTCCGCACCACATCGCAGGCGTCGCCACCGCCAAGAACGGTCAATATCTGGTCGTAGCGAACAACCAGAGCCATCACTACAACAAGTTCAAAGGCAGCATCGGAGTCTGGACGATGGACGCTTCGAACAAGTACGAGAAGATCAGCGTCGATGGATTCCCGCTGGCCGTAGTGGGGACTCGGGATGGTCGGGCCTTTGTCTCATCCGAAATGACCGGAGGGGTGACCGAAGTTGACCTCGCGACTAAGAAGACGAAGTTCATCAAGACCGGCGAAAACCCGAGCTACCTCGCGCTCAACAAGTCCGAGACAATGCTTTTTGTCACCAACGCCAACAGCGATACGCTTTCGGTTATTGACACGTCCACCGGAAAAGTCTTCAAAACCGTCCTCCTTCGCCCCGCAGAATTCCCGGGCATTCCAGGTTCAACCCCGCTCGGTCTCGCCCTTTCGAGTGACGAGAAGACCGCCTACATCGCAATGGCCGACTTGAACGCGGTAGCCGTGGTGGACCTGGAAGAATCATCGGTCAAGGGCTACATTCCTGCCGGTTGGTATCCAACTTCGGTCGCCCTCAGCCCGAACGACAAGGCTCTCTTCATCGCCAACGCGAAGGGAGTTGGCACCCGGAATCCAAACGGAAAATCAGTCGGTGACCTCGGCACCTACGGGCCAAACATCATCGAAGGCACCGTCCAGACCGTCAGCCTGAATGAGGCGTTGGGCAACCTCGCGGCAAGCACGATCAACGTTCTGGAAAACAATCGAGCAACCGGCAACTACGAAGCGAGCAGCCGAAAGGCGTTCGTCAAGCCTCCAATCGAGCACGTCATTTACATCGTCAAAGAGAACCGAACGTACGACCAGGTTCTGGGCGACCTCAATCGAGGCAACCGCGATTCATCTCTGGTGTTATTCGGCCGAGAATCGACCCCGAACCAGCACGCCCTCGCCGAGCGATTCGTTCTGCTTGATAACTTTTACGTCTGCGCCGAAGTCTCCGCCGATGGCTGGAACTGGTCTACCGCAGGCATGTCCAACGAGTACGTCGCCCGCAACACCCTCACCAACTACAGCAGACGTGGTCGAAACTACGACTTCGAAGGTCAGATCAACGGCTCGCCGGTTGACGTGCAAGGAATGCACAACCCCGCAGAGCCTGCCGGTGGCTATGTATGGGATCAAGCCGCGGCGCAGAACGTGAGCCAGCGCAACTACGGCTTCTTCGTCAACAACCAAGTCGCTGACAAGGACAACGCCTCGAAGCCAATCGCCGAGGAAGGCGTGCCCAACCAGAAAGCGCATCAGAATGTCACCAATCGGGACTTCCGAAAGTACGACATGGAGTTTGCCGACTCGGAAGCCTGGGTCAAGCACGGTCTGCCAAAGGCCCCTCGACAGCTTGAGGCATACGGCAGCCAGAAGGACCCCAGCCGCATGACGACCTGGCTCCGAGACTTCAACGGGTTTGTGAAGTCGGGCAAGATGCCAAAGCTCCAAGTTGTTCGACTCGGAAGAGACCACACTAGCGGCACCACCCCCGGCCAACCAAGCCCACGCGCTTGCGTTGCCGACAACGATTACGCCGTCGGTCAACTCGTCGAAGCCGTGAGCAACAGTCCGTACTGGAAGAGCACCGCAATCTTCGTTCTAGAAGATGACGCCCAGGCCGGCACGGACCACGTCGAAAGCCACCGATCCATCGCGTTCGTCATCAGCCCTTACATTCAGCGAGCAAAGCTCGATAGCTCCTTCTACAACACCAACTCGATGCTGCGAACCATGGGCCTTCTTCTTGGTCTGAAGCCTTGGAACCAGTACATCGCCACCGCCTACCCAATGGGCGTGTTCGAAAAGACCATGGTCAACCCGGCTCCTTACAAGGCGATTCTGCCGAGCAAGGAGATCGTTGGGGAAGTGAACACCCGAACGGCATATCGAGCGGCAGATAGCGAACGACTCATCAACCCGCTCGAAGAGGAATCCATGCCGGATGTGGAACTCAACGACATCCTTTGGGGAGCCATCAAAGGGGCCAAAACTCCACGACCAAAAACGCCAAACACCATTTGGCGCGCGCAAGACCTGAAGTAGTATCTCGGGAAGAAAGCACCGGTTTCGAAGAAATTTCTGATTCTTTGGAACCGGTCCTTCGTCGTAACCGATAATGAGAGGGGAATGGGCGCGCAAAGAGCACTAACGGCAATCGTCTTCACCGACGCAGTGGGCTTCAGCGCCATGGCGTCCACCGATGAGTCCCTGGCATTCCGCCTCATCGAACAGGACTTTGCCCTCATGCGCCAACTTGCCTCCGTACACCAAGGGCAGGCGCTCAAGACGACCGGCGACGGAATGTTGTTGGTGTTCGGTAGCGCCGTACAGGCCGCCACCTGGAGCGTGGACCTCCAAGCCCGGATGCGAGAGCGTGCGAAATCCGAGCCTGGGCCATTCTTCGAGCACCGAATCGGCCTCCACGTTGGCGATGTCCTTTTGAGCGAAGATGATGCCCAGGGCGATGGCGTAAATGTAGCGGCCCGTTTGCAATCAGGCGCTCCGGCCGGGGGTGTGTGGCTAAGCGCCACGGCCTACGACCTAATCAAGAGCCGAACGGAATTCAACCTAATCTCGCGCGGAAAGCAGGAGTTCAAGAACATCCCTGCGCCGATCGAGGTTTACGAAATTCCGGGCGATCCATCCACGCGGAGTACAGAAGTAGCGCCAAAGGCGAGCCCCGCACGAAACAACAACACTTTGCTCGCGGGTTTGGGCAGCGCCGTCGTGGTGCTCAGCATCGCCGTCGCCGCCATCGCGCTCAACCGGCCCACGAACACCGTGACCAAAGTCGTCCCTGGAGAGCGAGTCGTTGAGCGGGTATCGGTACCGCTGTTCGAGAACTTGAAAGATGTCGAAAAGTTTGCCGAGGAAGAAGAAGCCGAGAAGGCATCGCCTAAGCCGCCCACCCCACCGAAGCCGAAGGACGATCCCACTGTCGCAAGTGCAGCCCTGAAAGCGGCAGAGACCTCGATCAAAGCAGACAAAGCTACCGCTGCTGGCGCTGCCTTAGAAGCGGATCCGGACGCGTCAGTTGATGAAGAAAATATGAAGGCGTTTGGCCAAAAGATGGCGGAGGAATTTAAGGATTTCGACAAAATGTTCGACTCCCCTGATTTCGCGGCCAAAGCCGCGAAAGGGATTGACCGCATGCCAGGCCTGCGCACGCTGAGGGCGTTCGAAGAAAAGGTGAAGGCGAGCAAGTCCACCTACGATTTTCAAGGCATTATCGATTACATCGCATCCGAAAAGGCTCTCGCTGGGAATCCGATTGCCCTAACCAAGAGCCATTGGGTTCGGCTGGAAAAGCTAAAAACTTGGATGCAGACCGAACTTGCGCGCACCAACGAGGAAAACCCGCTTGAACTCCCGAGCCTGGGAAGACAATCACGCACCCTTTGGGCAGATGGAAGCAAGCTCGTACTTCAAACCGGCGAGGTGAAGGTCACCAAGGATCTGAGCGAGCTGAAGCCAACCGAGTTTGCGGCAATCGCTCGGACGTTGCTCAAAAAGGAACCCAGCCTGGAGCAGGCGGCTCACCTACGAGACTTTGAAAGAGAATACGACCTAGTCCCAAGCGGACCGCGCCGCTTACGGAAAAAATAGAGGGACTGGTCGGGGCGACCAGATTCGAACTGATGACCTCATGTACCCAAAACACGCGCTCTACCAAACTGAGCTACGCCCCGACAGGAAAGAAAATATACCCGGTTCTGTGTCGGCTTGTCCGGCGGATCTAGCCATCGCGGACCAATAAACAAAAAACGGCCCCGACTCAATCTGAGTCGGGGCCGTTGATTTACGAACTACCTCAGTAGTCCATGTCGCCCATTCCGCCAGGACCCGCTGGAGCAGCGGACTTCGGAGCAGGCTTCTCGACCACGAGGGTCTCGGTGGTGAGGACGAGGCCAGCGATGGACGCGGCGTTCTGAATGGTGGACCGGGTGACCTTTGCGGGGTCAACGATCCCAGCAGCAACCATGTCCACGATCTCGCCGGTGATGGCGTTGAGACCGAAGCCAGGAGCAGCGTTTCGAACGTGCTCGACCACAACCGATCCTTCCAGACCAGCGTTCTTTGCGATCTGTCGAAGTGGCTCTTCGATGGCTCGCTTGACGATCGCAAGGCCAGTAGCTTCGTCAGAAGTAAGACCTTCTGCCGAAAGAGCGCCGGCTGCGCGGAGAAGGGTCACACCGCCGCCAGGGACGATGCCTTCTTCAACGGCCGCTCGAGTTGCGCTGAGCGCATCTTCGTATCGGTGCTTCTTTTCCTTGAGTTCGGTCTCGGTGGAAGCACCAACCTTGATGACGGCAACGCCGCCGCTGAGCTTCGCAAGTCGCTCCTGCAGCTTTTCTCGGTCGTAGTTGCTGTCGGTGTTCTCGATCTGGCTCTTGATCTGGTCAATTCGGCCGAGAACGGCTTCCTTGCTGCCAGCGCCTTCGATGATGGTGGTCTCTTCTTTCGAAATGACAACCTTCTTCGCGGTGCCGAGCATGTCGATGGTGACGTTGTCCAACTTCGTGCCGAGGTCTTCGCTGATGAAGCTGCCCGAGGTGAGGATGGCGATGTCTTCCAACATGGCCTTTCGTCGATCGCCAAAGCCTGGGGCCTTGACTGCAGCAACCTGGAGCACGCCTCGGATCTTGTTCAGAACGAGGGTTGCGAGAGCGTCGCCTTCAATGTCCTCAGCGATGACCAAGATTGGTCGTCGTGCCGTAGCGGCCTTTTCGAGGAACGGCAGGAAGTCCTGCGCGCTGCTGATCTTCTTCTCGTGGATGAGGATCAGCGGATTGTCGAGAACGGCTTCCATGCGCTCTGGATCGGTGACGAAGTATGGGCTGAGGTAGCCGCGGTCGAACTGCATACCTTCGACCACTTCGAGCATGGTGTCTCGACCCTTCGACTCTTCGACGGTGATGACGCCGTCCTTGCCGACCTTGTCCATTGCTTCGGCAACGTGCTTGCCGACTTCTGGGTCGTTGCCCGCGATCGTGGCAACGAACTCAACCTGTTCCTTGTCCTTGATCGGCTGAGCGGTGGCCTTGATGAAATCGATGACCTGAATAACGGCCTTGTCGATTCCTCGCTTTACGGCGATTGGGTTTCCACCAGCGGCGACGTAGCGAAGGCCTTCGTTAACGATGGCCTGAGCAAGCACGGTCGCGGTCGTGGTTCCGTCACCGGCGACGTCGTTGGTCTTGGAGGCAACTTCCTTACAAAGCTGCGCGCCCATGTTCTCGTATGGATCGTCGAGTTCGATTTCCTTGGCGACGGTGACGCCGTCCTTGGTGATCGTTGGGCTGCCCCATTTCTTGTCGAGGACGACGTTTCGTCCCTTAGGTCCGAGGGTCACCTTGACCGCGTCGGCAACCTTGTTGACACCGCGCTCAAGCGCGCGACGTGCGTGTTCATCGTAAATTAGGTTCTTTGCTGCCATGTTGTTTTCCTTGTTCAGTAAGTCTGAGTAATTGGGTCGCTTTGTGTTGCTTTGTGTGGCCTTGAATTGCCTTGTGTGGCTTCAGAGTTTGCGTTTGGTGCTGACGAGGTCGTTCTCGACTTTCGTCGCAAGATTTCTCAGCTTGACGCCGAGAGCGGTTGAGCTCGTGAGCATCGTGTCTCGGTCTGGTTCTGACACCATATCCAGATCGCTCGAAATGCAAAACAAGGTTTCAACCTCGTTCAACGATCCAAGAGCAATCCGGAGAAACCTGAGAAACTCCGCATCGGAATCTCTGCCCGCTCCTTCCGCTATGTTGGATGGAATTGAAACGCTTGCTCGTCGAATCTGGCTAGTCAGTCCGAACTGCTCCTCTCTCGGGAAGCGGCTCGTAACTTCATAGCACTGCACAGCGAACTCTCGTCCCAATATCCACACCTCTAGCTTTCGAAAATCTCGCACCTTTTTTAGCTACTCAAGCCATGCAGAGCCATTCAAAGCCATGCAAGGCTACACAAAGCGCTCTTTTCAGCCTAGAATCGCGTAGATCTGATCCTCGTCCAGGATCGTGTAGTCGGTGCCTTCGACGGTGACTTCATTTCCGCCGTACTTGCTGAAGAGCACTCGATCGCCAACGTTGACGGTCAGGGTGTTGCGCTCGCCGTTGTCGAGTACGCGGCCGTTGCCGGTGGCAATGACGGTGCCCTCTTGTGGCTTCTTCTTGGCGCTGTCCGGGAGAAAGATGCCGCTTGCAGTCTTTTCTTCTGCTTCCAGCAACTGAACGACGACCTTATCGCCGAGTGGTTTGAGTGATGCCATTGCGTGTCTCCATACACCGAGCGGCCTCCGCCAGACGGAATTAGCACTCTCGGCGTTTGTCTGCTAATTTTGGCACTCTTTTTGTCCGAGTGTCAACGCTGGCGGGACCGAAAGCGGAGGAAATATTCGGTTAGCAG
>CAMAPH010000062.1:0-12610 GCA_945859975.1 Chthonomonas calidirosea
TTCACGCTTATTGAACTCCTCGTCGTTATCGCCATCATCGCGATCCTCGCCGCTATCCTGTTCCCAGTCTTCGCTCAGGCGAAGGAAGCCGCGAAGGACACCCAGACTCTCAGCAACCTCAAGCAGACGGGTCTCTCCAACCTCATCTACTCTTCGGACTACGATGACGTCTTCGCTCTCTCGCACCGAAACGAGCCAGCCAACGCTGCCCTCTTCGGCATCTCGACCTGGCAGGTTGACGTTCAGCCTTACACCAAGAGCTGGGGCGTAATGCTGCACGCAAAGAACACGGCTTTGCCAACTGACCCAGCCCTCGCTGCTTGGCAGCGAAACCTGCACTTCGGTGTCTTCACCCGAGCTGCGATCACCACCCCAGGCGCAGGCTTCTACCAGTCGTTCGCTTCTGGCTTCTCTAACGCACTCGGCGGCGTCTTGCCACGATACGAAGGCGTTTTCGGAATCGGTACCGGCCCTGGAGCTCAGCAGGCTTGGACCAACGGAACGACCACTGCAGTCGCTTCGCTCTCGAACACTCAGATCGACAACGTTTCCGGAACCGTCATGGTTGCTGAAGGCGGCATGTGGGATCTTTGGACCGGATCGCTCGACGGTATCAACCACCCTCTCGCTTACGGCGTGAAGTGGACTCCAGAAGCTCAGTACAACCTTGGCGGAAGCACCGAGTTCTTGATGGCTGGCCCACACGCTCGAAAGCGCGCTGTAGACAACCGAACGGGTCTTCGACTCGCAATCTGTAACGGTATCAGCACCTACGTTGCTACCGACGGATCGGCAAAGTCGATCAACTACCGAGGCCGACTCATGGAAGTCGCCTTCGTCGGAACTCAGCCTGTTCTCCGAAACTTCTTCCCAGCTGGCGGTTTCTAACACCTAGTCTAAATCACGCTTAGTGGTTTAGACCCGTCGCCCCTGTTCCCTTTGGGAATGGGGGCGATTTTATTTTGGTTAGCCTGTGATAACCCTCATCACTGAAGAGGTGTTCCGGAGTAAGCCCTGGTTCTTTTCTGCATTCCGAATCCTCCCCGAGATTCAAATTCAACTTCGGGAACATGGAGCAAATCATGCGTGAAGTTTTCGACGTTATGTCGTACCCCATGGCTAGAGCTCATGCTCCCGGAGTGCGCAGGACAGTAAGCACATCTCCCACTCCTTGTTACGAGAATTGCCGCGAAAATTTCGGACGAGGGAGCGACAATAGGGAAGAACGTTCTTGGCGAGTTCTTTAGTTGCGGGTATAATGCTGTTCCGCTAGGCTGGAAGAGTTTCTGGCCGATTGGAGGTTTTGATAAACATGCAGAAGTCCGCTTGGTATCTCGCCATTGTCCTAGTGATGGCTATCGTCGCAGGTTGTGCTCAGGAAGGCGTTGCGTCAGGAGAAGCTCCCGACGCGAAAGCGACCCCGAAGGGTGAGCGTCCAGCTGCTGGTGCAGGTGGAGCCTCTAGCGCTCAGCTGGCGGACTAAAGCAAATATAGAACCGGGCCGACCACATGGTCGGCCCGGTTTTTTTGTGCGTTTAGCAACCTAAATCGGCTTTCACGTAGAATGTTTCTATGAGTGCACCAAGCACGTTCATGCCCTCGACCGAAACCGTGTTTCAGCGCATTGGCGAAAACACGATGGTCGTCAACATGGGGCCGCAACACCCTTCCACCCACGGCGTGCTCCGCGTGATCTGCGAGCTAGAAGGGGAAACGATTGTCCAGTGCAAGTGCGTCATCGGCTATCTCCACACCGGAATGGAGAAGGAAGCCGAATACCAGCAATACAGCAAATGCGTGGTCATGACCGACCGCATGGACTACTTGAACGCGAACGGCAACAACCTCGCCCACGCGCTCGCGGTAGAGAAGTTGCTCGGGTGCGAAATTCCGAAGCGTGCGCAGTACCTTCGCGTCGTCCTGGCGGAACTCAGCCGCGTTGCCTCGCACCTGGTTTGGCTAGGTACCCACGCGCTGGACCTCGGCGCCATGACTCCGTTCTTCTACTGCATGTCGCAGCGCGAGAAGATTCTGGATCTGTTTGAGATGTTCGCCGGGGTGCGCATGATGCCGTCTTGGATCGTTCCTGGCGGACTTCGCGGCGACATGCCAGAAGGCTTTGCCGAGCGACTCGATGCATTCCTTGCGGCCTTCCCAGCCGAACTTGATCAGATCGTTGGATTGCTAACCGAGAACCCGATCTTCAAGGAGCGCACCATGGGCGTTGGCGTGCTCACGGCGCGACAATCGCTCGAGATCGGTTGCAGCGGCCCGATCGCCCGCGCCTCGGGAGTCGCGTTCGACCTACGCAAGACCAATCCGTACTCGAGCTACGAGGATTTCGACTTCATGATTCCGGTTGGCCATACCGGCGACGTTTACGATCGCTATCTGGTCCGCGTGGCCGAGATGCGCGAGTCGCTGAAGATCATTCGGCAGGCCATGGACGGACTTCCCGAGGGCGGATTCCGAACCTCGGATCGAAAAGTCTCGCCGCCACCACGAGCTGAATTGGACAACTCGATGGAGTCGCTGATTCACCACTTCAAGCTGTACACCGAAGGTTTCCGACCGCCAGTCGGAGAGGCTTATGCGGGCATCGAAGGCTCGAAGGGCGAACTTGGTTTCTACATCATCAGCGACGGTTCAAATCGACCTTACCGCTGGCACGAGCGACCATCGTCCTTCATGAACCTCAAGTCGCTTGAAGTTCTCGCGATTGGCCGAATGATTGCCGACCTTGTTGCGATCATTGGATCAATCGACATCGTGCTCGGCGAAATCGACCGCTAAACCAGCGGTGGGTATTCAACGCGCAACCGAACTTATTAAGCTGGCAATCAAAGACGGCGCCTTTCCAGGCGCCGTCTTTGCTGTGTCATTGAATGGTGCGATCGAGACTCGCGCCGTCGGCCACGTGACGTATTGTCCCGATTCGGCCCCGATGACTCCCGATCTGTTTTTCGACCTTGCCTCGGTGAGCAAGGTTGTCTCCACTACAACGTGCGCGATGCATTTGGCCGAAGTGGGAAAGTTCGAACTTGAACAGCCAGTTACCAAGCACGTGCCGGAGTTCGCGCAAGCCGGGAAAGAGAAGATCACGGTTCGCAACCTGCTGGTCCATGATTCTGGGCTAATCGCCTTTCGGCCCTACCATCAGTCACACACCGAGCCCGCCACCGTTCGCGCGGCAATTTGGTCCGAGCCGCTGACCTATCCGACGGGGTCCAAGATGGTTTACAGCGACCTAAACATGATCGCCCTGCAGGAGATCATTGAGCGCACGTCAGAAACTGCGTTGGATCAGTTGTTCGCTCAAATCATGGCGCGAGTGCGCGTCGAGGACCTGCATTACCGGCAAGGTGCTATTGAAGGAGAGGACCTAGCTCGGTATGTACCCACCGAGCGGGCCGAGGATTGGCGCAGGAAGCTTCGCGAGCAGCGCGGAACATTTCGCCGGGCGAGCTACGGGCCCGCAAACGAAACCGGCGAGTTCATTCAAGGCGAAGTCCACGATCCTACGGCGACGGTTCTTGGCGGCGTCGCTGGACACGCTGGGCTGTTTGGAAGCATTGGCGGACTCGGGCGATTTATCGTCGCGCTTCTTTCAGGAGAGATTGTCTCGACCCAGACGGTGCAAACTTGGACGGCCCGACAATCGAATCTGAGTTCCCGCGCGCTCGGTTGGGATACGAAGTCGCCCGAGGGAAGTTCGGCCGGCACGCTGATGGGCCCGCGAAGCTTTGGACACACGGGTTACACCGGCACGAGCGTTTGGATTGATCCTGACACGGGAAACTGGGCGGTCCTGCTAACCAACCGAGTTCATCCGACTGCGCAAAACACGAAGATCATTCCGTTTCGGTCGAAGTTTCATGACGCCCTTTGGGCGAATGACTGATCGGCACGAGCAAGGCTGCAACCAGGCACACGCCACCGGCAAAGAAGTACGGCGCAACGGGCAGCCAGTCAAACATCGCCCCGCCTAAGATAGGGCCGAAGATAAACCCGATGGAGCGTGCGCCTTGCAGGACCCCGAACAGTTCGCCTTGCCGCTCGGATGGTGTGAGCTCGCTGACAATGCCATTGATGACCGGATTCGCGACCCCACTTCCGAAGGCATACAGCGTGCTTGCAACTAGCAGAAGCCCCATCGGCCAAACTGGGAATTGGGCACCCAAAGGGTTCAGGGCAAGGCCGACACCTTGGCATACGTACGCCGCACGCAAGAGTCCTCGGCTCGAGAACCGATTCGTGAGCGCCAAAAGGAAGACTCCGGGAATAAGTACCGCCAAGAGTGATTCGTAGCCAAAGATGATGCCGAATTCACCCGAGCCGTAACCGTACAACCGCTTGATCAGTCGTGCAAAGGTGCCTTCCAGGGTTGCGAGGGAGAACCATGCAACGGCCGCGATGGTTGCGTAGGATGCCACGGCCGGAAAGTCTCGGAGCAACGTGAGGTCGAAGATGATGAGCTTTTTGCCGGGGCTCCGGGACTCGGACGGTTTTCCGGCAGGAATCAAAAATGCGATTAGAAGTACGCCGACAACGGAAGCCGCCCCGGCGATCCAGCCGACCATCTGATGCCCGTTCGGCAAGTTTGCAAGATGTCCCCCAAGTGGCGGCCCAAGAACGAGCCCAGCGCTCATGGCGGCGCTGAGCCTTCCTAATGGCCCGGCGCGTTGCTCGGCCGGATAGGCATCTGCAATTTGCGCCTGGGCCACCGCCACATTTGCCGCGCCAAATCCGCTCAGCAATCGGCTAGCTACCAGCAGCCAAAGGTCGTTTGGCCCGGCATAGCAGAACATTGCCGCTGCACTCAAACCTTGGCACCACAGAATCACGGGCTTTCGGCCGATTCGGTCGCTTAGCCCGCCCCAGTGTGGAGAGACAAGGATTTGGATGACGAAGGTAGACGCGAGGAGCGCGCCGACAACCGTGCCTATCGGCCAATGGGCGAGCACGAGAGACTCCGCGCGAAGCTGGATGCCGGCGATGATCATGCCGAAGCCAAAGAGGTCGGCAAAGATGGCAACGATGAGGGGAAGTTCGATTCTCCAGCGCGCCATCACCTCAGTGTGGCAGTTATCGTCGCAGGAGCCAAAAACTCAGAACGGCTTGAAGAGACCAAGCAATGCTTCGCCAGAGATTGCTAGCGAGAAGCTGGTCGATCACCTCGCGACTCCAAGCTCCGCTGAGTGAGGCATGGCAACCGGCAGAGTGCAGGAACGTGATACCGTGTCCGACCAACCCGAGCAGCAAAGCGGCCCAGGCAATCGGATCGCGGGTTATGACCGCGGCGTAACCGGAAGCGATCGGCGCAGCAAGCAGTGGAATCCCGACAATGAGCCCAACCGCAAGGCAGTGGGAGTCGTGAAAGGCCCTAAAGTCGGCCGAGGGCACGGTGTAGAAACGCGGATACTGGTAGACCTGACACACCCAAGCAACGGCGGCCAAAAGTATGGCGGCGACGATCGCAATGGTGACAATGGTCCCGAGATTCATCGACTGATCTTCGACGTCGGGCCCCCGGACGTTCCAAGTTTTGGGACTTCGGAACCACTTAAGTCAAAATTTACGTAAAGATGCTTGGGATCCGAACGAATAGAGTACTTCAACCCCTCTACTCCTTGGAATTACACCTGAAGGCGCATCTGAGCATTGTCTACGGATGGCCGAACAAACCTACAAAAGTAGGGAAGTGGCATGGCTGTCGAGCTTAAGCAATTCGGCAGCCTGTTTTTTTAGGTTCAAGCACGGAAACGGTACGCTACCCATATGCCTTGGTTAAATCCCCTTCTGTTCGTGTATGCGTTCCTGACGGCTAGCATTGGGACGGCAGGTTATTTGGGGCCGATGATCACTGGAACCGGAAAGGCGAGTCTGATCTCGATGGTCGCCGGGTTCCTTTCCGCTGGACTCATTCTCGCCGGGGTTCAGATTAGCAAGAAAAATACGTTGGCTGGCTACGGACTTTGCGGATTGGTCTGCATTGGGCTCATTGCGCGCTTTGCGGGACCGTTTTTCACCGAAGGCGCGCTGTATCCCGCGGGCATCATGGTGATCATTTCATCCGTTTCTCTCATCGGTCTCGCGGTCGGACACTCCCTCAACACTTACCGGAGCTGAACCTTTCTCCAACGTTCCGATCAGAAGCGCAACTAGGATTAGGGAAGAACCAATTGCGGTCTGGAGGTTCGGTTTTTCGTTGAGGAAGAGCATGCCGAGACCCGTTGCCAGCGGTGGCTGAAGCAGCAGGGTGATGACCATCAACGAAAGCGGAGCCTTCTCGGCGAGCGTATACCAAATGCCGAACGTCACGAGCCCACTGATCAGCACCAGGTAAGTGAGAACGAACGCCGTCGTCGCTCCAGAGCCGTTAAACGTGTAGGGAAACACGCCGGGCAACACGAATGGTGCCGCGCTTAGAAAAATGGCGGCTCCGACAACTTGGAGCCAAAGCGTTGTTATCCCGGAGGAGCGTCTGGCAATTTGGATGGCAAGGACACCGCAGATGCTCTCGATCACCACCGCGCCGAGATAGAGTGAGTTACCGAAGGTGTGACCCTGGTTGAGGCTTGGCGCCGCAAATCCGACGCTCACCACATAGGCCCCAGCAAACCCTAGGGCAATAGCGATCACCCGAACGCGGCTTATTCTCTCCCGGAGTAGGACGAAGGACAACACGGCCACCCAGAGCGGTGCGGTCGTACCGAGAATATTTCCCTCAAAAGTAGAGGTACGAGTGATGGCGTAATAGTAGATCGCGTGAGCGGGACCAAAAAAACAGAAGCCGAGGGTCACTGCGACTACGCGGTCTTTGGTGACCGGCCAACGTGCGTTCGTGAAGCGACGAAAACTGGGAACGGAGAGGCAAAGGCCCAGCAGTATGGCAAGGCTGCACCAACGCGTCGCCGCGATCGCGACCGGGGAGGCACCGTCTTTAACGGCTAGGCTGACGAGCAAGTTGACCGGAGCCCAAAGCACATTTAGGAGTGCGAGGATGCCGAACAGTTGCTTCTTTTCGATTAGTCGAGCCGGAGGATCGGCAGATGCCGAACTTCCGCCTCCACCCAGCCGGAGTCGGTTTGCACTCGGACGACTTCGCGCTCGTACGCTGCCTCGTTTCGCAGCATGGCCGCACCAATGTGACCATAGTCTGGCGAGAACCCAGCGCTCGTGATGGTGCCTACATCGTCTTTACGAAGATGTCCGACGGCTTGGCCTGCCTGAATGGGGGAGCTAGCGACAAGGCCGACCCAAGTTCGGTTCGTGTGCCCGCGGCTGTGGATGCGCTGGAGCACCTCTTGCCCAACGTAACAGCCTTTGTTGAGGCTCACATGGCGGGCGGTGAAAGCGGCACCCATTTCCAGCGGCAGAGTGCGGCTGTTCATGTCCACTCCAAATCGGGGTCTTCCGGCTTCTAGCGCGGCAAGGCGGTACGCCGCTTCACCAGCGGTGCGGAATGCGGTTCTAATGCGGCTAATCGCCTTCCGCTTGGTGGCGGGAATCCAAAGATCCCAGCCACCCATTCCGGTCCGATTTGATCGAAGAACAAAGATCTCGGCTCCATCAAGTTCGGAAACGCCGGAATCTAGGTTCGGAAAGTTGACAAACTCGGAGAGGACGGCCGTTGCCCTCGGGCCCTGAATGCTGAGAAGTTTGTACTTTTTGGTTACGACTTGGTGCTCAACGCTTTCAAGCACGACCATCTGCTCAATCCGACTCGAAACAATTTCGACGGTCGCGACTGGTGCGGTGAAAAGGATCTTCCCCTGAACCGCCCAGCCGTCGCAAACGGACATCAGATGGCCGGTCGGCTCGCAAAAACAGAATGCCGTGGAGGTGCCTTCATCGAAGGTGCGAAGGTTCTGAGTGACTTGGCCCTGGAGCCAGCCCTTGCGGTCCTCGCCGGTGAGTTCGAAGAGGCCAAAATCCGCGAGCTCGATAAGGGCGCAATCGTCGCGGAGGCGGTCATAATCTGCCACAACCTCGGCGGTTGTGTAGTTGAGTAGGTCGGACATTGGGATACCGTTAGCAGTAATGCGTCCCAAAACCGATTCGTGTGGTTTGGTTAAGGACGCTTACGATTATGAATTACGCTCACCGGCAAGCGCACGGTATCACAGCATGAGCCCAATTTTTGTTTGGCTTTTCGGTGGTCTGATCGCATCGGCCGGATTGGTGCGAGAATTCGAAGTGTCAGCAGCCCGCGATGTGAAAGCCCAACTCCAGGGACCAGCCGTGGTAAACGTGAGCACCCGCGCTGGATTAAGCGGCCTTTGGCAAGAAATCGGCTCGGCTAAAATCCGCGCCAAGAACTTTTCGGCCGAATCACTCCCGCTCTTCACGGAACCGGAACGATCGCAGAAGGGCATCTTGCACCGGTTGGAACTGGACCTGACCGACTTCCGGTTGAAGCAATTGCGCGTGAAGAGATTAACCGCCCAAATTCCGGACTGCCGGTTCGACTCTGCCTTGGCTTTGGCGAAGAAAAAGATTCGGCTCAGTCGGAGTGGAATTGGTGTTGGGCGCGTCGAAGTTGATGCGGCCGCGCTTGAGCAATTTGTTTTACAGAAGTTCTCCGAGATCAAGCGGGTAGCGATTACGTTTGCTGGGGACCGGGTCAAGGTGACCGGATATGGCGAGTTCCTTGTTGTGGCGACCGAGTTTGAAGTTGACGCTCGACTCGAGATTCGCGGCGCAAATCAGCTTCATCTCGCCGATGCGGTGATTGACTTTGACGGAAAACGCGCTGATCCACTCTCTCGCGAAGCCCTCCTCAAGACTTTGAATCCGATTCTCGATTTGGAGCGCGATCTGCAGCTTTTCGGTGCCTTGCAACTTTCGAAAGTTTCGTTTCTTGGCGCGACCATGATTGCCGAGGGACCCGCGACGATTCCGATTCGGCCAAAGGCGGTTGGTGATGAGTGACCTGCGGCCTCAGGTGACGGTGCTGGTGCCGGCCCTGAACGAGGAGAACACGATTGCCGACGTTGTGAATCGAGTTCTAGAGATTCCACTTCGAGTTGAGCTGATCGTGATTGATGACGGGAGCACGGACGGCACAAGCGAAATTCTTCGAGGATTCGGAGACCGATTGCAGGTGCTACGGAACGAGCGACCAGGCGGAAAGGGGAACGCGATCCGTAAGGCGCTTCCGCTTGCGACCGGCACGGCGACGATTATTCAGGATGCCGATCTCGAGTACGTGCCCGAGCAGATTCCTGCCCTGATCCAACCGATCTTGGATGGTAAGGCGAACGTGGTTTATGGCACGCGCTTCAAAAATGGATTTCCAAAAGGGATGGCGATTCCGAACAAGATCGTCAACGTCCTTCTGGCACTTTCGGTCCGGATTTTGTATGGAGTGCCAATGACCGATGAAGCCACCTGCTACAAGGCTTTTCGTACCGAACTGATTCAGGGGTTCGATTTGCAGTGCCAGCGGTTCGAGTTCTGCCCTGAGGTTACGGCAAAGGCCCTGCGGTCCGGCGAGAAGATCATCGAGATCCCGATTTCGTACGAGCCAAGGAATAAGGCGGCGGGGAAGAAGATTCGTTGGACGGACGCCCCCGAGGCTTTCTCAACCTTATTCCGTTACCGGTTCTGGCGCGGCAAACCGCGGGCCTGATTCGTCAAGTTCCTCGTGTTGACCCACGTCCGCCAAAGCATTGAACAACGAGAAGCGCAGCATTTGAGCCCGCGGGCGGCTCTGGCAGCAAACAGCGCGGGTCGTCGTCGAACGGAAGAAGAAGACGCGGTGCGCACCTGTTTTCAGCGCGACCGAGATCGGATTCTGCATTGCAAGGCGTTCCGACGTCTCAAGCACAAGACACAGGTGTTTATTGATCCGCTGGGCGATCACTACAGGACCCGTCTCACGCACACCCTTGAAGTCGCCCAAATTGGCCGCACCGTTGGTCGCGCGCTACAGCTCAACGAGGATCTCATTGAGGCCATCGCGCTGGGGCACGACCTGGGTCACACGCCTTTTGGACATGCGGGAGAGAATGCCTTGGACGAGGCGGTTGGCGCGTTGAACCTGGAAGATGGCCCTACCGGGTTTCGGCACTATGAGCAGTCGCTGCGGATTGTTGATGTCCTTGAGGACCTGAACCTGAGTCACGAAACGCGTGCCGGCATCGATGGACACAGCAAGGGCCGCGCGCACCTATCGGCGGCAGATGGGGAAGTGAAGTCCACCGTGGAGGCGGCGGTGGTACGAATCTGTGACCGCATCGCCTATCTCAATCATGACCTCGATGATGCGCTCCGAAGCGGAATGATCGAGGTGATCCCTGGCGAGTTTAGGATCGGCCAGACGCACTCGGACCGCATCGGCGTGATGGTTGAAGACCTGATTTACAACAGCTTGGACAGCGATGACATTCGGCTTTCGGCGGAGATGCTGGAGATTCTGAACGCGCTCAAAGAGTGGTTGTTTATTAATGTGTACTTGGAATATCCGGTTCGGTTTCCGGAGATTGGCAAGGCGAAGCGCTTGGTGGCCGAACTTTTCCGGATGTACCTGGAGCCAGGTCGATTGCCTGAAGGTTATGAAGGAGTGCTCGGCGCGATTGACTATGTCGCGGGGATGACAGACCGGTTCGCGGTAGAGGACTACCGAAGGTTCACGCTACCTAGCGCTTGGGACGATCGGTGAAGTAATCACGCCAGAGGCGGCCTTTCATGCGCTAACTAAATTGTTGTGCTTCCACATCGGGAATGAGGGTCAACGCTGCGAGCACTTCTTTTCCAATTCGCAGGCAGATTTCGTCAAGCGGACAGGAGCTAAGTCGATTTCGTTTCAAAAATGCTTGCCAACGACGCAGGGCCATCTCATCATTCCAAAACTCTTGGGTGAGACCCATCGGGAGAGCAGTAGGAATCGGTGTGCGGCGGCGCCTGAATGTACGCGCTATCGCGTTCGCAAGCATGGTTCGATCAATCTCGCCGCTGCTCAGGAGCAGATCAAGGTCTAGGTAGTCCTTCATTCGGCTATTTCCAAGGCCCAGTTTGACGATGGCTTCGAACTTCTCGGCAATGACGGTTTCGGGTGTGTAAGCTCGTAGCTCTCGTCGCACCTCGTCGTCGAGTAGCCTCGGGACTTCAACTACATCTGGCTCAGGCGTGACGTCATCGCCAAACCCAACGTCCAGCTGAACTCTGAGCTTCGCAGAACCGAGCGTTGCGTCGAAAAGGCATCGGAGTCCACCATAGACTGTTTCCGATCGAATCTTTTCGACTTTCACAGATTTAAGGTCGAACCGGACTCCATCGTCCTCCACTTCTTGAATGCAAATTGCTTTGACGATTTCGGCCAGTTTTTCCTCGTCCGCCTCTATAAAACCTAGGAGATCGATGTCACTTGTTGGACGATGCATTGAGCCGCGCCTGACAAGGAACATCGTGGCCCCTTTTAGCAGGAATTGAGCGGCGTGTTCGGACGCAGCCAAACGGGCGAGGAATCGTAGACCGACGTAGCGGATCAATACTTGGTTGTAATCCTCGCCCTTTGATTGAGAAAGGTTGAGGAGGCGCTGTCTGGCTGACGCCGCTTTTCCTTCGCTTGTCATAGTAGTGCCTCGACATACGGCTGGATCAGGCGCCTTGATCGGAGCTGATCCGCAAGGTGCATCAATTTGGACACGTTGATTTTTTGACCATTCATCGCTTCGCGTAGCGCTTCGATGGCGACGTCATGACCGAGCAGACGTCGGAGGCGGAAACAGTCGACAATTGTCTTCTCGAGGCTAAAGACCTTTACGCTCACGCCTTCGAACGATCTTTCCTGTGCTTCGAGAGTGTAGCTTGCGTCGATCATGGTGACGACTCGAATTTGGGTCTGACGAGCTTCCGGGATTCGCCGACCGCGCGGTATGGCTACCCAAACCTCCCAAGGCATGTGGGTTCCTATTTCATGAATGCTGAGTGCGGATAGCAGACAGATCACTCCGTCGGGCACTGACTTTGCTACTTCGACGTAGCTGTGATGCTTCGTCGTTTCGAAGTCCGGATGCTGATAAAGTCCTCTTCCAATCTTGTCCAGCTTGCCCAGCTTCACGAGCTTGTTCAGATTTTCCGGTGCAAGACCAAGTGCTCGCACATCGCCGGGTGTGATGACACCTTGGCGCTGCGCTAGCTCCATTACATTCACCCAGGTGTTTCTCACGGTTAGATTATGCATACATTTGAGCTTTGTTGTATGCAAAATCTAACCTAGCTCTGCAAAAAGAAGAGAGATCACCAGACTGGTGATCTCTCTTCTTTTTCTAAATTTGGGTGCCCAGAGATCACCTGTTCCGAACTATCGCCCCATCGTATTGGAGGTTCAAATCCCTAGGTTCGGAGACTCGCGACGGTTGAAGGGCCATCGGAGCAACCGCATGCGACGCAGCGAATAATGCTCGCCATGATCGGGCGCGTAAAAACGGGCTTCATGGCCATTGGGAGCTGAGAATGTCCAAGAACCTTCAGCGGATGTCGGCAGTGAGGGACGCAATAGAAAAGTGCTCGTATCTTCAAATTTAGAGAATACGGGCATCGATGCATTTTCTTTGCTCTCCCTCTCCAGCCTGTCCAAAGTCTGAACTTTCCCTCTGATTCC
>CAMAPH010000063.1:0-12502 GCA_945859975.1 Chthonomonas calidirosea
CCAACCGGCGGCTGCGGAATCGGTCTAGACCGAATGGCGATGCTCCTCACGGGAAGCCATCACATCCGAGAAGTCCTGCTCTTCCCCTTCATGCGCCCCACCGCCGAATCAAGCGCCGAATAGCTTGCCGAGGTAGTTCACCGCAACCGCGCCGACATAAGCCAGGGCCGTCATGTAGCAAAACATGAAAACGGCCCACTTCCAAGAATTGGTCTCGCGCTTAACCGTAGCCAAGGTCGCCATGCACTGCGCGCAAAGCGCGAAGAACACCATCAGCCCAACCGCGGTCCAAACCGTAAACAACGGCCGCCCATTAGGCCAGGTCGCCCGCTTCATCGCCGACTGAAGGTCACCGGAGGATTCATCAACCTCCCCGCCCAGGCTAAAGATGATCCCAAGCGAAGGCACAATCGTCTCCCGAGCCGGGAACGCGGAAAGGATCGCGGTGGTAATCCGCCAATCAAACCCGGCCGGAATAAACACCGGCTCAATCGCCTTCCCAAATCGACCAAGCACCGAGTTCTCGAGTTGCTTCTCCTGAACCCACTGCTCCGCCCGCTCTTCGGCAACGCCAAACTTAGCCGCCTCCGCCGCCGGATCCGCCGGACTAAACCGCGGGAACGAAGCCGCCGCCCAGATCAGGATCGACATGAAAACGATAATCGTTCCGGCCGTCTTCACGAAGACCTTGCCCCGATTCACCAAGGTCAGCCAGATATCCCGCCACTTCGGCCACTGGTAAGGCGGCAGTTCCAAAACAAACGGCAACCGCCGCGCCTTCAGCATCTTCCGGTTCAAAACATAAACCACCGGAATCGCCACGACGAGGCCAAGCAAGTGCATCGCGAACAACGAAAACCCGGCCCAAAACGCCCCATACTGCGGCTCAATGAACGTTCCAATCAGCAGCACATAAACCGGCAACCGCGCTGAACACGACATCAGCGGCGCAACCAAAATGGTCGCCAGTCGACTCTTAGAATCCGGCATCACCCGCGCCGCCATGATCCCCGGAATCGCGCAAGCGTAGCTACTCAAGAACGGAATAAACGCCCGCCCATTAAGGCCGCACCACCCCAACAGCCGGTCCATCAAAAACGCCGCCCGAGCCAAATACCCGCTGCCTTCCAGTACGGCAATGAAGAAGAACAGAATCAAAATCTGCGGCAGGAAAACCAACATCCCGCCGACCCCAGCGATGAGCCCATCAATGATAAACGACTCAAGGATTTCGTTCTGCGAAACCATCGGCCGAATGGCGTCCTGAAGCCGACCAAACACGTCTTCAATCCCCGCCATCATCGGCGCCGCCACGGTGTAGATGCTCTGGAAGACTCCGTACATCACGAGAACAAAAATCGTGAGACCCCAAAACCGGTGCGTCAGAACTTTGTCCAGCCGATCCGTAATCGAGATCACCTTCGCAGGCTTCGCCGCATCGCGCAGCACCAAAGACTGAATCTTCGCCGACCATTCGTACCTGCTGGTCACATCAACCGATGGTCGCAAAAGGTCCTCTGCTTCGAGCCGATTACGTGCCTCGGTGAACGGTTCAGCGATTTCCGGAAAGTCCTCGAGGAAGCGTTGGAACAGTTCTGGCGGCTCGTACAAGTTCCGGCGAATCTCCGCCTGAGACGCATCCACGCCGATACGAGCAAGCCGCTCGCTCAATTCACGGATGGTCGATTGCATGCCCTCCGGTAATCCGAAGTCGATGGCTGGAATGGGTTTGTCCCGCAGCGCATCGCTGATCGCTTGCTTTAGCGACTCTAGCTTTCTGTCTTCATGCGCGACCACGGAAACGACCGGAACGCCAAGCTCGGATTGCAATCGTTCGAGGTCTACCTTTTTGCCTCGAGCCTGAAGTCGGTCGGGCATCGTCAATGCAATGACCATCGGCACTTGTGACTCGGCGATCTGGGTGAACAGGAACAGATTCCGCTCAAGATTCGTCGCGTCCAAAACGTAGACCACCAGTTCTGGCTTCCCTTCCTGGCGACCTAAGATAACGTCCGTCGCAACGCGCTCGTCTTCGGAGGCGGCCTTCAGCGAATATAGGCCCGGAACATCGACGCACCGAATCGTCTCCCCGGCAAACGTGTACTGCCCCTCTACGGATTCGACGGTCACGCCAGGATAGTTAGCAACCTTCTGGGTCGAACCTGTAAGGGAATTGAAAAGGGTCGTCTTGCCGGCGTTAGGGTTTCCCGCGACGATAACGAGGTGGCTGGCCAACTTTAGCCGACCGACTCGATCTGGATGCAGTGGCACTCATTCTTGCGGAGGCAGATTCTGTACCCGCGAACGAGAATCTCGATTGGGTCACCCATCGGAGCGACTTTCACCACGCTGAATTGCGTTCCAACGGTGAAACCCATTTCTTGGAGCCGACGGCTATCGAGGCAGTTTTCGTCCACCGCGATCACTCGGGCACTCATTCCGCTCTTTAGATCTGCAAAAGTCATCCCTACCGCCGCGCTCATAGATTTAATCTACCCAAAAATGTATTTTTTCGGCACGTCAAACAATTCTTGACTTGCCTATCGGACTGGACCAAATATCGCCGGGTCGATTTCACCGTTCAGCTTGATGTCCAAGTCCCATTCGGTCCGTACCGCGATCAGTTCTTGGGCCGCTGAGGGGACCACATAATTCGCCAGCTCAACGTACTTAAGCAGTTGTCCATCCTCGGTGATGCTCATTTCTACGACTCCTTGCGGCTTTTCGCCCACAGAGTTTCGCAGTTCCGCGAACGGAAGGAAGCTGCCTCGCACCACGTACACACTTTGACCTCGGATTTCCGCCTTACCGGAGATTTCAAACTTCTTTCCCCACTTGTTTCGCAGGCTCTCAAGGTCATCCCGGCGACTGATGATGATATCAAGAGGTGGACTCTTCTCTGCAAAGGTTCCTGAAACAACCATGTAGACCTCGCGCAGAGTCATTGGTCGACCGTAGTTGAATTGTGGTTCGACGAACCGTGGTTTGCCAAGAACACCCTTTGGCTTGTCATAAGCAAAGTACTCGCCGTCGGCAATGGCAACGAATCGTCCGCCATCAGTACCTGTTCTCGTCTGGCGAATCAGCAACCGAGCCGTCTGTTGAATGGCGATCTCGGTCAACGTTTCGACCGTCACGTTCTTAGCCGATTGCTTTGTAGTAATGCGGCCCTGGGCCGAGCGCGCGTTGTTGTAATTCAGCAGCATCTTGGAGATCAAGCTGCTCGCGGTCACCTCCGGTGCCTGCGCAGGAGAACCCGCTAAAACAAGAATCGTCGAAAGGATGATGGAGTTCATTTTCGGGCTCTTCGTGACCAGATTTCGTCCGCCACCCCGGCTGCGGCATTGCTAGCACGCGCCGCGGTGAACAGCCAATCGGATAGACGATTAAGGAAAGTCACTAGGTCGGTCGAAACAGATTCAGATCGCGACAAGTTGAAAACTGCCCTTTCTGCTCGTCGGCAAATTGATCGAGAAAGGTGCAAGTTCGCGCTGGCCGCCGTGCCTCCGGGAAGAATGAAGTTTGTCAGCGGGGCAAGTTTGGATTCCATCTGATCGATCTCCGATTCCAACTCTTCCGAGTCCTCGGGAGTGATGCGATCAATTTTGTAGTCGCTGTCCACTGGACAAGCCAACTCCGCGCCGATGTCGAACAGTTGAGACTGAATGCGGTTGATCCATCCGGCGATCTCGCTGGGCGGGTATGCCGCAATTGCGACGCCAAGACTCGCATTCAGTTCATCCACTTCACCGATTGCGGTGATGCGTGGTGAATCTTTCGCAATCCGGTCTCCCCCAAGGAGGCCCGTTGTGCCGGTGTCGCCGGTGCGCGTGTAAATTTTCATCGCTTCTGCTTTAACACCAGTAGTACGAACTTCGGCAGCAGTTTGGTCTTACTGAGTTTTGATGGGTTTTGAAGCGTCCGCCAGAGCCATTCTAGTTTGAGCTTTTGAATGATCACCGGAGCACGCTTTACCTTGCCGCTGAATACGTCGAACGTGCCGCCGACGCCAATGGAAACGCGTGCCTTGATGATCGGCATCGTGTCAAGAATGAACTTCTCCTGCCGCGGAATTCCCATGGCCACGAACAGAAAATCGGGATCAAGCTCGGCAATTTCTGCTGCCACCACGCGATCGCTCTCTGCCGGGAAGTAGCCGTTCCTGGTTCCGACGATGTTGCAACCTGGATACTTCAGGCGCATTTTCTCGGCCGCAAGCTCAGCGACGCCGGGTGCCGCACCGAGGAAGAAGATGCTATCTCCGGTGTCCGCGCTGAGGGCGCACACGCGATCAACGATGTCAACGCCGCTTACTCGCTCGGACATTGGCTTTCCAAGCCGCTTTGCGGCCCACAAAACGCCTGCGCTATCGGGAGTGATGAGGTCCGCACGCCGATACAGAAGCTGGTAGTCCTGGTCGGACTGAGCCTGGACGATTCCGGCGGCATCGGCGGTTATGACAAAGTGTGGCCGTCCAGATGAGACGAACTCTTCTAGCCGTGCCATGGTCTCTGACATGGTCACGCGGTCAACCGGCATTCCTAAAATTTCCACCCGGGACTGCTCAGACTGGGAAACCACACGCGACATCAGGCAAATCTTACCAAGCTAACCCAGCAATTCAAACTCAATTGCGCAATGATCCGCAATGTCTCGTGTTAAGAGAACGTTAATTTTTTCGGTACCTTAGAGGGGTTAAGGCGGACAGTGTCGTCCCTTGAATGCAGGCTTCGGTCAAGCGCTCGGGACGACGCGTCCGAATGCACTTATGCCAACAAAACGAGCCTTCACCCTTATTGAGCTGCTAGTTGTCATCGCCATCATTGCGATCCTGGCTGCCATCCTCTTCCCTGTTTTTGCACAAGCCAAAGCAGCCGCAAAGAAAACCGCCGCGCTCAGCAACCTCAAGCAAAACGCCACCGCGGTGATCATGTACAACACCGATTACGACGGCACCTTTGCCCAGAGCGCGTATGGAATCGGAACGCCGAACGGATTTGTTATCCCAGGCAGCGGAACGCAGGTCTATGCGATCTACGATGCGATTTTCCCCTACACCAAGAACAAGGAAATCTACACCGACCCAGCCGATCCAAAGGCGATCAACTGGCGCACCGTCCTTGCTGGACTCGGGCTTGTTCCGTTCACCGGCAACGGCGCCGCGATTGAGACGGTCAGCACCAGCATCAACTTCGCCCTGTTTGAAGACCCGGCGGTCCCGCCGACCTTCGGCGAATCGGTTGTAAACGAAGGATCACTGAACGCTCCGTCCGACGTTCCGATGTTCTACTCGGCTGCGTACGTTCGCCAGGGTGGACCGAACGAGGACGTTCCTCTCGCCCGCCGAACAGATGTGCCGAGCTACTACCAGCCAGCCGGTCCGTTTGCCGCGCAGAACTTCGCCGGTAAAGCCCGACACACCGACACCATCGTGATCAACTTTGCCGATGCTCACGCGAAGGCATTCAAGAAGAACGGAGCGCTTCCTGGCACCGCACCAGACACCTTCTTTGGTGCTGGCGCGATCAAGGCTTGCTACAACCTGCCGTACGACCTCAACGGCATCCCTGACCTGCTCGCGGAACCACGACCGTAAGGTGCAAAGCGCCCCTCGATCAATGGCGATCGAGGGGCGGCTGACAATCGGATCCGATCGTTCCGCGTAGAATGAAGTGTGAGTATGACGGCGACCGCTACGGCTTCCAAAATCCGACTTAAAGTCCTTCGACAGGCTGGCGAGAAAAGCAACTCCCACTGGGAAGAGTTCGTGATTCCGTTCCGAGAAAAGTTGAACGTGATTTCCGCGCTGATGGAAGTGCAGAAAAATCCACAGACGGTCGACGGAAAGTCGGTGAGCCCACCCGCTTGGGATGGCGCGTGCCTAGAAGAGGTCTGCGGATCTTGCACGATGATCATCAACGGCACCGTGCGTCAGGCATGTACGGCCCTGATTGAAGAAGTTGGTCAGGTTCAGGGTGATGAGTTCTTCGTCGAGCTCAAGCCAATGTCGAAATTCCCGGTGATGCGAGACCTCGTGGTCGACCGGTCGAAGATGTTCGAAAACCTCATCAAGGTGAAAGCCTGGGTTCCGATTGACGGCTCCTACGACCTCGGCGCCGCGGCTCCTCAGGACGATAACGTCCGCCAGCTCCGATACGCTCTTTCCCGCTGCATGTCCTGCGGTTGCTGCCTTGAAGCTTGCCCACAGGTGAACGAAAAGTCGCCGTTTGTCGGACCTGCCGCCCTTGGTCAGGCACTGTTATTCAACCTACACCCAGTCGGAAAGTCGCTGGAAAATGAGCGACTGGACTACCTGACCTCCGAAGAGGGCCTCAGCGCTTGCGGCAACGCTCAGAACTGCGTCAAGGTTTGCCCGAAGGGCGTTCCGCTCACCCGGGCGATTGCTCAGTTGAACCGGGACACGACGATCTATAAGATCAAGAAATGGGTTGGCCTCGTCTGAGTACGGTCAAATCCTTCCACGTTGGACCAGTTGAAGTCGGGAGTGATCGGTTAACAATCATCGCCGGGCCGTGTCTTGCCGAGTCGTTGGAGTTATGCCAGCAGATCGCGGAGGAAATGGCTGGCCACTGCGAAGACCTTGGGTTTAACTACATCTTCAAGGCGTCCGTCGATAAAGCAAATCGAAGCTCTGGTAGCGCTAAGCGCGGATTGGGTTTTGAGGTCGGACTCCAAACCCTAGACCACATCAAGGCGCAGTTCAGCGTTCCCGTCACGACGGACATTCACACCGCCGAACAGGCGGCCGAAGTTGCGGAGCACGTTGAACTGCTCCAAATTCCAGCGTTCTTGTGCCGCCAGACCGATTTACTGTTAGCTGCGGCGGCGACCGGCAAGCCGGTGAATGTGAAGAAGGGCCAGTTCCTTGCCCCCTGGGACACCAAGAACATCGTGGACAAGCTTAGCGCGGCCGGTGCAAACGGCCAGATGTTGACCGAGCGCGGTACTAGTTTCGGCTACAACACGCTGATCGTTGATATGCCCGGGCTTGAGATCATGCGGAGCTTCGGGGTTCCGGTTTGTTTCGACGCCACGCACTCGGCCCAGCGGCCCGGCGCGGCGGGAACGTCGACCGGAGGCGTCCGAGAAAGCATCCCAGCGATGACCCGGGCTGCAGTTGCCGTTGGAATCGACGCACTCTTCCTCGAAGTTCATCCTGATCCAGAAAACGCTTGGTCCGATGCCGCTACTCAGTGGCCACTTGATCAGGCGCGAGAGCTTTTAACCGTGGTTCGCGATATCAGGCTGGCAACTCAGCGAACTTGAGATAAGCCGCTTCGATTCGGGCGGCCATCTTAGGAATTGTGTATTCGGCGTTGAACAGTTCCTGGCCGTTCCGACCAATCCTGGCAAGCCGGTCAGGGTCGGACCGGGCTTCGAGCAGGGCACGCGCAAGGTCTTCTGGATTTCCGGCTTGGAACAGGAAGCCAGTTTCACCTTCCGAAACGATCTCGGGGATACCACCAACCTGCGACGCGATCACGGGCGTTCCCACTGCGAGAGCTTCCAGGGCAGCGTAGGGAAACGCTTCTTCCCAAACGCTCGGAATGACGACCACGTCCATCGCGCGCATGTGGTCGGCAACGTCTTCAACCCGACCAATGAAGTGGACTTGGCTCGCGACGCGCATGAACGAGCTCAGCTTCGCCAGCTCTTCGCCGTAGGCGCCTTCGCCGTAGATTAGGGCGTGCACCCCTTGGGCGCGGGGCATGGCGCGGAGGAAGACATCGATTCCCTTCTCTTTATTCAGGCGGCTGAAGGAGCCGGCAAAGAAGCCGGTCGAGCCGAAGCTCAGGTCGGTTCGGACATCTTCGCGGGAGCGATTAAACACCGGCTCAGGAGAACCGGCTTTGGCGACGATCATCCGCTCGGGCGGGATTCCGCTTTCGGCAAGAACGTTTCGGACGGCGTTTGAGACCGGGATGATGTTCGGCCAGAGGCGGTTGTAGATTCGGGCTTTGCGGCGGTTCCAAGGCAACGCGACATGACGCGTCATCACTCGGGTCGGGACTTTACGCATTCGGACGGCAAGGCCGGCGGTCACGAAGTCGGGGCTGAAGTGAACGTGGGCGACGTCGAACTTGGTGTCGGAGAGGAGACGAAGGTACTTCGCCAAAGTTCGAAAGTCCAGCTTCCGCTCGATCCCGATGTTGACGCCCGGTTCGCGTTTGCCCAGCTTGCCCTCGTCGGTGCGCGCGATGGTGACTTCGTGGCCGTGGTCGCGTAAGCCCTTCGATAGAAACGACACGTACCGCTCGATGCCGCCCCAATCGTTGAGCGAGCTGGCGATTTGGAGGACTTTCATTTCAGGTGCTCGCGAAGCCAGGCGGCGTTTTGGGAGATCATTTCGGGGTGCCAGTCGTGGCCCCAGTCGAGCACGGACAGTTCTTTAGGTCCGGGGAGGGCTTCGAAGATGGCCCGAACCGAATCTGGTTTACAAGCCGGGTCTTTGAGGCCGAGGGAAACGTGAGTCGGAACTTTGGAGAATGCGGCGTGGGTGGCGGTGTCGAAGTAGGAGACCGTATTCAGGATTCGCGCCTCGCCCATCGGGAGTTCGGCCATGAAGTCGGTGAGTTCTTTGAGCGGATAGCGGTAGACGTGGCCCACGAGGGTGCTGGGGACCTTTCCGAGGAACGGCATGTCGGCGCAGGCGGCGCGGACGATGGGGTTCCAGGCGGCGTTCCAGAGGGTGATTCCGGCGCCTTGGGACATTCCCATGACGCCGATACGGTCTTCGTCGACTTCGATTTGGGCTTGCAGAACGCGGCTTGCGATGACCGAGTTCTGGAACATTTGGCGGAAGACCCAGGTTTCGGGAAGCTCGGCGCCTTGGGCGAAGTAGCCGCGGGAGGGGACGTACTTTTCCTGATGGAAGGCACTTTCGCCGAAGAAATTGAAGCTGAGACTGGTGAAGCCTTCCCTTGTGCCGTAATCATCCGGAAGTTTTGACTCTCGTCCATAGGGCGGAATCCAGACGAATCCGGGCAGTCGTCGTGCGCCGTGGGGGTGGGCGATCCAGCCGTAGAGGGTTTCGCCATTGATGCCACGAAACTCCAGCTTTTCGACCACATGCGATTCGCGCATGCGCTCGTCTTGCGGGCTGCGATGGTAGTCAAGCGGCGCCGCGAACGCTTCCGCGACGGTGCGGTGCCAGAACGCCTCGAAATCGTCCGGAAGGCCAGACACGGGGCTTATGCACCAACGGCGCGCTGAAGCGCCTCAACGTGCAAGCCGGTGGTCATGAGCCAGGCGGTTGCGCGCTGGATATCTTCGACGGGGCCTTCGAGTTCGACTTGAACCCAGCCGAAGTCGACATCCACATTCGCCTTTTGGATGTTCACCTTTACATTGAATTCTCGGCAAAGCCGCCAGAGAATCGCTTCCTGTACGTGTTCCCGTCCGCCGGTTAGGTTAATCGTCACGTGAGTCATGCGCCAACGAAATATACCGCGACGGGCTCGGTCGTGGTTCGACCGGCGCGTACATAATGCAGTTATGAGTGACCGCGTGCTGGTGTTTGATACGACGTTGCGCGATGGGGAGCAGAGTCCGGGCGTTCGACTTTCGCTGGCCGACAAGTTGGAAATCGGGCAGCAGCTCGTTTCGCTGGGCGTTGACATCATCGAGGCGGGCTTCCCTATCTCGAGCCCCGGCGACTTTGAGAGCGTGAATCAGCTTGCAAAACAGCTTAAGGGCGTCACGATTTGCGGTCTGACGCGGGCTCGGCAGAAGGATATCGAGGTAGCGGCCGAGGCGTTGGCTCCGGCGGAGCGACGGCGAATCCATACCGGGCTCGGCGTGAGCGAGAACCACCTGCAGCACAAATTGCGAATGACCCGAGAGGAGGCGTTGGCTACCGGCGTTCAGGCAGTCAAGTGGGCGCGGCAGTTTACGGACGACGTTGAGTACTTCATGGAAGACTCGGGCCGGGCCGATTTGTCTTACGTTTACAAAGTCGTCGAGGAGGTCATCAAGGCCGGGGCGACGACGATTAACGTTCCGGATACGACCGGGTTTACCTATCCGAACGAGTACTACCACCTGATCAAGGGGATCATTGAGAACGTTCCGAACAGCGACAAGGCCGTGTTTTCTTGTCACTGCCACAACGACCTCGGTATGGCCACGGCGAATACGCTGGCCGGCGTGATGGCCGGGGCGCGGCAGGTTGAGGTGACGGTCAACGGCATCGGCGAGCGGGCGGGCAACACTTCCCTAGAGGAGGTTGTGATGGCGCTGTACATTCGAAACGACAAATTCGGCGCTTCGACCGGGATCGATACGACGCAGCTTCTTCCGACTTCCCGGATGGTCTCCCGGCTTTCGGGCATGGTGGTTCAGCGGAACAAGGCGATTGTCGGCGCAAATGCTTACGCCCACAGCAGCGGCATTCACCAGGATGGCGTTTTGAAGGAACGCTCGACCTACGAAATCATCGACCCGAAGCTTGTCGGGGCCGAGAAGAGCGAGATCATCCTCACCTCCAAGAGCGGTCGGCACGGCCTGAAGCACCGCTTGGCGGAACTCGGCTACAGCTTCAGCGACGAGCGGTTCGAAGAGATCTACGCGAACTTCATTAAGGTCGCGGACTCGAAGAGCGAAGTGAACGAGGATGATCTTCGCATCTTGGTAGCTTGAATCGGCCGCCTTCTTGGTCTGGATTCCGTCTAACTCTCTGCCAAGAGGAAAACAAACTTGGACGCCTGACAGTTGCAAAAGCGATTTAGAGCAACATCTCAGCGGTGTTATTCAAAGATTTCGACCATTTTTGCATCCGCGCAGGGCGTTTGAACGTCAGATCTTCACCCAATGGTACTGGCATGGCAATAGAATTCCAGACGATACAAAGTTTGCGGAAACGCGGGCTATGCCAAGGATTCCTGCGGCTCAATTGTTACTAGTACATGCGACAAATTGTCAGGAATGGATGGACGTATGTCGCGAGTAAGGGCGAGTCGCACATAGTCGGGTATGTCCCCACGGTCTCGCTCAGGGACGAGGAAATCCTCGCCTGTTCCACGTCCTAGGTCGGCAAGCACTGCTGAGGCGCGTTGCACGAGACCACTCGCCTGAGGGCAACAGGTCAGGCAAGACCATGGCCTACAATGCTGCAGAATATCGGGAACTTTCAAGTTGCCGCTGTTGATCTCACGGCGAATCGCTCGCGCATCTCCAATTGCGCACCCCATGCTTTGAACGGATTGCGAGTAGGTCCCACAGTTCCATTGCTTTAAATCGGTCGACTTGAGCCTAGTGCTGTAGAAGCAGTATAGCGGATATGTTCGCGCGGCCAAAGCTTCCTTGATCAATAGATCAACCTGCCGTCCATGCCGATTGGATTCCTTTAATTGTTCAAAGCGACGGGACTTCAAGTAAAGTCGCTTCGCCTGAACCCGTATGCCCAGTACGCTTGTCCTCCCGATCAACCACCACTCCCAATCCGCCCCAGTTACTGCTTCTTTACGGCCCTGTTCTATGACAATAGACTCAAGTGGGTTCAATGTTTGGATCGTCGTGAGATTGACAGCCGTCAACGCTGTCTCTGGGAATTGCAATTTACAGCGTGCCGCCTGATCCATCAGCGCGTAAGTTGATAGTTCAAGGTTTCTCATTGTCGCGCAAAGTGACGTAGATGACCGGGAAGGCAGCGAATACATAACGTCTGTATAGTATCACTAGAAATGAAGGTTTACAATGTCAACACGGCTAAAACTAAAATGGGATCCTTCCATCAGACCGGACCGGATGTTTCCGCCGTCAACATTTCAATCAGAAGTTCGACGACGTTGTCGTTGTCACGCTGATTGAACCGGAATTCCATCTCTTTCATGCAGAGGGGAAAGTTCTTCTTGAATCCGCCGTGATACATTTTGAGCCTTCGCTTTGCGAAGCCCCAGAAGTTCTCGATGCCGTTGATGTGGTTTCGACCACTGGCGTAGACCTTCGAATGGTCGATTCTCTCGTGGTGAAATCCATCGAGACTGAGTTGGTTGTAAGCCGGGAACCGGTCGCTGTAGACCCAGCTTTGCGGCTCGACGTTCTCCAGAATGGCTGCCCGCAAGACGGGAGCCTTGACTGACTCGGGGAAGACGACTCGAACCTCACCGCCGCGCTTTAGAAGCCCAAACACGGGGATCTTGCCGCCAGCGCCTCTGCCTCGCTTGCCCGGCCGGGCAGCGCCAAAGTACGACTCGTCAACTTCAACTTCGCCGCCAAGCGGAGTTGCAACGAGGGCCGACTCCTGGGCGATTCGAAGCCGCATTCGGTTGTAATGAGCACAAACCGTCTTGTGGTTCAGCTTCAGATCCTTCGCCACTCGGCTGGCAGGAAGCAGCCAGAACAAGCGGGCAATCTCCTTCAGCTGAGCCCTCGTCAGCTTGCCGTTCCGAGACTTTGTCGTGTATTTCTTCCCACAGGCGACGCACTTGCGCCGTCCATCGCCCAGTTTGTAATGACGTTTCTCGCCACAACCCTTGCAGCC
>CAMAPH010000064.1:0-12491 GCA_945859975.1 Chthonomonas calidirosea
GCTTACTGGAGGATGTCCGGCATCTTATCTTTTGGCTGAGGGTCGCATTCGACGGAAACGCTTTCAACTTTCCAAGTCTCGCCAACCTTGCCGACGTTTGCTACGATGCGGAGCTTGCTCTTTCCGAGGGTGTAATCCCGGAAGTATTCGGCCACGGTCGTGCTCTTTCCGTTCGCATTTCTGGACGAAAAGTTGCCAAGTTCGAGCTCAGTAGTAGGAGCCAGCTTCTCGGTTGCAGCCGCATTTGCCACGCACGATCCGGAGGATTCGGTTCGGATGCCATTCGTGGTTGAATTCGCGATCAGTGCCTTAAGTTCCTTAGCCGACGGGAGCCCATCGACAAAAGCCTGAGCGATTGGCTTCGCGTTCTTCGCATCTGACACCACTTGCTTTGCTCCCCAGAAGCCTAGGCCAGCAATTCCGCCGCAGCATCCTAGTACCAAAACCAACGCACCTACGATCCACATCCAAGGTTTCATGACTTTTACGCGACAATATTACGGCATCTAGCCTACGGCTTTCGGGCCCTTTGGACGTTTTGCAGTTTTCTTTGGCTCTCCGACCGCAGAAAGGCGTGATAAAGGGAAGGATGGACGAAAAGATGGGTGAGCCAGTGACATGCCTGCGCTGCGGACGACAGGCGGAACCGCGAGGTCGAAGGCCCATTCCGCCGGCGATCTTGAATCTCATTCGGATCGATCACCCCGACTGGACTGAAAGCGACGATCTTTGCCTGGATTGCTTAAACCTGTACCGGACGGAATACGTTAACCAGGTTCTGCAAACGGACGAGGGCGACCTTGATGTCATCGAGAAGCTGGTGACCAAGAGCTTTGAGGATGCGGAGAACACCGCATTTGTTGAGGACCTTCAGGAAACGGTGACTTTCGGAAATCGGCTGGCCGATAAGGTGGCTGCATTTGGCGGTAGCTGGGCGTTTATCATCTTCTTTGGCTGCGTGATTGTGGTTTGGATCGGGGTGAACACGTTTGCGCTGGCCGTTCGGTTTGATCCGTTCCCATATATCCTGCTGAACTTGGTTCTGTCTTGCCTTGCCGCCATGCAAGCGCCGGTGATCATGATGAGCCAGAACCGGCAAGAGGCGAAAGACCGCATCCGTGCGGAACGGGACTACCGAACGAACCTGAAGGCGGAACTGGAGATCCGGAAGCTGCACGACAAGATCGATCACCTGCTCACGAGGCAGATGAAACGGCTGATGGAAGTGCAGGTGATTCAGGTGGAGATGATGTCGGAGCGAGTGTCGGAGCGTTCGTGAGTAACCAGCCCGAATCTATCGGGTCTTGGATCCATCATCAATCGAAAGCGGCTTGTGTATTCGGATTTTGAATCTCTTTGAGTATGTGTGCGAGGAAATACAGATACGGTGGACGCCGGTTGTGGCAGCGGTGAAGTAGAAAAGCTGATGCATGTCGGTGTCTAGCCTCTGCAGCCTGCTAGGTGTTCCATTCTCATCGAGCACAACCAACTCCGGTTCGTACCGACCTTCGAATAGCAGTTCATATGGCTTGTTGGCTTCCAGATTAATTGAGAAGTACAACTCGTTTTGCCGGGTCCAGTCGGTGAGAACAACCTCGTTAAGCTCGAGTTTCGTTGGTACCACCGTCTTCCGCCTGAGTTCATAGGTTCCAGATCCACCATTACCAACACAGGCTACGGTCACAATGTATTCCGCAGCATTTGCATAGTAGATATCTGCCAACAAATTCTGTTCCTGAGCCCTAGTACCATCGAAATTGAAAAAGGAAATGGTGGAGAGGAATCCTTTAGCGTCATGTTGGTACCTCACAAATTCTGATTTTGAGACCTTTGTTCGATAGACGTGGGTTTCCCCTATTTCTAGCTTCGTGTTAATGATGGACTCGTTACTGAGTTCGATGAGTCCACTCTTGTTGACTAAAGATAGGGTGGACAAATCGCTGGAACTTCCAAAAATGAAAACAACCTTCCCGTCATTTTGGTAAATCCGCGTCACATCGGAGTCCAAGCCATCGTGATTCCGAATTTCAAACCAGGGCTTTTTCTGCTCTCCATCGGACGTAAGGTTGTTGAATTGGAGATCAGAACTCTCAACTGAAGTTGTGATAAGCGGTCCAGAAATGCCTTGGTAGCTGGTGCGTACAACTTCGTGCTTTTTGACGGGCATTTCAACTCGTACTTAAGATCCAGCGGGAACCGGCTGGCTCAGACGCTGATCAGTTTTCACTTCCACAACGGGCACAAGTTGAAAATTGGTCCGGAAGTCTGTACCGTTTCTTGCCGAGTATTCGACGATCATTGTTCCATCGAACTTGGATTCGATAATGTCTTTGTAACCGCCGGGGAAAATACGAAAGTCGTCCGCCACAGTCCCTGTCGGCCCGTATAGCTTGATCCGGCTTAAGTTGTTCCAGTAAGCATCGGTCTGCTCTGTCACATAACCCACGCTATAGGTTGCACCCTTCTTTACGGGAATTCGAAAAGAGACCCTTCGATCTGTTTGTCGACTGAGCACCTCGGCTCTGATAGAAGGAGTCAGGGTGAATCCAGCCTCCGTTGGAAAGATGGTTCGCATCCGAATTTTGAACTTTCCACCGGCCACCGACCGGTAGCTAAGCACTTTTAGCAGGTAATCACCATCAGCGGGTGCCTTAAAATTAACAAATGGTGACTGATTCCCCTCTTTGCGGTCATCGTTCTTGGCAAGCTCTTTGCCTTTATCGGTGACGACCGAAATGGCGGGATCGAAGGCTTCGCTCGTGACTCCCGCCAGAATTGTTTCGCCCTGCTTCAGGGTGAACTGAAACTCCACGCGATCGCCGGGAGTCAAGATCGCGCTTCGCTCTTGCCAGAAGGGATCGCCATAGTCCTGGTCCACTGGCCGCTTGGAAGGATCTGAATTAAAATCACCGGTCGGCCCCTGCGACCCGCCAAAGCCACCGCCTTGTCCACCACCTCCAAACCCACCGCCTCCGCCGCCGAATCCACCTCCACCTCCCTGGCCACCACCGCCGAACCCACCCTGGGCATGGGCAGAGAGGTTGAGGATGAGCAGGAAGCAGGCGGCCAGGAAAGCGCGGAAAGTCACGCCGATCTGACGCGCCGACTACGAGCCGGTTTCCCAACAAACGATCCGGTTATAGTCGTCGGAAGCTATCTCTCCACACGTAGCCTATGCGCCCGTGACGAACGTGCCCCTGAACGTTGTGGTTAATCCAACTCTATCTGTCGCGATAAGCTCGTACTCGTAGCTTGCGTTCGGCGCCAGGTTGTTGACGGTGGTTTCGAACGATGCAAACTGAGCGTCTTCAAACTGCTCGTAGACCCCTTCTCCGCTACTAGCCAACTTAATACGCACCCGCCATTTCACGGACTCAGAGGCCGCACCGGAAATCTTGACCGTACCCTTTGAAGTTCGAGCTGTCCCAGTTACTTCGGGTGCGCTTGAGTCGCTGGTTACCGGAAGAGTCGCGGGCGTGGAATCAACATGTCCAACGGAGTCAACGCACCGTACCGATACCTGGTGAACGCCGTCAAACGGCAATCTGAGCATCACTTGCGCTGGTCCGGGTGGCGACCAGGCTCCAGCACCAATTCGGACCTGAAACTTTAAGCTCTGAGGTAAATCCTGGAAACTTTGACCGGCGCAGTTTAGCTGAATGTCTGATTTCACCAGGGTCGTGCTTGTATAGATATAAGTGTTCGGAGCAGGGTCGGGACGGCCGACTCGCACCAGGTAGGGCTGGTCCAGGCTGCTTATCGGCAATGTTCCGAGATTCATCGATGCATACACGATCGGGTCTGCCCCGTTTGTTATGCCTACGGAGCTTGCATCCTCGTTATTTAGTCTCCATCCATTTGAATTTTCGATATCGAACACCAGGTTCCCTTTTGTCGCGTACCTTCCGTTTCGAGAGATGTACAACGAACCCCATTCGATGGGAACAGGCAGGTTTGTGATCTCTCGTGTGCGAAGGTTGAGCCTCTTTTCGATGCGAGTGAAACGTTCCACTCCTACCGTCGTAACGCTCAACATTACTGCGTAGTTGCCGTCTTCAGAAATGTTTATTACTTCGTCGTCACGGGACAAAGGAATTACGTCGACGGTCGAACCTTTCGATGAAATTCTTAAAATGGACCGCGTATTGCTGGTGATATCGACAATAGGAAGAAACACTTCGTTTCCGTCCGCAGTACTCCAAAAACCATAGAAGGAATCGCGTAAGGTGCTTCCGTCTGGAATGTGATTCTTCAGGTCCGCATCGAGACCCGTGAATGGATCAAACTGCCTTGCAACACTCGCAACATGGTCTGAGACGATCACGACACGACCATCGTTCGCAGCACGGATATATTGTGCCCGCCCAGGATAGCTCCTAGAACCGATGTTCTTCTTCAATTGAATGTCGCGAACGATCAGCGAAAAATCGGTTGCGAAGTAAGACCGCTTGACACTGTAAGCAAGGAACCGACCGTTGGAAGAGATATTGACCATCTCAACAGTTCCGCGCACGGCTTCACCGTCTACGTCTATGCTTTCCAAGGTTGTTGACTTTTCGGGCACATTGCGCACGTACACCTGGGGGGTACCAGGAACGACTTTCGAAGCCAAATTTGTGGCGCTCGTGACCATAGCGATACGCGACCCATTCGCGGAAATGGAAATTGACGTGAGATGACTGTTTGCTGCTCCGGGTAGGTTAGCGTCCACATTCGGCACTTCAACTCCATCGAGATCACAAATAGAAACCGTTGTCGAGCCGTATTGACCTTGTGTAGCGTAAACAATTCGATTGCCATCCTGAGAAAGACTTCGTACTTCGTGAACTTGCGAGCTATGATCCCGCAGTCTCTTCCAGGTGCCATCAGCAATGCGATACGCCATGATAGGTCCCGCGTAGTAATACTGCTCACCATGATAGGTGCCTAGAATCAATGAACCATCCGCAGATAGCCTCAAGCGAGAAACAGTCGATGGAAGCCAAAGCTTCTTCTGAGTTCTAGAATCGTATAGGGAATAACCAGAGCGTCCTCCAGCTGCTATAGACGGATCTCTGAACAAGAGTATCCTTTGGCCGGTTGCGTCGATTTGACGTAATGAATCACCACTTCCCTCGACAAGCGTCACTTCACCGGTGATTAGCGATTTTCTGTAGAGACCATACTCGCCCGGTGCCTTCGGAACGCGTGCATCATTGGAGCGGAAAATCACCGCCTTGCCGTCTTGTGTCAGTTGGGCCTCAAGAAAACTCTTGATTCCTTCACCGGCCAAAGTGGTCTGGACACGAGTCGTGGCGCCAGTGGACGTATCTCGAAGAAAATAACTGTACTCAAAACGCTTACCACTGTTTAGGTACAGAAGAAGCTTCGACCCATCATGGTTCATCCCGACCACGTCCCCTCTCACTTTCTTGCCATCAGGCAGAAATCCAACTGTCCTAAATGCGTTAGTCGTGCGATCATACAAAAAGGCGGTCGTGTTGTCCGAAAACGCCAATCGACGGCCGTCTGGACTCAACCGAAACTTGCCCAAAACGACATCGCCCACCGTAGGAACACGGTGGACTTTTCTGTCGTTCAGGGTTTGCACATACAGCGAGGAAAAACTCGGTGTTAGCTCTGCGGTCAAGTTTGACGCGTAAGACCTGAACGCGAAAACCTTGCCGTCAGCACTCAGGACTCCATCAGAGGCCGGCGCGTCTGGGCCCGTGAACGGCAGTCCCGGTGCAATCGGCTCCAGGGATCGCACCTGCGCTACCGCCATCGTTGCGGGGAGAAGAGTCAACAGAGCGGCCAGCCACCTCATAACAAAAACTTACTCCATCTCGTGGACAGAATCCACAAGAAATTAGAATTGGTTCTGGTCCGGCGCCGAACGTTAACAATCGGCGCCGGACCAGCGCGGAAGGTCAGCGGGCGAACTCGGCGATGAGGCGAACGTACATCGACTGGTAGTAGATCGCGTTTTCGCTGAGTTCCCAACTGCTCTCCGGCCAAACGCGGTTGAAGTCGGCGTAGGCCTTGGCGCGTGGCTGGGTCTTGATCCACTCGACCGACGGCGTGCCTTCCGCGGCTTTTCCGGAGTAGCTCTGGTTCGGACCGCCTACGATATATCCTGGCGGCGGATTGTAGGCGAACGGGGTGTTCACGTTGTAACGCTCGTGATAGATGCTGCGGATTGAGTTCTCCGCCCCGAGCTTGCCCATGTTGGAGAGGTAAACGATGTTCAGCGGGTTCGTTCCATGGAACGAATGCAACATATCAGCCGCGCGGACCTTCAATCGCGCCTTTGTGGCAGCATCAAGTCCGGCGTAGCGAGCCGCAACCAAGCTACTGAGTCCGTAACTCGCGCGCACAAAGTTACTGCCCCAATGATAGCTGGTCGGAACCATCCAAGCACGATACAGATCGGCAGCGGGCGCAGGGGCCCAAGCGGCACTCGCGGCGGAACGCTTCAGTTGCGCTTTGATCTTTGCCACGAGCGCCGGATCAGCCTTTTTGAAGGTGGTGTATTCGGCCAGCGCCTCGCCCGCTCCGGCGTCGTAGGGGCTCCAGGTCGGTTCGGATAGTTGGCGCGTTTTCCCGGCTAGTGCCTTGATCACTCGGTGGTACTTCTCGTCACCAGTTAGCTCAAACAGGTGGATTGCTGTGAAGCAGTGGTACCGATCTTGGTCTTCGGCGGACTTGTTTGCGATTCCGCTCTTGATTTCGCCGGTGTCCGATTTGAAGGTCGGCGGGTTGTTCTCGAACCAGTTGTAAGACAGGATCGCGCGCCGCTTCAATTCCTCGGCAAACCCCTTCCAAGCCGGGAAGTTGCGATAGACGCGGGCCGCGTGGGCGAAGTTGGCGGCGGTGTAGATGGCGGCTCCGCTATCCTTCGGTCCGTAGTAGCGGGTTCGCTTGTCCTCGCTCAGGGGCCACTTGCCGTTGTAGTCGATGTTGCCCATCTTAACGGGCACCGCGCCATCCGGGAACTGCATCTTCACCAGCCAATCAAGCTGAACCTTGATTTCGTCGAGAATGTCCGGGCGACCGTTTTTGCTCTCCGGAATGCCGTTCCCTTCTCCAAACGCCTTCGGGTTGGCTTTGTAGGCATATAGGAGCGGATGGAGCACGTCGGCGTTAAACGGCGGGTATTTGTTGGTGTCTCCCGCGTCCATCCAGCCGCCGCTGAGGTCTCGCTCTTGGCTGGCGTCATCCTTGGCAAGAACGTTCCGGGCGCGCGAGTCTTGCGTGAGGGCCGCCTTCTCGGTCCAGGGCTGCTCGGCGTACGGGGTTTTGATGTCGACGCCCAAGCGCTGATAGTAAAAGGTGCGAATCGCTGCCCGCATTACCGGCGCGAACACGGCTGCCTTGATGGAGAAGACCGCACTTCTAACTTTGTTAGCCGGGTCGTAAACGTAGTATTCGCCAGGGGTGGTTACCTTTGAAAAGTCAAACCACCAGCCGCGGTCGCCCGAGTCTTGGTGGGTCTTGCCGCCATTCCAGACCACTACGGAGCCGGTGAAAACCGTCTTGCCTGCAAGAGATTTGACTTGAAGACTCTTTCCCGGGGCGTAAACCGCTTCCGCATTAAAGCCAACTTGAGGATCGGAGAGAATGGCAGTTTTTGTTTCGCTGGGCAAATAGCCGAACTGATCGACGTGAATTCGGCTGGTTATGGGCGGCAGCCCCTTGACCGTGATGCCCGACATTTGGGCAACCGAGTAAGGCGGGGCTTCAGCCCCCTGGCCGAAGAGGAGCAACATCGCGCCGAAAAATGGCATGCCTACAATTTATCACGTTGGGCATCCGCCAAAAGTACGAGACGGATTGCAGATGAGGTTGCGAGCGGCTAAAGTATGTGCGTCATGAATCGACTCCCAATTTGCGCCGCTCTGCTTCTCGTTCTCGGATCGACCACCCACGCCGAGTCACTGAAGTCAATGATTCTCAAGAACGATGCGGTGAGCAAAAAGGCGCTCATGGCGAAAGACATGGCCGCATTCAAAAAGTCCATGCAGCCGTACATCACGGCAGACTTTAAGTACATCGAAGCTGGCCGCACGATGAATTTTGATCAGATGCTGGCCGGGATGAAGCAAGGAACCGGGTCGCTCCAAAAGATCACCGACGTCGTGAGCAAACTGATCAAGCTAAACGAGAAAGGGGACAAAGCGACCGCCGAAATGACGCGATCGATGTCTGGCACCATGACTGGCCCGGATAAAAAGATGCACAAATTGACCATGTCAGGCAAGACCGTCGAAACTTACGTTAAGAAAGACGGAAAGTGGAAGCTCGCCATCATGGACTGGAAGTCGTCCGAGATGATCATGGATGGCAAGAAAATGGACCCGAGCCAGATGGGCGGGCAATAAAACAAAGAGCGAACTTTACGGTCGCTTAATAATTCGCCCTTCATACTGCCCGGAAGCATGAAGGCGAATCGTTATCGTTGGTTGGGTGGGCTTGCCGTGGTCGGCGCGGTAGCGGTGGTAGCTGGTTGGCAAAAATTCCAGTTTCCAAGCCTTGGCAAACAGCCCAACGGCAACTACATCGTCAGCTCTGGACAAGAAATCAACCCGGGCACCATCTCTTTCGATGGTCGCCCGTCGGACTTTGCGTTACACCCGACCCAAGACCTGCTCGCGGTCATGACCAACCGCGAGGTGTTCATCTCCACTCCAACCGGAGTGCTCGCGAAGACGAATAGTTCGCTGCCGAAAGACTCCGAAGCCGGCTTTACCGGAGTCATTTGGGCCGGCGACCCCGCCAGTAATCGCTTCATCATCAGCACAAACCAGGGCTACTTGCAGGAGTACGTCTACGAAAATCAAGCGGTCACGGCGAAAGAGAAGATTTGGCTTGTTGACGAGAAATCGCCAAAGTCGGTCTGGCCAGGCGGAATGTGCCTAAGCAAGGACAGGTCGAAGTTGTATGTCGCCGTGCTAGAGCTCGGCGAAGTTGCCGAAATCGACTTGGCAACGCACAAGAAAGTTCGCTCGTTTACGGTCGAGCGACTTCCGTTCGGCTGCCAACTGAGTGAAGACCAGAAGACCCTGGTCGTATCCAACTGGGGCGGACGGTTGCCGAAAGACTCTGACCGAACGGGCAAAACCGGGGCTCAGCAGATCGTAGTCGACGAACGGGGCACGACCGCAACCGGAACGGTCAGCTTGATCAATCTTGAATCCGGCAGCACCACCTCGGTTCCGGTTGGCATCCACCCGAACAGTATCGCTATCGAGAACGGAAATGCTTATGTCGCGAACGGCATGAGCGACTCAGTGTCGGAGATCAACCTCGGTTCGAAAAAGGTCACCCGAACTCTAAGCACGTCGGCCCTTGGCGTCAAGCTTGCGGGGGGTATGTCAAACGCCGTTGCCGTACTCGGGGATCGACTGCTGGTTGCAAACGGAGGAGATAACGCGGTCGTTGAACTAAGCCTCTCGACAGGAAAGGTCCTCGGGCTACGCCCAGCAGGCTTCTTCCCTTGCTCGCTTCAGCTTTCACACGACAGAAAGTACGCTTACGCCCTCAACAGCAAAGGCAACGGCTCCGTTGCGAACACCTCGCGGGGCCTAGCGGGAGATCCGCATGATTTTCAGGGCACGATCTCCGTTCTCAATCTCTCGGCAGATCTCAAACTAGCGACCAAGCGGGTCGCCGAGCTGAACCACTGGAACCGGAACGAGACCGCCAAGGCAAAGAAGCTTCCGATCTATAACGGTGCCATCAAGCACGTGCTCTACATCATCAAGGAGAACCAGACTTACGATGCGATCTTTGGGGACTTGCCACAAGGCAACGGCGATCCAAAACTCTGCGTCCTCGGCGAACAAGTGATGCCAAACCATCGCAAACTTGCCCGAGAGTTCACGCTTCACGACAACGGATACGTGAGCGGGACGAACAGTGCAGATGGGCACGCTTGGTCTACTCAGGCTATCGCGAATGACTATATGGAGCACGAGTACGTCGGCTACCGGACCTACCCGGACGATGGCGACTGCGCTATGTCGCTTTCCGGCACGGGCGCAATCTGGGACGCTGCGCTGAAGAAGGGCAAGACCCTCCGCGTCTACGGCGAGTATTGCGACGATGCGCTCGCGACCTTTGAGCCTCGGGCACCAAAGAACTGGTTCGAAGCGTGGGAAGATCGCCAGAGCGGTCGAAACATGTTCAAGTTTAAGACCGAAACGCGGGTTCCCAGCCTGAAGCCCTACATCTCGCGCGACTTGCATTATTGGCCGATCATTCAGAGCGACCAGTCTCGCGCCGACGTTTTCCTTCGTGAATATGAGAAGTTCAGCAAAGAGGACAAGGTCCCGAACCTGATGATCCTCACGCTCACCAACGACCACGGTTCCGGCACCGATCCAAACTTCCCTACATTCCGCGCCATGGCGGCCGATAACGATCTTGCCCTTGGCCGAATTGTTGATGCCGTATCGAAGAGCCCGCAGTGGAAGAACACCGCAATCTTCGTGATCGAAGACGACGGTCAGGCACTTCCGGACCACGTGGACGGTCACCGAACGGTTTATATGGCGATTTCGCCGTACACGCGACGCGGATTTGTGGATCACACCATATACACCACGGTCGACATGATTCGGTCCATTGAGCTCATGCTTGGTCTCGATCCCATGAACCGGCTCGACTGGGCGGCTAAGCCACTCACGACCTGTTTTATGAACAAGCCGGACTTCTCTCCGTATCAATTCGTCGCGAACAAGATTCCGCTAGATGAGCGCAATCCCACGGCAAATGAACTTTCCGCCGAAGGGCGGCAGTTCCTGAAAACAAGCCTGAGCCTGGACTGGACCCACTTGGACGGGCCCGATCCGGAAAAGCTTCGCCGCATCAACTGGTTCTCCGCGACCAAGGGACGACCCTATCCCGAGCAGTATGCCGACCGGAACCGGGAGGATGAGGATGACGACTAACCTGTTAGTCCGAAGACAATTTATTAAGAACACCTTAATACTCAAACGATCTAACAAGTACTTTTTCAATTGCTTTACCATGTTTTAACAAGCCGTGTGAGATGATGAGATGGGCAGCTCGTGCCCAGAGAAACTCAATGAACATGGTCCAGGTCAATCGGAAGTCGGCATTCACTCTAATTGAACTCCTCGTTGTCATCGCAATTATTGCGATCCTTGCAGCAATCCTCTTCCCTGTTTTTGCTCAGGCTAAGACGGCGGCGAAGAAATCAGCATCCATCTCCAATAGCAAGCAAATTGGGCTTGCCCATCAACTTTACATGGGTGATTACGATGACGTATTCGTAACCTCCTGGGCACGCGGATTCCCCGGCGACGCCAATTTCTGGGTTCAGCCCTACATGAAGAATCTTCAAATTCTTATGGAGCCGAACAAGACAGTCACCACATCTGGCGTTGCTTCGATTTGTGCAAACGACCCATACTACGGCAGCTACGAGATGCAGGCTGGCGGACGAGACAACCCAACGGGCGAGAACTTTGTTTGGGGCTACGGCATCAACAAGGGTGCGTTCTGGATGGACGGTACCGGTATTCACAACGTTGGTTTCAACCCGCCGAACCGCGGCGAACAGATTCAAAGCACGATTGGTGGCAAGCCAGTAACCATCACCGTTTGGAGCACGCACATCGGCCGGAGCGCAACTTCGGTGGTCGCACCAGCTTCAACCTTCTTCATGGGTAGCTCAGCGGAGTTGCCACGAATGAGCATCCAGTTGGAAGCTCAAACGCCCATCAACTTCCCTGGTCTCAGCAACGATCAAAAGAACTCGGCTTGCTTCCTTGCGACGCACGCTGGTGTTCCATACGCTGGCGGAAACACCTTCGTCTTCGTAGACGGCCACGTCAAGTGGGAGCAGTACAACGGTACGCCAATCGGAAACGGTAGCTTGCCGATGGTTACCAACAATCCTTGCCGATACAACGCAGACAGAGACCCGAGCGAGAACTACCAGAACTGCCAGAACGGCTGGCGATAATGCTCCTCTTGGCTAGACAGCGTAGTCTGGCCAATATTCCGCACTGACTATTTCGATAGCCTTAACCATCCCTTAAAGCTAAACTCAGCATATTTCTTCGGTTCGGATTAAAGGCCCGAAAATCTTCCATGAAAAAACTCGGATTCACCCTCATCGAGCTTCTTGTAGTTATTGCAATTATCGCAATTCTAGCCGCCATCCTATTCCCAGTATTTGCCCAAGCAAAGGCGGCGGCTAAAAAGACAACGTGCCTCAGCAGCGTCAAGCAACTAAGTCTAGGCGTCATTCTTTACACCAATGACTACGAGGATTACTACATGCAGCGTTTGGTAGGCACCAACACTTCTGGTACGGAACATTGGGTGGATTTGATTCAGCCTTATGTTAAGAACAAGCAGATCGTTCAGTGCCCAGACTACAAAGCTCCCGCCAATCGAAATCCTTTGTTGACCTACTACGGTTACGCAACCAACACCCACATCGTAACGGCAATCCCAGACCCAAACTTTTCCGCGACGTC
>CAMAPH010000065.1:0-11914 GCA_945859975.1 Chthonomonas calidirosea
TCTTTTCGGTTAGGGAAGAGTTCTGTCCCGACAGACACCGCCATGATGACTTCGGCAAGACAGCTGAGCGTTTCTGCCTTCACGATGCTCTTCGTCGTGGTTGGGCTGTCGTTCCGTCCAAGCATGAACTGGCTGGTTCTCGACCAGGAATACGCCAAAACCGATGGCATGATCGGGAAGACCAGCAACGATGTCATCGCCGCGCTGGGCGACCCAACCGAGGTCTACAACAAAAAGCGATTCTGGGAGCGAGACCGGTGGGGAAATTTCCGCGGCTGGGATCCCGATCCGAGCTACCCGATCGGCGAACGAGCGTTCTGCTACGTGATCGGAACAAAACGCATCGTCTTCTACTTCGCCCGCGATGTCGTAACCGCCGTCAAAACCTCTTACTCGTAAGCCGGCCGAACCGTCAGAGCTCGAGCGACCAGGTTTCCTGAAGGGCGTCGTAAGAGATCGACTTCACGTGAAAGTCGCCGTAAAGCGTGTTGTACCGGAACCCTCGAATGTTGTCGAAGTAATCCCGCAAGCTGTCCGTCGGAGTGAGCGCGCGGGTCGAGCCGTGCCAATGCCCCGCACCGTCGAACATGACATTCACGTCGGAAGGCAGCCGGAAATTCGTCTGGGTGAAGTACTTGAAGGCGATCTCCGTCCGGAAGAAGTAGCTCGAACCGTACACCTTCCACATGCTTGGGTCGGCTCGAAATGGCGTGGGGAAGTGGTTCTCTAAAACCTGCGTCCCCGAGTCTCCCGGGCAGTGAAAAATGTCTTTGTTCTTCGCGTACGGCTGAACCACCTCGTGGAGCAACGGCATCGTGTCGATCCGGTTTCGAAACTCCGGAAACTCTTCCCAAATCTCCGGCGCAAACTTATCGCTGGCATCCAGCGCATGAGGAAACTGGTCCTCGTAATCCCCCATGTAAAGCGCAATCGAGGCCCCGATCTGCTTCAGATTGCTGATGCATGCCGACTTCTTAGCCTCCGCCTTCGCCCTCGCAAAAACTGGGAACAGGAACGCGGCGAGAATCGCGATGATCGCAATCACGACCAACAGTTCAATAAGCGTAAAGGCGCGCCGCATACCCTCTCAGTTTACGACGACCACCGAGATTACGTGCCGAATATTTGGGTCAATCGCCGGAACCGTTTAAAGCTCGTAGGGTCGGCGTAGACTTTTGCCGCCTTCATAGTCCAAAATGAGTGGTTGCGCCCCAACCTGCATCCGGGGCCAGCGTGAGGAAGCAATTTGGCCAAGCAAGTCTCGTTTAAGCCCGAAGAAATTTCTGCCCGATCCTATGCGGATCGCCTGATTCTCGAGAAACTCACCGAGATGGAGGCCGCAATCAAGCTCAGCGAACTGGCCGAGAAGTTGGCGGACAGTGGCATCGGTTTGGCAACCGTTCGATCCCTCCTGGCTTCGAACCCAGATCGATTCGCCTACCATGAGCGACGCTGGATTCCGGCCGCCCGACTGATCACTCAGGGCCGACCGCTTGCCGAAATCATCGCCGTCACCCTCGATCGATTCGGCGCGCCAATGCCGTTCGACCTTCTCGTGACCGAGATCTCCCGGGTCCGAAAAGAAGAAATCGAAGTCATCGAACCCGTCGTGCTTCGACTCCTCGACCACGACTCCCGATTCGCCTTCACCCTCGAGCACGAAGTCGCCCTCACCTCGTGGAGCTTCGTCGCCATCGATGAAGAACGAGATCGCGGCCTCGCCCTCAACGGCCTCACTCCAGAAGAAGTCGAAATTATTGAAGCCCGACTTGGCAACTTCGACTGGCGCGCAGATGATGCGGTTGCCGTCGCCATCGAAAAGCTCGCCCCGGCGCGATTGAAAGCCATTGGTGCTGCCTGCTGGAAGCAACTCAACTCCGAAGATCCAAAGTCGGTTCTGCTCTTTGATTTCCGAAAGTTTGCCGCCGAAGCCTTCAGCGTTCCAGGCTTCATCTACTCGCCCGATGGCACGATCTACCCAGAAAAAGAAGCCACCAAGTGGATTTCTGGCGCGATCAAGTTGGCCGATAAGCTCGCCCCATCCGTTGAAGTCGATGACGTCGCCCCGATGGAGATCAAGCCCGAGGACATCAGCAAGATGGTAGGCAAGATCGTTGGCGTCGACACCAGCACCACCGCCCTCAAGCTTCTCGAAGAGAACTACGAAATCACGCCAGGAACCAAGACCTTTGTCGATGACCTTGCGAACATGATTGCCGCCCTTCAAGGTAGCCCCGATGTCGTGTGGGTCGGCGGAGACCGATTCCGAAAGCCCGGTTCCATGCCGGACTACATCGCCGAGGTTCCAGAGCCGTTCTACTTCGTATCGTCCGACATCATGGACGAAGAAGGCGAACTCATCGATGTCGAACTCACCGATGACGGCCTCAGCACTTCGCTCCGAAAGCTCCTCAGCCACCCGCTGGCCATGGACGTGCTGGACGAAGACATTTCGCCAACGCCAAAGGTCATGCCAGACAGCGTTCGCTTGGTCCTTAAGTCCATCCACCGAGAGCTCGGCACGTTCCCAATGTGCCAGTTGCCAACCGGATTCCTCGATGCCACTCCAAACGTTCAGGAGTTGGTCATGCAGGATGCCGACGGCCGAGAACTCACGATCTGGGCCAACCACGAAGCCCGGTTGACCTACAACTGGATCGACTGGTGGTTCGAGCAGACCAACGAAAGCGGCGCCGTCTTCACCCTGACCAAGACCAACAAGCCGAACGTCTTCGACTTCGCTTGGATGGAACAGCCAGACCCCGTCGTCTACATCACCGTTCAGCGAATGGAAGAACTCCGAAACATCGGTGTCGCTTCCGAAGGCAAGAGCATGCTCGACGTTCTCGTCGAAGTCTTTGCCCACTGGCCAAAGGGCGCCGACTTCTTGACTCTCCTCGCCGAAGTCAACGTTGTCCGACGCAGCAGCCGACGCCTCATCGCATCGCTCCTCAGCAGCTACCAGTGCTTCTACCAGCGATCCGGAAGCCCGGTCTGGCACTTCGACGCCAAGAAGATCGATCTCGGCTTCGACAAGACGAAGCGCAAGTTCGTTCGAAAGTAAAGAACGAATCCCATCACGGTGGAAGGTGCCACAAATTAGGTACCTTCCAAGCGTGACGATCACCCTCTTCATCGCAACCAGCCTCGACGGATACATCGCGGGGCCGGACGACGATCTCTCGTGGTTGTTTACCGACGCCGACTACGGGTTCTCCGAATTCTACGAAACCGTTGACGGCCTCATCATGGGCCGCGGCACCTACGACGTAGTCCGCAAAATGGGCAAGTGGCCATATCCTGGCAAGCCCACCTACGTTGTCTCCAAGAACACCGATTTCAGCGTAGATACGCCGGACACCAAAGCCGCGACTGGCGAACTCGAAGACCTTGAAGTCGAACTCGTTGATCTCGGTCTAAAGAACGTTTGGCTCGTCGGCGGCGGAGAGCTTGTCCGCTCCTTCCTCGATCAGCAGCGCATCGACCGCATCGTGATCAGCCTGCACCCCGTGCTCCTCGGACGCGGCGTTGCCCTTTTCGCCGGCGGATTCCCCGGCATGCGACTCAAGCTCGAACACGCCGAAAGTTTCGATTCCGGTCTCGTCCAGCTCACTTATCTCACTGACTAACGCAGGTATCCTTCGAACGTTCACAACTCAATCCCGCTGTAAGGGAAGGACCATCCTATGCGCTACGAAGAAAGCAACCTCTATCGTCTCCGGCACTCCGCCGCCCACCTTCTGGCGCAAGCCGTCACCGAACTTTATCCCGGTGCGAAGCTCGCCATCGGACCACCCGTAGAGAACGGCTTCTACTACGACATCGACTTCCCAACCCCATTGCGCGAGGAAGATCTGCCGAAGCTCGAGCAGAAGATGAAAGAGCTGGCCAAGCTTGATCAGCGCATCGAGCGCACCGAAGTCAGTCGTGATGAAGCTCGTGCCTTGATCCTCGACGCCAGCATCCCCAGCATGGGCCCCGACGTCGCCGAGTACAAGCTCCAACTCCTCGATGCCATCCCCGAAGGCGAGACGATCAGCTTCTACAACCAGCAGCGAACCGACCGCGAAGGCGTCCTCCACCGCTTCCTGGACCTCTGCCGCGGACCGCACGTAGAGACAACGAAGGAAATCAAAGCCTTCAAGCTGATGTCCATCGCGGGTGCGTACTGGCGCGGCGACGTCAAAAACAAGCAGCTGACGCGAATCTACGGCACGGCCTTCGAGACCAAAGAGGAACTCGAGCAGCACCTCTACATGCTCGAAGAGGCGAAAAAGCGAGACCACCGAATCCTCGGCAAGGAACTCGGCCTATTCATGTTCTCCCCTCGCGTTGGCACCGGTCTCCCGCTCTGGCTGCCCAAAGGCGCGACCTTGCGCCAGGTCATGATCGACTTCCTGCAAAAGGAGCAGGTGAAGCGCGGCTACGACCCCGTTGTGACGCCGCACATTGCCAGCATCAAGCTGTACGAAAAGTCCGGGCACATCATCAACTACCGCGACAAGATGTTCCCGTTCATGGAGGACCACACGGAGGGTAGCGAAAAGGACACCTACATCCTAAAGCCGATGAACTGTCCGTTCCACATCGAAATCTACGCCTCCCAGATGCGCAGCTATCGAGACCTCCCGGTTCGGTACGCCGAGTTCGGAACCGTCCATCGTTACGAGCAAAGTGGGGAAGTCACCGGCATCCTCCGCGCTCGTGGCTTCACCCAAGACGACGCCCACCTCTTCGTCCGCCCCGACCAGCTGCTGGAAGAGTTCATTGGCGTGGTGGACCTCATGAAGACCGTTCTGAACAAGCTCGGCCTCACCTCCTACCGCGCGCGACTCGGAACGAAGGATCCAAACGACTCGAAGTACGTCGGCCACGACGATAACTGGAAGCTCGCCACCGCCGCCATTGAAGAAGCGTGCCAAAAGATGGGCTTGGAGTACGAAGTCTCCCCCGGAGACGCCGCGTTCTATGGTCCAAAACTCGACCTCATCATCAAGGACGCCCTCGGCCGAGACTGGCAGATGGGCACCGTCCAGGTGGACTACAACCTGCCTGAGCGATTCGAGCTGGAGTACATCGGCGAAGACAGCAAGCCCCATCGCCCGGTCATGATCCACCGCGCCCCGTTCGGCTCGCTAGAGCGAATGATCGGGCTCATCACCGAGCAATACGCCGGCGCCTTCCCGCTCTGGCTCGCCCCGGTCCAGATCAGCGTCCTCGCGATCGCCGACCGGCACAACGATGAGACTCTCGAAGTGGCAAACGAACTCCGTGAGACCATCTTCGACACGCGAAATCTTCGGGTGTCGATCGATGACCGCCGCGAAACCCTCGGCAAAAAGATCCGCGATGCCCAACTTGCCAAAGTCCCCTACATGCTGATCATCGGCGATAAGGACCTCGAAAACGGCACCGTCGGCGTCCGCTCCCGAGAAGAAGGCGACCTCGGCCCAATGACCCTAGAAGCGTTCCTGTCGCACATCAATAAGTAGAATCCGCATATGCGGCTGAATCAAGAAGGGAGCCTGCCAACCAGGGTCCCTTCTTTACAGGGCGAAAGAAATTCCGTCTTTGCTGCTTACCCTGTCTTCAACTATCGGCGCTGACTTTGGTAGCGGGGACGATTTTGCTGACTCGCGAATACGCTTTATTCCAACTTGACGCGGGCCCATATTTGGCTGCCATGTACTTTCTAATCGCGGTTTCCTGGCTTGTCGCAGGTATGTTGCGACTTAAGGCGAAGAAAGTCTGTCCGATCCATTGAGCGCAGACCAAGAAGTTCGTTCCGCTTAGATTCCGGCCGCCAATCCAAACTGTGGGACAGGGAAGAAAACCTTGTCCGATGAGTACATTTGGCACGTTAGAGGCGTCTGAAGACCTAGAATAGACAGATGATCATCCCGCCCCACGCAAGATTACAGTTTGTAACCGTTGTGCCTAGCGATACAATCACCTATCCGGTGCCAGCTCGTGCAGTCCGTGTAGAAACAGGCGGAAACCTGCGATATCGGAACTCCGCTAGTGTAGACATCACGCTAAGTTCTGTCGCACCGGGACTTCTGTTCATTGATGCCGTTCGCATCTGGGCAACCGGAACTACCGCGACGGGAGTGACTGCGGCGTTTGCCTGGATTACCGACACTTCCAATTGGTCCGACATTAATATTCAACTTATCCCTGACTGGGGAGCCATAGGGTTCAACCCCGTCAAGGGAAACGGCAAGTTCCAGCGCTCTTTGAATCATCAGTGGCGGTATACGGGCAAGCCAGCGGATGAAATTCCGACAACCGGTTTTACGGATCGCTACGTGGATCCAATAATAGGGGACGACGGCAACGATGGGACGTCGCCGACGCAACAGCCAAATAATGTCGGCCCATGGAAGTCGTTAGAGTTCGCCCTCAACGTACTTAACATAGCGAACCTACGTATTATCATTCCTGACAAATCTGTTTTTGACTTTCGCGCTTTGGGTGGCCGGCCTTGGAGCACTTTGGTGAGACGAGTTCCCAGACCCAGCAAAACAATTGTGATAAACGCCTCGGCTCTCGCTGGAAACTTTGATCAGGACCTGGGTTGGCGCACTTCGACCGAAATGGAACGCAAAACCGGTTGGACTCAAGTCGGGTCTACGAGCGTATACTTTTCTGAAGTTTTCTGTAACGGAGATGACAATTCAATTCCTGATTTCGATTGGAAATCTGGGCCAAATGCCATTGGTGGCTCTTCCTTACAAACTGGCTGCATTATAGACGAAGCGCTTACGGATCAGAACGGGCCCACACGATACTTACAAGTCAACTCTTCGTCGGATGTCAGTGCTGCTCCATTCACGTATGCTTATGTGCGTGATACGGTCACAAGGCTTTGTACGGTCTACATAAATACCGGCAGCTCAGACCCTGCATCGACCGAAGGAATTCGGGTCTTCGCTAACACTTATGGTGGTAGTTTTGATACAGCAAATTTTGCCGCAGGAAACACGAAAGAACTTTGTGTCATAAACGGCACCTTTGAAGGTGGTCACGGAACCTTCGTCGTCGCTGGTACGGATGGAAAGTCAAATGCCAACCTCATCACCTTCTGGCAATGTGTTTTTCGCTACAGTAAAGCAGGAAGAGCTGGACTCAGTGTAGATCGACCCTGCGAGGTGCGCGCATTTTACTCAACGGCCTATGCGAATGGTAATGACGGGATTACGTACACCTCGACAATGTCACAAAATCAGCGATCCGATGACTACTTAATTCGTGTATTGGAAGTAGGCTGTCGTTCATTTTGGAACGGGTCGACTGCTGCGTCCATAACCGTTAACGGTACTCCTAATTCAAGCCTCTTAGGAAAGGTGAATGGATATACTTCGCACCAAGGGGCAAAAGTCGTGAGAGTCGGTGCGATTGCCCATTCTAACGGTGGCGCAAACTATGGTGATGCCGCATCAAGTGGATACATCCGTACACTGAATCTTGGCTGCTATAGCTGGCGCTCTCTTGGTAGTACTACGAAGTCTGAAGGTAAAGTCCAATTTGCTGTGTACGGATACAGTGGCTCTCTACCTGAGGAGAATTCTGCCGCACAATCTGGAGCCATCGTTTGGCTACTCGATTTCGGTTACTGGTCGGAGCTTGGCGAAATCACGCTCTCGGACAACATCTTGTTTATGACGGATGAACAAGTTGGTCAACCGGCTAGAAATGTAGGACGTATCCAATCGACCGACGATTTCCCTACGCCAAAAGTCGTTTTGGATAAGGGTGCGACTGAACTCAGCAACTTTACCAAAATTGTGTTTTAAGATGAAACTGTCTCAACTGTTAATGCTCTCGACACTGTTCGCTACAACTCTGCTCACGGGGTGTGGAGGTACGGCACAAAGTAGTAGCGCCCCAACTGGCGTTCGTTTACGCTACATGCAACTAAGCCCTTATCCTGAATTACTGCCCGCTCGGTTCACCGATGGGAATGGAACTGAAACAGTCCGAACTGCGGAACAGTGGGGACAACTCTCAGAATGGGGGAACGAAATACCATTCGAACAATCTAACGTTCGGATTAAACTCGATGGTGAAGCGGAGTTTACGGACTTTACTCCTCTAGAGAGAACTCAGGCTCCACAGGGTTTGGTTACAATTGCGGTTGGTAGCACTGGAGTAAGGTCCCTTCGAGCGTGGTACCCACCATCGGACGGAAGCCGTTGCTCCTTACAGATGATAGGATTCCGCACTAGTTTCCCGGAAGACGGCGGAGCCTACGAAGTTTTCCTGAGAAAATCCGATCTTTCGGAAGTAAAGATTGGCGGCTTTTCCGAGGGAAGAGAACCACAGATGCCCATCGACTTTGTGCCACCAGCGGGTGAAGTCACGGTGGTTCTGAGGCTCTATTTCACGGGTGAAGTCTACGACGTATTCGGCAGAATGACGTTTAAGCCAGGAATGACGTACATTGGGTTTACGGGAAAGCGGGCAAACGGAGATGGGACGTTCCGGAAGATCAGTCGAATATGGGAAGATCCATTTCCTAGCCGTTAGCCGTGCTGATCATGACCTACCGCCAGTTTGAGGAACTTTTTTAGCAGCAAAGTTCCTCAGTTCGGATTTAGGAAAACGGCGTTCTCATCACGATCTTGCACAAAACGGATCGAAACGCCATCGACGCACCCCACTCAACCCCCAAGACCGGCAAGGCGTAACCATCGCCCGCTTCGTTCGACCCTTTTCCGAAGCCGCTTCGGTTCACAATCCAAGGAATGTTCCGCGTGCAAACAGTAAGTAGAATCCGCCTATGCGGTTGAACGAACGAGGAAGTCTGTTCACCGGGCTTCATTTTTCCAACTCTCGGCGGAAGGGTTTGCGCATTCGGAGAACCACGTTTTATCTGCTTTTCTTGCTGTCCATTTGGGCAGCCATGGTCGTGATCACCCTTGATCTCGTGTCGTTCCGTGTAAGCGTCGAGGCTCATTCCGGGACAGTCTTGTTTCTGATTTTGATCCCTTGGTTTGCGGCAGGAATGTCTCGTCGACGCAAAACGCAATACGAAGGAGCTACCCTTACGACGCTCATCGGGCTTGGTTGCCTCGTCGGTGGCCCCGTGACTGTGCAGGCAAGGGCGTCAGCAATCACGACCAGCCAGTTTGATAAGGTCCGGGCAATCTCGCGCGCCACTTTCGAGTACGCAAGCGACCACGCCGAAAACCTGCCGCCCGCGAATATCTGGATGGATTCGATCTCGAACCGCGTGTCCGAGGAAGACTTCACCCTTGGAAAAAATCTCGTCCCGCCGCAACAGGGCTACCATGTCGCGATGAACTCAGACTTCGGTAGCAAGTCAATAAGCAAAATTGACCGGCCAGAAGATCGCATCCTCTTCTTCATCTCGCACAAGGCAGATCGAAACGCCAAAGACGCCCTTCATTCACGGATCGAAAATACGGTCTGCGCAAAAGTAAGTGGCAGCGTGACAATGCTCGGCAAAATTACTTCTTCGAAACCTTAGGCAACTTCGGTGCTCGATGCGCCTGGAAAGCCCGGAAGGCTTTCAGGGCAACCATCGCAATGTTGATGCCGGGCACGAGTTTGCTGAGCAAAGGCCCTGCGGCCATCGAAGCGTTCTCAAAAACTCCTGCCGCATTCGATGCCTTCGTCCCGACCGTCTGCGTCGTCTGACGAACCGAACTCGCAACGTCATCCACCTTCGCGGCTGTCGACTGAACCGTGTCCACCAGCCGATTCACCTTGACGTTCAGTTCGGCGAGCTGTGGCTTGCTCTCTTCCAGCATTTTCACTACCTTCAGACCGATAACTGCCAGCACGACCAGCACCACCAGGTTAACGACAAAGAACAGCGCGGAGACCACTAACCACCAAATCGGAATTTCTGTCATATCACTTTGCCTACGCCAAAGGGTACTAGGTTAGCCCACGGACTTGCCATTTCACGGGACTACTTCCACCTCAACCGTAACCGTCCCGTTCTTCGGTAGGTTGATCGTCAGTTCAAGTTCACCGTTCACGGCTTCAATAATTTGCTCGCCAAACTTGAACCGGCGACCCCAAAGCCCGCTGATCCGAAGGGTCGTGGACATGTTGATCTTTGCCGGGTTCTGAATCCGAACCCCCGCCTTGCGCTTCCGCGCTCCGAACCGAAGATCCAAGATCCGACCGAAAGTGATCTTTGCTTCGAGCCCGATATGCCGAACCACGATGCGCCGTCCGATTCCATCCCAAGGGCGAATCGTGTACACAAACTCGTTCATCACCTGCTCCACCTCAAAGTGGCAGCCGAAGGTCTGCATGCCCTCTTCCACCGTCGGCAGCACGTAGCTCGCCACGCTCCGCATGTATTGGTAAAGCGGAATGCCAAGCTCTCCGGTCGATCGATTCATTCCGTAATGGGCACTCGCCATATCCGGCGTAAACCCGAGCGACCCCGCACCGTCCGCCCGAACCAGGGCCCAAGGCGCCAGCAATCCACCAAACGCCGCCCGCATGTAAGCCTCCGGCAACGCACTCGCATCGTGCTCCAAAAGCGCCAGCGCAATCTGGCTGTTCGCCACGCTGCTCAAGCCATGACAAATCTCGCCCTTGTCGGCAACCGTCGGATGCCCGTAAAGGTCCTCCAACCAGCGCTTGTCCGAGCCGTACCACCACCAACTCGGACTTAGCGACCGCGAAGCAAACGCCAGCCGCGAAGCCCGCTCCGCGAGCTCATCATTTCCGCGCCGCCGCGATACGTCGTAAACCTCAGAGAACCCATCGCCATTCCAAAGCGTTTCCCCCGCGAATGGGTACTGCTTGGCCATAAACTCGTCCGACCGACGATTGAGCAACTGCCCCAGGATCTGGGTCTCCTCGTGCATCTCGAACCGCCAAAGCGTGGTCAGCAGGTTCATCATCTCGTCCATCAGCGGCAAGCCAACTCCCGTGGTGACCCCCGGATTCGCGTTTCGGAACATTGCGAAGGCAATCTTTGCCGACTGCTCCAGATACTCCTGCGGACTCTTCTCCGTTACCGGCACGAGCTCCGCCAGCCGCGCCATCGCCAGATACAGCGTCACCGCCATCGGATACGTCTGCGGCCGACCGAACACCGCCGAGATTCCGTTGAGCGAAGGAATGATTGACCCAACGCTGCCATCGCCGGGGTTAACCACGAACTCTTCAACAAAGTGCTTCAGGTGTCGATCCAGCGCCTTAATCTCGGCCGATTCCGGAATGTGCCGATTCTTTTCCGCCAAGAAAATCGCATCCGCAAAGCTGCTCTCGATGCCGAAGGCAGAAACAAACGTCTCCAACTCCGTCATCGGCAAGCCGGTCAAGTTGTCCGCCGGCAAAATCGCGTGCTTCAGCGGTCCCGTCTTGGCGATCTGCTTCGTGAGAATGTAGTTCGCCCGCTTGGTCATCAGGTCGGTGATCGGCTCGGTGAACAGCAAGTGCATCTTGCTCATCCGGCCCTGCGTGTCCTCAAACGACAACATCACCGGCCCCGGCCGGGTTGGGCGAACAAAGCAGAATCCGCCCGCCTCGTCGGCGTCTGTCTCCGTCTCGGCCTCCACGTCCGTATCGAACTGCGTCGGCGTCGCGCCAACAATCTCAACTGCGATCCCAACGTCCATCGGCGCAACCGCCGCTGGAAGCAATCGAATCGCCGGCTGACCGAACATCGCGAGTGCTGAACTCACATGGTCGTTCTTATCGCGCTCTGCGACCAAAAACTTAAGCTGCACGTTCGCCGTTTCGCCGGGTTCCAGAATTCGATTACTGTGCCCGTTGAACCACTCCGTCCACTCCTCACGCTCAATCGTCGCCAGACTGTGGACGTAAACGATCGGAATCCCGTCCCACCGGTACGGCGTCGCCAAGCTCGCCGGAACGTTGTTCGTAAACTCCCAACTCGTGTTCTCACCCGGCACCACCA
>CAMAPH010000066.1:0-11358 GCA_945859975.1 Chthonomonas calidirosea
AACCAATCAGGAGAGCAATGGGAGATCGCCGGAAAGGCCGAAAGAGATTCCCAAAAGCGAACCGAGTACCTGAACCAGGCCGCCCTCGTGTACTTCACCGCCGCCACCGAAACCAAAAACCTCGGCGACCCCAGCCAGTACTCGCGCGCACGGCAAACCCTCTATGCCGCCCAGCGCGTCGTAACGCCCCAAAGCGACCTAGCCGGCCAAATCCAGTCACTGCTCACTACCCTGCAGTAATGCTCAGCCCGCCGACCGTATCAACGCGCCGTCCACCAGCAAATTGACGCCGGAAATGTAGCCGCTATCCACTCCGCACAGCATCACAATCGGCGCCGCGATCTCCCTCGGATCAGCCAGCCGTCCCATCGGAACCTCTGCCGCCTGCTTCTCGAGCGCCTCTTCCGGCGTAATGTTCTCTCGCTTTGCCCGAACATCAGCCAAGTGCCGTTGCCGATCCGTCAAGGTATGACCTGGCAAAACTGCATTAACCGTTACACCGGATGGAGCCAACTGGCGCGCCTGCAGCCGAGTCAAGTTCATCAGCCCACCACGCAAAGTGCTCGAGACCGCGAGAATGTCAGATGCCTCTTTTGCCACCAGCGAAGTCACGTGAACAATCCGTCCCCACTTCGCCTCCACCATTCCCGGTGAGACCAAGTTCACGAGCCGCACTACGTTCATCAACGTCGACTCGAACCCACTTTGCCACTGCTCCTCGCTCAAGTCCGACAACAACCCCGCCGGCGGACCGCCCGTATTCGTGATCAAAATCTCCGGCGTGCCAAGGTCTTGCTGAGTCTGTTCCAACCACCAAGCCAAGTCCTCTGCGTCCGCCACGTCCACAACATAAGACCGCGACTCGCCCTGAATCTCCGCCTCCGCAGCCTCGAGCGTCTCCTCGGTCCGGCCACAAATAGAAACCCGGCAACCTTCCTCCGCCAGCAGCTTCGCCGTCGCCAGCCCAATGCCCTTACTCGCCGCCGCGACCATCGCAACCTTTCCTGCAATCCCTAGATTCATATTCCGAGTATGACCAGCCACACAAACAAAAGCGGGCCAAGCGTCTCCGCTTGGCCCGCTTTCGGCTAACGAAAAGTTAGAATCGGAAGCCGACGGTAAGGCTGACCGAATCGGTCGAAACGCCGTCCACCTTCGGACCAAAGTTGAGCGCAAGCTCAGCCGAAGTCAATGGATTGAACTTGTAGCCCGCAAGCACGCGACCACCGATCGAGAACCGAGTCTCATCGGCCATTCGGCTGCCGTTGGCATTAAATCGGACAGGATTAGCAGCCGCATTGCCGCCGCTTCCGCCACCGTTGCCGCCACCACCACCGGGGTTTGCTACTGGCGAGCCAAATCGGCCCTTAACTCGGACCAACTGAACGCCCGCGCCATAACCAGCATAGAAGCCGCGATCGGTTCCGCCAGCTGCGTCCAGAAGAACTCGCTCAACGAACTGAACGCCGAACACATCGCCGGTGCCCGAGCTGTTGCCCCGGTTAATTCGGCCCGTAAACTCAACAAAGGACTGAGCGTTGGACTTGAAAAGTCCACCAACGTTCAGTTGTCGGCCGATGCCGAACTCAATCCCGTTCTGGCTCGTGAGGTCTCGACCGGTCGTTGCCGTAAGGCTGTTGAATCCGAATCGAACGAGCCACGGCTTTTCTAAGGCAGCCTGAACGGCGGTAGGTGTCACTTCGGTTGCGCCGGCAACGGCTCCCAAGACAAGGGCGAGCGCACTAACGGCGAGTGCTCGGTTAAGGTTATTTTGCATTGGATTGTTCCTACCAATCAGGTTCTAAGTCGCCTGATCAGAGATCGACACTCAGTATATGTCTGTCGAAAAATTTATGCCACCGTTTTTGATCAGCACGTGAACCAGGTACCTAGCGTCGCTGTCCGAGAGCGCGTGCGTACGAGCCACCGCCGTCACGACCGAACCGAAAGTCGCCCCGGCTTTGCTCACCGCCTCAAGAGCCGTCGCAACCGCGGCCGTTTCAATCACCGGCGCCATCTCGTTGTAAAAGGAAATCGGCACCCCGCGCTTCGCGGCCTTCCCGTTCAGCCCCAACTCCAACTTCCGATCGTCCTGAATCCGCCAAGTCGAGTAACCACCAAACGACTGCGCGTAAGGCGGAATCGGACTCCAGCTATCCACCGCCTCTCGTCGCACCGCTCTCGATTCCGCCGTCTCAGCCTGCGCAATCGATAACAATTCGAAAGAAAGCTCAACAAATCGCTCATACACCGGCTTCATCGCAAACCGATCTGCCGACTTCCGTGCCCCTTCTCCCAAGGTCGCCCGAAGCTCCGGTTGCGTCAACATCTGCCGCATCGCCGCACTCAGTGCCACCTCGTCAATCACTGCCGACTGGCTGAACAACATATAGTTCGTGTCCAAATCCAGCAAAGGCGAAACCGCCGAAACCCGATCAAGCTGCTCGCAGAAGTAAATCGGCACCAAAAGCCCGTTCTCCCCGTGCCGCACAATGTCCCGCGCGCCGTCCCAGTCTGTCGAAATCACCGGCAACCCGCTCGCAATCGCCTCGACCAGCACATTCCCAAACGCCTCCTGAATCGTGTCGCTCGGGAACAAGAATGCGTCCGCCGCCTGATACGGCAAGTGCCGGAAGGTCAGCGGAATCGCCCCTTCAAACCGAACCTGCCCGCTAATCCCCAACTCCGCCGCAATCGACCGCAAATGGTCAACGTAGCCCGGCGCATTCTCTTTGCCCGCGATGAGCAGAACGGCATCCTGAACCTTCGCCGCCGCAAAAGCCCGCAAAACCGGAATCAAATCCGACTTCGCGTGGGGCGAAATCCGCCCGAAGTACAGCAGCGTCGGCGCATCCGCCGGAATCCGAAATGCTGCCTTAGCCTGCGCCCGAAGCTCGGCCGTCGCCGGCTGAAACTGGTCCAAATCCACCCCGTTCGGCACCGTCTCCATCCGGCAAGGAACCTCTGCCCCCGGCACCAAAGCCCGGAAAGACGCCTCATAAGCCGCCGTCGTAAAGCTGCTCGGCGAAACCACCGCATCAAACTCCACCCGCCCCGCCTCGGCCAGTCGCTGCAAAGGTCCCCAAACTTCCTTGATCCCGTGCGAGCTGCTCGTGCAATAAATCGCCGTCGGCCCGGCCGCAAACCGATCTCGCAAAGCCCGCTCCCGCGCCAGATTCACCGGGTCAAAACAGTGGTGAATTCGTGGATGCGGGTCCTTCCAAACCAGCGGCAAGCTCGTAAAGGGATAAAACCGCAGCACCCCCTGCCCCCGCCGATGCGCCGGCAAAACGTTGTTCGCAATCTCCAGCAGCTTCCCCGGCTCCGAAACCACCAGCGGATGCACAAAAACCTCCAGCGCCTCAACCCGCTCGTCATGCAGAATCCGCCGAAACCGATCCGGAAACTTAACCGCCGGCCCCACGAAGTTGGCCCCCTGCGCCGGGTCCAAAAATTCGAGGTTCTCCAAAATAATGGAAACAATCGGTCGCATCACCCTACAATACTTCCCTAACGATTGCCAGTAAAATAAAAGCCAACCGGGGAGAGGTGGTAGAGCGGTTGATTGCACCTGTCTTGAAAACAGGAGTGCCGAAAGGCATCAGGGGTTCGAATCCCCTCCTCTCCTCCAGCAGAATTATTGCGTGAACCCCCTCTCCATTCCGATGGAGAGGGGGCAGGGGGTGAGGAAGTTGCACCGCATGAATCGAGCCGCGCAAGCGCTGAATGATCATAGACAGGAAATCCTTTCGCTTGCCGAACGCTATCAGTTGCGAAGCGTAAAGGTATTCGGTTCCGTCGCCCGCGGGTCCGATGACGACAGCAGCGACCTGGACCTGCTCGTCGATGCCCCAGAAGGCGTATCGCTCTTATCGCTTGGTGGCTTCCTAATGGATGTCCGCGATCTTCTCGGAGTTCCCGTAGACGTCACGACCGTCAAGATGCTCAAGCCAAGAATCAGAGATCGCGTCCTGCGCGATGCTGTGCCGCTTTAATGAATCGAGCCGAGCACGTACAACCGCGCAAAATCCAAGACCCAAGTTCCGTAGCTCACTCGTCCCGAGTGAGTCCGCGTAGCCGCAATTCACGAGCCATCTCCCCAACCCGACTTACCCCGGTAGGGGTTAAAGAAGTTAGCCAGGCATTGAAAATGCCTGGTACGCCAACCCGACCCGCAAAAGTCCGCAGAGCCCCGCGACCCCCGCGCGAACCCCCTTTCCATTCCAAAGAAATGGCCGCAGTCCAGTTAACGTTACGCACAAGTCCGCAAACTAAATTACCGACTTTACAAGCAGCTTTTGCGGAACACTCTAGGCCGCAATGACATGCGTAGAACCCGGACTTTCGCAGAGCCTTCAATCCACTTCCAGCCTGCTTCAGACTTTATCGGCACCACATGCTCTAAAAGAAACCTTAAAGTCTTACTCACTTCTGATCGGCACCTCGACGGGGCCGTCGAGGATGACGGTGCCGCTAGAACTACCGCCTGAAATGAGGCTAACGTTATTTAGCCTGGCCATAAAGACGTTGCCATCGTTGGACAGCACCGTTATTGATCCGGAAACAGACGTCCATCTTTTATCACCTTCTTCAAACGTTTCCGTGTAATCTACAAATGGTGGAACAGGCGGTAACACGCGCTGAAACTCATAGGTACCGGGTTCTGGATTCACATCTGCAAACTCTATTCGAACCACGCGGGCAAGTGCAACCGGTTCTTGCTCAGCAACAGAAAGGCTTATCGCGAAGTTGGTGCCTCCGTAAGGGGCTGCGAATGCCTCTGTCGTGACCGTAATTGGCGTTCGCCGCCCGTCGTACGTGTCACTCCCGCTAAAGGATACATCTATTACAAGTGGAATGTTACCCGAAGAACCACCGCAACCCCATATAAACATTGCGACAAAGGCGAGAGCAATCTTTTGGCTGCGCATGTTGTACTATGACGCCAATCTCGGCGAATCTGATGGATTTTTCTTCTTTTCCCCTACAAATGCTCGCTTGGCCATCCCAAGACTTTCTGATCACGCCAAGTGACACGACATTTTTTGCAACTACCGCTGATTCGCTTTATGTCGGAACCGCGGGCTCGTTGCGCGTTAAGAACTAAGCAGACTAGGAACTGACTCTATCCTCAGTCTAGGTTGAATGCTTCTCCGCGACTAAGGTATTTGCATAGCCGCAATTAAGCAACCGGGCCACAACTCGAAATACCCCGGTAGGGGTCAAAGAAGGTAGCCAGGCATTGAAAATGCCTGGTCAGCCAACCCGAACCTCAAAAGTCCGAGGAGCGCAGCGCCCCCCGCGCGAACGGAAACTACCGAACACGCACCTTCCGTAGCGCAAACCCCATCCCTTCGAGTACCAATCTCTCCAGCAGGCTCAAAGCCCACGAGCAAGGGGTGAGGAATCCGCCCAGCCAAATCAACCGAACCCCATAAACGAAAAACGCCCTCCAAAAATGGAGAGCGACTTCGTTCGACCCTTTCGGACCTCTATTTTTTCGTTGCCCCTGGGGGCATATCCTGCGGACAAAGTCCTTATTGAGAAAGTACCGCAAGCCTTGATCTGATACCGAAATACTATATCCTATGCGGAGTCATGTCGCAAGCTCCCAGCCCTCTAAAGCCAAAAAACCCGAAAAGCTACGTGATCGGCCTAGACCTCGGAACCTCCTCCGTCGGCTGGGCCGCCGTTGAAATCGACGACAAAGGCGAACCGATCGACCTCATCGCCCTCGGCAGCCGCCACTTCGAAGAAGTCCTCGACGATAAAGGCAAAAAGCTTAAGAACGAAAAACGCCGCGAGATGCGCGGCGCCAGACGAAACCTCGCTCGCCGCCGAATGAAAAAGAAGGCCGTCCTAAACATCCTTCAAGAAGCCAAGCTCACCCCCGAAGGCGAAACTCCGTACGCCGCCAACGAAAGCACCCTCGCCCCCTACGAAATCCGCTCCCGCGCCGCAACCGAACCAGTCACGCTTGAAGAACTCGGACGTGCCTTCTACCACCTCGCCCAAAGGCGCGGCTTCAAGTCAAACCGAGGCGCCAAACTCGCCGGACTAGAAGATGAGCCCGAAGTCCGAGACCTCCTACAAACCGATGAACCCGGAGAAGACGAAGACAACGACACTGGCGTCGTCCTCGCCGCCATCAAAGACCTCGAAGACGAGATGGGCGGGCTAACTCTCGGTCAATTCTTCTACCAAGAACTCCTCGCCGGAAAGAAAGTCCGACGACGCTACACCAAGCGCAGCCACTACGAACAAGAGTTCGAAGTCATCTGGAATCGACAGCGGACGGAACATCCAAAAACTCTCACCGACGACCTCAAGGTCCGGCTCTACAAAGCCCTCTTCTACCAGCGCCCTCTCAAGCCGCAAAAGTTCCTCGTCGGCTTCTGCAGCCTCGAGCCCACCAAACGAAAAGCCGCCAAAGCAACCCTAACCGCCCAAAGATTCCGAATCTGGCAAGACCTCGCAAATCTCGAACTCCTGGACCACGAAACCGGAGAAAAGCGATCACTAACGCTTCAAGAAAAAGATCAGCTCTTCACCGTCCTAGACTCCAAAAACGAAGCCAGCTGGTCCGAAGTCGCCAAAACCCTTGGCCACAAACTCCACTCTCCAAAGAAGGAAGGCATCGGCCTCTCTTTCAACCTCCAGCGAACCTACGATAGCGGACTCACCGGCAACAAAACCCGTACCAAAATCAGTAAGAAATCCGGCGAACTCTGGAACTCCCTTAACGCAGAAGGCCAAAGAGAACTCGTCGAAATCATGCTCACTTGCGAAAACCGGGCGACCCTGTATCGAACGCTCCGAACCAAATACAACCTCGATCCAAAAATCGCCCTCGACCTCGCCGTCATGGACCTAGAAGATGGCTATGCCATGCTAAGCAGCCGGGCCATGGAAAAAATCTTGGCGCAAATGAAAGCGGGTCTAAAACGAACCGAAGCCCAAATTGCTGCCGGGTACACCCCTTGGTTAGATGTTGTTGAACCCCAAGACCAACTAATAGAACCACCAAAAAGACAAGACATCACCAGCCCCCGCGTCCGCAAAGCCCTAAACCAAACCCGAAAAGTCGTAAACGCCCTCATCCGCGAGTACGGCAAGCCCGAAAGAATTCGGATCGAAATGGCCAGGGAAATGAGCCTGTCAAAAAAGGAACGCGCCGAGTGGGAAAAGGTTAAAAAGGAAGGCGAAATCCTAAACCTAAAGGCAAAAGAAAAGCTCCGCGAAATGGGAATCCAAAACCCAACTCACAACGACGTAACTTGGTACCGCCTCGCTGCCCAGCTCAACTGGATCTGCCCCTACTCCGGCGCAACCATCCCCCAAACCGCCGCCACCACCGGTGAGTTTCAAATCGAACACATCGTCCCCTACGAAATCAGCTTCGATAGCTCGTTCAACAACCTCACTATCGGTCGGCAAGACTACAACCTTCGTAAAGGCAAACGGACGCCTTTCCAAGCCTTCGGTGGAACAAAAGAGTGGCCCGAAATGTGCGAACGCATCGAAGCGTTGCGGGGTCCCGGCTCTCGTAGAAAGATCAAGCTGTTCCAGTCCGAAGAAGTTCCCGATGAAGACAAGATGATCTCTCGGCAACTCAACGAATCAAAGTGGATCGCCCGAGAGGCCGCCGCTTATCTCGAACCCCTCACTAAAATTGCCGAGCGCAATGCTCAACCCCAATCCCTTCCAGTGGAAGAGCGACCGAAGCTACAAGTCGGTGTCGAAGCCACGCGCGGCGCCGCCACCGCCATGCTTCGTCACCACTGGGGACTCATGGAAGCCCTCTACCAAATCAACGAGAAACGACGGGACGACCTGCGTCATCACGCCATCGACGCCGTCGCCATCGCCCTCACCAGCCGCAGCATCTTCAACCAGGTAAGTGCCGCGCGAAAGGGCTCAAACAAGCCGGTCGTTCCCCTGTCAGACGAACTCGTTCCCAAGGCATTCCCTTGGCTCATGCCAAAACTCCGCCAACTCGTCCCTCAAGTAGTCGTAAGCCACGAGACGACTCGCCAAATTCTTGGAGCCTTCCACGAAGAAACCGTCTACGGTCGACGAGAAGAGAAGGTCTATCACATAAGAAAGCGACTCGCTTCCCTTACCGATAGCGAAGTAGAGAGGATCGTTGATGAAAAGCTCAAGGCGGCCGTCCTTCAGCGGATCGCCAATTACATCAGTGAGCATGGCAAGCTCGATATGGCCAAGGCTTTTGCAGATGGCCTCCCCTTCGGTAATCCGTTACCAGCCCAAAGAGCTCGCATTCTGGCGCGAATCAAAGACGCAAAAATGATTGAGTCCCCATCTCACCGGCCAACCAAATTCATGCTGCAAGGTAACAATCATCACGTCGCAATCTTCGAGAACATAGAAACGGGCAAACGCATTGGCCAGTTCAAAACGATGGTTGAAGCGGCCCAAACATTCCGGCACTCAAAGCGAAAAAGCGCGGTAGAAAAGAACCTTGCTCCGGGTTGGAAATTTATCATGTGGCTCGCCGGAAACGACACCATCCGCACTGAGACCGGTATCTACAGAGTCCAGGCACTCGACCCAGCCAGTAACCGCGTGCAACTTCGCGAAGTCCAAGCCGCGACGGTTTCGGACCAGTCGCAGCGGGTTCTAAAGTCAATCAATCAACTTCATGCCGTAAAACTCGAAGTGGATTACCTAGGACGAGTACGGGAAGTCCCAGAAGGCACTGTGTGAATCTCCGCGTCGTCGCCGTCACGGGTCCCGCCTGGCTTGCCTTGCAAAACCGGGCGGTCATCGTCCAGCGCGAAGGCAATATCCTCGGGCGCATCCCACTCGAGGATGTCGCCATCATCGTCATCGATGGCCCCGATGTCACCATTTCGCATCAACTCCTCAGCCAAGCCGTAGCAAACAAAATCGCCGTCGTCATTGCCGACGAGAAACATGTTCCCAGCGGCGTGCTCCTGCCGCTCGCCGGTCACAGCACGCACACCGCGATCCTGCGTTCGCAAATCGCCGCTTCCAAGCCATCCCTAAAGCGAACTTGGCAGACCATTGTTCGCTCAAAAGTCTTGGCCCAAGCCCAACTCCTCGAAGATCGGCACCTCGATTCAAAACCCATCCGCCGGCTCCTTCCCTTCATCCGCAGTGGAGACCCCGACAACATCGAGGGGCAGGCCGCCTCAAAATACTTCGACCTCGCCTTCGGCGAAGACTTCAAACGTCAAAGAAATGCCGAAGGTATCAACGGCCTCCTGAATTACGGCTACGCTGTGCTCCGTGCTGCGGTCGCCCGCGCCATCGTCGGCGCCGGCCTCCACCCCGCCCTCGGCATCCATCACCAAAATCAATACAACGCCTTCTGCCTCGCCGATGACGCCATGGAACCCCTCCGTCCCCTCATCGACTGGACTACCCTCAAGTACATCGATCAAGCCGATCCCGATGACGTCGCGGTCACCCCGAAAACGAAACGAATCCTCGTTGCCGCCCTCGGCCAAAAAGTGCTCCTGCAAGATCAAGAATCTCCCCTCCTGGTCGGCTTAGACCGATACGCGGCAAACCTGCGCCGCGCCATCTGCGATGGAGACGAGCTCCATTGCCCCATCCCTCGGTTCGAGCCATGATTCCCGGCTATCGTCTCATGTGGCTCATCGTCGTATTCGATCTACCCGTCGAGACAAAGGCCAACAAACGCGACTACCGACGCTTCGTCGATTTCCTGGAAGACAACGGCTACTCTCGAATCCAGTACAGCATCTACGTCTGTCCGACCACCACCCACGATCACACGGAGGTCCAAGCTCAAAGAATCGCGGATAACTTGCCCGCCGAGGGCGACGTCCGCGTTTTCCGGCTCACCGATAAACAGTGGGCACGGACCGATAGCTACTACAACGGAAAACTGGGCAAGGCCGAACCGCCTCCAGAGCAGTTCCTGTTCTTTGATGAAGACTACGAACCCGCCGTCCCAGATTGGAAACCATCTCCTTCTACCAACGTAGACCCGCTGGACCTCATGGCCGACCTCGCCGAAACGGCACCACCGTCCCAGACCGTGCAATGGGAGGTCCCAAATCCTGGCGTAGGTAAACGTAAATCGCGGAAGAAGACCGCTCCTAAACCCAAACAAGACGCATTCGACCTTTAGCCAGAAATTCAAAAAAATGCCGGACTTGGCTCTCGCCAAGTCCGGACCCAACTCATTATCTTTCGATGAAACGAATTGGAATGAATTGGGAAGAGTGTATCAGATCAGGGCTTGACCGGCTTTCCCAACCGAGACGCAGATGGGCGGTTCGTCAGTCCAAGTGTATCAGATCAGGGCTTGACCGGCTTTCCCAACTGCCGATGGCGCGCATATCACGGCTTGATCAGTGTATCAGATCAGGGCTTGACCGGCTTTCCCAACCTGTAAAGCGCGCTGTCGAAGCCTCTGGAAGTGTATCAGATCAGGGCTTGACCGGCTTTCCCAACCTGAGCCCAAGGGGATCGGTTATAGTCTCCAGTGTATCAGATCAGGGCTTGACCGGCTTTCCCAACCGTGGCACGCATGAATCAGCGTGTAGTTTAAGTGTATCAGATCAGGGCTTGACCGGCTTTCCCAACAGTGGCCAGCTCGAGGTGAAGGCGTTCCCTAGTGTATCAGATCAGGGCTTGACCGGCTTTCCCAACACCCCCGCATCGCCATGACGACGAGCGTGAAGTGTATCAGATCAGGGCTTGACCGGCTTTCCCAACTGCCTACGTCGAACACTGCAACTCGACGGTAGTGTATCAGATCAGGGCTTGACCGGCTTTCCCAACCTCCCATGCGCCCTTTCGCTCGTTCCACTGAGTGTATCAGATCAGGGCTTGACCGGCTTTCCCAACGTAGATGGTGCGGTACTGGAAGGTCACTTCAGTGTATCAGATCAGGGCTTGACCGGCTTTCCCAACGGAGCGGGTTCCGCTTGACGGGGTGGCTCTAGTGTATCAGATCAGGGCTTGACCGGCTTTCCCAACCCTGGCGTTACAGGAAGCTACGCAGAGAAAAGTGTATCAGATCAGGGCTTGACCGGCTTTCCCAACCCCTGACTGAATCCCGTAGCCATCTTCGCCAGTGTATCAGATCAGGGCTTGACCGGCTTTCCCAACCCCTTATCATCCGGGAGCGGTTCCACCCGAAGTGTATCAGATCAGGGCTTGACCGGCTTTCCCAACTGTGATGGCACCGAGCTGAGGGTATGGGCGAGTGTATCAGATCAGGGCTTGACCGGCTTTCCCAACCCATGACTGCGGCAGAATCCAAGTCGCTCAAGTGTATCAGATCAGGGCTTGACCGGCTTTCCCAACCAGAAGAGAAGAGAAGAGAAGAGAAGAGAA
>CAMAPH010000067.1:0-9728 GCA_945859975.1 Chthonomonas calidirosea
GCATCCGCCACCTTCGCTGGGGTAACCGGCTTCTTCAGCATCGTCCGCTGCGCGTAGAACGCGGCGAGTTGGTCGCGGAGTTCTTCGTCGGTCATCGATTCCGAATGCGGAATGTCGTACTTCGCAAGGGAGGCCAGAACTCGGTCGCGGGGGAACATTTGCGAGCCGGAGACGACGGTGGCGGGGGCGACGGCGTTGACGCGGATCTTCGGCGCAAGCTCGACCGCGAGCTCGCGGACGAGGTGATTCACCGCCGTTTTGCTGGTGTCATAGGCCACGGAGCCTTTCTTTGAAACGACCGCGTTTGCGCTGGAAGTCAGCACGATGTCTCCACCCAAACCTTGTTGCCCAAAGAGCGATGCGGCTTCGTCGGCGATGATGTAGGACCCGACGAGGTTGATCTCGTAGGTCTTGGTCCAGAGGGCATCACTCAGGCGGCCGTTGGTGTCGGGAGGGAAGAAGACGGCGGCGAGGTTGATGAGGGTGTCTAGCCCGCCGAACCGGAGGGTAACGGTTTCCATCGCCCGTTGCACAGACTCCCGATTCGTGATGTCAATGCTGGTCCAGGCAACATTGTCGGCCCCGTACTTTTGGGATAGTTGCAGTCCGGACGTCTGCGCGAGTTCGCCGTTCAGGTCGGCCAGAACCACTGTGGCGTCTTGCTGTAACAGTCGCTCGGCGGTGGCGTAGCCGATGCCGGGACCAGCGCCGATGAGCAGGACGACCTTTCGGGCCATCTCTTTCTCCGGCGGCATCCGCTTCAGCTTCGCTTCTTCGAGCAACCAGTATTCGATGTTGAATGCCTCTTGCTCGGGCAGGGCGGTGTAGCGGTCGATGGCCTCAGCGCCGCGCATGACTTCGATGGCGTTTCGATAGAACTCGCCGGTCACGCGGGCTTCTTTGGCGTTCTTGTTAAAGCTCACCATGCCAACCCCCGGAATGAGGATTACGCTCGGGTTCGGGTTCCGCATCGCCGGGCTGTCGGTGTGCTTACAGCGGTCATAGTAGGCCGCGTACTCCGCGCGGAAATCGGCTAGCGCGGCATCAATCGCAGCGTCATCGGCATCCACAGCAAGCACGAGAGGTCGGATCTTGGTGCGGAGGAAGTGGTCGGGGCAGCTGGTGCCGAGTTGGATCAGGTGGTCCGACTTTTCTCGGGAAAGAAAGTCAAGAACCGGCTCGCTTTGGTCGACGCAGGCGATGAGCCGCTGACCGTTGTGGGCGACCTTTCCGCGCAACTTTGGCAGCAACCGGGTGAGGGCCGCGTTCGCTTCGGTCACCGCTAGAGGCGTGCGGGATGAAACGACCTCGCCAAAAGGATGGGTCGTCGTTCTGGCCTCGATGAAATCGACCGCCTGGTTGATTAGGTCGAGGGTCAGCTCGTAGCAAGCCTGCCAATCGTCGGCCCAGCAAATGAAGCCGTGCGAGCCCATCATCGCGCCGACGGCGTTCGGATTCTCTTCGATCCCCTTTTTCAACATCAGGCCGAGCTCAAAGCCGGGACGCTTCCAAGGCAGCCAGAACATCCGGTCGCCGTAGACTTCCTTGGTCAGCGCTTCGCCATTTTCGGATGCGGCGATTGAAATCACGGCATCGCTGTGCATGTGCGAAACCGCGGCCGCCGGGACAAAGCCATGAAGCGGTGTATCGATGCTCGGCGCGGCCGGGTTCAGGTTGAAGGCGCACTGGGCATACAGCGGAACCATCTCATCTTCTGATAATCCGGCGTCATAACGGCCGCTTAATCCGAGGAACTTATCCTGATACAAGCTGGCGAAGTTCGCGCGCTTTGCACTGCCCAAATCTCCCCCGGAAGCCTTCACCCAAAGGACGGGAACGGTGTCGCCGGTGAGAGGATCGGTGGCGTGGACCTTGAAACTTGTGTTCCCACCACCATAATTCGTTATGCGTGGGTCTGAACCCAGCAGATTGGAAGCGTAGATGAGCTGCTCAACCGGGTCGCTGCTAACGTCTTCTGTCTGCCAACGGGAGGGCACACGCGTATTCATGACGTGCGTTAGCTTAGCCCGAAAAGACCTAAAAATCTTTAAAATGTAAGGTTATCCACACCAAACCCACACACAACGGGTCTACACTCTAATCTTAACAAAGGACCACTGGGTCCGCGAGGAAGCTCGATTTGACTTCTCAAACTGCAGTAATAAAAGTAATTGGCGTTGGCGGCGGTGGATCTAATGCGGTCCAGCGAATGATTGAAAGCGGCATCCGAGGCGTGGAATTTATCGCCATGAACACGGATGTACAGGTTCTTGACCTGAGTAATGCAGACCGAAAGCTGCAGCTCGGCGGAAACCTGACGCGCGGCCTCGGAGCCGGCGGAAACCCCGAGGTGGGCAAAGCCGCGGCTGAGGAATCGCGAAACGATATTCGCAAGATTTTGGAAGGGGCCGACATGGTCTTCATCACCGCTGGAATGGGCGGCGGCACCGGCACCGGCGCAGCACCCGTGATTGCGGAACTCGCAAAGGAGATCGGCGCACTTACGGTTGCGGTTGTTACTCGACCATTCTTGTTTGAAGGCAATCGACGAGCCAAGCTCGCGAGCCAGGGTGTCACCAGCCTCATGGGCCGAGTGGACACGATGATCACGATTCCGAACGACCGACTGATGAACGTGGTCGAGCGGAAGGCGACACTGGTGGATGCGTTCCGCGTGGCGGATGACGTGCTCCGACAGGGCGTTCAGGGCATCTCCGACATCATCACCGTTCCTGGCCAAATCAACGTCGACTTTGCCGACGTTCGTGCGGTCATGCAGAACGCCGGACCAGCGCTTATGGGCATCGGATTTGGCGTGGGCGACCAGCGAGCGCTTCAGGCCGCTCAATCGGCGACCAACTCGCCATTGCTCGAGCAGACGATCCACGGCGCACGCGGATTGCTGGTCAACATCACCAGCTCCGACGACCTGACCCTCGCCGAGACCACGGAGGCCATGGCGTACATTCAGGGTCTTTGCGACGCGGACGACGTCAACATCTACTTCGGCACCGTGGTGGATGCCAGCATGGAGAACACGGTTCGAATCACCGTGCTTGCCACTGGATTTGAGCACGGAACTCCAGAAGCACAAGTTGCCAAGGAAGCCCCGACGACAGTCGTGGTTCCGCAGGTCGCGGCGGTGGAGCCAGCTCCACAGGTCGAACGACTTTCGGTCGATCGACAGTCGGTCGAGCGGTCTGGAGCCAGCCGAGTTTCGGCACCAAACCCAGCCGAAGTGTTCGATGACTCCGATTTGGACATTCCTGCCTTCTTGCGCGAGCATCGTAAGCGTCAAAACGCCTAGTTGTTCGTCTAGAGCTATATGCTCACACCGTTGGCCCTTCTTTCGCTGGCCGCGGTGCCACTTTCGGCACCGCAGCCAGTCGGCCAAACCAACCCTTATTCCACGGCGCAAGTCTTCGCCGAGTCGAAGCGCATTGCCGTTTCTCCCGTAATCGACGGCCAGTTTTCGCCGGAAGAATGGGATCCCCTCGTTAGCGAGGTTTCGAACGTCACCTACTTCCAATGGGAGCCGGGCAAAGTTCACGTCGCCGCGCTGATGCAGCCGGGCAGCACGGTCATTACGTCGCTTGATTTGCGCAACAACGGTTGGCTGATTGGCGAGGATAACGTTGAGATTCGAATTTCCGTCGACGCAAACCTGAAACCGACGGTGAGCGGACGAATTTTGAATGCGACCAGCGCACTCGGGCCGGCTTGGATCGAGATTCCTGGGTTTGCTCTGTCCTCGGTGGCAAAAGCTAGCACGGTGGAAGGGAAGACCTTTGTCGAAGCAAGCATCACCGACCCAGGCATCGGGACGCTGATTGAAGATCCGAAGCGAAAGATCGGTTTGCGAATGGACGTTGTTTCCGGCGCGGCGGCTCCGGCAGAACCGTATTTGCCACGAATGGTGACGGCCGTGGAAACGGTCTTCGAGCGTGGAGCGGGCCTTCCAGAAAAGCTGGTGTTCAAGCCAGAAGGCGAAGGGAAGCCGGTGGTGGAGAATCAGATGATTCGGCTGCGGTTTGGTTTCGAGGGTACGAATGCGATTGGCTTGGCTCGGCTGAACTTGCGGTCGGAAGGCGTGGCGAAGGAGTACACCAATGCGCTCGATGCGCCGTTTCCGCCGTTCGACAATAAGGGTCGGGCGTTCCTCGACTACGAGACTTCCGTCGCCGCCGGTGCCATCCAAGGCTATCGGCTTGTGCGTGGTCAGCTTAAGTTCCGCGATGGCCTCGAAGGTCTCATCCAGACCAGCTACCGAATCGCCCCGGTTGTGGACTTTGACTTGGTATATCAACGCCGAAAGACAGAGGCGCAGGATAAGGCCTTCAAGGAAGGTTTCTACATTCGATCTAACTCCGGCAAGCGAGTTACCGGCCGAGTGAAAGTTTCGGTTCCCGAACCATTGAGATTGCTAAACGGTTTCGAGAAGCCCTTCGCCGTCGCGCCACGCGGCCGCGAGCGGCAGGGATTTGAAGTCTACGTGCCAGCAAATACGGTCGGAACGTTCCCGGTGACCTTTGAGATCACGATTGACGGGCAGACTGTGAAACAGTTCGGTTACCTAACGGTTCGGTGACGACACTATGCTGTGGCACCAGAGCTCAGGAATCCAATAAGTGGTAGAAAGTGCTGAGCCAGCGGTAGCATCTCAGGCCAACCTGGAGGCAGACGGAGCAATCTTGCTGAATCGTTGAAGTGCACTAGGCTTCAGCCGAGACAATGCCTGCCAGTTTTAGATTTGAAGAGTATAAAACTTCCTGATATATTCCATAATCGGTTTGGAGATAAGATTGAGTTGAGGAAAAAGACAGCAAGCACTGGAACTGGAACTGGAACTGGAACTGGAGCAGGAGCAGGAGTGGCACCTAAGCCTGCTTTGGCGATGATGGATATTCTCAAGCTGTCCGAGAAGAAATTTACATTGAATAGCGACTTTTGGCTCAGCTACCCTGGTGCATCACACTCATGGATTAGCGTCAAGGCCGATGATGCGGCAAAGACTGTCATTCCTGATGTGCCGGGAGTGTATACGTTTGTCGTCCGTCCAGATGTTGCAGGGCATAGCTGCGAGTACCTGATGTATGTGGGTAAGGCGGAAAAACAATCGCTCCGAAAGAGATTTATGCAGTACCTTCGCGAACAAAGTCGGGACAAGGGAAGAGTGCCCATTCAGGACATTTTTAGAACGTTTCCAGAGCATTTGCATTTTTGCTATGTAACCCTTGTGAACCCCAAGATTATAAGTAATTTAGAAAAGCAACTACTCGAAGCATTTGTGCCACCTTGCAATCAGCAGTTACCAGGCGAATTACAGCGAGCGAGGGCTGCGTTCTGAAATGGCCTTCGTAAAATCAGATTTAATGCATCTTCATCTGCCTGCGATGCGGGCGCAATTCGGTGATTGGATTTATTATCCGACCAGTATGCGCGTTAGTGAACTGGCCGAACGAGTTGACTACGCGGATCGATTTGTTGAGTCACGTACACTAGCGGATCTCCTTCAGCGCGTTGTGCGGCGTAAACGTGGTGACTTAATTGCCAAGTACTTGCGAACCGAGTCTCAACGGTTTATCGGGGCAATCATTGTATCCGTTTTCGGCGGTGCTCCTGAATGGCTTCCCGTGAAGCTAGACGAAGATCACATAGCAACTTTCTCCATCACCGAGGCTGAAGCTGAACGGCTGCAAGAAACTGTCGGATTTCTTAAGTTGTCGGGATCAGAGAAACTATTCGCTTTGGATGGTCAGCACAGGCTGAATGGCATCAAGCAGATAATTGCGAACGAAGATTTTATCCTCGAGCACAGTAAATTTGTCAACGAAGAAGTTACAGTAATATTTGTTGCGCACAAGGATACGATTGAAGGTAAAGAGCGGACTCGTAGGCTCTTTACGACCTTAAATCGGACAGCTAAAGCAATAACACTTGGCGAGAGAATTGCGTTAGATGAAGATGATGCATGCGCAATCATCACGAGAAATTTGTTGTTGCGCAGTAAAGTACTGATGGATGATACGGTTGCTCCGCAGGTAACTGGCCAACTTGCCGTGACCGACAAAAATCATTTTACTGCAGTAGCCGCAATCTATAACTGTTGCAAGGAATTGCTTCTTAAGCGAACGGTCTCTAAGCAAGTTTGGGTTAAACCTTTGCTCATTGATGGACGGAGGCCCTCTGATAATCAGATTGAAGAGCTGGAATTATATCCGCTTGAGTTCTTCGATGCATTGCTCGAATCGAGCGAGGATATGCTTCACTTTATAGCATCTAGTGAACCTTTCCGCGCTGCACCTTATCGCAATGCAAACGGAGGTTCGGTGCTTTTCCGTCCCGCTGGTCTTGAGACTTTTGCGTCTGCGGTACGCGAATATAGTGATGTAGAACGATGCTCGATTCGGAACGCAGTGAAAAAGTTAGCTTCCGCAAATCTGGCGTTAAACGGGCCCTCATGGAATCATGTAATGTGGGGGTCAGATTCTGGCAAGATGGAGATTGCAAGTGCGAATCGGAACGTTTCGAAACATCTGTTACTGCGAGAATGCGGAGTTATTCTTGACGAAGTCGCCCTGTTGGAGCAGTACAGAAAGATTTTAGACAACAAGGAAGCCACGCTACCAGCGTGAGAGCCTATGCAACTTGATTTTTCAGATCTGCAGATAGATCCCAGCAACTATACTGGCGGAGAGGATCGGCTAGCGTTTCGTATTAAGGAGTCGGTTTCTAATCTAGTTAGCGCATTCCAGGTTGACGATATTGGTACATGGATCGTGATGTACTCAGGTGGCAAGGATTCTACTGTTACTTTACTTTTGGCTATCGAAGCGGCAAAGATTTGCAAGTATCAGCCAAAGTTGCATGTAATTTTTAGTAATACTGGAGTTGAGATTCCCTCAATGTTGGAACATGCAGAGTCATTTCTCGCTGCACTTGCTCTGAGTCACTCCTGGATCAAGATTCATACGGTCGGTCCCGTCATCTCTGAAAATTTTTGGGTTCTTGTTGCGGGCAAAGGTTATCCTCCTCCGAATCAGAGCTTTCGTTGGTGTACTGACAAACTGAAGGTAAAACCAGCGGAAGAGAAAATTCGAAATCTTGTCATTCCGGGTCGCACCGCAATTTTAACCGGGGTCCGTTTCGGTGAGTCGGATGCTCGAGATAAGCGCTTGAATCTTTCTTGCAGCCGTGGAGGAGAATGCAGCCACGGTCAGTGGGTTTCACACAGCGGAAAGTTGCAGTGCGCCTATATTGGACCGATTGTTGCCTGGCGTGAGTGCGATGTCTGGGATTTTTTGGATTTCATAGCACCCTCATTGGGTTTCGAGACTGGCAAGCTAAAAGCGATTTACTCTGGGCCAGATACTCGCTTTGGGTGCTGGTCGTGCTCGGTCGTGAAGCGCGATAAGGCAATGGAAAAGATTGTTCTTAGCTCGGAGGGCAGGCACTGGGCTCCGTTAAATGAACTGAGAAACTGGCTGATCGAATTCGCAAAGGTCCCAGAGAACCGAGTAAAACGTCCAAATGGAGCAACTGGTCGTTTCACTTTGGAAGGACGGCAAGAAATACTTCGTAAAATTACTGAAGCCGAGCAGCGACTTTCTGTACCAATAGTTTCCGATGAACAACGAGAGTTGATTCAATCGTATTGGACGAACCCAGAGTACGGCAACAGCTATTTGGAGTAGCCGGGATAGCTGCTCGTCACCAAGTTGTTTTACCAAATGGTTGAATCGGTGCTGCGCACCTTTATATGATCCGCATCGGCAACCCGTCCGCCGCCATCGCTTCTTTCAGCTCCCGAATCCGATAGACGCCGTCGTGAATAATCCCCGCTAGCAGCACAGCATCCGCCTTGCCCTCGCGGACCGCCGCCGTCAAGTGCGAAGGAATCCCGGCGCCGCCGCTGGCGATGACGGGGACTTCGACGGCTTCGCTGACTGCTCGAGTCAGCGCCAAGTCGTATCCTTCGCGGGTCCCGTCGCCGTCCATGCTGGTCAGCAGAATCTCCCCGGCACCACATTCGGTGGCAGTGCGGGCCCATTCCATGGCATCCAAGCCGGTGTCGTTCCGGCCGCCGTGGGTGAAGACATTCCAGGAATCGCCCGACCGCTTCGCGTCAATCGCGACAACAATGCACTGCGCGCCAAACTTCTCGGCGGCTTCGCGGATTAGCAGGGGATTCTGAATGGCCGCCGTGTTCAGGCTCACCTTGTCGGCACCCGCCGCAAGCGCGTCGCGAATCGCCTCAACCGTCCGGATGCCGCCGCCGACGGTGAAGGGAATAAAGATTTCCTCTGCCACACGCTCGGCCAGCGCAATCACGGGGGCGCGAGATTCGTGCGAGGCGGTGATGTCGAGGAAGACGAGCTCATCGGCCCCTTCCCGGTCATAGAATTTGCCGAGCTCGATCGGGTCGCCGGCGTCGCGGATATCGACGAAGTTCGTACCTTTCACCACGCGTCCGTCGCGAATGTCGAGGCAAGGAATGAGGCGGACAGAACTCATGAGGCTTGGATTCGCATTATCCGTACTTCGACCGACTTGCGCTTGGGCCGAAGCTGAATCTCAAAGGCATCGCCATGCGCGGAGTGAGTGACCAACGCCGGAATCTTCATCTCTTCCCAAATCCTGTGCGCCGCAAACTCCACCATCTCGGTGATCAGCCAGCGTTGATCCGGGTCGGTGAGCGGCGTGCGGAGCTCATCGAATCCGAGATTGCGAAGACCAACGGTTTCGGCGTAACCAGCTTCGCCTTCGCTGCGCCAATGAACATCGAGCCACCATTCGGGAGTGTTGCCTTGCGGGTTAGAAAGTAGTCGTTCGCGCACTTCCGAAGCTGGCCAAAAGCGTTCGGTGAGAACGTTGTAAATCCCGGGACCCTGCGTCAGGCTCATGTACGCCTCGGCCGCAAACGTGAGGAACTGCAGGTGCCGCCGATCCTTTAGCGGAATCTCGCTGATGTACTGCAGCCGAACAAAAGCGACGGCATCAGTAAAACCGACCTTCTCAAACAGCGCCACGTTCTTGGCGCGCTTCACGACATTAATGTCGAGCCGAACATCGGAGAAGATCAGACCCTCGGCCGGAGAAATGGGCGACCGCCCGCGTTTGGCGTAAGTCAGGTCCTGAAGCATCCGGTTCATCACCGCCGCTTGGTCCGGAATCTTCTCAGTGGTCACCGGCACCCAAAGCTCGGCGTGCGCATACACCTTTGCCGGACGGCGGCGGATGAAGATGTAGGCAATGATGAACCCAATGGCAAAGCCGATGACGGCGAGCGCAGGGGCCATCTACGGCCCGAGTCCCGCAAGCCAGCGGCAGGCCAGGTTCAGCTCTTCACCGTTCAAAAGCGAGTAGCAGACATTACACAACCCGGCTTCGTTGACATTGCTGGCGCAGCAGAGAAGGCACGCGTTGGTGCTGCGCGCCATCTTCACTTGTCTAGGCGTGCGTAAGGCAACGAGGAGGTCCTCCCTTGCGATCCCTTCTGAGTTGTATCGCCTGATCATACGGTTAGTGTACGCCCTCAATTTGGATTGTTAACATACGATCTGGGTAGCGGGTAACGTGAACCTGAGAATGAATGCCCTAGCCTTGCTTATGACCCCGGTGCTTACGACCGCACAGTTGGGTGCGCCGAAGCCGACTCCGTTGTTTGGAGTGCGCTCGCTTGCGCTTAGCGCAGACGGCACACGACTTGCCTTTGCGTACCAAGGTGA
>CAMAPH010000068.1:0-9525 GCA_945859975.1 Chthonomonas calidirosea
TCCATCTTGTTACACTTAAGAAATCAGAGCGGAACTTCTCGCCGTCCACGATGTACCAGGACTACTTTGTTGATCCTAAAACGCTTCACTGGGAGAGTCAGTCGACAACATCGGCTCAATCTGCCACGGGACAACGACTCATGCTCGGCACCGGGCGCCATCTTTTCTTTGTTCGGAGCGAAAGGTCTAGCTTTGGCGGTGTAGGACCAGTGCCATTCACCTGCGTTGGATTTGCTAAACCGATTTCACACCAGGGTGAGCGCCCGATAATGCTCGTATGGGAGCTTGAAACCCCGGTAGCGGACCACACTTGGGTTCGCTTTAAGGCTGCATCCGGGTAGCTTGCGCTCTGGTCTTATGATTTCTCCCGCCGTTGCGACTCGACTTGTGTTTCTGATGGTCGGGTTTTCGGTGGCTTCTTGGGCCCCGTTGGTGCCGGTGGTGAAGTCTCGTGGGCCGGGGATGGGGGAGGCGGAGTTGGGGCTGATTCTGCTTTGTCTTGGGCTGGGGTCCCTAATTGCCATGCCGCTATCTGGTGGGTGGGCGGCTCGGTTTGGTTGTCGGCGGGTGATCTCGGTTGCGGCCACGGTGGTTTGCCTGGTCATGCCGGCACTCGGGACCTTCACATCGCCGATTGGCATCGGAGCGGCGCTGCTGTTTTTTGGAGCTGGAATCGGGACGCTTGATGTGGTGATGAATATTCAGGCCAGCCTTGTTGAGCAAGAAGAAAGTCGGCCGATGATGTCTGGGTTCCATGGCCTGTATAGCGTCGGAGGGATCTTCGGGGCGGGCTTGGCATCGTTGCTCCTTGGCTTCAAGCTCGCTCCGTCGGGCCTTATGTTCGGAATGGCGTGCGTGAGCGCGTTGATCATCGCGCTGGCAAGACCGGGGCTGCTGACGCAGGGCGGAAGTTCGGAGGCGCCGGTGTTTGCGTTTCCGAAAGGGACCGTGCTCCTGATCGGCTTCATGTGCTTCGTGATGTTCCTTTCCGAAGGTTCAACGCTCGATTGGAGTGGTGTGTTGTTGAGCGAGCGGCATCGCTTGAATGAAAGCCAGGCTGGTTACGGCTATGCCGCCTTTGCCGCCACCATGAGCATTGGCCGGCTCACCGGGGACCGGATCGTGGCCATGTTGGGGAGCCGAACCATCCTCATTGGCGGAGGGCTGCTGGCGGCGGTGGGATTCATGATTGCGGCAGCGGCGCCAAACGGTTGGGTCGCAATTGTGGGGTTTGGTATGGTCGGACTAGGCGCGTCAAACGTGGTTCCAGTGCTCTTTACCGCCGCCGGAAAACAGAAGCAAATGCCACCGAACCTTGCCATTGCGGCCATCACCACGCTGGGCTACGCTGGCATCTTAGTCGGACCGGCGCTGATCGGATTTTTGGCCAAAGGCATTGGTCTGGCTCCGACTCTCGGCGTTGTGGCGCTCTTAATTGCGCTGGTGCCCCTCTTTTCTGGTCGAATTCTTAACGCTGCACCAGAAGCGAGCTAGACGAATCGGCGACGGGGGCCGCATACTAGGCAAGCATTCTCTCGCGATAGAACCCATATGACGACCTTCATTGTTGCAGGTGCCATGATGTTGGCGAATCTTCCGCCGACGCAGTTGCCGTTCCTTAGCGGCGGCGATGTTTCCGAGGTTGCCGAGGTCGAGGAAGGCGGCGGCAAGTATTTTTATCAGGGAAAGGCGGAAGACCCGTTCGTCATCATGAAGAAGGCGGGTTGGAACTTTGTCCGGTTTCGAATCTGGAACAAACCGACCGCGGGCTGGTGCGACAAGGACGAGACCCTCAAGCTCGCCAAAAGAGCCCACGCACAGGGACTCAAAATCAGCTTAGACTTTCACTACTCCGATTGGTGGGCTGATCCGGGCAAGCAGACCAAGCCAGAAGATTGGAAGGATTTCAGTTTCGAGCAGCTTGAGAAGGCGGTTTACGACTACACGAAAGACGTTCTGTCGGCGATGAATCAGCAAGGAACCCCTCCCTACATGGTTCAGGTTGGGAATGAGATCGTAGGAGGAATGCTCTGGCCCGATGGTAAGGCCGACTCCAACAATCCCGAGCAGTGGAAGCGGTTGGCTAAGTTGCTTAACTCTGGTATTCGGGCAGTTAAGGACACGGAAGGGGAAGACAAGGTCATCACCATGCTGCACCTGGATCGGGGTGGAGACAACAAGACTGCCGTGTGGTGGCTCGATCACATCACGGCCGAGAAGGTTCCGTTTGACACCATTGGTCTCTCGTTTTATCCCTGGTGGCACGGCACCCTAGCTGCGTTCGAAAGCAATCTAAACGACCTTTCGCGACGATACAAGAAGGACATCTATGTGGTCGAAGTTGCGTACCCGTGGGGAACAGATAAGAAGCCGGGACCGCACGTGTATAACGGTGACAAAACCGAATCGGGCTATCCACAAACTCCCGAGGGGCAAGCCAAGTTCCTCGCAAAAGTAAAGGAGATCATCAAAAAGATGCCAGAAGGTCGCGGCAAGGGCCTTTTGTATTGGGCGCCAACTTGGATTCCGACGCCAAAGGAGCATTCTCCTTACGCAAACTTGGCAACGTTTGACGAACAGGGGCACGCCTTGCCTTCGGTTGACGTGCTGGGAGAACAGTAAACGGCGATGAACTGGACCTCCGTTGGAATCTTTGGCTTAGCCGCCACATTGGTCGTTGGTGCCGTCGTCACGGGCGAGCGTGTCATCACGCGCCAAGACCGTACGGACCGCGTCACCGTTATCTATTGGGAGAAATGGACGGGTTCGGAAGGTGAGGAAATGCGAAAGGTGGTGAACGCCTTCAACGAGAGTCAAGACCGGATTTTTGTGAAGTACCTCAGCATCTCCGGGATCGATAGCAAAACCCGCCTTGCGATTGCAGGTGGGAACCCGCCGGACGTCGCCGGAATCTGGGGAGATCAGGTTGTTCAGTTTGCCGATGCGAACGCGCTCACCGATCTGACCGAACTGGCAAACGATAAGGGCCTCGACGAGAACTATTACATCCCGGCGTACTGGGACGGCTATGTTTACAAAGACAAGGTTTGGGCTCTGCCCAGCACGCCAGCCGCGATTGCATTGCACGCCCGCCCCGACCTCCTTCCGCCCGAAGTTGCAACGCCGGAAACGTTCCCCAAGACCTTCGAAGCGCTGGATGCCTTGGTGGAAAAGATTTCGGTCCAGGGCCCAAATGGAAGTTTGAAACTGGCCGGCTTCCTACCGAGTAATCCCGGCTGGTGGAACTGGGCATGGGGTTACTACTTCGGCGGACAGCTGATTACGGGCGACAAGGTAACGATCGACACCCCCGAAAACCTGCGAGCTTTCCGCTGGATTGCCAAATACACGAAGAAATTTGGTTCGCAGGAAGTCCAAAGCTTCCAAGGTGGCTTCGGCAACTTTGCCTCCCCACAAGATCCGTTCATGAGCGGCAAGGTCGCTGCCGAACAGAACGGGGTGTGGAAAGCCAACTACATCAACGTCTATAAGCCTGGTCTGGAATGGTTTGCGGTCCCGATGCCGTACCCAGCCGATCGTCCCGACCTGAAGGGGCGCTCAAACCTTTCTCAGGATGTGCTTTGTATTCCGAGGGGAGCCAAGCACGTGAAAGAGGCATTTGAGTTCCTTAGCTTTGTGCAAAAGCAGGATGTGATGGAGGGGCTGTGCTCGGCCCACGGAAAAAATTCCCCGCTTGCCAAGGTGAGCGAGAAGTTCTTCGACACCCATCCAAACAAGTACATTCGGCTCTTCGATCAACTTGCAAGGTCACCTGGTGCCTTCAACATTCCGAAGGTTGGCGTTTTCCCGCAGATCAGCAACGAAATGAACGTGGCATTCCAAGAAGTGAACTCCGAGCAAAAGACCCCAGAGCGAGCGCTTGCCGACGCGCAACAGCGGGCAGAAATCATTTGGTCGACCTACCGTAAGCAGGTGCTTGCCCAGTGAAGAAGGACTTACGCATTGGGTTGCTCTTCGCCTTGCCGTGGATTCTGGGCTTTATCATTTTTCTGGCCTATCCCGTCTTGGCGTCGCTCTACTATTCGTTCACAAACTTCTCGATTCTGCGAGAGCCTTCTTACGTGGGTGCCGACAACTATGCCGAGCTGGCCTCGGACACGGTGTTTCACAAGGCGCTGATCAACACTCTGATCTATGCCGTTGGTGCGGTTCCGCTGAGCACCGTGGTCGCGATTGGGTTGGCCATGCTGCTGAATACAAAGGTGAAGGGCATGTCCTATTACCGGACCATCTTCTTTCTTCCTTCGTTGGTGCCGATGGTCGCGCTCGGCACGTTGTTCCTGTGGATTTTTAACGGTGATTACGGCTTGCTGAACGAAGGAATTCGGGCCGCGAATCTAGAACCGCCAAACTGGCTCGGCGATCCGGCATGGTCAAAGTCGACGCTCATGCTCATTTCCATGTGGGGTTGTGGACAGGCGATGGTCATTTACCTTGCCGGACTCCAGAACGTGCCGGTCTCTTTGTATGAGGCGGCAGATTTGGATGGCGCAAAGCTCGGCAAGAAGATCTGGAACGTCACGCTGCCGATGCTCTCGCCCGTAATTTTGTTCAACGTTGTCATGGGGATCATCGGCGCGTTACAGGTGTTCGCGGTGCCTTACGTGATGTTCCCAGGTGGTGCCCCGGCTCGATCCACCTACTTCATTGCAAGCTACTTGTTCGACAACGCCTTCCAATATCAGCGAATGGGATACGCAAGCGCGGTTGGTTGGGTGATGTTCATCATCACGTTGGTTCTAACGCTGCTTGCCCTCAAGATGTCAGATCGGCATGTCCACTACGAAACGGAGTAAGTCATGGGAAAACGTAAGCAGATTCAAACCGCCCTCACCCACGTGGCCCTCATTTTGCTATCAGTGGTCTTCGCTCTTCCCTTGCTCTGGATGCTCTCGACGTCGTTGAAACCGATAAGCGAGACCCTGACGACTCCACCGAAGTGGATTCCTACCGAGGTGATGTGGAGCAACTACCCAGATGCGATCAACTATAACAGTAAGCAGCTAGGCTACATCCCGTTCCTTGTCTATATGCGGAACACCGTCGTAGTGACGATCTTGTGCATTGTTGGATCGGTGACGTCGAACGCGCTCGTTGCTTATTCCTTCTCTCGTTTGCGCTGGGCCGGTCGGGATGCGTTCTTCGGCCTCACCGTGGCGACCATGATGATTCCGTTCCCGGTGCTCATGGTTCCGACCTTTACGTTGTTCCGCTACCTCGGCTGGGTGGGATCGTTCAAGCCGTTGTGGGTACCGGCATTCTTTGCGAGTGCGTTCTCGATCTTCCTGTTGCGACAGTTCTTCCGCACGATTCCGATGGAGCTGAGCGAAGCGGCGAAGCTGGACGGCTGCAGCGAGTTCCGAATCTTCACCGACGTCATCGTCCCGCTCGCGAAGCCTGCGCTCATGGTCGTGGCGTTGTTCACGTTCATGGGGTCTTGGAACGACTTCCTCGGGCCGTTGATTTACTTGGTCGACCAAAACACCTTCACCCTGGCGCTTGGTCTCTCCGCGTATCAGACCCAGCACGGCGGCACCCCCTGGAACCTCCTTATGGCCGCGACCTTGCTCGTGATTCTGCCGATCCTGATCGTGTTCTTCTTTGCCCAGAAGCTGTTCATTCAAGGTATCGCGACAAGCGGATTCAAGTGAGCGGGATGAAATCAATCGAACTGTTCACGCGCGAATGGAGTTAAATTAGATATGCGCACTCGGAACGCATGGCTCGCGTTAGTCATGCTGTTCAGCCTCATCTTCCCAAGTCTTCCGGTGTCGGCCGTTGTGCCGACGACCGCTAAGAAGGCTTGTGCGATGAAGTGCTGCCGCCCCGCAGAGCCCGACGCGGCGATGATGCCGAAGTGTCACCGTGTTGCCCCGGAACCCGTCGTTTCCGATTCTTGCAAGTGTTCGTTAGGCTCGGACGAGCCAGATCAGGAACTTGATCTCACCCTCATTGTCCGAACCGCCAGCAATGACCTGAGTTTTCTGCTGGCTGCCAGCGTCGAATTGCCGGCGCCCCTAGAGCAGGCGATCGAGAGAACAGAAAGTCCGCTTGCGAAGCCTTCTTTCGCCTTGGATCAGGCGGGCCATACAGGCTGCTGGCTGGGCCGTGCTCCGCCAATCGTCTTGGGATAAATGCGCCTGCGCTTCGGTGACAGGCGAATTCGTAGCTTGCCGCCGACCCAATTCGATTGCACCTAATGCCAATTTTCGCGTTCATACCCTTGCTGCCACCGCAGCACCATCAGACAACCAAGTCGCTTGCAATCTCGCAAGTGCGCATTGACGACTACCAAGTAAAGCTCCGCCTACCGGAAGGTGGTGTTTACGCGGGTGAGCCGCTCGACCTCGAATTTCGGGTCACCGACACTCGCCAGAAAGACCCGATCGAGAACGGGTTCAAGGGCGTCGGTGGAATCTCAGCGACGGCCCGCGTAACGATGCCTAGCATGCAGGGAATGCCGGAAATGCGGCCAAAGGTTCACCGCGAAGGCGTTCCGGGAGACTACGGCCTCGAACTATTTTTCCCGCATGGTGGCGTCTATCAGATCGACTTATCGCTGAAAATTCCGGGCTCAGAATCGGCGAAATCTGCGACGTTTACCGTTGAGGTGAAAGACGAGCGCCCGGCGGGAAGCAAAGTTGTTCCACCGTTCAAGCTCCGTGTTCTGCCGCCAAAGTCACCGCGCGTGATGGGTAAGTCAACCGAGCTCCAGATGCAGGTCATCAACACGAAGACCGGCCAAGTCGAGAAATCCTTTGACGAAGCTCACACCCAGAAATTCCACTTGCTTATCGCAAGCCGAGACCTAAACTGGTTCCGGCATGAGCACCCGGTCATGGCTCCAGACGGAACCTGGAAATACTCGATGACCTTCCCGGCCGGAACTGACTACCTCGTGTTCGGCGATGTTGCTCCCCAAGGTCAAGGCTCGCGCATTCTGGCTTCGAGCATCTCGGTTAAAGGGACAAAGCCGACCTGGAATACGCGCATTTCGCTGAGCTCGCGAAGCGCGGATCAGGGCCTCAACGGAATTCTGAGCCCAACCGGGGGAATCGTTACTGCGCGATCGGCGACGCTGCAGGTGAAGCTGTTCGACGCGAAGACCGGAATGCCAGCTGGTGACACGCAGCCATGGCTCGGTGCGGCCGGGCATATGATGATCTTCCACACCGATGGCAAGACTGTCGTGCATAGTCATCCACAAGAGGATGCCGCGAGCGAAGCGCTGGTTCGGAAAGGAATCGTGCGATTTTCTGCCCGTTTCCCCAAGCCCGGGACCTACAAGGTTTATAGTCAATTCAGTTGGCGCGGCTCGATTCGAACGTTGAACTTTGCGTTGAAGGTGCAAGAATGAAATTTCATAACCTATTCGTCGTCGCTCTTTGTTTCTCTATCGCGTCGATTACATCGGCGCATGAGGGCGACTGCCCGTACTGCAAGCTGAAGCTTGTTCAGAACACACCGGAGCAAGACAACGAGGTCGTGCTCCGCTTCGGGAACAAGAAGATCGAGTACCGATGCATTTTCTGCGTCTTCAAGGACCAGAAGCGCTACAAGGGCGACCTAGTGGTGTATGCCCCAAGCGAGAAGGTTGGTGAGCCGGTGATTCTAAAGAGAACCGAAGGCAAGTGGACGGGTCCAGATGGCGTCGTCTTCTTGAATTCGTTCAAGAAGCACGTCGACTGCGCGGCACTCTCACGAGCGTTTTCAAACTCGGCGGCCTACGATGCTTACGTCAAGAAAAACGACCTTAAGGACACCAAGGCATTTACGCTCGTGGAGTTCATTGACTTCGTGGTAAAGCCAGCAAAATGATCGCTTTGCTGAGCCTCGTGCTATCGGCAGGTTTTGGTCAGGACCAGCTGCCTCCCGTTCCGCCCGATTTGCCAAGCTGGATTCGTGCAAAGGGGATGGACGAGCTGTATTACAAGTCTGCCCCCTACAACTGGTCGATCAACCGAATTCCAAAGTTCGCGCGAGACATGTATGCCACGGGCGTTGGGCACTCAATGGCATACGAGGCACTCGCCAGCGGACGGGAAGCCGAGCTTGAGACAACCACGTTCGAACGGATAAATCGGATCCTCAAGAATCCGCCGCGCTTGCCGGTTGAAGAGATGGCGCTTTCGCCGACCTTTGTGCGGAAGTATGGTTATCTGGAAAAGGTCTTTGATTGGGCGCACACGCTGCACTTTCAGACGATCGATGTATTGGCTTATCCAGGTTGGTCTGATTCTCGAAAGGAACAAGAGCTGGAGGAGTTGTGGAGTTTCTATCAATCCGAGCCTTATGCCCTCACGGGCTTGCCCATGAACATGGAATACCTTGATAGCTTTCCGTATTCTAAGGGCTTCCGGCAGAAGTACCCCAAGGTCAACGGTCTGTTTTGGGGTTACCACTGGCTACAAACCGTGAACTACGACATGCTTTATCGTGTTCCGACCGCCGATCAGGCGCCGCAATACGAAGTCATTGGCGAGCGATATCGTGAGGTGGAGCTCTACAACGAAACGCGCGACTTCATGCCCATGACGGCTGAGCTGAGTCCACGGTTTGCAAAACGCTTCCCCCAGTTGGCGAACGCTTTTGACAACCTGCACATGCTCCATGACAACGTGAACGACATCTTGTCTCAGCCTGGGCTCACCGATCTTCAGCGCGAACAACAGATTCAGATTGCGATCTATCGAGTTCTAGATTCCACGCACCGAGGAGAATCCGAGGACACGTTACGACCGAATTCTCTTCACGATCACCGGCATCCGCCAAGCATGCCGGGAATGGGCATGATGGTTGGCAGCGACGAGGATGAGATGTACATGAGCGGCATGGGCTGGATGAACATGTCCGAGTGCGGTCACTGCTCCGTGCCGATGCCAGAGGAAGAGCCTTGGGGAGCCACAGTCACGGCCGACGGCTGGACGATGTCGGTCCGGTGCCTCATGTGTGCCCGAGACATGGCCAGCGAAACTCCCGGCAGGGCGATCATCCGTGCCGCAACCGAGGACCCTAAGAAGCTTCTTATCCTGGTTTCAGACGATGAGGGGAATTGGACGTCGAACATTTCAAAAGTTGTATTTCTCGAAAAGTTTGGTGAGCACCCAGACTGCTCGGGATGGTCGAGAGCGTTTACGAACGACTCTGCGTTGAAACAATACCTAGTGGCTAATCCAGAGTATGCGGGGATGCCAGGACTCAATCTCTCGGCGTGGAGTAAGTTGAATCAAGGGAAACCAGATACCTACCGAAGGATAGATCGCCCCAATCCTTACAAACGGGGAGGAAACAAGTGAAAGCCATTCTAGCACTTGGAATTTTGGGGATTGCATCACTGGCTCTGGCCCAAAGCGACCACAATAATCTGGATAAAGAGCGCCCGCTCACGTTCGAGGACGCCTACTCCATCGCGTATCGATCCTACGAGCACCAAACAGGCTTGAGCGCCTTCGCATTCCTGAACCGTCGGCCGCAGTACGGGCTTCGAACCGAAATTCAGTACGG
>CAMAPH010000069.1:0-9237 GCA_945859975.1 Chthonomonas calidirosea
TCGCGAAGGTTGGCGGGCAGCTTCTAGATCGGCTCGGCGGAATAGAGGCTTTCGACCTTGCCGTTTACACGATGTTGTACGAGGCTGGTCTAGCCGAGTCTGGGATCTCCGGAACCCTTGGTCTGAAGCCTGTTGAGGTGTATCAGCGGGCTTCCCGAGTTCAAAAGGAGATTTGCGTCAACGACGATGTCCACCGGGCAGTTCTTCATTTCGTTGGCTTGGTCGTTGATTCATTCACTTTTCCCTAAATATTCACGAAGAACGTGTCGTTTTTGATCGACAATATGATATAACCGTATATCAGGAATGTCGAAGAAGACTTCAGTGACGATGCGTGATGTTGCGTTAGCGGCAGGAGTGAGCCCGATGTCGGTCTCAAAGGTTCTCCATGGCCGAGGCGTCAACGTTCGCGTCAGTGAAGGTACGGCAGCCACTATTCGCAAAATCGCGTTGGAACTGGACTACCGACCCAACGTCCTTGCCCGAAACTTACGAAGCCGAAGCACCCGAACGATCGGCCTCGTGCTCGAAACCGTTCCAGACCTAACCGGCACCGTTCGCTACTTTGCCGAGCTTCTGGATGGCGTCACCCGCATGGCGTTCCAGAACGATTACAGCCTTACTCTTTGCAACAGCCTCATTGGAGCGGGCCCGATTAGCCAGATGAGCGACGGCCGATTTGATGGGCTGCTTTGGTGCCGCGGCAACTACGGCGATGATCTGGTTCAAGCCGCCCGGAGTGCCAACTTGCCGGTGGTGATCATGCACCAGCCAGATCGGATCCTGAATCCCGATATTTCTTGTATCTCTTGGGACAATACGGGCGCCGCGAAACTTGCAACGGAACATCTTATCGGGTTAGGGCATCGAAAAATAGCCTTTATGGTTCCGCCGCGCTCGATGAAAAATCCAGAAGCATGTCTTCGCAAAGCTTCGTTCTTTGAAACGGCAGCAAAGCACGGCGTCAATGCAGGTGAGGCCGACGTTCTCAATTGGTCCGATGATGCTTCGGAGTTTGGAGACTGGTGGAAAGCAAATCGCCAGTACACCGCCATCATGTCCTGGAACGAATCCTGCGCGATCGCGATCCTCGGACAAGCGCGACTTCACGGGGTGGCAGTACCAGAGCAGCTTTCGGTGCTTGGCTTTGATAGTTCCAGCCAGTGCGACCTGACCCAACCACGGCTCACCTGCGTTCACCAGCCGCTCAGCGAAATGGCAACGCGGGCAACAGAAATTTTAATCCACCGGATCGAATCGCAAGATGCAGATCCACAGCACTTCGTCTATCCCAGTAGCCTGGACATCCGGGAATCTACTGCTCGTCCGCCTCAAGGTTGAGGACATTGCATGAAAAAAGCATTCACACTTATTGAACTTCTCGTCGTTATCGCGATCATCGCGATTCTCGCCGCTATCCTCTTCCCAGTTTTCGCTCAGGCCAAGGCTGCTGCGAAGAAGACCTCGTCGCTCTCGAACATCAAGCAGACCGCTCTCGCGACGCTGATTTACTCGGGCGACTATGACGACGTGTTTCCTTTCGGTTCCGGCAACGACTGGTACTACCCGAACGGATCTTGGATCTGGTCCACCCAGCCATACATCAAGAGCTACCCAATGCTCGTTGACCCATCCGACCCGAAGAGCAAAGCCTTCTGGCCAACTTGGTTCCCAACGAACGCTCTTTCGATCTCCTACGCGGCTAACTCCGTGATCAAGTGGAACGGCACGGGCAACCAGGTCGTTGGCGTTATCAACATGCAGCAGTCTTGGTACGGCGGTCCTTACACGGTCAGCCAGACTCAGGTCAACCGAGTTGCTGACACGGTTATGTTCGCGTCGCACTACTACGGCAACAACATCTGGGGCATGGGCGGACTCATCTGCGGCGCTCCATACTGGGACTTCGCTGGCCCAACGACCCACCCACAGGGTACGCCTCCTCCAGGCGCTGCTGCTCGGACCGGTGCTCCTTACACGGTGACCGGCGTTAACGGCAGCACGGTTGTTGTCAACAAGGACAACCGATGGGGTTCCGTTGCGGTTTACAACGACCAGGGAATCTTCGCATTCACCGATGGCCACGCAAAGACCATGAACCCAGTTGCGACGAACCCGGCTGAGCAATATCAGCCGAACCTCGACACTCGCAACATGTGGAACTACACCCGAGATTGATGTTCAAGCTGAACTCACTTCGAAAAAACGCGTTTCTCGCGCTTGCTATGGCCGCCGTAATGGTGGCCGTAGGATGTGGTTCAGACACGGGGACCACGGCTGCGGAAGAAGCGACCTTTAAGGACGGCAAGAAGCCAGTAGTCAACATCCCGCCGGATGCTAACAAGCCTCCGGCAAACTTCAAGAGCAGTCTTGATACCGGTTCCGCTCCTGGGGCACCACCGCCAGGACAGTAAGAGGGAAGGTTTCCTTCCTTCTGGAATGCCAAATCAGGGCTCCGTCAGTTTGACGGAGCCCTGATTTTCTTTAGCGTCTCGGTTGAGGAGCGATGCGAGGGCGGTCGTTCTAGGCGAACTGTGAAAAAGTTCGAGATTTTTGAAAAAAGTCAAAAAAAGACTTGGAATTTTCGACGCAATCCGATATAACCGTATATCAGGAAGGTCAATGAAGACGTCTCTTGTAGCTTGCGAATATGGATTCAAGCCGGGGTTGCCATCGGGCCTCCGACCCGAAGGGTCCACTTCTCGCTTAGAAAGCCTGCGTACGGCACCAAACCTCGCCGTCGCTCTCTTCGGCTGCGCAGTAGTAGAGCTCGTCCATCGATTCCACGGCAGCCTCGCTAAAACGGAACATGCGGTTAGACGATCCGGTTCCACACGTTCCAACTTGTCGAGCGCTTCCCAAGTCGATCGGGCTGCCAACCTTCGTACGATTTCTAACGGCTGGGTTCTGTCTTGCCACACGGACCTGAAGCACATCTTCAATCCCAGTATCCGGAGTGTTTCCGGACCTACTGCCTGTCCCCCTCAATGTTGAGGAGCATCATGAAAAAAGCATTTACGCTCATTGAACTTCTAGTAGTCATCGCCATTATCGCGATCTTAGCCGCTATTCTATTCCCGGTCTTCGCACAAGCTAAAGAAGCTGCAAAGAAGACCCAAGACCTGTCTAACGCAAAGCAGCACTCGCTTGGCATCATCCTCTACGCCACCGACAACGACGACACCTTCGCTCGTCAGGTTTATAAGCGACCGAACTCCGCGGTTTATGGCTGGAATACGCCATTTACGTGGCGAGAAGCTGTTCACCCATACATCAAGAGCGGACAGAAGACGTACGCAGACGGCACCAACAGCATCCAGCTTGCAGAGGGCGGCCTTTGGGATACGCCAGCGAAAGTCGGCGCTCGAGGTGTTTACAACTCGAACCGCATCCTCATGCCAGGGCACTGCTTCTGGAACGTGACCAACAACTCTTGGACTTGCGACTCTTCGGATGATGGAATTCGCAACAACAACCCAGTGATGCCATCCGTCTCGGCTACATCGCTAGACGCACCTGCGCAAATCGTTACCGAATGGACCGTCGGAGTTAATCCAGATTGGAACGCTTCGGGCGACTTCGCAGAAGTCTCTTGGTGGTGGTTCGGTGGCGCACAGTTCCCACCGGTCTTCACTGGTCCGACCTCCGGTCAGAAGTGGGACGCAGACTCAAATGCATCTCCAAACTGGTCCATGCCACGTTACCGATACGCAGGCGGCTTGAACAATTCGTTTGCCGATGGTCACGCGAAGTTCGTCAAGAAGGGCGCGTTCAACTGGTGCAGCATGGTCTACGTGAAGGGAATCACTTCCGACTACGGCGACAACTGGGATTGGCTGTTCAATCCTGGCAACGCTTGCGCTGCGTTCGCACGATAATCGGATGAAGTATCTTCTCCCGATTGTTGCTGGGATCCTGCTCGTGGGCTGTTCCGGATCGGATGATGGAGATGTGGCGGCAGCAAATAAAGCTGCCGCCGAAGCTCCGAAGTCCGCCGACGAACTGCCAGCGGACATGTCACCTGAAGCGCGCAGAAGCGCTGAAGCTGCCATGAAGCAGTCCGAAGCCATGAGACAGCAGATGGACTCGCAGGCCGCTGCGATGAAGAAAGCCCGCGAGAACTCGCGGTAAAAGAATCGGGTCACGCTTCATGCGTGACCCACAACCCATGAAAAATTTTCTCCTTTTAGGTGCCTTCGCACTCATTTTGGTTGGCTGCCAACCTTCAGACGACTACGTTGAGCCTGAACGAAAGGTTGTTTCCTTCGAAGGCGCAACGGATGATCGGCTGGTCGGAGCATGGAAGACCGCTGACGGTAAGGGTGAATACAACTTCAAAGCCGACGGTAGCTTCGCTCTGATGTCGAAAGTCACGACTCCAAGCGGTGCGATTGACTCGAAGTCTAACGGTGAATGGAAAGTTAAGGATGGTCAATTGTTGATCAAAGATCAAAACGGCAATGTTGTTCCATACAAACTTACCGTTGCTGATAAGACCGTTACGTTGGCTCTCACTGGATCGCTAAAGAACGAAGTTAAACTTAATCGTAAGTAGCTTGACTCAAGGGACTTGTTGAGTGAAGTTGGGAATGTACTTCTTATTGAGTTGACTCCAGATGCAGCCCTAGCGAAACTAGGTGAAAGTGCCTTAACTGATAATATCAACTTAGCTAGGCTCCAAGCAAGGGGCCAATCTGCAACCCGTGATCATGTTCCTTAGCCGCCCAATGATCCGGCAACTCTATGTAGTGGTTGTTGAGTTGTGCGGAGACGAGAGCCCCGATCTATTTGATTGCCAAGTGGTTTGAAACGTAAGCAGTGGATGACTATAGACAGTCATATCACGTAAAAATTATGTTCTAGCTATTCTTGGCAAGGAGATGTAAACTCTTTAACGGTGTCAACGAAGCCGCCAATTACCATACGAGATGTAGCAACTGCCGCAGGGGTTAGCCCTATGGCCGTGTCGAAAGTGTTACACGGCCGCGGAGTGAACGTGCGGATCGGTGCGGCCACGGCCGAGAACATTCGCCGAGTTGCCGAAGAGCTCGATTATCGTCCGAACGAGATTGCACGCAATCTGCGCTCAAAGCAGACCAAGACCATCGGACTGGTTTTTGATGAAACACCGATGTTCGGCGGAAAAACCCGATACTTTTCTGATCTCATGAACGGGGTCACTACAGCTGCATTTGCTCTGGGTTACAGCGTGATGCTCTGCGACTCACTCATCGGCCCTACGGATCGAAATCGGCTCTCCGATGGGCGATTCGACGGGCTAATGTGGGTCCGAATGACTGCGAGTCAGCAAATACTTCAGGATGCGGTTCGTCTGCGCTTGCCCAGCGTGATGTTCGCGGATGAATCCCTGGTCACTGACCCGTCTACATCCTACGTGAGCTGGGACAATCGAGGTGCCGCAGCGCAAGTTGCCAAGCATCTGTATAGTCTTGGACACCGCAAAGTCGGTTTTGTCATCGCCGCCCATTCGATTGTGAATCCCGAAGCGAGGGTTCGCGCCGGACACTTCCGCGAAACATGGATTCAGTGTGGTGGAGAGAAAGATCAGGTAGAGACCTTAATCTGGGATGCAGGGGCGACCAACTTTGACGATTGGTACGCAAATAGAAACGGCATCACCGCGCTGGTTTCTTGGAGTGAGTCGGGCGCAATCGCCATCTTAGAGCGTGCACGGACCCTGAATATACAGGTTCCGAAGGATTTATCGGTAGTAGGATTTGACTCCTCATCACACTGCGACCTAACGCAGCCACGCCTTACCGCGGCGCGCCAACCCGTGGACGAGATGGCCGCCAAAGCGACAGAATTTTTGATTCGGTTGATTCAATCTCCAGACACGGATCCGTTGCGCTTTGTCTTCCCGAGTCGCTTAGATATCCGGGAATCTACTGCCAGCCCCCTCAGTGTAAGCGGTCTCGAAGAAAAGAACATTTGCCTGCATTAATTGCTAATAGTTAGCGCAAACATCCTTAACTTCGCACATCGATCGTTGACAACGAGTCCTGCGATTGATTCAAACGAATTAGGACCCGTTTGGTACCGGTCACGGCGCGATTGCCAATGAACGGCATGGGGCAAACCAATAGCCGTAAACAAAAAATGGGCGGACCAGATAACTGGTCCACCCACTCATTTGTTTTACTGAAGTTGGGACGCGTTTGACGTGTCTTCCCAAGGGAACTTGGCGTGGCCAAAGTGGCCGTTTTCCGCGGTCATGTGGTAGTTCCACCCGCCTTCCGGAGCGTCGCCAATGGCAACCTTGCCTTCGCTCTTCAGCTTAGCCAGACCCGGCGACAAGGCACCCGCAGTTGGTTTCAGAAGGCTCAGGAGCTCGATGATTCCCGATGGCGTCAGGTCGTAGGCTTCTCGGACTCGGCGAGAAATCTCCGCCGGATCGACGGTCTCGGTTCCGAAGGTCTCGATGTTGATGGCAACTGGTTCGGCAACGCCGATGGCGTAAGCAAGCTGCACGACACATCGGTCTGCCAGGCCGGCAACGACCACGTTCTTCGCGATGTATCGAGCCACGTATGCCGCGGATCGGTCGACCTTCGTTGGGTCCTTTCCGCTAAACGCTCCGCCGCCGTGTGGTGCCATGCCGCCGTAGGTGTCAACGATGATCTTTCTTCCGGTAACCCCGGTGTCGCCTTGCGGGCCGCCAATCACGAACTTGCCGGTTGGATTGATGTGCATGATCGGATCGCCATCAACGTAATTCGCAAACTGCGCTAGGACAGGATTAATGATCCGCTCGCGAACCATGGCCTGAACTTCGGGTAGTCGAAGCTTCTCCACGTGCTGATGCGACAAGACAACGGTGTTGACCCGCACGGGCTTGCCGTCTTCTGAATACTCAACCGAAACTTGGCTCTTCGCATCCGGAAGAAGGAGGGCGTCCTTATGCTGGGGATCAATTTCCTTCCGCACTTTCACCGACTGCGCGGTGAGGGCGTGCGCGATGGCAAGCGGCAAAGGCATCAGCGACTCGGTTTCTCGGGTCGCGTAGCCGAACATCATGCCTTGGTCGCCGGCGCCGATCTTCTGCTGAGAGTTGGTGCTGGAATCGACGCCAAGCGCGATGTCGGCGCTTTGCTCTTGAATTGCCACCATCACTCCGCAAGTGCGGCCATCGAAGCCGTAATCGGTGTGGACGTAGCCGGTGTTCGCGATGGTTTCGCGCACCACTTCGGCAACGTCAACGTAGCTCTCGGTTCGAACTTCGCCAGCAACAACGGCCAGACCGCGGGTTAGCAGCGTTTCAATCGCAACGCGCGTGGTGCCACGGTACTGCTCGGGTTCGAGAGCCAGAAACGCATCAAGTAGGGCGTCCGAAATTTGGTCAGCGAGCTTATCTGGATGGCCAACGCTAACGCTTTCGGAGGTGTAAATCTTCATTTCTTCCCTAAAAGCGTACCCGTGCGGTGCGAAAGATCAGGAAATCCGAAAGAAGATTTCGGGAGATAGGGATGGCAACAAAGGAAATATTGCCCCGACGGGAGTTGGTCTAGTAGAAACCAACTCCCAATCGTGCAATCGGCCGGTTCAGCGAACCTGGATTCTATTCTCGGTGAGGGCTTGGAACACTTTCACCGGAATGAACAGGATTTCGTTTCGCTCAACCGACATGGTCGAAAGACTCTGGCGCTCACCATTGATGCGGAACCAGATATTGCCCTTGTCGTACTGGGCTTCTCTTCCGCGCCAGCGAATCCACATTCGCTTGCCATCTTCGGTTCGTTCGAAGCTTGCTCCAATCCGACTGGCCAGGGCACGTGCCGGCACGAGCAACGTCGAACCCTTGACGATCGGTCGCTCGTCGCCGCTAAAGCTCAGACTTCGTCCGTCGTAATACACCTCTTGGGTGTTGTTGGAGTACTCGTCGTCGTTGTTGTTTCCACCGCCAAACAGTCCGCCGCCGCTGCCGTTGCTACTCGTCGACAGGTTTCGGCCCGCGAGGGCTTGGAAGATTTCGATTGGCACGAACAGGACTCCGTCCCGCTCCTGACTCGAAGTTCGGAGGGATCGGCGCTCGTCGTTCAGGCGGAAGTAGTTGGCACCCTTGATGTACTCAACTCGGTCGTATTCCTTCCAAACCGAAATGGTTCGTCCGTCGCTAGATCGGTCGGTGTTGTAGCTCAGTCGATCTCCCATCGCACGGAACGGCACTTGAACAGTACCGTTGGAACGATAGGGGCGCTCGTTACCGGAGAACGAGAGAGGACGGCCATTGAAGTAGACCGATGTCCCGCCATTGTTTGATCCGCCGTTTCCGCCGAACAATCCCCCGTCGTTGTCGTTATCGTTGAATCCATTGTTTCGGTAAGAAACCGCTCCTCCCGTCAACAGTTCAAAGAACCGGACCGGGATAAAGAGAACGTCATTTCGCTCTCGGGCGGGTCGGTTGATTTTGTTGACTCGGCCGTCGAGAATCATCTCGTTCGTACCTTTCCGATACGTTCCGGCTTTGTTGCGCCAGGTGACGCGGATGGTCGCACCCGAATCCGACCGCTCGAATCGGGCTCCGATCCGGTCGGACATCGCGCGGAAAGGCACGAAGATCACGTTCGATTCAACGAAAGCGCGCTCATCGCCCGAGAAGGTCACTCGATCTCGGTTGTAGTAAACGTTCTGAGCGAAGCTAGAAGCGGATACCGCTCCAACCAAAAGCATCACCACGGCGTGAATTCCAAATTTCTTCATATCGTTCTTTAGAACCTTCACAAACTTTACCGTTACTCCCCGTCCTTCTACTCTCGGTCAAACCAGCGATCTACCGGGGTTTGATTGGTGTAGAACTGGGCAAGCTTCTTTTTCGAAGCATGGGAATCAAGCCAGGTGACGGTGGCTTGCTCAAAATGGATGGGGTCTGGCCGGCCCCAGCAGTCTGCCGTTGGCCAACTCGGAGGCAACATCAGCTTGCCGTCGTCCCCACAGAAACTGGTTTCCGGGAACAGGCTGCTTCGTGCCGAGGAGAACAGGACTGACTCGCTTGGAGCGGCAAAGTCCGATGGGCTGAACGCCGTGTGGTCGTTCGCGTTCGAGAAGTCGATTGAGAAAGTGGTGATGTAGCCGACGTTGTAGCCGAAATGGCTCGTGATCGCTCCCGTTGTGTCGGTCTCTTTCACCTGGCTACCCGGGCAGTGCCAGATCTGCTTGTTCTTCACGTAGGGATCGGTGAGATCGTGCCAGAGCAGGAAGGCCGTATCTGTTCCGTAG
>CAMAPH010000070.1:0-8804 GCA_945859975.1 Chthonomonas calidirosea
CGCGACCGAGTTCTGGCCTCCCTTGCGAAGTACGACATTCCGCATTCGGAATCGATGACCGACGAAGAACTCCGCGACCAACTCGCCGCGTTCTACGCGCAGCGGACGATGCTGAAGAAGCCGGTTACCCCAGCGAAGGTGGCGGATGCGCTGTATCTGCTCGCGACGGATCGGTTGAATCTGACGACGGGGCAAGTGATCGCGGTCGATGCCGGCTTGCACGAGGCGTTTTTGCGGTGAGGTAAGGATTCTAAATCGGAAACAGATATGACGCTTTCTCTCACTGCGTTAAAGTTGCTCGCATTCTTCCAGCGGATCGGTGAGAGATTAACTGGGAAGCGAAAGAGGTTTGAGTTCGGCAAGGACCTTGAACAGAGGTCCCGCGGGTACTTGAATCAACTTTCGGAAACGAGACCACAGTGGCTTCATCGCGTTGCGCTGCTAAATCTGAGCTACGACTTTGATTTGTTAGACGAAGAACATGCCCTAATGCCTGAAGTTCTTGATCTTCAGGTACGGGTTTGCTTACTCGCTGAAATCTATCCGGAAACTAAAGAGTACATACGACAGAGAAACTCCATGTCCCCACATCAGAGGCTTTGTTTCGCCGCAATTGCCCAAGCTGAACAGGAACGCGCTACAGAAATAGCGTTCAAATTCCCAACTGAACCCAACGGCTCCTTTACCGTTCACTATTACATTGACGGGGCGTGGGACGAAGTAATCACTGGTCCAGCAGACCTAGATAACCCAGTGAAGGGCTGCTTGATGCGATTATCACGACTCGGGTACCCAGCTTCTAAAGGACTTATGGATATTCCGCTTCCTGACTATCCAGATTTCAAAATGGCTTGGGTCTCAGAAGATCGATTCGAGTGTCATTTGCAGTCCAACAAATATGCTCCAACCACTTGAGCTAAAATCACCACCAGCCCTAGGACCAGTTTCGAAGGCGATCTCAACCAAAGTATCTTCTCTCGCGTGAATTCCGACACCAAACGCGTCCTCCAAGTCTTCATCGCCGGCATCGTCGTCTGCGTCCTGGGTGCGGCAATTCTCTACACTCGGCAGAACCACGGCGCCACCCCGATTGGCCAGTGGATCGCATCTTGGTATGACGGCGGCTACATGAAAAGGGCGAGCGCGGCTGCGGGGGGCGGGCAGTACTTCATGAAGTTCGGCGAAAACTTCTGCTGGATGATGATCATCTTCGGAGCCGGAGCCGCAATCATCGCGGGAAAACACCTCAACGAAGAAGGCGTTTTTCCTACCCTTTGATCTCGCTCTGAGGTCACAAATCGGCCAAGATAATCCATGCACCGGCTCACCGAAGAGCAAGTTCTCTTTTTCCACCTCAACGGCTTTGTGTCCGTCCCGACCCCTATCACCGACGACGCCGAGATTGCTCGCATGCGCGATGCTTACGACCGCATGTTCGAGCAGCGTGCGGGGCGTGAATCGGGTGACCAGTTCGACCTCGCGGGCGCGGATGAGGACGGCGAGACCGCCAGCCTGCCGCAGATCCTGAACCCCGCAAAGTACGCACCGGAGCTGAACGAGGGCAAGTACCTCGATGTCCTCAAGGGAATGTGCCAGCAACTGTTCGGGCCGGAGGCCAGCGTCCACGTTGCCCACGCCATTTTTAAGCCAGCCGGACACGGTGCTGCCACGCCTTGGCACCAAGACGAAGCCTACTGGGACCCGAACTACCAGTACCAAAACGCCAGCATTTGGATGCCGCTGCAAGATGTATCGGTCGAAAACGGCTGCCTCTGGTTTGCCCCCGGCAGCCATGAGTGGGAGATCACCCCGCACCAGCCGATCGGCGGAGACGTGCGCATCCACGGCCTAGAAATGACCCGGCTCGATCTTGTGGAGAACGCGGTCGCGTGCCCACTCCCTGCGGGCGGCGTCACTTTCCACCGCAATCGAACCGCTCACTACGCCGGTCCAAACAAAACGAATACTCCCCGCCGCGCACTCATCCTCGGCACGGGGCGTGGAAACCATCCGTATCCCGGAACGAGAAGCTTCCCCTGGAACGAAGTCAAGCAAACCGCCCGCGACGAGCGAGCTAAAGCCGCTTCCTAACCCCAAGCATTTAGTGGATTGCTGGCGAGAGCGCTAAAGCCCCGCGAATAACTTCGGCCATTGCATGAACTTGCAATGGCCGAAAGCGGTCAACCCCAAGCAAAATCATCCCAGGTAGCCTCCGGAAATGCTCAGCATCCTCATCGCCGCGGTTGCCGTTTCCCCACTAGCCGCTCCGCCAACGGCCGCAGAAATCAATCGCAAATTGGCGACCGGTTTCAACCTCGGAAACACGTTCGACCTGGGCCTCCGCAGCACCAAACTGAAGGACATTTCCCCGGTCATCGACCTCTATTCCGCCGCCGGAATGCGCCATGTCCGGCTCCCGGTCACTTGGGGAAATGACGTCCAAGGCACAAAGCTAATCGATCAATCCGGCAAGATCAACCAAGCCCACCCACGACTTAAGGAGCTTGACCAAGTCATCGACTATGCCCTGAAGAAAGGCATGTACGTGATCGTAAACACTCACCATGAGCATTGGCTGAAGGACAAATACGAAGACACGCCAAGCTACAACAACACCTTTACGAACCTTTGGACTGGAATCGCCAACCGTTACAAGAACCGTCCGGCGGAGCTGATCTTTGAAGTTCTAAATGAACCCGAAGGAGCCTTTGGAGATTGGAGCGGGGCTACCAAACCGATGGAACCCAAAGCCCTCGCCCTCACTCGCAGAATAAACGAAATAGGCTATCGCGCCATCCGAGCCGTAAGCCCCACACGCACGATCATGATAGGAACCAACGGCCAGGGCAACCACTCAATGTTTGATGATGTCTATCCGTCTCGCACTAGCCTTCCTGGCGGAGGAAAGGATCGGTATCTAATGGCCACTCTCCACACCTACGACCCATGGCAATTCTGCGGCCAGGATGGTCTCAACTCGAACTGGCCCGGCGATGCCCCGATTGTCGACTCGATCAAAGTCGCCGCCGCTCACGGCAAGAAGCTCGGGATTCCGGTCAACTACGGCGAGTTTGGCGTAGGGCGAAGGGAAAACCCGGCTACCCGCGATACCGACTTAGTCCGGAGCTACTATCGACTCGTCAAACGTACGGCCGACTCAGCCGGAATCTCCACCACTCCGTGGGACGACCAAGGTTGGTTTGGACTCGTAAGCAAGGACGCCGCTGGCAAGTACCAGTTCCAATTCAACATCGTTGCGAACATGATGCGAAAGTAGCCCGGAACTTACGGTTCCGGGCTAACCGGCTCAGTAACTCGTACTGTAAGTGCGAGCCGTGAGCGGAGCTCCGCCACCTGCTGCATCGAGCGCAACTGCGATCGTGCTGGTGTTCGATCCTAGGGTAAGCGTGCCGGTGTCAATCGCCACCGTTCCCGGCGTGTTTGCCGGTGTAATCCGAACCTGATAGTTGCCAGAAGGCACGGTAAGCGGCGCGCTGACGGCCAAGAACGCCACGTCCTCCAGCGTCGGTGTCGCCGGAAGCGGCGCCCCTGGAGCCGTGACGTAAATGTCGACGGTTCCCGCCGTCGGCGAACCGTGAACGAATCGAACCCGCGCTTGGCCGACTCCAGGTCCCGCGTTCACGTCGTCCACGACGATTGGCGCGATGCTGGCGAGATTGTTTGCCGCCAGGACCGTGTACAGTCGGTTCGCCGCAAAGGTCGGCGTCACATCAATGACCGTCGTTGCCGTTCCGGCCGCGTTCACCCGAACCCGGGTCGGCCCGGCCGCCAACGTTCGAACCCCTGCAGAGAAGTACGGCACGTTCGAAAAGACCACCGAGTTTCCAAACCGTACATCCACGTTCGGGGCGTTTGGCGATGCATGCACCACCCGAACGTTTGCCTGATTGCTCACGTTGTGATCGCTCCCTCCACAGCCAGTCAAAGCGAAGGCGACGGTGCCAGCGAGAATTGCGTAAAGAGTTCCTTTCATGTCTTCCAATCGGCGCGAGGCGCCGTAATCGAGAGTACGGCAGAACTTTCCCGTCAATTTGCGCTTGGGATCACAATAACTCGCCCATTTTGGACCAACAAAGGAACAAGTTGTCCCATCTTTAATACCGCGTAAAAATGTGGCCGAGGGCATAGCTTCTGGGAACCGTGGCGTGCGAATTCGCTCGTACAATGTTGCAATGGCCGCAGCCCTATCCCTCGCCCTGACCCTGCTTCTTCCGGCCACGATCCAAACCAAAGCTCTCCAAGTCGGCGACGACTTCTACTTCCCCGGGCCGCCCGTTCGCCTAGGCAGCTACATCCAATCCGAGAAGTTCAGCCGAGACGGACAGTTTCTCACCTTCATCGACGAGCGACCCGAAGCGAGCTACCCAACTGAGAAAGATCTGATTAGCCGAGGAGTTGAAACACCCGCGCGGGCCCTCGTGCGATTCGACCTCCGGCGTGGCGTTCGGCAAACCCTTGTCGTTCCCGGTCCTGGCGAAACCCTGATGCGAATCGAACCGGTCGGCACCGGCGGCGACGTCATTGTTACCTTAGCGATTGGAAAGTCAGAGGGCGACCTGCTCCGGTGGCGAGCTATCTACTGTCCATTTGTCGGCAACGCCAAGGTCGTTGCCGACAACGCCATCGGCCAAAGCTTCCAAATCGCGGCCTCTTCCACCGAGCGCAAGGCATTCATCCTCGTCGTCTCACAGGACGGCCCCGCGCAGTACTCCTACATCACCCCCGAGCGGACCGAAGTCAAAACGCTTTCGACCACCGCGTTCCAAGGCTCGTTCTTCATCAAAACCTCGGCCGGTAATCCCGTCGCCGCATTCCAAGGCCCGGCTCCGGGCTTTGAGCTTCTGGGCAACTTCGAGTTTGACTTCGCCACCGGCGCGGCGAAAGCGATTAAGGACCTCACCGATGTTGAGCGGCCCGTCGAAGTACGACCGTTAGTGAACTTAGAAACGGAACTCCGCTCGAAAGGCGACCCAGCACTGGGTCAAGTTCCCCTCAGCGACCTCGTCGCCCGCCCGGGCACCGCGAAGCTTGGCCGAGGCTTTCTGTCCGTGACTCAGGGCATCATCGGCAAACTGAGCAGTTCGCCAAGCGGTCTTGCCGTCGTCTACCTTTCGTCCGACGGGTACTTTTTGCGCGAGCTGATCAAGGCAGATCCAAAGCTTCGGGACAGGCTGAAAAGTGGAAATCGATGAAGAGCTTCACTTCAAAGCTTTGGCTCATTATCGGCGGGTTCTGATCCGAGCGCGCGCACTAGACGGTTAATCTCGTCGATAAGGTCCTCGACTTCCAAGCCTTTTGCGGTCGGCTCCCAAGACGCATCGAATTCTATCACTGACCCCAGCTCCATGATTAGTTCCATGAGTGCACTTGGAACCGGGATTTCGTCCGACTTCAACTGGAACGGAGCCAGCTTTTCGCTGTCGAGATGTGACTCAACCTTCGATAGAATCTTGCTCCACTTTCTTCTGAGCCTTTCTGACTTCTCCAACTCTTTCTCCGCCTAGGTCATCGCATTAAGAGTCGCCAACGGTCCGCGTTAGCACCATCATAGAGAGATCGACCGCTAGCCAATTGTATCTCGCTAAAAGTAGTCTGGCTCAAGGACGTCCAACAAACTCATTGACCGCTAGGAAGAAGCCGATCGTAGAGACGATCGGACAAATCTCTTCAACATAATCAAGATCAATCGCAATCTTTGGGAGCTCAATGTCCGTCGCAACCTGAAGCAGAAACCGGAGCCAGTACGATTGGTACGACCGAACCTGCCTGGCCAGGCCTGATTTACTGCCAGAGGTGTAAGTCAAGAGATTAACCGGCGCCTGGCTGGCATCAAACAGTTCGAGCCTCCCCTCCGGTCGAATTACATGTCGCCTGTCGGAGAACAGTTCATAGTGTGCCTGGGTAATCAGAAATGCATTGATTTGGTGTTCGCTAAACTGAATTGAGGTTGGTTGACGGTCTCGAGGATGCAACGGCAGGTTATGCTGAATACCCAAAAGGTCGAGCAACCAGTGCTCCGAGACTTCGCTTTTGAAGAAGTGGAAGCCACCATCTGCGATAACGAATGACAATAATCCCTGCAACTTATCGAGTTTCATCGACCATACTTGGTCAATGAAATCTGCCTGAACCAGCTGCTCGTATCCCCTACTCTTCGGATACCAGCGTCCAGGAAAGGCGATCCCGATATCATCGCACAGCAACCTGCCCTCGGGATCGTCGATCAGGCTCAGATCGGAAGTACGTTCAAGTCGCTGAAGGCCAAAGAGTTCCGGTCCAATCGGAAGAGCGACATACAGCATAGGCTAATCATTGTATCTCTCCCAGACCGAAAGGCACAGAAGCATAGTCAGAAGACCTTATCGCGGAGCTAAGCAACCAAAATGGGCTCATTTGCTCAGTTCGTCATCTTTCTGAACAAAATCGGAGTCCTTTCCCGGATCGGTTATCGGCGTCATCGAGAACAAATACTCACGAAGCTGCCGAAATTCCTTTACTCCAAGCTTTCGAGTCTTACCATCGTGCAAAACCACACCATACCTATCCACGAAGTATTCAAGATTCCCGAACTGAGCACGCAATCGAATGTTATCACCATTAAAGCGTGCATTCAGGCGCGCCGAATTCAACAGCTTATAAGGCGTCTCGCTATCCTCCTTAAAGATGCAAGCATAATTCGTACGTTTTTTAAAATCCAACACACTCGTCTTAAACATAGTGTCCGCATTCCAAGGCATAAATTGCAACTCCTTTAGTTCCGGAGCGATGATGCAAAGCGGCGCAGGACTTAAAGCGACCAAAACCGACGTTAGCCAGAGCATGCCAAGAGTGTACAAACGTTCCTGGTAGGTTCCAAGACCATTTACAGATTTTTTGATCTTCCGTTTTCCAGGCCGATCACTGCTCAACGCCAGGAGTCAATTTGAGGATTACCAGCAAAGCCCGCTCATCGATCATCTCCGATGTACAGCGTTCAGCCATGAACTAGTCAAAAGATGACCGCCATCGGATTCAGGCCCCTTGCTTTCAAGCGTACGATTCATCCGGCACCACCAGCCGCCAACCCAAACCGCACTTCTCCGGTAAAACCAAGCCGTGCCGGTTTTCGTCAGCCTTCTCATCGCGTCGCTTCTAAACGCCAAGCCGGACGAGAAAGCCGCCGCTCCTCGACCCCGCTTCGAACTCGCCAGCCCGCTGCCCGGCGTTCCCGGCGTGATGATGGACAGCCACCTGAACGGCGTCGGCCTCGCGCAGCAGACCGCCCGCGCTCAGGGGCTTCAGGCGCGGATCCTCTGGGTAGACGCCACGGCGAACATCGACCGCTACAACACGCCGGAGAAAATCCAGACCCTCATGGCGCGCGTTCAGAAGGCCGGGTTCAACACCGTCGTCCTCGACGTCAAGCCCATCTCTGGCCAGGTCATCTACCCCAGCGCCCTCGCGCCGAAGCTCACCGAATGGCGAGGAAAAACCCTTCCCGCCGAATTCGACCCGGTGCCCCATTTCATCACGAACGCCAAGCAGCACGGGCTCGGAATCTACGCCTCCCTTAACGCTTTCAGCGAGGGCCACCGGATGTTCCTCGTCGGCCCAGGTTATGCCAAAACCGACCAGCAGACCATCCTTTACGAAACTCAAAACGTCGTCAAATCGACGGATGGCAAAACCTTCCCGCTGGCCACTAAGCTCGATACCCTTCAACCGGGAACGGTTGGAGTCTTCACCAATCTCAGCAAACTCCCGGCCGACTTCACGGAAGGATTCATCCTCACGCTACGTCCAAATGGGCGCGTTGCGGATGGCTACCAATTCGTCAAAGGCGGCCCCATGCCGACCATGCCACACGGCGGTTCGCTGGTGGTTGGAGCCGGTGACGCGGGAGAGTTTCTAGCCGATTCTGCAGAGCCAGGACGGCTTGTCCAGTTCGACACCAAGCCGCTCTACGTCCCCATCAGCGAGCGCCCGGAGCAGCAGTATCCGCTGATGATGAACATCAACCATCCCGCGGTACAGCAATACGCATTTGACATTGCCAGCGAGGTAGTCCGCAACTATGCCTTCGACGGCATCATCTACGACGATCGCCTCCGCTATGCCGGTATCAACGCCGACTTCAGCGATCTCACCAAGAAGCTGTTCGAAGAACAGATCGGCAAAGCCATCAACTGGCCCGATGACGTTTTCAAGTTCACCGTCAACCCGAACCTTAGCCGAGGGCAAAAGCCGGGACCGTACTACGACGAGTGGATGGCCTTCCGAGCGGACCGAATTCGACAGTTTGTTGCTGGAATACGTACACAAATCGCCAAGGTCCGTCCAGGAACTCAGCTTGGAATCTACGCCGGATCTTGGTACGGCGAGTATCCAAACATCGGTAGCAACTGGGCGAGCGATTCCGTCGCGTCTGGGTTCTGGTTCAGCACTCCGGCTTATCAAAAGACTGGATTCGCCAGCGAAATCGACTTCTTCATCAGCGGCTGCTACTACCCCGTGCCGACCATTCATGAGGCCATGTCTCGCGGCGCGAACCCCGGGCTCACGGTAGAAGCTGCCGGAGCGCTGACCAACCGCATGGTCGGCGACCAAACCTGGGCCTATGCTGGAATCGCGCTTTCGACCCTAAACAACGATCCCGAGGTACTTGGCGATGTTCTTCAGGCCGCTTGCGCCAGCACCCAGGGCGTTATGGTCTTCGACCTCTCGCACGATATCGACCAGTATTGGGACACCTTTGAGCGCGCTTTCGCCCTTCCCCGACCGGCCCCGCACAGCGTCCGCGGCCT
>CAMAPH010000071.1:0-8733 GCA_945859975.1 Chthonomonas calidirosea
TTTACGTCCGAAGCGCTGAGTCGTGGGACCGCTGGGGGAAGGCGATAAACTAACCGAGTGGAATTGTCGGAAGCGTTGCAACTCCGGCGCGGAAAGCGCTTGGTGTTTACCAATGGCGTTTTCGATATTCTCCACGCCGGACACGTCCAAATTCTCAGCCAATGCCGAGCGCTTGGCGACCTCCTGATCGTCGGCGTGAACTCGGATGACAGCGTTCGGCGGCTCGGAAAAGGGCCAGAACGCCCGATTCACAGACTGGAAGATCGGATTGCCGTGCTCGAGGGTTTGCGGGCAGTGGATGGGGCAGTCGTGTTCGAAGAAGACACTCCGAGCGTGCTGATCTCGATTTTGCAACCGGAAGTCCATGTTAAGGGGGGCGATTATGTTGCGGATGATTTGCCAGAGACGGCGATTGTCCGCAGCTACGGCGGCACGGTGGTCATCTTGCCTTTGTTGGAAGGACGGTCCAGCACGCGGGCGGTGCGTGCTTTGGGGTTGGACCAGTGAACGCGTTCTCATTCGAGCCAGGGCAGCGCTGGGTGTTCGTTTTTCCGCATCCGGATGATGAGCTTGCCGTCGCCGCATTCATTCGTCGCCTTTGCCTGGGCGGAGCGGAAGTTCATATCCTCTGGCTGCACCACACACCGGTCCGGAAGGCGGAATCCACCGCGGTTTGCATAGACCTCGGAGTCGAGGAAAATCGGCTGCACTTTTGGCACGGTGAAGATGGTCGGCTGTGCGAGCAAATGGCAGAGGCGTTGCCCTGGCTGAACGAATTGATGGCGGCAATTGAGCCAGATCGGGTGGCGACTTGCGCGTTTGAGCAAGGGCATCTTGATCACGACGCAACCCACGTTTTGGTCCGTCGCGCCTTCGCGGGGACCGTGCTTGAGTTTCCGCTTTACTACGGCTATCACACGATCATGCAGCGGATGAACCGGTTCTCGGATCCGGCAAGGCAGACCGTGCTGCCGCTAACGGCAGAGGAAATACGGCTCAAAAAGAGTTGGGCGAAGCGGTATCCGAGTCAGACCATCTACCGAGTCTTGTGCACCTATCACCTGTGTTGCGGAGTGCTCGGACAGCCAGCCAAGTTGGCGACGCGAGAAGTTATGCGTCCGACAACCACGCGAGAATTTTTGGTTCCAAACCATTCGGGTTGGCGACGTCATCGACTTGAAGTTTCGGACCGTTGGGTTCGTTGGACCTTGGCGTACCGCGAATTTGAACGTGAGTACCAGCCGTCGGTAGGTCTAACGTCAAGTCCGGCCGCAAACTGAAAGCACAATGCTATCGATGCAGCCCAGCGAACTTGTTAGCATTCTTCAGCGGGAGAAGAAGCGGCGCGATCAAGTCAAGAATGGTATTCGATGGGTGCTGGCGCTCACCGCGGTTAGCAGTCTGTATTTGCTTGTCCAAAGCATTCTGAAAAATCAGTTCCCCGACTGGAGCGGACTCGGCGCGATGATTCTCTTGACCACCGGCATCGCCGCCGGCGCGACTCCGGGGCAGCGAATGGCGGCAGAGCAAGCGAAGCAACTCGCCGATCCACAGCTTCTTCCCGAGCTGCTTGACCTTCTCGATGCGCCCGAGGAGGACATGCAAAAACTGGTTGCGGAAGCGATCCTGGTCAGCGCGGCGGCGATGACCGCGGAAACGAGCCTCCTGCTCACGGCGACGCAGGCTTCAAATGCGGTCAAAACGTACGAAAAATCCAAGAACCCTGAACTTAGCGCTGCCCTGATTGCAGTAATAAAACGATTTGCAGGGAGCGAGGCCATTAGCCCGCTTGAGCAGGTGGCGTTGGAGTCGGCCAAGGCTCAGAATGCAGACCTGGTCGGCAAAGAAGTTCCGGTCCGGATGGCACTGGCAGAGATCCGCATGCGAACCGCGCAAGCCACGATCTCGCAGCGAACGGCTGACGCCCCGGCAGACCAGACGGTACGCTCCTAAGTAATGTTCAAACGCTTAATCGATCGATTTGACCGACTCGTGGGTCGCGGCGTCATCGATGAGGATTTGTACGAAGAGCTCGAAGAGGCCCTGCTGCAGGCCGATACGAACGTTCAGACCACGCAGGAAATTCTTGAGGAACTGCGAAAGATCGTTCGTGAAGAAAAAATCACCGATCCGGCGGACATGCGTGAACGCCTAAAGACGGCGATCAGCAGTCGATTTAAGCAAGACGGCCCGGCCGGATTGACGATTAGCGACGAATCGCCGACGGTGTTTCTGTTCGTCGGCGTGAACGGCGTGGGCAAGACCACGAGCATCGCCAAAGTGGCGAACCTGCTTCATAAGCGCGGGTTCAAGGTTCTGCTCGCAGCGGGCGACACTTTCCGCGCGGCGGCGATTGATCAGCTCGAAATTTGGGCGGATCGCATCGGTGTCCAGATCGTGCGGAGCCAACCGGGATCGGATGCGGGCGCGGTTATTTTTGATGCAATCCAGGCTGGAAAATCGCGCGGCGTTGACTTTGTGCTGGCCGATACCGCCGGGCGACAGCATAGCAAAGCGAACCTGATGACGGAGCTTGAAAAAGTGCTTCGCGTCACGGAGAAAGCGCTGGGTCGAAAGCCAGATGAGATTCTGTTGGTGCTTGATGCCAACACCGGCCAGAACGCGATTCGTCAGGCGGAAGAGTTCATCAAGGCGGCGGGAATCACCGGAATCATCCTGACGAAGATTGATGGCACGGCTCGCGGTGGCGCGCTGATCGGCGTGTTTGACCGGTTCAAGGTCCCAATCAAACTCGTGGGCACGGGCGAAAAGGTCGACGACCTGCTCGACTTCAAGCCTGAGCGCTTCGTGTCTGCCCTATTCGACTAAGTCGGCGTACTCTGCGTAGCGGCGGAACAAGTTGTGGGCCGCCGGGTAGCACGAGTTAGGCGACATGAAGTGCGGGAACTCGAACGTGATGATTTTGTCAACCGTTGGGGCAGCGGCTTCGATTTTTAGCTTCAAGTAGCGCCAATCGGCGGGTGGGAATTTGATCGGCATATCTCGATCGAAGCTCTCCACGTTCGACCAAATGGTCACTCCATGCTGATCACCAAGGGCACGAATTCCGGCGTGGAAGGCGGGCAATTGATCGTAATGAATCTGGCCATCTTGGAAGGCGCAGATGTCAAATGCCCCTTGCGTTTCGGCGAAGATCCGCTTCCAGTGGTCAAACGACTCGTCCAGTGACATCACGTTTCCGCCGGAGAACTGCTTGGCACCTTGAGGAAATGGCGAGATCAGCACGGGGCGATCAAGCGCGGCTTTACAGTGGCGACCGATGTGGTTGAAAAGCTCGATGATGTTGGCGTCGTTGCGGCTGGTTTCGTGGCAGAGGTACCAGCCGGCAAAGCTCGGGTGGTGCCCGTAGCGGGTGACGACCTCGTCGATAAATGCCTTGTTCAGATCGACCTCATTCCACCATGCGCCGCGCATCCAGTGGAAACCGCTGTCGAAGGTGCCGAAGAACAGCTTCAGCCGAAACTCATCGGCGAGGGTGAAAAACATTTCGGCAAGATCGTCGCTGAGCGGCAGCAAGCCCGGAACCGACTTCGCGGGGAAAATGCACTTGTTTTGGTATCCGGCCCGGATGATGATGACGGTGTCCAGACCGATTTGCTGATACATCGCAAACTCGCGCTTCCACTCTCGATGGCCCCAGTTTTGGCTAGGAATGTCGTGCGTGATCTCGTCGAGAAAGGTGCCGGTGATGCGCGGAGCCGTCATTTGCCCAAATACGTTACCGGGTTAATCGGCGGATGCTGGCATCGCGGATCGCGGAGGTTTGCGCGCTGACGGTGAAAACGAGTGCTTCGCGCAGAATTCGCTGGGCCGGATGCGTGAGGGCATTGGCGGCGCCCGCGCTTGCGGTGACGCCGGCCCAAGCACATCGCTGCATGACGTCAATCGCCCAAGCTCGGGCTTCGAGGCGGGTATCGGTGGTTTCCTCCGCCTGATCTGAACTCAGAACAGTTAGGTTGTCGCGGCAGCGCTCCCACTCTTGGTTGAGCTGCTCGTAGGATTCCCGAAGCTGGTCGGAACCTTTGTTTTCGACAACTTGCTGAACCACGTCGAGACCCGCGCGGGCGTTTCCGATCGCGAAGTGTCCTTGCAACGCTACGTTGATCATGTCGTTTCGCTGAATCCAGCCGGACGGTTTAACGAAGGCCACCTTGTCCCAGGTGACCAAGAACCGATTCAGATCCACGGTCACTGTTCGCGCCGTTTCCATCGCGGCGAGCCGCATTGGGTTGGAGAGTCGAATTCCCGTTTGATCACGGAGCGGAACAAGGGCAAAGGCGGCTTCACCGCTCGCGGTGGTAGCGCCAACGAGGAACTGCGGGTAGAAGCCTTGGCCGGTCACCCAGGGCACGTGGCCATCGAGGACGAACCCCTCGTCGACGCGCTCGGCGGTGACCATGGGCGGTCCAGGGCGGCGGAGCTGGCTAAATCCGATGCCGACGAGTTGCTGTCCGTTGCGCGAGCCGGGCAGGATTACCGCCTTGAGATCTGCATTGTCGCTGCCGTTGAGCATGGAGACAGCGCTTTGGTGTTGGGTTTGGAGGAAGGCGAAGACTCCGCTGGTTCGAGCGCAAGCCTGCTGGAATTCACGAAAATCGGGTTCGGAGAGCGGATCTCCACCGTATTCCGCAGGGCACTTGAGGCCGAGCAGGTTGGCTTCGCCCATCTCTCCGAGTACATCGGCCACGGCGTCGCTACTCTGGTCCAATTCCGCCGCGCGAGGAGCGACCCGGGTCGCAAGGAAGTCAAGCGCGGTTTGAAGTTGGGACATCGTTTGATTCTACGGAAGTTGGACCCAAAAACTCGAAATGCCGAACGACGCCTTAACAGAATCGTGGGCATAATTCTTGTGACATGCGACGCCGGACGAAGATTGTTTGCACCTTGGGTCCGGCGGTGGACTCACGAGAAAAGATCCAGCAGCTCATTAATGCGGGAATGAACCTGGCGAGGCTGAACTGCTCCCACGGCGACTGGGAAACGAAGGCGCGTTGGATCGAGTGGATTCGCGAACTGAGCCCGAAGCATGCGCCGGTCGGGATTCTTGCCGACTTACAGGGACCGAAGTTCAGAATCGGAATGCTGCCCGAAGCAGGACTTGTCCTCCGGGCAGGTGACCACATCACGGTCGGACATAGCTGCCAGATTCCGATTAACCAAAACGAGATTTTGGACGCGATGGCGGCAGGAGATCGGCTGTTGCTTGGCGACGGCGAAATTGAGTTCAAACTGCTTTCTGGCAAGGACGGCGTTTTTGAGGCGAAGGTCATCAGCGGCGGCGTCCTCAAGAGCCGCAAGGGCGTAACGCTGGTAGGCAAGGCGTTCGCGGTTCCGGCAATGACGGATCAGGATCGCGCCGACGTCGAGCAGGCGATTGAGCTGAACTGCGACTTCATCGCCCTCAGCTACGTTAAGCACGCCGAAGACATCACGATGCTGCGAGACTTGATTGCGTTGAAAGATAAGTCAATCGGGATTTGCGCGAAGATCGAGACACCGGAAGCGATAAAGGATTTGATTGATATCGTCGAAGCGGTCGACCTTGTGATGGTCGCGCGCGGCGATATGGGGTTGCAGATGGACCTGGAAGACGTTCCGCTGCATCAGAAGAAGATCATCGAAGCATCGAACCAGCGAGGTATTCCGGTCATCACGGCAACCCAGATGTTGGAGAGCATGATTCAGAACCCTCGTCCAACCCGTGCCGAGGCGACGGATGTGTTCAACGCGATCCTCGATGGAACCGACGCGGTGATGCTTAGCGGCGAAACGGCGGCGGGTGCCTATCCAATCGACTGCGTCAAGACGATGTCTCGAATCTGTGAAGCGGCGGAGGCGGTGTTCGACCGTGGGCGAATCGAGCGGGAGTTTAAGGAACGAGCCCGAGGGCACATTCCGGCGACCGACGCCATTGCGCACGCCGTGAGTGACTTAGCGAGGCTGCTCAAGCCAAGTGCGATTTTGTGCAATTCAACGAGCGGCCAGACGCCGCGCTTGGTGAGTAAGTTCCGACCGAAAATGCCGATCTTGTGCGCAACCCGGTCCGAACGCACGCAGAGAAAGCTCTCTGTCGTTTGGGGCGTTGAGGCTTACTACATCCCATCCGAGCCAACCATGGACGAGACGCTGATGACGGTCTTGGAGACTTTTCGCTCGAAGAAGCGAATCAAGGACGGCGATCTGGTCGTCATGACGGCAGGAGTACCAATGGGAACGCCGGGCAACACCAACCTCATCCAGCTTCACCGGGTTGGATCTGAGCGGGTTTCGGCGGAACTCAATGGCACGGATGGGGGCAAGTAACCTGAAAAAGTCGCGACGATGGATTGGCCCGGTGTTGGTCATTGCGGTGGGAGTCGGACTTGGAATGTACAAAAGTGAGCCTAGCTGGCGCATTTTTCGGGCCGAAAAGGTGAAGGCCGATGAGCGACTTGAGAACATGCGCTCCAAGCAGTCCGAGAACATTCGGACTTTGCAGTTGGAAGCTCGATACGATAGTGCGATTGGCCGGGAAGAGCTCGCCCGTGAGCGGGGCTGGATCGACGAAAAAGCGGGCGAGGTTCGCCTCCAACTTCCATGATTTTGTTGGCCCTTGGTTTCAGCGCGCCGCCAAGTCTCAGCTTTATCCGGACGACCGAGTATATCAACACGCGGATTGATCTGAACATCAAGTTCGTTGATCGCGTGGAGTTGCGCTTTGGCGGCAAAGAGGGGACCGAGGTTGATTTGCACCCGGTCAAGACCGTGATTGATGAGTCCTCCGTTCCGGCGAGCCCGAACCTTGAGCCAGAGAAGTTTAAGTTCGATTTCTCCAAGCCTTTCCCAGAAAAGGAAGTCAGCGCCGGAGACCCGGTTTCTTGGCTGAGCCTTTGGGCACTGGCTCAGATCCTGCAAAAGCCCGAAGCCAAGCGCGAGTTTGTTTGGAAGAGTCCCGAGCCATTCAAGTTGTCGGGCAAGGGAAAGTGGGGGGAGAAGGCCGAGTTGATCCGGTTTGAGCTCACGAGCCCGAAGGAGCGCGTTCCGGGCGGGGAAGAGTACGGCGAGGTTACGGTGACCTTCGTTCCGAATACGCCAACGTTGCGTTAAACTTCGCGCAATGATTTCGCAGGCGCATTCCGCCACGCTGATTGGGATCGAAGCCCTGCCGATCGTCATCGAGACCGACCTTGGCGGGCACATTCAGGGCGATGGCGAGCGGTACTTCGTGCTCGTTGGGCTTCCCGATGCGGCGGTGAAAGAATCGAAAGAACGCGTTCGCACCGCGATGCGCAACTCGGGCCTGAGCTTTCCGAACCGGAAGATCATGTGCAACCTGGCGCCGGGTGATATTCGGAAAGAAGGGCCGTGGTTGGACTTGCCGATGGCGGTGTCGCTTTGCGCGGTGCAGCATGATGTTCCGCAATCTGAGCTTGACGGCACGCTGATTCTTGGCGAACTTGGATTGGACGGCACGCTGAGACCGATCGACGGTGCAGTGAGCGTTGCCCTGATGGCAATGGAAAAGGGTTTCCGGCGGATGATTGTGCCGGAGCCAAACGCGGCGGAAGCGGCAGTCGCGACAGGGATTGAGGTTTATGGGGTCCGGACTTTGCTGGAAGCGGTCGAGCTGCTGAACGGCAGCAACCTGTTTACGCCGAAGCGATTTGAGCATGAGCAAGGACCGGGGCTGGTCAGTTACGACGTCGACTACGCTGACGTAAAGGGGCAGAAGCATGCGGTCCGGGCGTTGGAGATTTCGGCAGCGGGTGGGCATAACGTGCTGATGACCGGCCCGCCGGGATCGGGAAAGACGATGCTGGCCCGACGATTGCCGACGATCTTGCCGCCGCTAGCCCTTTCCGAGAGCATCGAAGTGACGCGGATTCACAGTGCAGCGGGGGAGAAGGGTGGGCGGCCCGGATTGATTTGGGAGCGTCCGTTCCGGTCGCCGCACCACAGTGCGTCGCACGCCGCAATTGTTGGCGGCGGCAAGAATCCGAAGCCCGGTGAAATCAGCACCGCGCACCACGGCGTTTTGTTCATGGACGAAATGCCGGAGTTCGAGCGTCCGGTTTTGGAGGCGCTGCGACAGCCGCTGGAAGATGGTGTCATCACGGTCGCGCGGGTGTCGAATACGATCACGTTCCCGGCGGAGTGCATCCTGATCGGCGCGATGAACCCTTGCCCGTGTGGGTTCAAGGGGTATCCCGAGCAGAAGTGCGTGAGTAATCCATCGTCTTGCAACAAGTACGCAGGCAAGATTAGCGGACCCTTGATGGACCGAATTGACTTGCACATCGAGGTTCCGCGCTTGAAGCCAGATGAGTTGCTGGACTCGTCGGATGGGGAGCGGTCCGACGTGATTCGCGACCGCGTGATCGCGGCGCGGGCGTTGCAGCACGCGCGCTTGGGCGGGCACCGGACGAACGCCAAGATGTCGCCGCGGGAGATCAAGGAGACGGTCGAGCTAGACGAAGACAGCCGCGACTTCATGCGGGTGATCTCGGCTCGCTTGGGGCTGTCGGGGCGAGTGTTTGATCGGATTTTGAAGGTGGCGAGGACGATTGCCGACCTCCGGGGCGACGAGAAGATTGGTAAGAGTCACTTGGCGGAGGCGGTTCAGTACCGCGAGCGCAGCGAGGCTTAGGCCACCACGAACGAGATGAGCGGCTGGAAATCGAGGACATCTGCCTGTCGAAGAGCCTGAATGTAACTCTTTCGAATCTCCTCTGA
>CAMAPH010000072.1:0-8373 GCA_945859975.1 Chthonomonas calidirosea
CACAATAATCTGGATAAAGAGCGCCCGCTCACGTTCGAGGACGCCTACTCCATCGCGTATCGATCCTACGAGCACCAAACAGGCTTGAGCGCCTTCGCATTCCTGAACCGTCGGCCGCAGTACGGGCTTCGAACCGAAATTCAGTACGGATTCGCCAAGAATCGGGACCTCTCAGTTGGATGGGACCCTGTCTACGATTCTGGTTCCGCTCGGCTTCGAGGCAACAATTTGGAGTTGAGCTATTTCGAAGGGCTATCCCGTGAAATTGGGAACGCTCCTGGCATTGGATACCGCATTGAGATGGAAGCTCCAACCACCGGTTCCGCCCGCAACGCGGATGTCCGAGCCCGTTTGATCCTGTCAAAGCGAGCGAGGACTTACGATAAGTTTCACCTGAACCTTGGAGTTGCGGCGACCGGCAAGGTTGCGCTTGGCGCGATCCTCGGTTATTCGCTACCGCTCGGGTACCCGAACCACTTCGACACAACCTTCCTGGCAGAACTCGGGATCGAGCAGAGCCGAATGGTTTCTGGGCAGAACAGCTGGGCGGGAATCGGGATTCGCCGGCAGATTGATGTCACAACCGTTCTGGATTACAGCCTGCGAATGCGCTTCGGATCCGCTGTTAGTGAGAGCCGAAACTCGCTGACCTTCACCGTCGGATTGTCGAAGAGTTTCTAGTTTCCGGGCATTTTGCCTAAGACGGAGCAATTGACCGTTTCGCTTCGGCAATTCAAGGCGGGCTGCAAAAGACCTTGTAGACTTAGTTTTGATGAGACACTTTTCTGTCACAGCAATTCTCGTCCTATCGGTTTCTGGAGTAGCAGCCCTGCAACTTCCGACCCGCGTGTCCGATTCGGCAATGTTCGTTTCGCCGTTCGAAGCTAAGGTATTAGCTTTCGAAAACGAGATGGGCTCTGCGGTTGGCACCGACCTCGTTTCGAAGGAAATGACTCGAATCAACGGCCGAATCGAACTGATACAACACCCGACCAATGAGAAGGTCGAGTATCGCGCTTCGATGAAGTACAAGATTACTTGGACTCCGCCGACGCCAGACTCACAGGCGCCGACCCTAATCCGCGTTAAGCTATCGCCGTACATCAACGGTGCCGCAGTCGAAAACGGCGTAGCGGAAGCCTTCCAAGGAATTGCCAGCATCTATCGACAGGATAGTAGCGACACATTCTTTAGCGGAATGACGATGGTGCTTCCTAAGGTCCACCAAAACCTTAGTATGCAGAAGGTGAATGGTGAGTATGTCGCTTATGGCAACTTCCAGTTCCCTAAGCTTGCCGTAACTCGTAACAACGAAGTCGCACCAACGAAGCTCTCGTACGATGTCATCATCGGCAAAGTCGAAGAGGTGAAGCCATGAGAGTCGCCATCTCAATCGCGCTTATCGGACTTACGAGCTTTGCCTGTGCGGGAAGATTCTTCTTCGGAAGTCCTCGGTTATCGAAGACCGACTATACGATTTCTGGCGATTCCACTTGGAGCAACACTTTGGGCACCAATACTGCGCAAGCCGTTGCCACGTCGAAGGCCACGTTTACCTTGGTTCCAGGTTCAAATCGAAGCCAGTTGTCCCATGCGGTGGGATGCATGTCGTACGAGTTTGACGTCTTCTTTAGCGAGACGGTCGAAGGCGAAGGGCAGCCCGGACTCGTCTTGCTCAGCCGAGTTGTGGAAGGATCGGTATTCGGATCAATCTCGACGACTGGTGGTAGCGGTACTCCTAACTCTGGGTATCTGGAGTTCGATTCCCGAATTGGGCATGGAATCAATGATAGCTCCGCCGCAACGTACAACGTGAACTATCCATCTGGCGCCTGGCCCCTCTCCATCAGCATGAACTCAGGCAAGGTGTACCGTGAGTACCCTGCTCGCTTTGAGGGCGGCTGGATATTGGTGAAGAGCGGTAAAGGGCTTCGAACTTGGAAGCGAACCATCCCGTTTATGGCACCCGAAATAAAGGCTCAAGCAAATGCTTATCTCACGGGATTCTTCCCGTACAAGCCAGAAGTCAATGCCAAGACGACGATGCAGTTAAAGCTCGAAATTGATTGAGACAGCAGATGCCGCTCCGGCGATACTACGTCGGAGCGTTTCCTCCGTGCTTCCAAGCATGGAAGGCAATTTGCGCTTCACGGTCGATTGCTTCTTCATTCCCCGGGGTATTCAGCGTTTCGTCTGAATACCCCTTTTCTATTTCTTCCACGACGACGCGGCTCTCGCTCAGATGGAAGTACATCCGCCAAGCTCCGCATGCGATGCGATACCGGTTTTCTTCTACCTGGAGAATGCGGCGAGTCCGGTGTGGGCTAGGGTCCCTTGCCAGGATAGAAAACGCCCGGGCCGTGAAGTCAACATGCCAATGCGTCAACAACCACCGAAGCTCGGTCTCCGCCTGAACGGTGAGCTCGATCTCGTACGGGGCGGGTTCACTCTCGAGCGCTTGCACCGACTCTAGCCAGCCAAGACTGCTTTCGGGATGGGCATCGACGGTGCGGAGGTATGGCTTCACATCAAGAATCGGCGTTCCGTCGGTTAGATCCAGGGGACCAACTTCGAGAACCCCTCCCTGAATTCCGAACAACGTGACGGCGGTTAAGCCAATCGGATTTGGACGGTGCGGACTTCGTGTTGAGAAAACGCCGCGCCGCTTTGCGGGTCCACGCGGCGGCAAAACCCGTGGCCGCCAGGTGGTGTTTCGATCAAACCAGGAAATCAGCCAGATTCGGTCGAACCCTTCCAGATCTTGCAGTCCGGCGCGCAGACGATCGTCCGGAAGAAACTCAATGTGGTTTCGCTCCTCCGAAGCGAGCTCTGGCTGGCTTGGGGCATCGAACTTGAATCGCCGGTTGGTCCGCACGTAAGCAATCGGGCGGACCGCCAGCTCTCGTTCATCCATCGTAAGGTCCCGATCTACGAGAAGCCCGCAATTCGGTGCGGAACGTAAGGAGCTTCAAGTTCCTGAATCTCCGAAGCGTCGAGCTTCAGGTCAACGGCAGCCACCGCATCCTCTAAGTGACCGATCTTGGAGGCACCGATGATCGGAGAGGAAATGGTCGGCTTGCTGAGCATCCAAGCCAAGCTCACTTGTGCGCGCGAGATGCCCCGCGCCGCTGCGATGCGCGAAACCGCTTCGACAATCTCTTGGTCCTGTGGCACGTAAAGGGTCTTTCCAAAGGCATCTGTTTCGCTACGTTCGGTGGCCTCGTTCCAGTCCCGAGTGAGCCGTCCTCGCGCCAGCGGACTCCATGGAATCACACCGATACCTTGATCTGCGCAGAGCCCGAGCATCTCTCGCTCCTCTTCTCGATAGAGCAGGTTGTAGTGGTTCTGCATGCTGACAAACCGTGTCCAGCCGTGCTTCTCTGCCAAGTAGAGCGCCTTGGAGAACTGCCACGCGTACATGCTGCTTGCCCCAATGTAACGGGCTTTGCCGGATTTCACCACATCGTGTAGGGCTTCGAGAGTTTCCTCGATTGGCGTGCTGTTGTCCCAGCGGTGGATTTGATACAGGTCCACGTAGTCCATTCCAAGTCGCGATAGGCTTGCATCGATTTCGGTGAAGATCGCCTTTCGGCTGAGCCCGCCGCCGTTCGCATCTGCGCGCATTCGTCCGTGGACTTTCGTGGCAATCACGACTTCATCGCGACGAGCGAGGTCTTTCATTGCCCGGCCCAGAAACTCTTCGCTCGTGCCATCGGAGTACACATTTGCCGTGTCGAAGAAGTTGATGCCAGCCTCGAGTGCCTTGGCGAAGAAGGGGCGGCTGACGTCCTCGGGCAACGACCACGGGTGAGCTCCGCGCAGTGGCTCGCCGTAAGTCATGCAGCCAAGGCAGATTCGAGAGACTTTAAGACCCGTTTTCCCGAGGTTGATGTATTCCATGTTTCTGGCACGTTACTTGGGATCAGCGGTTTGGTGCAAGGGGTTAGAATCTTCGCATGCAATTCCCGGCGCCAGCGGTCTATTTCCCCTTCCTTCGGGGATCGTATGACGTCAACCCGAACCTGAAGTTGCTCGGAACGGACTTTGGCAATGGCGCGGCCGATGGTCACGCCTTCCAGATCGATTCTGAGTACCCCCGGTTTATTGCCAGCAAAGCCCGCTCACTGGCCGATGCTCCGGAGCGATGCGTGATGGAGTCTGACCTGAGTGATGAGGTCGCCAGTGCCGCGCTCGTGGCGATGGCAAATCGGTTGGTTCTGGAACATCCGCAGTGGTTCAGCCTCGTGGACGCTGAGCTCAGGTCTTCGCTTTTCGAATCTGTTGTCCGGCTTGATCAAGACCCCAAAGCGAACCTCGATCTCCTCATGCGCAACGTGCAAGAAGACGTAGCAATCGTAGCCTGGGACGGCGTGCGGGATTGGACGGCATTCATCCATGTTTGCTCGCCGAGCCACTGGGCACCCGAATCTAAGATCGGGAACTCATTTGTCCAGGTTCACGTGCCGGTGCCCGGGTTTGAGAAAATCAACCCGGCTTCGGCGGGCCTTGTGCAAGGCATGATCCACAAAGGCCCCTTTGTGCGATTTGTTTGGACCCTGACCGATGACACGGAACTGAATCACCATCCGGTGCACGCTAAATCGCCGTCGTTTACTAGCGACGAGTTCTGGCTGCGGTACGAACGACAGGTCATGATCGGCTTGCCCGAGGCAAATGCGGCTCTGTTCTTTATTCGAGTGGGCTTCGTCTCGGCGGCAGATATTCGGAATGACCCGGCGACAATGGATGCCTTGCGCACAACCCTCCACGGGATGACCCCGGAAATTCGCTCGTATAAAGGCCTTCAGCCAGGTTGGGAAAACTTGATGACAAAGATTGGCTAGGCCACGATGTCGTGGACGACGTTGCCGTGAACGTCGGTGAGCCGATAATCTCGTCCGGCGTGACGGTAAGTGAGCTTGGTGTGATCGAATCCAAGTAAGTGCAGAATCGTCGCGTGTAGGTCGTGCACGTGCATCGGCTTCTCCTGCGCCCGGAAGCCGAACTCATCGGTTGCGCCATAGACCGTTCCGCCCTTCACGCCGCCACCCGCCATCCACATGGTAAAGCCGTAATGGTTATGGTCCCGTCCGTTCATCTTTCCGGCATTGGAACCTGGTGTCGGCATTTCGACGGTCGGCGTTCGCCCGAACTCGCCGCCCCAAATCACCAGAGTTTCGTCGAGCATTCCCCGCTGTTTCAGGTCGGTTAGTAGCGCGCCGATGCCTTGATCCGCCTCTCGGGCAAGGTTTCGGTGAGCAACTTCAAGGTCATCGTGACTATCCCACGGCTGCCCCGCGCCGTGATAAAGCTGGATGAAGCGCACACCGCGTTCGGCCAATCTTCTGGCCATCAGGCACTGCCGCGCAAAGTCGCCCGGACCATACATTTCCTGGGTTGCGACCGATTCTTTCGAAACATCAAAGGCGTCCGTAGCCTCGCTTTGCATTCTGTAGGCAAGTTCGAAAGACTGAATCCGAGCCTCTAGTGCGGCATCGCCTTGTCGCCGAGCAAGGTGCTTTTGATTCAGCCGCTGAACGAGATCAAGCTGTGCCCGCTGCTCGCTCGGCAGGGTGTAGTTGTTGCGTACGTTCTCGATCAGTCGCTCGATGTCTCGGTTCTTCGGATCGATGTAGGTCCCTGCTAGAACTCCCGGCAAGAACCCGGATTGCCAGTTCTGCGTTTCCTGGATCGGGAATCCGCCCGGGCACATCGCGATGAAGCCAGGAAGGTTCTGATTCTCGGTGCCAAGGCCGTATAGCGTCCAGGACCCCATCGCCGGCCGTGGCATGCGGGCGTCGCCGCAGTTCATCAGCATCAAAGAAGGTTCGTGGTTCGGCACGTCCGCATGCATCGAGCGGATGACCACCATGTCGTCCACGTGCTTCGCCACGTTTGGAAAGATTTCGCTGACCTCTATGCCCGATTGTCCGTACTTTTGGAACTTGTAGGGCGAAGGTAGCGCGGCTCCGGTGCGCCGCTCGGTCGGAAGCTGCAGGGGAATTGCCTGCCCGGCATACTTTGCCAGCATCGGCTTGGGATCGAAAGTGTCCACCTGCGAGGGACCGCCGTTCATAAACAGGAAAATGACCCGCTTCGCTTTGGCCGCGAACATCGGCGCTTTCGGCGCGAGTGGATTCAGCCGAACCGCACCCTGCGGAACCGAACTTGCAAAGGCCGATTCGCCCAGAACGCCCATCAGCCCGAGCGCGGCAAACCCGTTGCCCATTCGCGAGAGCAACTCTCGGCGAGAGCAAAAGTGGTCGGATATCGCCGGCTGGTGATCGAATTCTGACATTAGCTCCTCGCGCGTTCCATCTTACGACAGTTCGCGATTGATTGCTTTGCATGACCCAGGTACAAACCCACTTGGTAGGCATAACGCCACCGATCCCGGAACATCAAAACACTGACCATGTCGCCCATTGCTTTGCTTTCGATCGTGCTTACGGTGCAGTCCGTTCCAACCGTGAGCACCGACACGCGCCTTAGCCCGCCGGTCACGTTGAATCACAAATATCTCCCGGTCAAGCAGTTCGCGACACTGATCAAAGACAAAACGGGCGTGGAGGTTCTCGTCCAAGCGAAGCTGCAAGAACGGAAAATGGCGGTGTTCTGCATCGACCGACCGCTCAACGAGGTCATGGATCGTGCTGCCGATGCGCTCCTCCTCAAGTGGGAACCGGTGGGCGAAAGGTACCGACTGGTGGAGCCAGCAGAAATCGCCGCCGCCGATGAACGCATCCGCCTCGCCGAAGCAAAGGCGCATCAGGGCCTGCGCGAATACTGCGCTGAGCTCGCCAGAATCTCGCGACTGAGCCCCACTGCGCTCGAGGCAGAGATGGCACAGCGTGACGCCGCGGCAAAGACAAAGCGGCCGGATTCGGACTCAAACCGACGGGTACTTGATCTGATCAAAAAGACAATTGCCAAGGACAATCGTTCTGCTTCCGTTGAAAAGGCTGCCGGAGCCGTGCTTGCTCAATTGGGTCAACAACAAGCTGATCGGTTCTTCACCGGACAAACCGTGTTTGCTCTCAGCCCGCCGGTCCCTGGTCTGCCCGCATTACCTCCCGACCTTGTTACGCAATCCTACGATCCCAAAGATCCACCCCGAACAAGGGGCGTCTTAATGCTGCGGTTCAAGGACGACAGGATCGAATTTAAGCGACAAACGCTGGAAAAATCGGGTGGTGAGTCCAGCGGCAGCTCGATGGGACAAGACTGGGCCAGAACCCCTCGCGTGGGCACGAAGAATGAAAGGGATGCGGCTTGGGAGAGCACTCAGTCTCCTGAGATCCTTCAAACCGAGTTGACGGAACCCGGACCGCTACCCAGCGACCCGCCGAAAAATCGAACCCTCACGATGGCAGACCAGCTTCAGGAGCTCCATCGACGAACCAAGCTGCCAGTTGTTGCCGAGGCGTTCCGCATTCCCGAGACCCATTGGGGCTGGACAAATGGAGCGACCGTGGCGGAGTGGCTGAAGAGCCGTGAGCTGGAACCAGTAGCCTTCGGAACCCGTGGCTACCATGTTCGAGCGAGTGATGGCTGGCTCATGGGGCGCAAGCGGACGCGATGGACCTATCTGCCAATTGAGCCGGCCGAGGATCTGGTGCTGGCTGCCAATGCCGAGGTGAAGCCGAGCGGAATGCTCTCTACCGATGGCTACGCAAAATTTGCGGGCGGGCTAACCGACGAGCAGGCGGCTTCGTTTGCGGACTCTAGAGATTACAACGTCAATTTTCTGATGGCTCCGTTGCGCACCGGAATCGTAGGCTTTCGACTCATCGGGACACTTTCAGAAGCCGAGCGCAAGCGTCTTTACGCTGGTCAAATCTTGCCGCAGCGGTCGCTCCATGCAAGAGCACAAGCACGGTATCGCGAAGCGCTGACTGAATCTGCTTGGCAGGGAATTGTCAGCGAAGAGGTTCTGTACGCTCTCCTACCGACCGCGCCACCATTTCCATCCAACATGTCTTTGTGGCTGCGTAGCGCCGCCGACTCCCGTTGGACCACGGCCTACATGCCAGAAACGCTGCAGCCGCCGAACAACTTTCAGTCGATTTCCTCCACGCCTGTAGATATTCAGCGTCTGGATCTCGGTACATCGAAAGAGCTCGCCGCATCGGTCGGCATTTACAGTGACGACACGCGGAAGAAGCAGTAGCCGAACTAGTCCACAAACATAAACTCGTTCGTCAGCATCAGTGCTTGCGCGAAAAGAGCCAATCGGCTGATCGGTGCCTCCGGTGGGGCCGCGAAGCCCGCGTTTGCGCTCCATAGCTGGCCGCTTCCGGTTTTCTTCAGCGTCGGCGCCCAGCCGAATCCGTCGTTCGAGGTCGAACCGTTCGGCGTCACGACAAAGTCGAT
>CAMAPH010000073.1:0-8358 GCA_945859975.1 Chthonomonas calidirosea
TTCCGGCTCCTGCCTCGCGCCGACGAGCAGCGGCTCTGGTCGTATCTTCTGTTCCCACCACAGGAATCGGACCCAGAGCTTGCCGCGCTGGAGCGCCGCGTGGGACTGGTGCAGTTCCAGCTCAACGGCAAGCGTCCCTTCGTAGACCTCGCCACCGCACTGGCCCCATAGGCTCACCGATCTTGGCAAGTCCGACGTCGCGGATCTCAGCACCCTCTGGGTGAAAAACAAAACCAATCCAAATTCCACCGGAAGGGCCGAGCCTGCAAGGCTGACGAACGCTGGCTCTTGATCCACCAAACCGACCTCCTCCAATACCCTTTACCCTCAGTCTGACAAACAAGAAAAAGCCAAAATCCCAGGTTGACATCCGCCCGTTTCGCGACCCTAAAGGACGTGAACCAACCGCCTGCGAAAATCAAATTTACACCCGCCCCCAACGCGGGAGCATTTATAAATAAATTTCCGCCCCCTCAAAACAAGCCCGAGCCTCCGAACAAATCCGAACCTAAAAGACCTGTAATTAATTAAGATCCCTGGGGGGGGAACGTTAATTAATTCCACCGACCAGGGTGATCGCAACAACGGATTGCCCTGCCGCACCTAAGGCAAAGTCAGGCAAACAAACGTGTCCGAAGTAGGCCCCCGGTCGAATCCGAAAAGCTTCGCATACCCGCCACCGCTGGCCGCAATCACCAAATACTGTTTGCCCCGCACGGAGAACGTAGACGGAGCCGCAAAGGCCGAAGCGGGAAGCCGGTATTCCAGCAGCGTCTTCCCGGTGCGACTGTCGAAGGCGCGAAGAGTCTGGTCGCAAGTGGCTCCAACAAAGACCAGATTTCCTTTCGTCACCAGGGTCCCGCCCAAGTTCGGAGTCCCGGTCAGCGGAACGCCTCTCCGGGTCAGTTCTCGATACTCACCCAAGGTCTTTCGCCAACGAAACCTCCCAGTATTCAAATCGATTGCGGTCAAAGCGCCCCAAGGCGGCTTAATGCCCGGGTAACCCTCCCGATCGGTCAAGTGGAGATAGTTCGCCGGATTCGACATGATGCCCGGAAGGTCATTCGTGTTGACAAAAAGCGTGTTGGATCGAGGATCGAAAGATGCTCCCGACCAAGGCGACCCGCCAAAGTAGCCCGGCACCACAACCGTGCCTTGTGGGGTGGGCGGCAAGTAGGCCCGACCGGAGCTCAAGCCCTTCAGCTTCTTAAGCACGTCCAAACGAGCTTCCGCAGAAATGTCCGTAACGTCATTGTCGGTGAATACGGTGCGGGAAAGCGCTGGCGGCAAAACCGGCTCGGGCTGAGTTTTCGCGGCAACCTCACCTTCGATCACGGAAGCAGGAACATCGACTTCCCGAACATCAAACAAGGGCTTCCCGGTTACTCGGTTCAGCACGTAGCAGAAGCCAGTCTTGGTAACAACGGCAACGGCATCAATAGATTTCGAGCCCCGTCTCACCTTGCACAGGACAGGGGCAGAAGCATTGTCGTGATCCCACAAGTCGTGATGAACGGTCTGAAAGTGCCAGAGTCGGCGTCCGGTTTTTGCATCCAGGGCGAGAACGCAATTAGCATACAGATTGTCGCCGGGCCGTCCCGTTCCGTCGAAATCAGAAGCCGCGGAACCGGTGGCGGCATAAAGAACATCCCGTTTCGGATCAGAAACGTATCCGCTCCAAGCACCCCCCGCACCTATCTTCGATTTCGCTTGCGGATTCTGGGAAGTTGGCAGAACGTCAAAGCTCCACACCCGCTTTCCCGTTTGAACCGAGAAAGCCATGATCGTCCCCGGCGCCGCGCCGGAGTCTTCCCCCCCAGCAATCCCGACAAGAACGAGATCTCGATGCACCGTCGGCGCCGCCGAAATCCCGACATAAGTGCCGGTCCACTCCCACCCGAGTTCGGTTCGAAGATCCACGGTTTTGAACGCACTATCTGGATCCCCAGTGTTTGCATCAAGACATAGAATTCGCCCATCCGGAGTGCCATAAAGGATCCGTCGCTTTCCACCCGATTTGCCGTCGCTCCAATACGCCACGCCCCTGCTCGACCGCGAATGCCCGCTTTTTGAGTCGTTGTTCTTCGAATCAAATGTCCACTTTCGGCGCCCGGTAACCGGATTCGACGCCACCACTCGGTGCCCCGATGTCACCAGGTACATCGTTCCTTCCACAACGATCGGCGTGCACTGAATCGGCGTATCGCCCTTAGCGTCCCCGGTGTGAAAAACCCAGGCTTGCTTCAGCTTCGCAACATTCGAAGTGTCAATCTGATCGAGAGTTGAGTACCGAGCGCCGCCCGAATCGCCACCGACATATGCCCAGTCCGAATCTGAAGCCAGGGGCAACGGTATCGCTGAATGAGCGATTGCAGCGAGAACAACGACAGATGTCATCTTAAGTAGGCTCCGAGAATACTTGAGGCGGCCCAAGACTCAGCGCAGATTCGAATCTGCCCGATAAGTCTAAACTCGCCGGTGCCTAGGTAAGGTTCGCAACATGCTTACCGTGTGCTCATTGCTCGCCACCGCGATCTGCATGTCGAGCGATTATCACGGCTTTGCGCGCACCGACTTCAAGCTCGATCGCTTCGACGCCATTTTGGTCGCCCCGAAGACCCCGGCAAAAGGCAAGCCATGGATTTGGCGCACGGAGTTCTTCGACCATCGCCCGGAACTTGATCTTGCCCTGCTGAATAAAGGTTTCCACCTGGCATACGTGGATATCCAGAACGAGTACGGGTCGCCAGGGGCGATTTATCAATACGACCGTTTCTATCGGCTCCTAGTAAACGAGCATAAGCTTTCGCCGAAAGTCGTATTGGAAGGCTTTAGCCGAGGCGGCCTCAGCGCCTACAACTGGGCGGCCGCGAATCCAGACAAAGTGATGGCGATCTACGCCGACGCACCGGTTTGTGATTTCCGATCCTGGCCCCGCAAAAGCTCCGCCCAAGACTGGACCCAGCTCAAAGCCGCTTATGGTTTCCCGACCGAACAAGATGCTCTTGACTACCCGTTCGGCCCCATCGGCAAGCTAGAAGTGCTAGCCAAAGCTCGCGTCCCCTTGATCCACGTTGTCGGCACCGCAGATGATGTCGTACCGGTGTCGGAGAACACAGATCTGCTGGAGCAAGCTTATCGGCGACTCGGCGGTGAGATCAAAGTGATTCGAAAGCCCGGAGTGGGTCACCATCCGCATAGCCTGGAGGATCCTCGCCCGATCGTGGAATTCATCCTGAAGAATCAGGGCAACTCACGCAAATCCCCACCCGCAACCCTTATCCCAGCACCCAACCCAGAGTCCCGCTATCTGAGCGCAGGTTGGCGCTCAAGTTGGCTGCAACAGCACGCCGACGCCATCGAAGCCTCCCGCGCGAATCCGCAGCTGGTGCTCATCGGCGATTCGATCACCCAAGGCTGGGGAGGGCCGGGCAGAAATGTCGGATCAGTAGCGGGCGACGCCTACGGCAGATATCTCGCTCCGTTTCGCGCCGTGAATATGGGAATGAGCGGCGACCGAACCCAGCATGCTCTTTGGCGGATCGATCACGGCGCGCTAGACCACGGTCGCCCCGATGCAGTCGCAATCTTGATCGGAGTCAACAACCTTAACTCAGATTCGCCGATGGCCATCGTTCGGGGAGTTGAGGCAGTGGCGCTCAAAGTTCGGCGCAAACAACCGCAAGCCAAAGTGGTTCTGCACGCCCTTTTCCCCGTCGGGGCAACGCCCAGCGATCCCCGCCGAGCGCTGGTGAGGGAAGTGAACGAGCGCCTCGCCGCAATTGCTCGAAAGCACAAGTTCAGGTGGCTAGACCTTACGACCGACCTTACGCATCCCGATGGAAGCGTGAACTGGGATCGAATGTCCGGCGATGCCCTACACCTGCGCCAAGGCGGCTATGAAGTTTGGGGCAAACGGATTTCAGAACTGCTCAGGCAAACCGAGCTGCGCTGAAATCGCAAAGCCAGCTCACTGCAATATAGCGCGGCACTCGGTACGATGCGAGCATGATTGCGTCGGCAATTCTGGCAGCAAGTGCGCTGAGCGCTACCTCGTGGACCGAGCTGAGAGGCAAACTCGAGAAGAAGTGGCCAAACAACCACGAAGTTAGGATCGTTTGCCACGGGCACAGCGTTCCAGCGGGTTACTTCCTCGACGGCAAGGTTGAGACGTTTAATGCCTATCCGCACTTACTTCATGTTGCTCTCAACCGGACGTATCCCAACGCTGTCATCAACGTAATGACCACCGCCATCGGTGGGGAAAACGCAGTGCAGGGTGCTAAGAGATTTGAGAGCGATGTCTTGCCTCTGAAGCCCGATGTTCTTACGATCGATTATTCGCTCAATGATCGTGGTCCAGGCGCCCCAGCGGTCCGATCTGCTTGGAAGTCGATGGTTGTTTTGGCCAAGAAGGCAGGAATACTCGTTGTCCTGCTGACCCCAACTCCTGATCTGAACGAAGATATCCTCGATCCAAACGCGCCTCTGGCTGCCCACGCTAAGCAAGTTCGAGAACTGGCCAAGGAGTTGGACGTGAAGCTGGTCGATTCCTACCAAATGTTTCTGGATCTGAAGGCGAAGGGGACGAACTTGAAGCCGTACATGTCACAGAACAACCACCCCAACCGCGCGGGCCATCTCGTTGTCGCCGCAGAACTCGAGAAAGTCTTCGCTTCAGATTAGGCCCTTGAGCTCACAATGCTCAGCCGCAAAAGAGCATTGAATCTCAGATACCTAAACCATAATGTAATCGATGGTTATTGTCCCGTACGTCTTACGAACAATCATGAGGCGGAAGCTCTAACACCCTAGGCTGGTCAAGAAACGGATACTCGCCAAAAGCAATCCGCTGAGAAGTAAGCGTGCTTGCCAAGCATAGCGAAATTCATCTCAATCACGGCTCACTCGCTTCAAATTCCCCCTATTGGCTTCAAAGAAATGAAATCGCCTGTTCATTAGACCGGGTTGATGTTGCGATAGATATGTCGCGGCTCGGTTGCCGCTTGATGGGGTAGTTTCACGAAATGGCCGAGCCCTTGTCAAGACGCTCCTTCGTCACTACGGCGGCGAGCGTAGCTGGCTCCTCACTCCTACCGGTTCTCTCGCGTGAACAGGACGTTCCACTGGTTAAGGCAAGAGCAATGAAGCAAGCGGAATTACTCAAGAGAACGCAGGGAGAAGTTTTTCGGGGCGACGAACTGCGATTCATCGGGATGCCCATCGGCGGCTTCTTCGCTGGAACGGTTTATCTTGCGGGCGATGGCCAACTCTGGAACTGGGACATTTTCAATCAAGATGTGCTTGGGGCAGTCACTCGACCGAACGCCACATTTATGGGCGATTCCCTCAATGCAATGTCGGGCGCGAACTACGTTGAGCCGTCCCGGGCCATCTCTCCGTTTCGACAAGAGTTCAGTTTGTGGGAAGAGAATGAAACGCCACGCCGAGTGCGATTTGGCGAGATCCTCTTTCGTGGCGAGTACCCAATAGCGCGGGTGAATTATGGGCAGGCAGATGCCGATGTCGAGATGTCCCTTGAAGCATTTTCTCCGTTCTGCCCACTCAACGTCGATGACTCGTCGTTCCCAGCAACAACAATGACCTTCCGTGTGCGGAACACCGGAACGGCGACCGCCCGCTATCGCATCGCATATGCGCTAGAAAATCCTGTTCTCACGCACTCGAAGTCTCGTCGGAATGACTTCGTTCTCAAGTCGATCAAACGTACGGATTCGTTGCAATTCATCGCAGAATCCGCCCCCACGGAAAAGGCGGCGCAGCCGGAAATTCGATTTGCGGATTGGTCCGACGGGACCTACGGCGGATGGACACCGACGGGCTCCGCGTTCGGTACGACACCACGGCGGGTGACCGAGCTCCCCGGCTATATGGGCAACGTTCAGGCAGAAACTGCTTTTGTCGTGAACTCGCACCAAACGCGTAACGGCGAAGATCTACTCGCCGGAGATGGCCACCGGGGAAGGCTGACCTCACCGGAATTTCGAATCTCGCACTCGTACATCAATCTGCGCGTAGGCGGCGGACCTCACGCCAGGAAGACATGCATCAACCTGGAAATCAACGGTGAAGTGGTTCTTTCCGTTACCGGCAACGCCTCTAACGTGATGTCTTGGCAGACGATTTCGGTCGCTCGCTTCCGAGACAAAACGGCGCGGCTCACGGTGGTGGATGAGGAAACCGGTGCCTGGGGCAACATCAGCCTCGGAGAAGTGATCTTCTCGGATCAGCCCGCGAGTCTCCGGCCGCTGACAGAAGAGACTGACTTCGGCACCTTCTCCGTGTCCATACCTGGCGGGGCGGATGTACAAGCGACCGATGGTAAGGAGGCCAGAATCTCTCGGCAACTGACCCTCGCCCCCGGGGAGACTGCAGAAGTCACTTTCATTGTCGCCTGGCACTTCCCAAATACATCACCGCAAATGCCCGAGCGACGTAATTGGTGCGCTTCGCGCTGGGAGGATTCCGAGGCCGTTGCGAACGAGATCGCCCGACGATGGAAGTCTTTGCGAGAGACCACTCAAGCGTGGAATCGAACCTGGTACGACTCGACCCTGCCTCACTGGTTCTTGGATCGCACATTCCTCAATTTGTGCACGCTCGCAACGTCAACTTGCCATCGCTTTGCGAGCGGACGGTTCTACTTCTGGGAGGGCGTTGGCTGCTGCGCCGGCACTTGCACGCACGTGTGGGGTTACGCCCAAGCGATCGGACGAGTGTTTCCCGAAGTTGAACGCTACCTTCGGGAAAAGGTTGATTTCGGTCGCGCATTCCATTCCGACAGCGGAGCAATCGACTATCGCGGCGAGTATGGGACGATGGTGTTTCACGATGGCCAGTGCATGTGCATTCTGCGGGCTTATCGTGAGCATCAGATGAGTCCCGATCCAGAGTTTCTAGGTCGAATTTGGCCGAGCGTGAAACGGGCGATGGAGTATGTGATCTCGCAAGACAGCAACCAGGACGGCGTACTGGAAAACGCTCAGTTCAACACGCTCGACACTGCCTGGTATGGCAAGATCGCCTGGATTTCGGGCCTGTATGTTGCGGCGCTTCGGGCATCCGAAGCGATGGCGCTTGTGATGAAGGATGAAACTTTCGCCGCTCGCTGTCGCGCGCTCGCAGAACGGGGCGCGCAGAATCTAGTGCGCGAGCTCTATAACGGCGAGTACTTTATCAATCTCACCGACCCCGCGCACCCGGAGGCGAACAACACAAACGTCGGCTGCCACATTGATCAACTTCTCGGGCAAGCATGGGCACTACAACTTGGCCTGCCGCGAGTGGTTCCCGTTGCTGAAACCCAGAGCGCATTGCAAGCGCTCTATCGACACAACTTCTTTGACGATGTTTGGGAATACCGGCGAAAGATGAAAGCGATACCGGGTGGCCGCTGGTACGCCACACCCGGTGAAGCAGGACTGATCATGTGCAGCTTCCCGAGGGGAGGCGCGAAGGAATCTATCGCTCAGGGATCGGACGCTTGGGCGGTCGGGTACTTCAACGAATGCATGTCTGGCTTTGAGCATCAGGTCGCGGCCCACATGATCGCCGAAGGGATGGTGCGTGAGGGTCTCTCGATTGTGAAAGCCATTCATTCTCGATACTCGGCCAAACGTCGAAACCCGTACAATGAAGTGGAATGTAGTGACCACTACGGTCGCGCGATGGCATCTTATGGTGCCTACGTCAGCCTGACCGGGTTCTCCGTCGACGGAGCAAACCATCAAATGAGTTTCCGACCCAAGACTGGTGCTGGCGCTTTCCGATGCGCTTTCATCAATGAGCAAGGATGGGGAACGTTCGATCGATCTGCTGGCGGGAAAGAGACCGTCACCTACCAATACCGAGTGAACGAAAAGCAATGAAGCTAATTGTAAGAGTCATTTGTTTCGCCGTGAGTGTGACTGGGCTAGCCACGCCAGGAGGGGAAAAAACACCTTCCGTCCAGCAACTTCTGGCCCGCCGACTGCCGGGCCTTGGGCATCGAAACTGGATTGTGGTGGCGGATTCGGCATACCCCTACCAGACCGCTCCGGGGATCGAGACCATCACGGTTACGGATGGTCAGTTGTCCGTCCTGAAAAAGGTTTTTGCAGCCCTACGCCAAAGCCGCCACGTTCGTCCGATCGTTTACGTCGATTCAGAACTGAAGTTCGTTCCCGAAGATCGCGCTCCCGGCATTTCAAGCTATCGGAAAAGCCTAAACCAGCTGCTTGTCGGACAAAAAGTCGAACGGATGCTTCACGAGAAAATCATTGCAAAGCTGGATGAAGCAGGTAAGTCCTTCCGCATCCTGCTGATCAAAACGCCGCATACCCAACCGTACACTTCGGT
>CAMAPH010000074.1:0-7966 GCA_945859975.1 Chthonomonas calidirosea
CGGCCATAAGCCGCGGCTTTCTCGAAGTAGTCATCGAGCGCCTTCGCGCTGCCGGTGAGCGGGGCAGACGCACCCTGGCCGCCGGCCGTCAGGTGGTCGTCGCCGTCGTCGTGGAACACCTCTGCCTCTAAGGTCCCAAAGTCGAATCCGAAGTTGCTCGGACCGCCTCCGGGCCAGTTGATTGTAAGCGCTGCCTTCGCCGAAAGCGTCATCTCCTCACGCGAACCGCCGAGCAGGTTCAGCACGGAGCCGAACCCGGCAATGGCGCCGCTGGAAGGGGCGGTGAAGACCGTCGTAATCCCCTGAACTCGCGCCACCGGAATGTGGATCGACTGGACGTTAACCGCCGTGGCCGCAACAAGGTCGGGCTGATAGTTCCCCAGCTCTCGAGCGTCCGTCGCCTGTCCGACCTGACCAAACTCCGTCAACCCAATCTGCGTGCCGGCATCAATGAACCCAGGATAGACATGCATTCCCGCGGCATTAACGACGACTGCTCCGGCTGGCACCGTCAGCTTCTGCCCAACCGCCGCGATCTTTCCGTTTCGAACCAGAACTGTTCCGTTCGCAATCGTCGGTCCGGCGACGGTATGAACCGTGCCTCCAACAATCGCGTACACGTTTGACTTAGCCGGAACCGGCGGATTTGGCACGTACTTGAAGCTATCCAGCTTCGTTTTGAACGTGCTTGTAGACTTCAGGTTGAAGGAATCCTTCTCCTGGAAGTACACCTCGCCCTCAATGAGGGTGGTGTTAACTCGCGAATATACGCTCAGCGGGTGGCCGTTCCAAATGACCAAATCAGCGTCCTTGCCAACATCAATCGAACCGACACGATGGTCAATTCCGAGCTCCTTGGCCGGGTTCAAGGTGATCAGCTTCAGCGCCTCTTCTTCTGAAAGCCCGCCGCATCGCATCGCCTTCGCCGCGTTGATCGCGATCGCCGTCGTTCCGCTCGTTCCATCGGTGTGGAACGAAGTCAGAACGCCTGCCTTGTTCAGAACCGCTGCCGAGTAAGCCGAAATCCCGTCGTAGATTTCCAGCTTCGATGCGTAAGCATCAAAGACCGAAACGCCGATCCCTGCCGCCGCAAGCTCCGGCGCAATCTTATAGGTCTCGACCGCGTGCTGCAGGGCGCCGATCTTGAAGCCAAATTCCTGGCTCAATCGAACCAGCATCAGGTGCTCGTCGGCACGGTATCCGTGGCACTGAATCCAAACCTTTCGGTCCAGAATGTCGGCTAGGGTCTGCAGTCGAAGGTCCATTTCTGGCGCGACTTTCGTTTTGCCTTCCCGGAAGTCAGCCCACTTCTTTTTGTAGTCCTTCGCTGCCAAGAAGGCTCGGCGATAGGTCGCTTCCACGCCCATTCGGGTGCGTGGGAATCGCGTCGGGTTCGTGCCGCCCGACCGCGTCACGTTCTCGCCGAGCGCGAACTTGATCATTCGGGGCGCATCGGAAATCGTCGCCTCGTCCGGATTCGCACTGTACTTGAACTTGATGACCAAGCTCTCGGCCCCGACTGGGTTTGCGCTTCCGTGAAGCAGCATCCCGGTCGTCTCGCCCGAGGCAACCGCCTGCCAAACGTTCTTCAACTCGGGGTTGAGCACGTCGAGAATCCGTGCTTCGGCAACAATCGAGTCGCTCCCTTCGTTCGTTACGTCCGCGCCGCGGTGAACGTGGGTGTCGACGATTCCTGGGCTAACCACCTTGCCAGTGGCATCGATCACGGTGATTCCGGCGGGCTGAGCGATGTTGCCAATCGCGACGATCTTGCCCTTTCGAACCAAGATGTTGCCCTTTTCAATCGTTCCGTGAGAAGCGGTCAGGATTCGCGCGCCTTTGATGAAGACGTCGCCGTTGGTCTTTAGCCTTGGCTTCCGGTCTGCCGAAGTTTCGACTGGCCAGGATTTGTCTGGCCCCTCCGCCGGTGCCTTCGGCGCCGCCGTTGCGGTCTGTGCCGCCGCCGAACCCGCGAGTACGATGCCGAGCGCGGTAGTTGCAATGAACGATAGATATTTCATTTAGCTGGCTTCGCTCCAACGGCAATCTGCTTGCCTTCCACAATCACCGAAACCACGGTCTTCGATTCCACCGCAAAGTCTCCGTTCATCAAAACGAGGTTGGCGAGCTTGCCCGGCTCAATCGAACCGACCTTGTCTGCAACGCCAAAAATCTCCGCTGCTCCCAGCGTCATCGAGCGCAACGCAACTTCGCGCGAGACTCCGTAGCTGATCGCCTTGCGAACCCCGCCGAGGTATCCCTTCGAGCCAAGACTGCCTCGGAACGCCAGCGGAATCCCTGCCTGACTGAGCATTTTCGCATTCGCGTTCCGCTCGTTCCAAGTCTTCCAACGATCTTCCAGAACCGCCGCCGGAGTCGCATCGCGACCCTCGCCAACCTTCCGCGTGGGCTCGTCCGTAAAGTCCAAATTCACCACCACCGGCACGCTGTGCTTCTTCAGCGTTGGGATCATTCGGTACGTGTCCACTCCACCGTTAACGATAAATTTGTAGCCGAATTCCTCCGCATATCGAGCCGCGCGAGCAATATCTCTGGAGTTCGCAATCGAGTAAAGCGCGGGAATTTTTCCGGTGACAAGCGGCTTCAAGCCTTCATAACTTGGGTCAGCCTTGCTCGGCGTCTTGGCCGCATAAGCCTTCGCGTCGTAAAGCGTCTGGCGCAACAGCGCGAAAACGCCGAACGGCGTCTGCGGATACGTGTAGCCCGGATCTGCTGCTGGTGTCTGTTGTCGTCCTTGGCCACCCGCCATCTCGTCTCCGCCGCGGAATCCACCGCTGGACCGGAAATTGATCTCCGTCGCCACTTCGCCCGCAAGCACCTTCGGCTCGGCGCCGAGGTTTACGATTCCCGCCGTGCCGCTAATCGTGCCATCGCCAGAGCTCAGCAGCAGGGAAGTCACGCCGTTCTCCTGCCGATCCCCGTAAGGAGCCTTCAGGTCCAAGTGCATCACCGCTTTAACGTCGGCCCGGTTGCCGCGTCGGTTCTCCTTCCACATCGTCGCCGGTGCGGTGTTGCGCGTGTCGGGCTGCTTGGTGCCGCTGGCAAGCGGCGTCGGAAGCTTCAGCCCAGAGGTGCTGTAAGCGTCGATGAAGCCGGGATAAACCGTGAGGCCAGCTCCGTTAATGACCGTAGCGCCCGCCGGTACCTGGACGTCTGGACCGACAGCAACAATCTTATCGTCCTGGATGACGATGTTCCCGACCGGAATGACTTGGCCGTTTCCAACTTCGATCCGTGCCGACTGTATGACGATGGGTGGCGCAACGGCCACGAGACTAGCGAATAAGAGAAGCGGTGTCATGAATCAGCCCGTGCGTCTCGATCTGAGAGTTCACGTTCGGTCCATATTAGCGTGAAAACTCGAATTCGAAGCAAAGAAATGCTTCCTAGGCGTGGTTCGGCTGCGTAGATCAAGCCCGTCCGAGCGGCAATTTGCCAGACTCTACGACAAAGCCCATGACCAACCTCGATATCGCCCAGAGTGCCGAACTTCGCCCGATCTCCGAAATTATCCGCGACTCGGGTTTAGGTTTTGAAGATTACGAGCCGCTGGGCCACTACAAAGCGAAGCTCACCCAAGCTGCCGTTTCGCGCTTGTCCGGCACCAAACGTGGAAAGCTGATCCTCGTCACGGCAATCAACCCAACCCCCGCCGGAGAAGGCAAAACCACCGTCACCATCGGCCTCGCGCAGGGTCTCGCAAAGATCGGCAAGGTCTCCATTCCCGCCACCCGCGAACCCGCCCTGGGCCCCATCTTCGGCGTGAAAGGCGGTGCCTGCGGCGGCGGATATAGCCAAGTCCTTCCGATGGAGGATATTAACCTATTCTTCACTGGCGATTTCCCGGCCATCACCGCTGCCCACAACCTTCTGAGCGCTATGCTCGATGCCCACCTACAGCACGGCAACGAGCTCCAAATCGATACCCGCGCCGCCCTCTGGCCCCGGACCATCGACATGAACGACCGATCTCTCCGGGAGATCGTCGTTGGCCTCGGCTCTGGAAATGGCGTCGTGCGCGAAGACGGCTTCGTCATCACCCCCGCCAGCGAGATCATGGCGATCCTCTGCCTTTCGACCTCGATCACGGACCTGAAGGAGCGCCTCGGCAACATCGTCGTCGGCCGCAACATGAAGCGCGCCCCCGTCTTCGCCCGCGACCTCCGGGCAAACGGCGTTATGGCCGCGCTACTCGCAACCGCGCTCCGCCCGAACCTCGTGCAAACCATGGAAGGTGGCCTCGCCCTCGTCCACGGCGGACCGTTCGGCAACATCGCCCACGGCTGCTCCTCCATCGTCGGCACCCAGTCCGCCCTCGGCCTCGCCGATTTCGTCGTCACCGAGGCCGGCTTCGGCGCGGACCTCGGCGCGGAGAAATTCCTCAACATCGTCTGCCCGCGCCTCGGCTTCGGCCCCGACGCCATTGTCCTCGTCGCCACCGTCCGCGCCCTCAAGCACCACGGCGGCGGTGACCTAAATCTCGGCTACGAGAACCTCAAGCGCCACATCCGGCACCTCTCGCAATACGGCCCACCGGTCGTCGTCGCCATCAACCAACGTGCCGAAGACTCGCTCGGCGATCACCAGTTCCTGATCGACAAGTGCGCCGAGGACGGTATCACCGCCATCACCGCAAACCCTTGGAACGGCGGCGGTGCCGGCTGCGAAGCCCTTGCCCACCACGTTGCCACGGCGACCGAAACCCCGAGCCCATTTGCATCCCTTTACCAAGCCTCCGACCCCATCGAAGCCAAACTCCAAGCTCTGGTGGAGAAGGTCTACGGCGGAATTGGTCTGGAACTGTCCGACAAAGCCAAGAAAGACGCCACCTGGCTGCAAAAGCACGGCTTCGCCGAACTCCCGATCTGCGTCGCCAAAACCCAATACAGCGTCAGCGATAATCCCGCCCTCCTAAACGCCCCCGAAGGCTTCAACCTCCACGTCCGAGAGTTGCGTCTGTCCGCCGGAGCTGGCTTCATCGTCGCCGTCTGCGGAGACATCCTCCTGATGCCCGGACTTGGAAAAGCCCCGAGCGCGTTCAACATCGACATCGATGCCGAGGGCAAAATCACCGGTCTGTTTTAAGGTGTGATGTATCAGCAAAATGGCCGGACCGCGAAACTTTAGGTAACGTTGCGTTCCAAAGATGACACTTGCCCTCGCGCTCCTCTCGGTTGCATCGCAGGCTAGTCCGGCCGTCGTGCCAGACATCAACCGCGCCCTCGGCATCGAGCGCGAGTACCGCGGCAAAGCGTTCCGAACCCGCGTAACGCCCAACTGGCTCCCGAACGGCGGCCTCTGGTATCGCATCGACACCGGCCCAAACGCCTTCGAGTGGGTCGCCGTCGACGCGGCGGGCAAAGTGTCCCGATTCAAAACCGAAGTCGAGCTCCGAAAGAAGCTCGGCGCAACGATGGGCCCCGAAAAGCCTCTCCTCTTAACCGCCCAGCCCCAACCCCGAGCCGCCGGCGAGCGCGTGGATTTCGAGTTCCTCAACCGCTCCGGAAAGCCCGTCCAAATCTTTTGGGTCAACGACGACGAGCGAGTCCCCTACGCAAAAATCGACCCCGCCAAGTCTCATGTCCAAGGCACCTTCTCCGGCCACGTTTGGGAAGTCCGGTTCGATGACGGCAAAACCATCGGCTACGTGACCGTGCCCGCCCTAGGCGGAAAAGTCCAAATCGAGGCGACCGTGCGGACCGAACCCACCGCCCCAAGGCCCGAACGCCAATCCGCCCCTTGGAACCTCACGATTCGCAAAAACGACCTCTGGGCAACCGAAACCGCAACCGGCCAAGAGTTCCAGGTCACCTTCGACGGCACCACCACCGACCACTACCGCACCACCGGCAACTTCTGGTCGCCCGACCAATCCAAACTCGTCGTCTTCCGAACCCGATCCGCCCAAGAGCGAAAGGTCAACATCGTCTCGTCCTCGCCCAAGGACCAACTTCAGCCCAAGCTGATCACCCTCGACTACCTAAAACCCGGCGACCAAATCGCCCTCCCGCGCCCGGTTCTCATCGACGTCAAATCCCGAACCGCGAAGCTCCTCGACAACGCACTCTTCTCAAACCCATGGAGCCTCCCTCCCCTGGCGAACAGCGGCTGGGGGAATGCCGTCACTTGGAGCCCGGACTCCAAGCGGTTCTACTTCGCCTACAACCAGCGCGGTCACCAGCTGATGCGAGTGCTATCCGTCGACGCCGAAACCGGCACGCCAACCACTCTCTTCGAAGACCAAAGCAAGACCTTCATTCACTATTCCGGCAAGTTTGGGTCCAAATACCTGCCGAAATCCAATGAGATCATCTGGATGAGTGAGCGCGACGGCTGGAACCACCTCTACGCCCACGACGCCACCACTGGCGCCCTCACGCGCCAACTCACTCGTGGACCCTGGGTAGTCCGCAGCGTCGAGTCCCACGACGAAGCCGCCAACACCCTCCTCCTCCGAGTCGCCGGAAGAACGCCCAGAGAAGACCCTTACCACAACCATTACGTGGAGCTGAACCTAGCAACCGGCGCGATCCTGCCGCTCACCTCCGCCGACGGCACCCACCGCCTCACCTTCTCGCCCGACAACAAAACCTATCTCGACACCTACTCCCGCGTCGACCTACCGCCCGTCACGGAACTCCGAAGAAGAAGCGACGGCACCACGATCGCCACCCTAGAAACAAGCGATATCACCGGCCTATTCGCGACCGGCTGGCGCGCCCCTCAACGCTTCGTTTCGAAAGGCCGCGATGGAAAAACCGACATCTATGGCATCCTGTGGCGGCCGAAAAACTTCAAGCCCGGCAAGAAATATCCGGTCATCGAGCAAATCTACGCCGGCCCGCAAGGCTTCTTTGTCCCTAAGCAATGGAGCCCGACCTTCGGCAACCCTCAGCAAATCGCCGAGTTGGGCTTCCTGGTGGTTCAGATTGATGGCATGGGCACCGATGGCCGAAGCAAAGCCTTCCACGACGTCGCCTTTAAGAACCTGAAAGACGCCGGATTTCCCGACCGAATCGCCTGGATGAAAGCCCTCGCCAAGCAAGAACCGGCGATGGACCTGACCCGAGTCGGCATCTACGGCGGCAGCGCCGGCGGACAAAACGCCATGGCGGCCGTTCTGTGGCATGGCGATTTCTACAAGGCCGCCGTCGCCGACTGTGGCTGCCACGACAACCGCATGGACAAAGTTTGGTGGAACGAGCAATGGATGGGCTACCCGGTCGACAAGTCCTATGAAGACAGCTCAAACGTCGTCAACGCCGCCCGACTGAAAGGAAAACTGATGCTTACCGTCGGCGAGCTCGACACGAACGTGGACCCCGCCTCGACCATGCAAGTCGCCGACGCCCTCATTCGCGCCGGAAAAGATTTCGACCTCATCGTCTTCCCCGGTGGCGGCCACGGCGCGGGCGAATCCCCCTACGGAAAGAAGAAGCGAATGGAGTTCTTCATCCGCCACCTAAACCCATAAGTCAGACCGCGATGGACAAATACAAACCGATCGACTGCGAGCTACACGACAAACTCGAGGACGCCGCCGTCCGCCGCATTCCGGTCGAGATTCAACTCGACTCCGGAACAATCAACGGCACTGTCGTAGACGTAAAGACCGTTGCCAGCGAGGAGTTCTTGGTGCTGAAAGAGCAAGCCGAACCCATCCGCCTCGACCGAGTACTCGCGGTCACCGACACCGCCGAGCAGGAATAATCCTCCCATGAAACAAACCCGCCTCAGCCTCCGTTTTGCCCAAACTCCGAACGGCCTGGTCGTCGAGGCGGAGGGCCAATTCTGGCCCCTCACCCTCCCCAAAAGCATCTTCCAACTCACCCGGGCTGAGCTCTTTCAAACCCTCCTCGAAGCCACGCAAGGCACCCCCCTCGAAGAAGAGCCAGAACTTCAAAACTTCCTTGACCCCACCCCAACTCCCATCCTCGGCGCGGGC
>CAMAPH010000075.1:0-7893 GCA_945859975.1 Chthonomonas calidirosea
CTGGCAGGACAGCGAACGGTTGTAGTAGTAGGCGGAGGGCTCGCGGGCCTGATGACCACGATGAAGTTGGCGGAGGCCGGGCACAAGGTCAAGCTCTTCAGCATCGTGCCGGTCAAGCGATCGCACAGCGTGTGCGCTCAGGGCGGCATCAACGGCGCGGTAAACCTTCGCGGCGAAGGTGACAGTCCCTACCTGCACTTCGAAGACACCATCACCGGTGGCGACTTCTTGAACCACCAGCCCCCGGTCATGCGAATGGCAGAGCGAGCTCCAGCAATCATTTATCTGCTCGACCGAATGGGCGTTCCGTTCAACCGAACATCGGAGGGGCTACTGAGCTTCCGACGATTCGGCGGCACCCTGAAGCACCGAACCGCCTATGCGGGTGCAACCACCGGGCAGCAGCTTCTTTACGCGCTGGACGAACAGGTCCGCCGATGGGAAGCCAGCGGCCTCGTCGAAAAGCGAGAAGGTTACGAATTTGTCGGCCTCATCAAGGACAGTAAAGAAGCGTGCCGAGGCATCGTTGCGCAGAACCTGCGAACGATGGAAGTCGAGTCCTACCCAGCCGACGCCGTTGTGGTTTGTACCGGTGGAAACGGTCTCGTCTTTGGCCGAAGCACCAACTCCATCATCAACTCCGGAAGCCCGGTTAGCCTTTGCTACCAGCAGGGCGTCCACTACGGAAACCCCGAGATGGTGCAGATTCACCCCACCGCCATTCCGGGCGAGGACAAGTGCCGCCTCATGTCCGAATCGGTTCGAGGAGAAGGTGGACGCATCTGGGTTCCGCGAAATCCGGACGATCAGCGACTGGCTGCCGACATTCCAGAAGCCGACCGCTGGTATGTCTGCGAAGAAATGGACCCGGTCTACGGCAACCTGCTCAGCCGAGACATTGTCAGCTTCATCATCTATTGCGTTTGCCGAATGGGTAAGGGCATCAAGGGCCGAGAACAGGTTTATCTCGACATCACCCAGCTTCACAAAGATCGCGGCGGTCCATTTACGCGAGATCAGATCAACGACAAGCTCGAAGGCGTTCTCGAGATTTACGAGAAGTTCATGCGCGAAGACCCGATCACCGTCCCGATGCGCATCTATCCAGCGGTCCACTACACGATGGGCGGCCTTTGGGTGGATTACGAGACCAACGGCGACGGAAGCTGGGATGTAGACAGCCACCGAAACCAGATGACCAACATCCCGGGTCTCTTCGCCGCTGGCGAAGCCGACTATCAGTACCACGGCGCAAACCGCCTCGGAGCCAATGCGCTCCTCAGTTGTCTGGTCGGTGGAGAGATTGCGGCGCAGGGCGTTCAGGCTTACGTTCGCAACATGGAATCGGCCGGTGAGGACGTTCTATCAAGCCTCGCCGAGGAAACGCGAAAGGCCCGACAGTCCGAGTACGACGGCTTCCGCAAGAGCCAAGGCACGGAGAATCCGTACAAGCTGCACCAGGAGCTCACGGACATCATGTGGAATAACTGCGGCATCTGGCGCGTCCAGCGCGACTTGCTTTCGGCGAAGGATCAGCTCGACGAGCTTTCCGTCCGAATCAACCAGTGCCACCTCATCGACGATTCCGGTTGGAACAACCAGGCCGTCCCGTTTGCCCGCTCGGTCAAAAACATGATCGAAATGAGCAAGGCCATCGTTGGCGGATCGCTCACGCGAAACGAGTCACGAGGCGCCCACTTCAAGATGGACACGCCGGACCGAAACGACACCGACTGGCTGAAGACCACTCTGGCCCAATGGACCCCGACCGGCCCGACCTTCAGCTTTGAACCCGTAGACGTCCGCTACCTCGCCCCGCGAGCCCGAAAATACAAGGTGAACCAGAACATGATCGTCAAGAAGATCATGGGCGAGGACTTCTTGGAGAACTTGCTAGGTAAGAAAGTCGAAGAACCGGTCGCGTAAGCGCCCCGAGTTCTAGGCATATGCCTAAAACCCTGCTATAATCAATCACGTTGAGATAAGGCTCAACGGCCAAAAGCCGGCGGATCCTCGACATTGACATCGAGGACGTCGGCTTTTTTGCGTGTGCAAAAGGGGCAAACGAAATCGGTTCAAAGGAGAAACGAAATGCCAACTCTCGTAATCGTCGGCGCCCAGTGGGGCGATGAAGCAAAAGGAAAACTCGTTGATGTTCTAGGGCACGAAGCCCAAATGGTCGTGCGCTACGCCGGTGGCAACAATGCCGGCCACACCGTTATCACCGGCGGTCAAACCTTCAAGTTCCAACTGATCCCCGCCGGAATCCTTCACCCCGGAACCGTAGCCGTGCTCGGCAGCGGAATGGTCGTCTGCCCGCAGGGCCTTCTCGAAGAACTCGACCGCACCCGCGAGCAGCGCGCCGAATTGGGCGAGCTCATCATCAGCTCCGCCGCCCACGTCGTCTTCCCGTACCACCGAATGCTCGACGCACTAGAGGAAGACGCTCGTGGCGAGAACCGTATCGGGACCACCAGCCGCGGAATTGGACCGGCTTACCAAGACAAAGTTGCACGTTTCGGCATCCGCATGGGTGAGTTCGTCGACCCAACCCGGTTCAAGCAGCGGCTCCAAGAAGTTCTGGCCTACAAGAATCGCCTACTCGAAATGTTCGGCTCCGCGCCGATCGCCTTTGAAGGCCTGTACGAGGAGTACAGCCAGTACGCCGATCGCCTGCGACCGTTCGTGCGCGACACCGAGGTCCTCGTGCAAAACGCCGTGGCGCGAAACGAGCGCGTGCTGTTCGAAGGTGCACAGGGAACCTTCCTCGATCTCGACAGCGGCACCTACCCCTACGTCACCTCCTCCCACCCGGTAGCTGGTGGCGCTTGCCTTGGAACCGGAATCGGCCCCCGCGCCATCCAAAACGTGCTGGGCGTCTGCAAGGCGTACACCACCCGTGTCGGCAGCGGACCGTTTGTAACCGAACTCGATGACGCCATCGGCCAGCAGATCCGAGACCAGGGTCAAGAGTATGGAACCGTCACCGGCCGCGGTCGCCGCTGCGGCTGGCTCGATCTGGTCGCGCTCCGCCATTCCTGCCGCCTCAACAGCATCAGCGGCCTCGCCGTCACCCGCGTCGACATCCTCAGCGGCATCGGCCCCCTCCAAGTCGCGACCGGTTACCGCCTCGATGGCGAAATCATCCCGACCCTCCCAACCAACCCCGCCGACCTCGCGCGGGTAGAAGCGGAATTGGTGGAACTCGAGGGCTGGAACGACGACCTCCGCGGCGCCCGAAAGCTCGAAGATCTGCCGACACCCGTCAGGAAGTACCTCGACTTCATCGAAGCCCAAACCCAAACCCCCATCGCCATCGTCAGCATCGGCCCCGACCGAGAAGAAACCATCATCACCCGCCCAGACCTGATCTGGGCGTGATGGCATCCGCTGCGACGGGGAAGTTTTCCGTGCTCCGGCGTTCTGGTTAGCAAACGCTGTGGGTACGGTACTTGGATGGCGTCCCATCGGGAGTTGCGACCATTTGGCTTGGAATCGTTCTCCTTCTGGTTCGCGAAGCGACTCCTTGGCCGCCATCCTGAGTGGCTCCCCTACGTCGAACCCGTGGAGTTGGAGGAGGACGGTATGCCTGTCCGTACGCTGGGAATAAACCTTCCATCCCAGAATGAGCAGATTCCCGAGCCCTTAACGATCGAGATAGCCCTGGATAGGATCGTCGTTGTCTCGTGGTTTCCGATGGGCAGTCAGTTACGGTGGCACCTCGACTGGGTCTGCTACTTGAAAGAAATGCCGCGACCGACTGAGTGGGTTAGCGACCACGACGGAGTCGATAGCATCGCGGATTTTGTAGAGCAGTTCCTGGCAGAGGAGTTAGCCGCAACGTGGACCAGTGACGGCCCAGAACAGGGCGGAACCTTTGGAATCATAACTGCAGAAGATGTAAGGAGCGGTGTTTTCCGGAAAGGGAAAGAATGCACGGTGATTCGATCTTGGAATGGATCCCTGGATCTGTCGCTTTAGCAGATCCGTAGTTTGGTTTTGTAAAGCAATAAGCAGCCGGAATCTTAAATCTTTGATCCCATAGTCTCCTCTGCCTACTAGGCGCTTGTGCTGAGGAAGAAGATCGGGCAAATTCCACGGGTCGGCTCGTGCGCGTTGCGGCCGGCGCCATCTTTGACCCGGCTACGGGTGTCGACCTAAAGGCGCCAACGACTGAAACCTACGCTGACCGGATATCCGGCGGCGTCACCGACGTCCCTCGTCTTGTCGGCAAAGTTTTCTCCGGCGCGGCAAAAGGTGCGATGTCGAATCTCACGTTTGGCATCTGGGCAGATGAGCCGGCGTTCCAGCCGAGAACGAAGCTCGAAGCGGCTGGCAAAGCTTGGGGTGGCACGTCTGCAACTATGATCGGAGCCCTTTCGATGGTACGAGGAAGTGCGCGGCCTGGGTCTAAGGGTGGAACTGCAACCAGACAACAGCTGGACGATCTAGCTAACAGAGTCAACCTCAAGCACGGCCGCGGAAGTCACGTTGCGGGTGCGAGCAAGAAGGAATTTTACCTACCTGGACCGGCCGGAACAAAAGGTTCGAACCGAACGGATTTAACCTATGTCATCAGGAATCCTGATGGAACCATTAAATCGACTGTGCATGTCAATACAGCGGATACATACGCTAGTGGTAGATATACCTCGCGGGAGCTAGCGGCGGCACACTCGATCAGAACCAAATTCAAAGCAAATCCGCGTTACAAGGGGCATAGGTTGGTACTCATTCCAAAGGTAAAGTAAGCTGAATCCGCTATGGATCGCGGGCTGTTTTGTACGAAGAATGAGCTGGTTGGTTTGCTTCAAGAGATTGACGCAATGTGGAAATTTGGCTTGTATCTTCAGGGCAACAACGACAACGCCATCATTCGGTTACCTCTGAGCTTGGACCTTTATGATCTATTCTGTAAATATACGTTTTGGGATTTGAAGCTCTTTCGAGAGGCCACACAGCAAAGTGGAGAATCCAGCCCTGTGCCTGATCACCTCTTTCTGGAGATGTTCCCGTTTTTGTGTAACGTCTATTCGGATGATTCACCTTTAAGGCTAAAGCTGATGCCCGTTGAGAGAAGGGGAACAACAGAATTCTATTATGGTTTTGATCATCCAGATCCGACCCCAATTCAGTTGTTCCTCGGTGGAGAAGTTTCTGATTCTATGATTGTGGAGACCCGGTTCCGCGCAAGGAAAGACGAGAAAACAGAAAGCCTGCGAAAGGTAGTCGATATGTGTTTGCGAAAAAAATTTAAGAAACTAGCTGGAAGTTTCGTGTCGATAACCGCGTTTGAAATGTACCAAAGTGGTGGCAGGCTAGCTACACATCCCAAGTCATTACCAATCTATGACTTAATGGAGTCGGATAGGCACATTCTTGTTCTTGAATCATATGCCGGAACTGAGCTTTTCGAGGAGTTAAACTTAGCCGACGCTATAGTACATCTCAAGAAGAAATGTGCGATGTAACTTATCCTGCGAGTATCCCGGAAAAGTAATGGTCTCGAAATAGAAATCGTGCTTCATTCAATAAGCCTCAGGTGAATTCTTGGTGAGCAATACGGGTGTGGAATCCGGCTTAGTAGGTTAAGTAGCAGTCAGATCGTACCCACACCCTCATCTGGTAGCTCGGGTCCCGTGCTTACAATTATCCGCGGCTCAAATTGCTGTCAGGCATACGAAACCGACTATACAACCTGTCTCTATGATGCTAGCGGGATTGTGGTTGGGACCTCTTCGGTCACACGGCGGTTCGGCAGCAGCAGTTTACGCCTGACCTAGGTTCCTCAGAAGTCTTCACCGGTTGGGGAACGGTTTTTGAGAGCTTCAATGTTCAGGGTGCGGGTCCTGACCCTATCGTCGATCCAATCGGTTCCTTCGGTCAGTGGGGCGCACGAGTTGAGGAAGAGGATCGGGCCAATTCTACGGGTCGGCACGTGCGGGTTGCGGGTGGCTCCATCTTTGACCCGGCTACGGGTGTCGACCTCAGGCCCGAACCGCGGAAACCTACGCTGACCGGATCTCCGGTGGCGTCACCGACGTCCCGCGCCTAGTTGGACAAGACGTGGCCGGCGCGGCCAAGGGGGCGATGTCGAACTTCCTTTTCGGCATCTGGGCCGATGAGCCCGCCTTCCGGCCAAGGACCAAACTTGAAGGCGCTGGCAAAGCCTGAGGCGGATTCGCCGCAGGTTTCGTCGGAATACCCTCAGGCGCGAAGGGAGTTGGGGCTGCAGGTTCTTTCCGAGCCGCGGCCGCGAACACCGGAAAGGCATCACGCCCAGTAGCGATTCTTTCGAAGGACCGGCTCAGATCGTTAAGCATGGTGCGGAAGTTCCGGTCGGTAACGAATTTGAGCAATGACTTCGATGCGCACCACATTGTTCCAGTAGCGCTGTTTGGTCTCGTTAGACAGAAGTACGGATCGTCGGTTCTAAATCTTGAAGAGTTGCTGTTCTCTTCGAGTAACCTAATGCCGTGGGCAAAACGCAGCCATCGGAGTAATGCTAGGGCTTTGAATGAAGAGTTGACAGACTGGATTAGAGATAATCAGCAGGCTTCATTTAGGGACTTCGTTAAGGAAGCAAGGGCAGCCGCAATTCGGAGAGGAGCAGGAGTGAAGCAACCGTGAAGTTTTGGAGACTTAGCATGAATCCATCGACCGCAATTCAGGTGGAGCAATCTCCGTTTCCGAAATTCAAAAATTGGAGTGAGGTGCAGGAGCCCAGAATCCGCCAGTATATTGGAGATGAGATCGCACCGGACTACCCGTTAGCGGTATGTGGGGGCCCAGTCCTTAAAGATCTGCAATCTGGCCATTGTTTCCTGGAAACAGTTACAACTCAGGTAAGGGATGTCATCGAGACTTGCGGATTAAGCGGAATCCGAACCATTCCACATCGGGTACTGGATTGTGACTTGGTGGACGTGCTCCACCGTTTGGTCATTACCGGTCGTTGCGGAAAAATGACTTGGGCCAGTGACCCAAGCTTGAAAGATAAGTGGAAGGATGTCCCCGTTTTGATGCACTATTTCGATATAGAAACCTGGGATGGCTCGGATGTCTTTGTGCACGCCCCCTTGCCTTCACCAACGGTGTTCACCGACCGCGCGGTGAAGTGCCTGCGGAAGCATAAGGTTAAGCTTCCGTTCAGCGCTACCGTCACTACCGATTTAGATCTGTTCCGCTCGCAGTTCAAAGACTGATTTGCTTCCCGTCATCCTCCCGGATAGGCACGGCTCGAAGCAAACAGGAAACCCTTCCCTAACTCAAACTCACCGGATCCACGTCGATCACCAAGCTCACTCCGCGCACCGACACGGACTCCACCGCCAACTGAACCGCGCCTAGATCAGCAACAGCAGGAAGCTTCAGCAGCAAGTGCCGGCGCCAGCGGTTGTTTAGCCGCTCGAGAGGACAATCGGCGGGACCCAAAATCGTCAAGCCAAGCGGCAGCGCGTCCCGAACCAGACCCGACGCCTTGCCTACCGCCTCCCGATCTGGTCCGGTGACCAAGATATTCACCAGTCGCAAAAACGGTGGATAACCCACGCCCTGCCGCTCCAGAATCGCCTCTTCGAAGAACCCAACGTAGTCGTGCCCCTGAGCGTGAACCACCGCTGGATGCTCGGGGTTGAAGGTTTGAACAAACACCCGCCCCGGCAGCGAACCCCGCCCCGCTCGGCCGGCGACCTGGCTGAGCAGCTGGAACGTGCGCTCCCCGCTGCGGAAGTCCGGCACGCTCAGCGAGATATCCGCCGCGACCACCCCCACCACCGTCACGTTTGGAAAGTCCAGCCCTTTCGCTACCATCTGCGTGCCCACCAAAATGTCCATGTCCTGGGCACGAAAAGCTGACAAAACCTCCTCTAACGCACCTTTGCGAGACGCGAT
>CAMAPH010000076.1:0-7661 GCA_945859975.1 Chthonomonas calidirosea
AATCTCGTCAATCACTAGAACGAAGAGCTTCTCCGGTTCGCGTGCAGCCGTAGTGCAGAACTGCAAGAAGCGACCAGGTTGGAGATCGAACCCGGTCTTGGACGGACGCCAACCCTGGACAAAGTCTTCGTAGCTATAGCTCTGGTGGAATTGGAGCCACTCCACCTGAGCCTCGGCGACCTTGCCGAGGAGGCCGTAGGCGAGACGACTCGCGATCATGGTCTTTCCGACGCCTGGCGGGCCCTGCAGGACGAGGTTCTTCTTCTGCCGAAGAAGCTCCAACCACCCTCGCACCTCTTCAGGGTCATAGAAGAGGTCTTTGACAACGTCGTCCATCGTGAAAGGCTTTGAAGGAGCTTGATCCAAGGGCAAGGTCCATGGCGGGTTGGTCTCTTCGGGTAACTCAAGATGTAGCGCCCACCTTTTTCCCAGCTTCTGAGCCGTTGCTACAGGAATGTTGAGGCCCGAGTTTTGTGGCGTCCAGGAAAAACCTGGATCAACCTCAGCTTTCAAAACTTCAAGGGGCAGTAGTGGCTGGTCTGGGGCCAGCAAGGCTTCCCACTTGAGATCGACATATAGAGCGGTCTTCCCCGGTTCTCCGCTCCAGTGGGCATCCGAATAGACTTCTGAAGTTGCAAGGGCTGAAGCAACGATGCCCTTCGGGTTCTTACCGAGCCGGATCACAAAGAGCCGGTCGCCGGGGCGAACCTTTTTGGTCGTGACACTCCACCGGTTGTTGCCAGTGCCAGTCCCCAAGGGCAAACCAGCCTGAACCGCATGTGCAACGTCAGCGAGTTCGTCCCAAATCCAGTGTTTGGGATTCCATGTTAACAGGTATGCCTCTTGAGGGCTGGTGTCCGGTTCCTTGGACAACCTCGACGCGGCCCGAGCTTCCAAGCGCGGCAATGCCTCAGAGACAGCTTGCTGTAAGCCATTGGGATCGTCGGCATACTTGTCCCAGATTCTCTGAACAGGCTCTCCTCCGCCATCAAGTCCCTTACCATGATAATTTGGATCCACATGTTGATAGTTTGCATTTCGCATGTAGATGGCATTTGGTGTTCGCCCGATCCGACTGGCCAGTTCGATAACTTCCGAGTCTGTCGCTTGGACAGGGCCACGCCTCAAATACAGCTCTAGAACGACCACGTATTCGTCTTCAGTCCAGCGATCTACTCTTGACATGGAATCCTCAGCTTACCGGTAGGCAAGTTCTGGCTGGTTCTCCGCAAAATGACCGTCTTGGAGCATTAGTTTTTTCGTTTCCTCTTTAGGAGACGCGCATGAGCAACGAAAAAGGATACACAGAAGAACGGGGCATCAAGATGCTTAAGGAAATCGACGTTGGGGTTAGTATCGCTTCGTCGGCCAGGACCCACAGCCTCACCGACCAGACAACGTATTGCTGGCGCAAAAAGTACGTCTCGTGATCTTAACGAGCTTGCCTAGATGACGGTCTGCAAGATGAGAACCGCATCCTAAGGCATGTTCTCCCTAAGCTGAGTTTGGCTCTGGCCACCTTTTTTCGACCAAATCCGCTTCTCATGCTCCGAGATTTGCACCAGCTTTCCTTCCTACATGATCACGATCGCGGTGTTGGATTCAATCGCAACTCCGCCTCTCGCGTGAAATCATTGCGAGCCGCGCGCTCCTTCTAACCGCTAAACGAGAACGTCCGCCATAGTGCTAGCAAGCCGCTCGCACTATGGCGTGACCAAGAGGTTAGCCGTGGCGGTGATGGAGTTATAGGTCGCCTTCACGTTCACGATGGAAGTGATCTGTACGGCGGAGTGAGAGATGATGAAGGTGCCGGTTTTGCTACCAGCGGGAATGGTTACGCTCGCTGGTACGGAGGCACCGATACCAGTTTTGGAAAGCGTCACAACTGCACCCCCGGTTGGCGCGTTCGCATAGAGCGTGACGGTTCCCAAGACAGTGCCTCGCGCGCCGCCAACCACGGAAGTCGGCGAGATTTTCAGGGAATAGGCACCATTACCTTTCACATACACCGTTCGGGAAAGCGACGACGTAGCGGTTTGGGCGGTAAGCGCCACGCTCGAATCAGGGCGAACCGGATTGGCCAGAATGCTGAAAATGCCGCTCTTCATCCCCGGATTCACCCGCGCGTATCCCGCGATGGTCACGATGCCATTCGACTTCGAGATGGGAATATCAAAGGCGCTTGGAGCATTCTTGGTGAACCAAAACTCGCACGTCGGGACTCTTCGCCTTCCAATTCGTTCCGTACCTGGTAGTGCAGACTCGATCGAAACCACAAACCTCGCTGGCTCTCTCCAACCAAACCCAACCCCTTAAAATCCCTCTGGTTGACTTCTCTCCACTTTCCCACCTATACCAATGTGGACCAGCGCGCGAAAAGCAGAAAATTTACACTCCGCCCCAAGGCGGGAACACTAATAATTAAATTTTTGGCGCCCAAAACCCGCCCGCAACATCGAAAATCCCTGCCCCGCCGCCCCCTCAAAACGCCCCCACCCTCCGACCGTCCTCACCGCGATCGAACTCCGAAGCCATACAGGGCCACCCAAAGCCACACAAGGCCATACAAAGCGTTCGAAGAATGCAAGGCCACGCTCCAAAGCGAATCCGAACAAACCCGGACGAACCCGAACGAATCCGAACCCAAAGGGGGTTGTAATTAATTAATCTGCCTGGGGGGGAACGTTAATTAATTCTGTCCAAGACCCAAAGAAAAAGGGGGACCTGGTACTCCGGACGGGATTCGAACCCGCGACCTTCGCCGTGAAAGGGCGATGTCCTAACCGCTAGACGACCGGAGCGAACGGTAGATTATGACAGATGTTTGCCGCCGACTGCCATCGGCGGCAAACAAAGCGACTTACTTGTCGCCAGGAGTAGAAGCCGGGGCCGAAGTTGCGGGCTCCAAAGCCGGAACCTTGTCCGGGAATTTCTCGACCGGGGCCTTAGGCTTGGCCGCCGATTTCGAAACGGCCTTCTTCGAGACCACGCGCCGAGCGGTCACAAACCGCTTGGCATAATAACTGCTGCTCAAAGAGTCGGTTCGAACCCGGCCCTTGCCGCTGCTGGCGTGCATAAACTTGCCGTCGCCAACATAAATGCCAACGTGGGATATTCGGTTGCCCCGAGTGGTTCGGAAGAAGACCAAATCGCCTTCCTTCATCCCGCTCTTGTCAACCTTCGCCCCAACCCGAGCCTGCTCGCGGCTGGTCCGAGGAAGCTTCACGCCTACACTTCGGAAAACCTGGGAAGTAAATCCGCTGCAGTCCGTAGCCGACCGCGACATCGCGCCGTAGCTATACCGAACCCCGCGGAAGCTCTCGGCCTTCGCCAAAAGCGACCCACCGGCAACCGGCGTGCCAACAATCCCGCCGCCGCTAGACTTCCGGCCAAACCGAGAAGACTTCTTCGGCGCCGAAGCAACCCGCGTAGGCTTGGTCTTAGCCCGAGCCACAACCGTCGAGCGCTTTGTCAAAACCTTTGGCTTCGAAGGAGCCTTAGCAACGACCGAAGAAACCGGCCGAACACCGAGACTGCTCACCGGAGCCAGCAGATCCTCTCGAACCCAGCCCGCCGTACCATGCGGGAACTTGAGCTTGAGCCACTGCCCCTCTCGGTCAACCACGGTCCCGCGAACGCCGGCGGCAACGGCCATCAGCTTGTTCGCATCAGTAGTAGGCCCGCGCCGAACCGAAACTCGGTCCGCATTGATTCGAGCATATCGAGACCGAATCCGAGGACCAGACGTCGGCTTAGCCGAAACCGGTGCCGCCGCAATCCGAGTTCCCGGAACCGCCGCCGGAACGCGCAAAGTGTGTCCAGGCTTCAAGCCGGTCCAATAAACGCCGGGGTTAGCCGCACGAAGCTTGCTCGGAGTCGTGCCAAGCTGTCGAGCGATCACCCAATCGTTGTCGCCACTTCGAACGGTGTAAACCGCTGCCGACGCCACTGGCTGCTTAACTTCACCCTTGGCCGGAGCTTTGGCCACAAGCGAAGCCGCCGAGCGACCAACGTTGATTTTCTGGCCGATCTGCAATCGTCGCCAGTTAAGCTGAGGGTTGAGAGACCGGAGCTGCGATGGCGTCAGGCCGACTTTGGCCGCAATGTTCCAGTCGTGGTCTCCGTTTCGGACAACGTAAGTAGCGTTGCCCACGGTCGTTGAATTCGTTTTGGCGGATGTCTGGCGAGCGACGGATCGTTGTCGCGGAATCACCAAAACCTGCCCCAATTTCAGCTGATGAATATTGCTGAGATCGTTGGCGCGCAAAATGTCTCGCGCCGGAACTCCGTAGCGCTTTGCGATATCTAATAAAGTGTCTCCGTTTGCGACCGTGTGATTTCCAGCAAACGCCGGACTCACCGCTGCAACGCATAACGCCACACTTAAGGTTAGCTTCTTGATAGGCATATCCTCCTCTGCGGTACTGATCCCGCACTGCCACTCCTCGAAAGGGTCCCTTGCTCAGCTCCGATTAGCTAAGCGATCATAAAAGTACCGTCAACCGACCTTAGAAGTCAAGTTTGTGTACCAGGTATTAGGACGAGAACTGGCCGCCAGATCATTCCCGGAAAATGGGAATCACCGCAAATATACGGGGCCGCCATCAATTTTTCCGCAATTCTTCCTGACCAATCCGTTAGGTATCTTGCGCCAGTGCTCAGCATCTTGATCGTGAACTGGAACACCCGCGATCTCCTGCGAGCCTGCGTCCGGTCCATCTTCCAGTTCGCCCCGAAACGCGATTTCGAAGTCATCGTGGTCGACAACAACTCCAACGATGGCTCCGCCGAAATGGTCGAATCCGAGTTCCCCACCGACCGCTTTCCGAACCTAACCCTCATCCGCTCCGGCGGAAACCTCGGCTACGCCAAAGGCAACAACCTCGCCTTCGCCGCCGCCAAAGGCGATCTCCTCCTCACCCTTAACCCCGACACCGAGTTCCTCGACGAAGCCCTGGAACAAGCCTGCCAAGAACTCGAATCCCGCCCGAAAGCCGGCGCCCTCGCCATCCGCCAAATCGGAACCCAAGGCGAAACCCAACGGTCCATCCGCGGCTTCCCCACCGTCCCCCGCCTCGCCTGGGAAATGCTCGGCGGAACCAAGCTGTTCCCCAAAACCGACCGCTACTTCCTCCGCAACCTAAACTACGACCAACCCCAATGGGTCCCCCAACCCATGGCCACCTTCACCCTCCTCCGCCGCACCGCCTTGGCGAAGATCGGAGACCCCAAAGCCCCCTTCGACGAACGATTCCCCATCTTCTTCAACGACGTCGACCTCATGTACCGCCTCCACCAGGCCAACCTCCCCTGCTGGTACACCCCAACCGCCCGCGTTCTCCACCACGGCGGAGAAGGAACCAAGCAGGTCCGAAAAAGCATGATCTGGGAATCCCACCGATCTTTGCTGACTTACCTCCGCAAACACGCCGGAACGGGTCTGGCAGGCTTTGGGTTATTCATACTGACTCCGCTAGTGCTCGCCGCAGCGTTTGTGCGGGCAAAGGGCTACCATGCCGGATTTCGACCTTAGCATCACTATCTGCAGCTGGAACACGCTAGAAGACACTCGAGCCTGCCTCGCCTCTCTAGAAGCCGTTCGGCATGAGGCCAATTTCGAAGTCATCCTCATAGATAACAACTCCGAAGACGGCTCGCCCGACATGGTCGCCCAAGAATTCCCTTGGGTCACGCTTCACCGAATGGCCAAAAACCTCGGCTTCACCGGCGGACACAACTTCGCCCTCGCCAACCGAAAAGGCCGCGACGCCCTCCTCTTGAACTCCGACACCGTCGTCCACACCGGAGCCATCGAAACCATCATGGCGTTCTCAAATGCTAGACCGGAGGTCGGAATCGTCGGCCCCAGGCTGCACAACCCCGACGGTTCCCTCCAACCCAGCTGCCGCAAGTTCCCCAACCCCGTCGCCGCCATCTTCCGAAACACCCCCATCGGCCGTCTATTCCCCAACAACTCCTTCACCAAGGCCTATCTCATGGAAGACTGGGACCACCGCAGCGAGCGCGAAGTCGACTGGGTTTCCGGCGCCGCGCTGCTGGCGAAAGAAGAGCTGATCCAGAAGATCGGTGGCCTCGACCCCGAGTACTTTATGTACTGCGAAGACGTAGATTGGTGCTGGCGCAGTTGGAAGGCGGGAATGAAGGTGATGTACTGTCCAGACGCCGTGATCACCCATGCGGTGGGGCACAGCACCGACAAGGCGCCAAACCGCATGATCGGACGCCACCACAAGTCGATGCTGCGGTTCTACAAAAAGAACATGATTCCCGAACTGCCCATCGTCCTTCGCCCGCTCGCCCTCGGCGCTGCGTACGCGTTTGTAGGCATCCGCGCCGGGTTCTTCATCGCAAAAAACAAACGAGATGACATCGTCCGGAGAATGCGCCGATGAAGCACACCTTTAGCATCCGCCAGATTCCGGGCCTAGTCCTAGCCTTCGCCGCCTTCCTCGCCGTGCTCATCGGCGGCCAAGTCGTGACCGAGAGCCAGATGATCTTCGGAGGCGGCTCGCCGGTGCTCCTCGCGCTTATGGGCGATGCGGCGGTTCCGCTCCTCACGCACGCTCTGATTGGAACGATCACCGTGGTTGCTCTAATGGCCTTCTTGGGTTCAAACCGCGTGTTCCCGATGCCCGCGCACCGGCTCGGGCTGATGGTAATCGTTCTGGCCGGGCTGCTAGCCGCCAGCGCTCTCACCGCCACTTTCCGCGGCCCCGCCTTTGCCGCCCTCGTTCAATGGGGTTTCTATTTCCTGGCATTTTTCACCGCTGCCGCCGTCGTAGGACGCGAGCACGGACCACGCCTTGTGCTCTACGCCATCTTCATTGGTTGCACTTTGCTTGCCGTCCGAGGGTTGATGGAATACGCCGAAATGAAGGCGACCGACCCTACTTGGCGCGTGTTCGCAGGCTGGATCAATCCGAACGCCACCGCCGCCATGCTTATGGTCGGCTGGTTCTTGGGCCTCGGCCTTAGCCAGCTATCCACCCGGATCGGCACCCTGCTAAGCGTCCTTGGGCTGGCCGTAATCGGCCTTGGAATCCTGCTCACCCAGTCGAAAGGCGTTCTGCTTGTCACCGCTGGCGTATCGGTGGTGTCGCTTGTTTTTGCGGCTGTTCAGAATGCCGAAAAAGCTCGACTGAAGGTTCCGGTTGCCGCGATGGTTTTGGTCCTCATCATGGGCTTCGGCCTCACCAAGAGCCAGGCACCCGTCGCCGCCGCCGGCGGAGAGGCGTCCGCAACGGCCCTAACCCGCTTAGGTAACGCTGGCGGCACGGCCGAGCAATCAGCCGGATTCCGCACCCTTCTTTGGAAGGGTGCAATCAACCTGATCGAGAAGAATCCAATCGGCTACGGGCTCGGCGGCTACCGGTTCGAATCGGCACGCCCCGGCCTCACCACCCAAACCGTTTTCGCCCACAACTCCTACCTGCAAATGGCGGTGGATTCGTCCATTCTCGCACCGCTGCTGCTGTTCGTGATCGGAATCGCGTGGCTCATCTTAATGTTCAAGGGCTACCGAAAGAGTCCGCCCGAGAAACAGATTGTTCGGCTCGCCATCATCACCGCGGTCCTTTCCATCGCCGCCCACGGGTTCGTGGATAGCGATCTCTCCTACTTCGGTATTGGGTTCATCTTCT
>CAMAPH010000077.1:0-7506 GCA_945859975.1 Chthonomonas calidirosea
ATTGCGCAGCGGGTGATTGAAGCGGTTGCTACTTCAGCGACGCGATAAATTCTAGGACGCGCGCGGTTAGGCCGGGGAGGTCTTGTTCGATGGCGCGGGCGTGTTCGGCTCCGGGGACGTTCCAGACTTGGGCCTTGGTGGCCTTTTGCAGTTCCTCGGTGATTTCGGGGGTGACGAGGGTGTCTTCGTCGTCGTGGATCAGCAGGGCGGTCTTGCCGAACTTGGGGGCGAAGTCGACGGGGTTGAGGGTGTTTGGGTCGACGTTGGCCATTTTTTGCCCGATGAGGACGATGGGCTCTAGGATTGGGCTGGCGGCGGGGAGTTTGAGGGAGAGGTAGCGGCGGCTGGTTTGGTTTAGGTTCGCGTAGGCGGCCTCGGTGATGACGGCGTCGGCGATTTCTGGGTTTCGGCCGGCGGCGATCCAGGTGGAGGCTCCGCCGAGGGAGACGCCGTAGAGGACGATTTTCGTCTTGGGATTCTTGGATCGGACTTCGGTTGCGACGTCGGTGATGATGTCGGCTTCGATTCCGCCGAAGCCGACTTGGGGCATCGGGGATTCTTCTTGGCCGGGCATTCCTATGGCGACGGAGGCGATTTGCTTTTTGGCCAGGTTTTCCATCAGCTTTGGCCAGTGGAGGCGGGTGCCGCCGTAGCCGTGGGCGAAGATGACGATGGCTTTTGGATTCTCGACATCCTTGCTCCAGATCGGGGCTTCGCCGTGGGGGCCTTTGATGGTGGACTCAACCAGTCCCGAGGGAGTGTCCAACTTTTGGCGCGAAGGTTGGACGTATTTGTGCGCTAGGTACACGACGGCGGTGGTGTAGAGGAGCACCGTGCCCGCCGTGTAGATCAGGACCCGTTTTTTAACGTTTGGGTTTGGCACTTGACCTTATACGAGTCGGATGGACGACTTCGATTCGGCGGACCTAAGGACGGCGTCGATGATGCGGATATCTCGGAGGCCCATTTCGCCGGGGGTTCGGAGGGTCATTTTCGGGTCGCGGATGCATTCCGATAGGTGGTCCATTTGGAGGGCCCATTGGTTGGCGGGGGCGACTTCGATTTTCTTGTTGTTCATCGTGAAGACGTGGCCGGTGTAGCCGGTGGCGGGTTCGGCGGTGATGTTGCCGCGGTCGCCGTAGACCCGGAAGTTGTTGGCGTTCCAGGAATAGGCGGTGGCGCCGAAGCCTTGGACGCCGTTCGGGAAGATGAGGTTGAAGTGGTTGACGTCTTCCACTTCTTTAAACCGGTCTACTTTGAGCTTGTCGCGGGTTCCGTAGACTTCGACCGGGTCGGCGCCGGCGAGGTAGCAGAGGGCCTGGATGGCGTAGATTCCGATTTCGCTGATGGCGCCGTAGCCGCCGAGCTTTCGCTTGGAGTGCCAGCCGTTGTCCCAGCCCATGGTGAAGCCGTGGTCGCTGCGGACGGTTCGGAGGGTTCCGAGGGCGCCGGAGCGGCAGAGGCGCATGGCCTCGAGGTTGTGCGGCTCGAAGTGGCAGCGGTAGCCGATGCCGAGTCGCCGGTTGACCTTCTTCGCCATGGCGACCATTTCTTCGGCTTCTTTCAGATCGCCAGTCATCGGCTTTTCGCAGCAGACATGCTTTCCGGCGGCGAGGGAGCGCATGGTGAACTCGTGGTGCGTTCCGGGCGGGGTGATGACGTAGACGACTTCGATGTCCGGGTCGTCTTTGATCTTCTCCAAGTTTTGGTAGTTGTAGATCTTGCTTTCGGGGATGCCATATTCGCTGGCGATTCCCTTGGCTTTGTCCGGGCTACCGCTGATGACGGCGACGGGCTTGCTGAGTTTGCAGTCCTTAAAGTTCGGCAGGATGTTCCGGGTGGCGTATCCGCCGAGGCCGAGGATGGCCCAGCCGACGGGCTTTGCCGGCTCTTGGAAGAGGTTGAGGTTCGGAAGTCCGGCCAGCGCCAAGCCGCCAACACCCGCCATCATTTCGCGCCGAGAAAGGTCTGCCATGAGCGGAGTTTAGCGCAGTTTTTGGGGGATTGGGCGGAATTAATTAACGTTCCCCCCCAGGGAAATTAATTAATTACAGGTCAGTTTAGGTTCGGGTTTGTTCGGATTTGTTCGGGGGTTCGGGTTTGGAAGGGGGCGCTTTGGGTGGCTTTGCATGGCTCTGAGTTGCCTTGAGTGGCGAGGCTGCGGGGAGCGTTTCTTCTCTGGCTTTCCGGTGGCGCGTTGGCGGCGAAAATTTATTATTTACACTTCCCGCGTTGGGGCGGAATGTAAATTTCGGGTTTTGCGGGTTCGGGAAGAGGCGGGTTTGTTTTGGGGTGGTCATGCCTTTTAGTAGGTGAGGGGTGGTTTGGTCAATCTAGTGGGTTTTAAGGGGTGGTTGTGATGCCGTGGACTGCGACCGCTGACATTGGCGATTCCGTCGTTTGCGCTTGCCCTCACGGATGCTTTGGTCCGACTCATTGAATTGAGGGTGGTACGGCGCATCATCACGGTGCGGAACAGGTGACTCTCGTGTTTGAGCCAAAGGAAGAGGGGGGCGAATGCTGAAGGCGAGACACTTGGGGATGCGCGGTGAACGATCGTTGAAGATCTGACCAAACTGCTGGCTTAGAGCCGGGAAAAGGACATTCGTACGGCAGCAAGGTTCACTATTCTTTGAACAAATCGCCTTTCGCCAAATTGAGCCTAGGATTTCGTGGGATCCCGAGGTCATCCAAATTTTCGCTCGGTTTTTTGTGCGATATCACTCTATATATTCACGTGCCAAAACACCCCGGCGCTTTGATCAGTCTTAACCCCGTCGCCGCTACCATAACAAACCGGGACGCTTCAACTGTGGTAGGTCCGCTCGGCCGGTGCAGTATGGCTGACCGAAATGTCGGCATAACCCCGGCCAGCCAAAGAAATGAAATGCGGGACTTCAAAACCGGTCGCGAAGCGGGCAAGCTACATTATTACTTCTGAGTAATTCTATCGAGATGGCTATACATTTTCATGAACTTGTCAGTTTCTGATTGGCATTTGCCCGCGGACAACTGACCGCATAGGTACGATAAATCTATGCTCGCAGACGACAATATATCATCAGGCTCACACCATGTTGACGTCCGCATGCAAAACGTAGGGCCAATTGCAGACGCGGCCTTCCACCTCCGTCCACTTACACTTTTTACCGGACGCAATAGTGTTGGCAAAACTATTACTTCAACTCTGCTATATTTACTTCAAAAATCAATCTGGAATTCTATTACGAGCTCAAATCGACTTCTCCACAGAAGACTAACTCAGATCCTTAGAAATGGAAAGGCTGAGTACTCGACGCAAGCGCATGAAGGCTTCGAACATGAACTGAACCAAGTCGTAAAAGGCTCTGATTTCAGGAAGAATCTGGAGACTAGCTTCACTGAAGAGATCTCAAGGGCATTTACTGATCAGAGAAACATCATTCGGCACCGGAAGCGTAAATCCAGTTTTTCAGTTTCACATTCCCTTGGATGGGAGTTTAAGTGTACGTTCTCCGCAAACAACGTGGACTGCTCGTTCGAAATGGGTCGTATGGTTCTTCCGCAACCAAGCCTCAGGCAGATTCCGTCAGTCGCCGCGATGAGGGCGCTCGCCGGAGCGTTTGAATCAGGATTTGGCGGCTGGCAGGATCGTCCAATCATGATCCCAGCCGGACGTGCAGGAATTACGGATAGCTACAGATACCTCGCGGAGCAAGTATTGCTGGAGCGACACGGCTACAAGCAAGCTGGGCCTAGTGGCATCACGAGAGACTTCCTTGCACTGCTCGTTGGTTCTGCTCCATCAGTGTTTGAACAAGAATCAGAGTCCAGCACAGACTTAGTGCCACTGCTGTTTGACGAACTGTTGGGTGGACAATTGCGTCCATCAGAAGAGCCCGATGAGCTGTTTACGTTTGAAGTCGATGGTAACCGGGTTGATCGAAATGTAATGTCTTCGATGATTAAGGAACTAGGTCCGATGGTTGTTCTCTTACAACAACGGGAAGTAAATGGTGGCGTCCTAATAATTGACGAACCAGAGTGTCATCTCCATCCACGAGCCCAAATTGATCTGGCAAGAGCCTTCGTAGCACTCGTCGCAATTGATGCACGTTTCATTCTTTCAACCCACAGTCCTTACCTAGCGCAAAGCTTAAGTAGTGCGTGGGTCGAACAAGCCCGAAACGGCAAAGTCAGAGCAGATGGCATCTCCGTTGTAAATTTTGCATTGAAGGAATCAGGCGTGACAGTACGAAACGTACCTTATGATCCCACGTATGGCTTCACCTTTGATGACTTTGCAGATACTGCGAACGACGTTCAAGAAACTTTCGTGAGGCTTTTCGATTGAAGAAACGTAATTGCTGTGTCCCAATTTGCAAACATGTTCGTTTGCATGACTGCAATCAAGGGACAACCATAGGGCTTTCAGACGCTGGCACACGGATTTCGGTTATCTGTTCCCAAAATGACAAAGTCGAAATCTATCGGCCAGATTCCTGCGACACTTTAACTTCATGTGGAATGAGAGTTGCGGCATGCGACTTTGCGCTGCGAAAGATAACGCACCCAGACTACGAGTGCGTTCTTATCGAATTGAAGTCAGGTTCTTGGTCATTCACGGAAGTTCGAAAACAATTTGAAGGCGGATTTCAAACTCTCAAAAGTTTAGGTGTTTCACACAAGCCAACAGGACTATACGTAGCGTCCCAGAAGTCAGCGAACGGTAGTACCCAAGCTCTCGGCGGACTACAAACATACAAGGGATTGCCGATTAAGCGAATTGCTTTAAAACTAGAGTGGTCCTGAACTTATTAGGACCAAGAAATCCGTTCACTGGCTATGGCTGGTTCCCTGTTTAATGACCGTAGTGCAGTGTTAGTTTTTCCTTCTCCACGCTAGGAGACGCCCATGAGCAAAGGAAAGCGCTACACAGAAAAACAGATCATCAAGGTGCTGAAGGAAATCGACGCCTGGGCGAGTATCGCTTCGGTAGCCAGAACCCACGGCGTCACGGACCAAACCATTTATCGCTGGCGCGAAAAGTACGCCGGCATGACCCAAAGCGAGCTTGCGGAGATGAAGGCTCTGCAAGAAGAGAACAGTAGGCTACGCCATGTGGTCGCTCAGCTGAGCTTGGATCTGGCCGCCACCAAGGAGATTGCCAAGGGAAAATCGTGAGCCTCGCGGCCAGAAAGCGGGCAGCGGTTGCCCTTTTGGGACACGGAAATAGGAACGTTCGCTTGCTGGGCTTAACCACTCCATAAAGTAGAACGCCTGCTCGAACTGAAACCTACCGCAGTGGCACATAACTTCAAGCATCCTTCAACGGCTTGCTAGATCGCTGCAACCACAGACCTCATCAATACCACTGGGTTGCGGCTTCTGAAAAGCTGAAGTCCTGGATATATTGATTCAGTGCTTCGACTTCGCTCGATAGAAGGTCTTCAAACCATGTTCTAGGGACATGATGTTTAACGCTGGCGACGTCTAGCCCGTGACCCTCAGCTAGTTCCTCTAGGATCGCATTTTCTCGCGCGCGCGCCCTCTCCACTGATTCAGAAAGACTCTCGTGAAGATAGCGGAAGATCACGTTGTCAAGACTTATAAACCAGTAGTATGCTGCGAGCGGCTTTCTTGTTGTCCAATCTTGTACATTCTTATCGAAATAGAGTGGACTTTTGATGCCCAGATGCTTGAGAGCAATTTTGGGGCTAAGGGCACACTCATCTTCTTCGTTGCCACTATATCCAATTGGGAAGTATAAAACCCAGGCAGTTCCGTCAACATACCGGGCATGCAGTTCTGAAACAGAAACATCTCCTCGATTGAACCTTTTCCGCCATCTCCAGTCAGGGTGTGCAACTTTGAAGCCATAAGGGAGCGCCCACCTTGCCTCACGACCAGCCAAATTTCTAACTAATTCCTCTATCGGGTTTCTAACATCTTTAACGACTCGCGTCACATCATCGACGTATCGGTAGTAGAGAGGGTCCTGTGAATACACTTCCCGTTTCTTTCGTTCCTCGAGTCGCTGTGCGATAACAGCGGGATGTTTATCGTATAGCAGTTGCAACTCTGAACAAACGAGTTCAAACGATCTCCAATCTGCCGGATACGTGAGGAATGCAGGAGGTGGATAACCGTCATCGTGAAAGTAGGTGCCCATTAACCGCAATGATTCTGGTGTAAGCCAAACATTTACATCACTTCCAACAGATCCGCTTTTATAGATCTTCGGATGACACGCAATACCAATCCATTTGTGTTGATAGAGAAGATCAAACAGAAACCGACCTCTGGGAGATTGTAAGTGAAAAACAAGAAGTACCTCAATTACAGATGGAACCAGCGAGAGTAACGTCAGCCCAATCATAAGATTGGTCGTACCTGGTGGGAAAACCGGGAGAAATGAAACAAAACATGCCAGCATCAAACTGCCAAATATGACTCCAACGTTTTTTGAAACTTTGGACTCGAACAAAAACGTGAGAATTGGGCTCAACAGCACAACAATGAATCTTGATGCCTTTGGTCTGCCATCCGAATCCTTGCTAAAGGCCCACTTGGACAACTCTTCGTAATGTTCTCTATCGTTTTTTGTCATTGATCGGCCTGAATCATCCTTTTACCTTGCCCGTTACGATTGAAGTAGCCATCCGGAGCGTTAGTACTCCGTCTCCACTTTAGGAGCCGCGCATGGTCAAAGAAGAACAGTCGGCTACAGAATTCTTCTGTGTTGTTCCGTCTACATCTACTGGCCATGAAGGAGGTTGCCAAGGGACATATGTGAGTCTTGCAGCCAGCAAGCGGGCAGCGATTGCTTTTCTATAACCAGGCTTTTCCCTAGCTTGCGCTTGCCGAGGTGTCGCTGCTTCCCGGAATGCCAGTCGCTCGAAGCCGAATAAGCTCAATCCCGAGCCGAGGTTACAAAGGCGGCCGAGCTGAGAAAGAGGAGAGAAAAAGGAGAAAGCCTCCCGTTTCGGGGCGGCCTTCTCGAATCCTGGCTCTGGCGTCTTGCAAGCAGAGGACGTTCCCACAGGGACATCAAAGTTATAGACGCATCGCGGTCTGCGATGGTCCGATGTCCTCAAGCGGCGTCCAGAATCTGACGCCATGGGTTCTGAATCAACCGCACGCCGAAGTGCTCAACTCCGCTGCCTCAACGCAGTTCGCCAACAGACTCGCCACCGTCATCGGTCCCACCCCGCCCGGAACCGGCGTCAGCCAAGAAGCAACCTCCGACACACCCGCGAAATCCACGTCGCCGACGTCGTGGGTTCGGCCTTCTACTTTGTTGTAGCCGGCATCTACTACTACGGCGCCGGGTTTGATCCAGTCGGACTTCACTAGCTCAGCGCGGCCTACGGCGGCGACTACGATATCGGCTTGGCGGCAGAGGGCGGGGAGGTTTTCGGTTTTGCTGTGGGCGATGGTTACGGTGGCGTTCATTTGCAGGAGCATGAGGGCCATCGGTTTGCCGAGGATGACGCTGCGGCCGATGACGACGGCGTGCTTTCCGGC
>CAMAPH010000078.1:0-7201 GCA_945859975.1 Chthonomonas calidirosea
AGCGTTGCGACCAGCAACTTGAGGGCACTGTTCTTTGCCCCGGAGACTTCAACTGTTCCAGACAAGCGCGTTGGGGAGATCTTTAGCGTTTCCATTACCATCACCTCGGCTGGTTCGGGAGGCCAACCACGACGCGGTAAGTATGACAGCGGGCGCGCAGGAAACGGTTTTAACTTAGGATGCGTGCTAATTTTTTGCGTAAATCTGAGTTATCGAAAATTGCGATGTGAACGGCAACACCTGTAATATTTGCTAGTTCGAAACGTTAAAGTTAAGGAATTGTTAAGAGTGGTGTCAAGGGCAGAACACCGTTGACATACTAGTTTCCGATGATTGGAATTTTAGTTCTTGCTACGGTTGCTTCTGCAGCCGTTCCATCCATGGGCAGCACCGCCCTCTCGCAAGGCGCATTCATCGAGAACAAAGGCCAGTGGAACTCCGCGGCTCGATTCTTGATGAAGTCGCCAGGCGCCAACCTATGGGTCACCGAGTCCGGTGCCGTTATCGACTACTACAAGCTGAGCTCGCGCACGGTCCAACTGACCGACGAAGCTACCGGTCGCTACCTCAAGGCCAGCGGCGACGTTGTTCGAGTCAACTTTGTTGGCGCGAGCAAGTCGGTCGTTCCGGTTGGTGTCTCGAAGAACGCGGACGTCGTCAACTTCATCAAGCCAGGTCTCGAAGTCAACGGCGCAGGCTCCTTTAAGGAAGCCAAGCTCGTCAACGTTCTCCCAGGCGTCACGGCTCGCTACTACGTTGATGGCGGATCGCCACGATACGACGTCATCCTTGCTGCTGGTGCAAAGCCAGAATCGGTCAAGCTGAAGTACGAAGGCGCAAAGAACCTTCGAGTCGGCGCTGACGGATCGCTTCAGTACGACATCTCGCTCGGCACGGTTCGAGAGCAGAACCTCTTCGTTTACCAGATGGTTAACGGAACGAAGAAGGAAGTTGCAGCTAAGTTCACCGTCAACAATGGCGAAGTTGGATTTAAGCTTGCTGGCTACGATGCTTCGAAGCCAGTGGTAATCGACCCACAGATCTTCCTTGCGGGTACGTTCCTGGGCGGAACTGGCCTTGACGAAGTGAGCTCGGTTGATGTTTCGCCAAACGGATCGTTTGTTGTTGCTGGTCTCGCGGCCGGTATCGACTTCCCAACGACGGTTGGTGCTTACAACGGTAACGACCTTGGGAACGACAACTTCATCACCAATCTCCGATCAGACCTTACGGGAATCGCAACGTTTAGCACCTACATTTCTGGAAACGCGGCCGAATTTGGCTGGGGATCCACTCAGGGTCTGAAGGTTCGCGTACTTGACAATCAGGACATCGTATTTGCGACGAACACCCAGAGCACGGGACTTCCGGCAACGGGAGGCGTCCAGACTGCTATCGCGGGTGGCGCGGATGGTTACATCATCCGACTTCGAGCAAACGGCGGTAGCCGAATGTTCGCGACGTACCTTGGCGGAACGGGCACGGACTGGCTGTGGGACATGGATGTGAACCGAGCAAACGGCGAAGTTGCTGTTGCGGTTCAGGCCAACTCAGCTTTCGACAACACGATCGCAAGCGTTCGAGGATCCCTCATCGCTGGTGCATCTGCGGATAACGCACGAAACGGCACTTCTGCTGAAGCATACGTTGGCGTACTTTCCAAGAATCTTGCTACGGTCAAGATGGGAACTTACTTCGGCGGAGCTGGCACGGATACCGCCAAGACGGTTGGCTTTGGCCTCGGCTACAACACAGTCGTCATCGGCGGACAGAGCGCTTCGACTACCGGTCTCACGTTCACGAACGGTACCATCGGGTCCTCGCGAGACCTCTTCCTCGCTAGATTCGCCGTTAAGACGGCAGCTGTCCAGTTCAGCACCGTTTGGGGTTCAAGCAGCAACGACACGTTCCGAGGAATGGTAGTTAGCCAAGTTAATGACCGACCCTACCTCACGGCCATGGTTGCTGGAACCATCAACACCACGGGCTTTGGAACGACGATTCCGGTCCAGTGGGGTGAAGACGACACGTTTAACACCGGCAACGACGCTTTCGTCGCGGCATTCAGCCAGGACTTGACCCAGGCCACGGCCTCCTACTTCGGTGGATCTGCTGCGGATGAGCCCAACGCGATCGCCCTGCAGGCAAACGGCTCGGTCCAGATTGTTGGAACGACCGCTTCTGCAACCTTCCCGCTTAACAATGCAGGCGGGACGAACATGACGGCAGGAAGCACCACCACTAATGGCAACCAGGGCTTCCATGCTCGCTTCTCGAACGGCATGCGACTCATCGGATCGAGCCTCCTCGGAGGATCGGGCACCGGAGACACGGGATCCGACGTTCCATACGGCATTGCCCTCTTTGGAACGTGGAACAACGCAGTTGTTGTTGGAACGACTAGCTCGCCAACGATGCAGGTTTCTACCAATGCCTACCAGAACGCGAACCCAGATACCTCTGGCTTCGTCAACGTTCTTGCCTTCTACACCGACCCAACCGGCATTTCGTTCAGCAGCAACAGCGTTTCCGACACTCAGTCGAACTTCGCTGCGGTTGAGCTCAACGCTCCGGTGCAGAATGTCGCCGGCCAGAACGTTGTTCTGACTCTTTCGCCATCATCGGCCGCTCAGTTCTCTAACGGAACTGCAACGATCACCGTTAACATCCCGCAGGGAAGTCAACGAATCGCAGCTAAGATCTTTAGCAAGCAGTTCGTTCCCCCAACTCTCGTAACCGTGACCGCGGTTTCGAGCGGTACGACCGTTTCTGGTTCGTATACGATCAACCCGTAACTTCAACGTTCGGTAGAGAACAAAACGGTCCTGCCGCAAACGCGGCAGGACCGTTTTCGGTTTAGAAGGTCAGAAGCTGCTCGGCCGATAAGTTCGGCAAAGCGGCGAGAGTCTGGATCGTTTCATCCGGACTTGTTGTGGCGGAGAGCGTGGCAAGTCGCTGCCACTTTGCGGTGAGCATTCTCGTTAGGTCGTGGTCGGCGTTTCGAGCGTGGCCGATGGGGAACATGACCATTTCGGTTTCGACAACTCCCTTTGAGGTTTGCAGGTGGACCGACGTCGGGATGCCTTCTGGGTACGCCGCGTCGTAGGCTGGTCCGCCGTGCTCGAAGCCGATGAGCGCCATGAGCTCTCGCGTTTGAGGATCGGCGAGCGCGGCGTCGTCGTAGTCCTGCGGCATGAGCATTGTTGCTTCCCAGATGTCTTCGAGGCTGCTCACGAGGCCAGCGGCGATCGCGTTCTTCAGAATCCGGGCGATGATGAAGACCATGCTGTGGTCCGCCGATTGCCGCGTCTTCGGATCGCGCTTGGCCGGGTCGCCGATAATGCCGAAGGCGGGCTCGTATGCTTTGACCGTGATTCCCTGGATGGCTCCGGGCTGTCGCAGTTCCGGGTTTTCGAGGAGCAACTGGAGAATGCCGTGGATTGCGCCGGCGGATTGGTGCTCGTAGAGACCGAGCTTGAAGTGCATACCCATCACGGCAAAGTCATCGCCGGAGTGGTTCAGGACCAAATCGAATGGGGAAGCGCCATCGGTCTTTTCGAACTGGCGGAACATCGATTCTGGGTTGCGGAAGATGTCCTTGGGGCCCACGAAACCGCGTAGAGAGCGTTGCATACACAACACCGCGGCCTCGGTCGAGATTGCGGCGCTGGCTCCTTTCGAGTCACTCAGCTGCTTTCCGGCGCGAATGGCGCGCCAAGGGATGTAGTGGGCGACGAACATGCCGATCGCGCTCTCGATCTGTTCAGGAGTTGCGCTGAGGATTGCGCCGTAAGTGGCCGCCGAGGCGATTGCCCCATGGACCACGTGATCGATCTTGTAGGTCTTCAGCGAAAAGACTTCGGCAAGGCGTCCGCGAATCTCGTCGAGAAGAACCATCGCCTTGAGGGCGGTCGCGCCGTCCTTTCCGGCAACTTGGCATGCCGCAACGGCTACGGGATAGAAATCGTTGTGGCCAAACTCGCCCGCCACGTGGCCGAGAGAAGGGTTATAGCCGAAATTAGTTCCGTTGCTATCCCACTCTCGTGACGCGGCGGAGTTAGCGACGATGGCTTTTTCTGGCTTCACGCGGACGTGGGAATTAAAGACGGTCGCGCCGGTTTCGTCTGGATAGGCAAGCGCTTCGTCCCGGAGAATGGTTGGCGCGTTCGTCCCGAGGGCAAGGGCAGAAAGGCCGCAAAGTACCGCATCGGTGTGAAAGTCGCGGGTTCGGTTGAGAACGGCTTCGCTCGGACCGGGTCCGAGTGAGCCGTTCATGAAATCAACCGCAAACTGCCCAATGCCAAGGGCCTGATTCGAGTTTCGATCTAACTTGACCGAGTTGGATGCCATGCGGCTAGGGTACCGGGTGGCTACATCCAGTGCATTTTTGTATCGCCGTGAAGCGTTTGAATGTAATCGATTTGGCCAAGGTGATACATCGAGTGCATATCGGCGAAGAGGGCCAGAGCAAACGGCGTCGTGACTTCATCGGGCAGGATGATCTCTTTCTCCGGATCTTCAAGCGCCGCGGCAAGGAGGTCGTTTACCGAAGCTTCGAACTTAGCGATCGCGACTTCGCGGTTTCGCCACTCTTCAGGCGCCACGGCCCAGCCGGTCCACGGCGCCGGGGTCGGCTCTTCGCCCTTGATGCGCTGGGTCATGCGACGGTTGACGTATTCACATTCGTACAGAAAGTCGTATGCGGTTCGGGTGGTCTCGTTAAATGGAGTCCCTAGTTGCTCTTCGGTGCAGGCTAGGACGTCCTTTTTGTAGAGAGCAAGGGTCTGATTGAGTTGCATCGCGAGGTGGGCTTTGAGATCGACTGGCATGTGATGCTTTTACCCGTGAAACGGCTCTGACATTCCGGTGGACCCTTAATCGGGATACGCAAAGACCCGGGACATTCCGCCATCAATGATCCATTCCGCACCGGTCACAAACGTGGCTTGGTCGGAGCACAGGTAAACGGCTGCATGGGCGATATCTGCCGGCTTACCGACCCTTCGGGCCGGGTGAGCCTCGTGCTCAATCGGCGCTAGCTTTTCATGTTCGTCGGCGATGTAGCCCGGTGAGATCGCGTTCACCCTTATCCCGTATCGGTGCCCAAGTTCGACGGCAAGGGCTTGAGTCAGACCGACCAGGCCGCTCTTCGACGCCGAATACGGCTCGTTCCGCTGGTCCGTCATCTGACTTCGGGTGCTGGCGATGTTCACGATGCTCGCTCCTGGCGCGAAGCGGGGAAGAAGGAGTTTGGTGAGTAGCCAAGGTGCACGAAGGTTTACGTTCAAGATTCGGTCCCAGTCCTCCGTTGTTGTCTCTTCAATCGGCTTGTCCCAACTTGCGATGGCGGCGTTGTTGATGAGTGCATGGACCGGCTCGTCGAGAGTTTCGATGAACGACTCGATGGCGGTTGGGTCGGTCAGGTCAATCGGAACATCCGCCTCTCCGTTAAGATCGAGGCCGATGGTTTTGTAGCCAGCTGTGCGGAACTCGTCCACGAGCGAGCGGCCAATGAGCCCTTGCGATCCAGTGATGATGGCAACTTTGAGTTCTGACATTTTGGTACCGGTACAGATTGATACGCCGGCAAGTTTATTTGTCGCCGGTGCTTGTAAAGTAGCGTTATGTTCGGACCGATCAGTGTTGCTTCGTTTTCGTTCCACGGCATGGTTGCCGAAGGGACCATGGACATTTTCTCGTACTTGGAGGCTTGCCGGTTTCGGTATCACCTCGACACCGCCGATATCTGGAACGGCTTGCTGGGACCAACGGTTGAAGCGCAGCTAGATACGGCCAGGCTGCACAAGGTCCGAACCGCGATGGACGATCGGGGGCTGGTTTGCGTGAACTACCACGCCGATGGTTGCCATCCATTTGAACCCGATGCGGATGTTCGGGCCCGGCACCGGGAACTTGCCGACCGACACCTCGAAGCTGCTGCCATTTTGGGTGCGAACACGGTCCGCATCGATCCAGGCGGAGGGAATCGTCACTGGGAGGACGCGGAGTTTGAGATCATTGCGCAGAGCTACCGCGAGTTTTGCGACTTTGCCGCGAAGGAAGGATTCAGAGTCGGGCCCGAAACCCACTGGGGTGCAGGCAACTATCCCGACAATCTTTTGCGCCTGAGCGAAGCGGTGAATTCGCCGCACTTTGGCGTCTTGCTTCACGTCGGCAAAGACATTTGGAAGACCCAAGACGAGTACGACCAGGCGCTGGCGCCGATTGCGATGCACACGCACATCGACCAGAAGAACTGCGAGACGCGATTACGCGCGACGTTGGAGATTCTGCAGGCGGCCGGTTACACCGGGGCGCTTGGCGTTGAGCATCACAGCGGCAAGAATGAGTTTGCGGAAGTCGAAGCGCAAATCGGCGCGGTCCGAAGGGAACTGGGCCGAATGAAGCTGGAGAAGCCGGCGAAGTACGAAGGGAATCCGCTTTTGGACCCGGCGAACGAGAGCTCTTAGGCGGTCGGTAGCCACGCGTGGCCGAGCAGGTTGGCATCGTTGGTGACGAGCGTTGCGCGCATCGTCACCGCGGTTGCGGCGATGAATCGATCTGCTGGGTCGTGATGGGGCAGGGCTAGGCGGCGACTGAGAACCGCCATATCCCCGGATAGAACCGCCTCCTGAAAGCCGGAGACGGCGATGACTTTGCGGAGATCACTCACGCTAAAGCCGCTGACACGACCGCGTTCCAGCAGCATTTCGACTTCCCACAAAGTGATCGCGGAGACAAATACCCGCGGGCTTGCGGCTTGGATTTGCTGCAAGCGCGCGGGGGAGAGCTGCGGACTTCCGAGCGCGTACCAGACGAGGATGTGGGTGTCGAGAACGATCATCGTTCTTCGCTCGTTGTGCCTGGCTGAGCATCAAAAGCTCGAGATTCCTCGGCCACGAAGTGGGTGTTGATGCGGGCAACATCTGGCGCGGACGGGTAGCCGAACTGGCTATCACCGAGGTTCTCCCAGGGGACATCATCGATTGGGGCGATGATGTCTCCGTGGATTTTGCCGGTAGAGGCCAACAGCCCAAAACCCGCTGGAACGACCGGTGCTGGGTTGGTTGGAGGGTGTAACTCTGCCACGACTTTGCCTCGCTTGGTGATGCGCAGAACTTGACCGGTCTCCTGGACTCGATCTAGCAGATCGAGACAGTGGATCTTAAATTCGGTCGCGGACACATCCATTTCTTAATCT
>CAMAPH010000079.1:0-6840 GCA_945859975.1 Chthonomonas calidirosea
GGATTCCAGCGCTCGCCATCAAAGATGCGCGCTAGCTTGTATCGGCCCTTGTCGAAGGTGTAATCCGCGCCAAGCAATCCGCCCGGAATTCCCCGCGTACCCGGAATGTCGCCGCCGCCGATGAACATGTGCCCAACGCTGATCTCGCCGAAGATCTCGGTGAAGAGATAGTTAAGGTCAGATCGCGACTTCAGGTTCGCAAGAAACGGCTCGTACCGCTTGCCGAGCGCATCGAGGTCGACGCCGTGAACTTTCGGATCGTAGAAGCGAATCTTCTGTTGCCGAATGGCGGAGAAGAACATCCGTCGCCATTCCGTCGCCGGATCAATCTTGACTTGAGCACTGATCGAAATTGCGCCTTGTCCCGGGGCTGCAGGAGCGCTGGTCGGGATGATGCTCAGCCCACCCTGACCCTGAATAAGCGCCTTGCTGCCGTCTGGGGTCACGTTGATCCCACCGATTCCCGTGACAATGACGGTAGGTCGCCGATCGGCGAATGCAAACCGAATCAGGCTGCTCGTTCCTCGCGGTGCATCAATCGCGCTTGGTCGCACCGGGAGTGCAATCGCGAGCACCGAGCCCGGCGTTCCGGCGGCTAATCCACCGTATGGCTGCTTCGGATGTGGAAGCGTAATGATTCGCGACTCGAGGCCCTCGAGATCGATGAGCGCGACGGCCGGCTTACTCTCTGCTGGTTTTGATTCTGGTGTCTTCGGTGCCTCGGTTGGTGCGACTTTCTCTTCGTCGCTCTCCGGCGCCAATGGGTTCGGCACACCTTTCTTGAGAACCAGGCAATATACGTTTTGCGTGACGTTCGCTGAAGCATAGGAAGCGATGTCCTGATTGTCACCGCCGAGTCCAACATCGGTCGATGCCAAGAAGTACACGTACTTGCCACTGCGATCGAACACGGGGCTCGAAACGTCGGCAAGCCCGTCTGTGACTTGCGTCATCTTGCCCGATTCAAGGCTGTAGAAGAACAGCGCACCAAACGTGCTCTCAATGTCGCGCGTGTAAGCAATCCACTTGCTATCTGGCGACCACGAATACTCGAATCCAACGCGCCCGCGGCGTAAAAGGGAGTCGATGCGGGTGCTGAATCCGCTGGCAATGTCGAGGACCCAGAGTCCCAGCGAAAAATCGCTATAGATCAGCTTTTTGCTGTCTGGGGACCAGGCGATGTTGCCGAAGCTGCCTTGACCGGCGCCGATGCTGAGAATGCGATCTTTGCCCGTCGTCGTGTCATACAGGGCCAGTTCTTCCTTGTCGTTCTGGTCCGTAAAGTAGGCAATCGTTCGGCCGTCTGGCGACCACGCCGGATTTCGGCGCTGAATGCCGGGTTCGGAATGCAGAACCTTTGCATCGCCCTTGCTCGCTGGAGAAGTGAAAATGAAGCCTCGGGAATCTGCGACGATTCGCTGTCCGGTCGGCGAGATGTCAACGCCCTGGATTCTATCGCCAAGGTCCACGTACTTAGATCGAATCTCGGGGAAGTCGGCATCAATCGTTATCGGCACTCGGGTAGCCGACTTCTTAGCTACGTCGTACAGCCAGATTGAACCGAACTCTTCGTAAGCGATAACTCCCGGACCAGCGGAGGCATTCTTGATGTCAGATCCGTTTGGCGCGATCTCTTCGTTTGACTTACCGCTCTTTGTGTCATAGCGGTGCAAGGTCATTTCGCCTTTCGGGTCCGAAAGGTAGTAAATCGAATCGCCGACCCACATCGGATTCTCGTCGCCAGTGCCCTTCCAAGGAATGGTCTTGATCTTCGAATCGGAGAGGTTGCCGATCCAAACTGGCCCGGCCTGTCCGCCTCGATACCGCTTCCACGCGGCCTGCCATTTAGGATTCGGGATGTATGCAAGCTGGGAGCCGTCTGGGCTCAGCGAGCCTTCGTCAACCGCCGGAAACGGAAGTTGCGCCGGAACTCCGCCGCCCGAGCTCACCTTGAACAAGCGAGTGTAAGCGTTCTCCGAAGCCATGGTCGAAACGAACAGAACGCTCTTTCCGTCGGGTGTCCAGCCGTTCACTTCATCTGCTGCCGGGTGGGCGGTGAGTCGCTTCGGGGTTCCGCCGTCAACGGGGACCGTGAACACGTCGGTGTTGCCGTCGTACTGACCAGAGAACGCAATCGTCGTCCCGTCGGGAGAGAACTTGGGCATGCTTTCCGTCCCCGGTGCGCTGGTCAGTCGGACTGCCGCGCCACCCGCGCGCGGAACCTTCCAGAGGTCACCAGCGAACTGGAAAACGATCGTCGTCGCGTTCACCGCCGGATCGCGCAGGATCATCGGATTCGGACCAGGATTAAAAGACTGAGGGGAACTCAGGGCAAGCAGAACGGTGAACGGGGTCATACGAGTTGGCCATAGATTAGCCGATAGCCAGGCTCAATCTCGGTCTGCTGGGACTACTAGGACTCAGCTGATCGGCGAGATTGAATGAACTCGGGGCCGTTCGGTAGCTTTTTCGCGAGAGGCGATTGTGATTCAACGACCCGCCAGAACGGAGCGATTTCCACCTCGCCCGCCGCAAGTTGCTCCAAAGCGCGCTCGGCAACTATCCGGAGAAAAATCCCGGTCGTCAGCGCGCACGTGCCATCGGCCCCATGCTTCTTTGCCAGTTCCTCTCTCAGTTGTGCCACGGACCGGGTTTCCCCTACTGGCACCGCTCTAACCCAAGTATCAATCTCGGCGGGGGTGGAGATCAGAAGTTTGCTGCCGGCCGGCATGCCAGGCATTGGCTTCTCCAAGATCACGATTTCAACGGCCTTTCGCGCATCGAGTTTTTCTTGCAATGTTTTCCGCGCCATGGCAGAAGTCAGTATAGAATGGGCGCATGCGAGCTAAGGTTGTGATGCTTTTGCTTTTGAGCGCGATTCTGCTTGGTTGCCAGGGGTCAACAACCGGTGCCGATTCGATGACCGGCAAGCTGGTGACGGTCCTGGTTCGCCGCGATATTCAAGGCTCCAGCACCGTTTTGCCCAGCGGGAGTCGCGATGAGCGGTTAACCCAAATTCAGGTGTCCGGTCGATTGACAAAGGTGACCGATTTTGGCCTTACGGTTGAGAATCAAAGCAAGTCTGGCACCCTCGGCTTGCCTGTATTTATCCCTTGGGATTCGATCGTGCTCGTCCAGCAGGACGAGTAAATGGACCTCGTTCCTGCCCTGCTCGCGAACGCCGGTACGCCATTCATTTGGAGCAGCCTATTCGTGCTCACCGTCGGCAACGTCATCATTGCCTTGGTGGAGTCATCCATCCTTTATCGCAAGTTTGGCTGTCGACCGGAAGCATCGTTTGGCATCATGCTCGGCGCGAACTTCCTGACCGCGGGCATCGGTTTCGTTTGTCTTCCTTGGCTCACTGGCATTTGGCAGCGGCTCTCTTTGATCGATCCGATTCGGGCCGCGTTACCGACCCTTGTGGTTGCCTGGATTTACACATTCCTACTCACGGCAATCATAGAAGCCGGCGTGCTTTCTATCCTGTCTCGCCGAATTGGGCTCAAGGTACACCCGTGGCGCGCAAGCGTCTGGATCAACCTTGCTAGCTACATCTGCCTCATCTTGATCGCCAGCGTCACCGGACGCTACGGCGGAGCACTCAACTTAAGGTCTCGGACCATTTGGATGAAGATGACTCGACCGATGCCGACGTTCGATCTTCGGTACGTCAGGCCGGATGGTACGACCGTGACCCGGTTCAAAATGGAGCCGTTCGATCCATCAAAGGGAAAGTTGGAGATTGATGACTATCGGGACCCGAAATGGCCGCGTCTAAAGCCCTCGGAAAAGCTAAATTCACCTCAAGCATTGGCAGTTGTGACTTCGCCGACTGGCATCCGGTACCTCAAGTTTCTCTCGACAACTCCATCCGATTCTCCTGCCCTCATCAAAGGCTTCGATCCCAAAGCGACATTGGAGCGCACTAGGGAGGTCAACGGCTGGCAAGCGCCTGGGTTGTACGCAATGGGCCCTTCCAGATCTTTGGACCACTCAAAATTGCCTAGGTTTACGGTCTCTTCGTTCCTCTGGCCAGGCTACGACTTCGAGGTCACCGACAATCAAACCGGAGAACAATTCTCATTTGGGCTCGAGACGCCCTTCTTTCAATGGCGATGGGGCAATCTGATTCAGCTCCCCGATGGCTGGTGCATCGCCGAGAAGGACGGTCGAATCTATCTCGTTGACCTGAAGCTAAAGCAGATTGCATACCTCGCCGAAGGCTTCGGCGCAACCGCAGTCATACCCGGGAACTCAAAGTAGTTGAAGTGCGTATAATTGTCATGGCAACTAAAAAGGCTGCGTGAGAGAAGTGAGCACCGAAACGAAAGCACCCCCCATCGCCGTGACCGGAATCCACCACGTAACGCTCGTTTCGAAGGATATTCAGCGCAACTACGATTTCTGGACCAAGACCCTCGGCATGCGCCTCGTCAAGAAGTCCGTCAACCAAGACTCGCCGAGCGATTACCACCTCTTCTACGGCGACTACGAAGGTTCGCCGGGGACCGAGGTCACCTTCTTTGACTGGCCGACCACCGCGCCAAACCGACCCGGTAGCGATACCATCGACATCCTGATGCTCCGCGTGGTTGATGAAGCATCCGTCGCCTGGTGGGCTGAGCGATTGCGGGGACTAGGTCTAAACGTGAGAGATGGCCTCGACCGGAACGGCTACGCCGCCATCGCTTTCCAAGACCCCGATGGCGTTCAACTGGAGATCGTCGCCGACGGCAACGCGCCACGCGGCGGTTCCGATTGGCCCGAGAGTCCCGTGCCTGCTCCGCACCAAATCCGTGGTGTTTTCGCCGTCGCGTTCGCGCTCAGCGAGCCAGAGAAGACGCTTGCGATGCTCCAAAACACCCTCGGCTTTCGCATCGCCGGGACCTATTCTCGCGAAGGGCGAGAAACGACCGTCCTCGTTGCCGGCGATGGCCAGCCCGGCCGCCAAGTGCATGTGATTCACGACCGTGCCCGGTCTCGCGGCTACCTAGGTCACGGCGGCATCCATCACGTCGCCTTCCGCATCACCGATTACGCAACTTACGATCAGTTCCTAACCTGGCTGACCGAGAACCGTATCGGCCACAGCGGCCCAGTTGATCGCCACTGGTTCCGGTCGATCTACTTCCGCAGTGTCGAAGGACTCGTGCTCGAACTCGCCACCGACGAACCCGGCTTCGCGACCGACGAACCGCTGGAAACCCTCGACCAGCACCTCGCGCTCGCTCCGTTCCTCGAGCCGTCGCGAGACCAAATCGAAGCGGCACTCAAGAAGCTCGTCTGAGCCACGGCCCCCTCGCCGGGAATTCCCGGCGAGGGAAGCCTCACGCCGGCAGCACGATCGAGCCGAAAGCTGGGATTTCGATCCCTTGCTCACCGACCGCAACGAACTCGACTTCTTCGGTGCAGTTCAATACGAACAACTTGTCGCCACGCTGAACCGCCATGACGCCGCGAGATGTCGATGACGTGAGGTCCTTGCGCAAGCCCAGCCGGTAGGCAAACCCCGCGTAAAGCTCTTCCAAGAACGAATCCCGCGTTCGGGCTCCGATGTACCAAGCCTCTCCGGCGCCAAAGAATTTCTGGGTCAGGGCAGGCTTTCCGGAATAGAACTCGCTCGTATAGTAGCCGCGCACTCCGGCATCCGTAACCCAGAACAGTTCGCAGAACCGCTCGCCTTCGTAAGACTCCGAGCCTTCGCCGGAATCAAGCGCAAGATGCAATCGCTCCTCCGGGAATAGCGCGTCAATCTCCTCTGGCACGATTCCGAGCACTTTCTCCAACGGCCAAGATTTCTGCCGGTCGAACACCAAGTCGTTCTCGTCCACCATGCCCGAAAGGTAGGTGGTCACAAATATGCCGCCGCCCGCAACGAACGCCTCAATCTTCTCGGCAACTCCGGGCTTCAGGATGTAGAGCATAGGCGCCACGACAACCCGGTACCGGTCAAATGGCTGGTCGCTGTCGATGACATCGCACGGAATGCTCTGCTCCCAGAACCCGCGATAGTGCTCGACGCAAGTTCGGTGATAGTCCTTCTCGCCAACCACCGGGCCGCAGGAATCCTTGAGCGCCCAGGCGTTTTCCCAGTCGTAAACAATCGCGACTTCCGGTTCGGAAGTCCAACCGACGACATCCGCTAGTTCTTTGACCTGAGCCCCGACTTCACAGGCCTCGGTGAAGACTCTGGTTCCCGTTCCGCCCGCATGCCCCACGAACGCGCCGTGCCACTTCTCTTGCGATCCGCGAGATTGTCGCCACTGGAAGTACATCGATCCTTCGCTGCCATGGGCGATCGCTTGCATCGCCTCCAGCTTATGCATATTCGGCCGCTTCAGCCGCATGCTGCTGTACCAGTTGCTCGAGCTCGGCGTGCTCTCGATGAGCAAGAACGGCTTTTGCTTGATGCTTCGGTACATGTCGTGGACAAACGCCACTTTGATCAGCTCCCAAGTGCCGACCGGGTGCGATTGGAACCCTGGGTAGGAGTCCCAGGTGAACAGGTCCAAGTCGTCTTTCCACTTCCAAGGATCAAGCGCCTCGTAGGTCCCCATCATGTTGGTGGTGATCGGAACGCTCGGCGTAATCCGTCTCAGTGGAGCGCTCTCCTCTCGGAAAAAGCTGAGCATTTGGTGTGAGCAGAATCGCTTCCAGTCCAGGGTCAAACCATGAATGCTGCTCTCCGCAATTGGGTGCCCCGGAAGGTCAATCTGGTCCCAGTCGGTGTAGGTGTGACCCCAAAAGGCGGTCCAGTATGCCGCGTTTAGTCGATCCAAGGTGCCGTACTTCGTGCGAAGCCAGTCGACGAAAGCTAGTCGGGATTCTTCGCTGTAA
>CAMAPH010000080.1:0-6631 GCA_945859975.1 Chthonomonas calidirosea
TTCGTGGTCCCGAAGCAAGCCAGCGAACGTCGTTCGCCATCTTCATCAGTGCGCCGGCAAGGGTTCGCAAGGACGCACTTGTGGTTACAAGCGCATCGTGGGCAGAGAGAGCAGCGAACTTGTTCGCCGCCGAAACGAACGGGAATCCGGTCTCCTCGGCAAAATACTTCGCCGCAAGATCGCCAAACTGAGGGTGCGCATTCAGGCCCGTGCCGACCGCCGTTCCGCCAATCGCGAGTTCGTACAAGCCGGTTTCGGCATGTCGAACTTCGGCCAAGCAGTAATCCAACTGCGCTACCCAACCGCCGATCTCTTGGCCCAAAGTAATTGGGGTCGCATCCTGTAGGTGCGTTCGCCCGACCTTCACGAGATCGACGTACTCTGCTGCCTTCGCTGCCAACGTATCTCGCAGCTTCTGAACCTTGGGATACAACTGCCGATGGAGTTCCTCGACTACGGCAATGTGCATCGCGGTCGGGAAGGTGTCGTTCGAGCTTTGGCCACGGTTGACGTGATCGTTCGGGTGCACGGGTTTCTTCGAGCCCATCTCGCCGCCCGCAAGTTCTATCGCGCGGTTCGAGATGACCTCGTTTGAGTTCATGTTGCTCTGGGTGCCTGAACCCGTCTGGAAAACGACCAGCGGAAAATGGTCGTTGAGCTGCCCCGCGATGACTTCATCGGCGGCTTGAACAATGAGATCGCTGATTTCGGGTGCGAGTTGTCCGAGGTCTCGATTCGCAAGCGCGGCGCCTTTTTTCAGAATGCCCATCGCCCGTACGATTGAGTTCGTCATGCGGAATCGCTCGACGCCGATCGGGAAATTATCGATCGAGCGTTGCGTCTGTGCGCCCCAATATCGATCCGCCGGAACCTGAATCTCACCCATCGAATCGCTTTCCGTTCGGTAGCTCATAGGTTCATTTTGACAGGTGGAGCCCATCGTCAGTCGAACCCGCCGTCAGCACTATTGTGGAAAAGCCGAGGAAATCTGAACGAATAAACCCGATAGAATCGTAGACTGCAACAGAATCGAATGTCAGAACCCGACTGTATGACCCTTACTGAGGCACTGGCCGAGTTAGAAAAGACCGCGCCAGGAGTTCCCCTACTCGCTCTAGGACAGACCATTTTTTGGGATGAGCCGATGAAGGCGGGCGTGGCTTTGAGCCTGCGTGAGATGGGATCGTCGCGAAAGTTTGTCGCCGGGGTTCATGACACCGACTACTTTGCCAAGCTGCCCTCTGGCCCCCGAAAGGCCGGGGCGTTCAAGGTTTTCCCGCACAACGACACCACGACCAAGGGACTTTGGAGCGCCGCCGCTGAATTCTCTTCGCTGTTCGGGTCGGAAACCGTAATCAGTCGCGACATTCTCCAGACTGCCGGTCTGCGCATTGCGATGATCGAACGCGAGCGACCCGAAATGCTCGACCAGGCCACCGAGGCCTTCGGATGGCGTGGCGTTGTTTCGCTCGACGAGTCGCCACCGATCGCGGCCGACCTACCCTTGCGCGGACTGTTTCCTGCCCTTGTAGAAGCACTCGACTGGGCGATCGATGCCAGCGAAAGCTCCCTCTCTGGCGACACCAAAGAACAGGGCCAGAAGCAAGGTGAACATTTGCAACGACTCTTGTGCGATGTCGAGGATGCGCGTAACGGCAAGTTTTCGGAGCTGTACCAAGGGCTGGTTCGGCCGATCTACGACTTTGTCGCGGGCGAGCCAGTCGATATCGACGTCACCGCCACCACGCAGTTACTTCGGTTCACATCGGAAACAGCAAGTCTGCCGAGGTTCGAAATCCTCGACCGCTTCGTAAATCCGCAATCTAAGGCACAGGCTTGCGCAGCTTATGACGAGGCACTGATTGGCGGTTCGGGGCAGTACGAGCTCAGCCGATTTGGGACCGGGGCCATCCCGTTCGATCTCGTGATTCCCGGCCTTGGCCGCGGCACCATCCGCATCGGCAACCGGGGCGTGGTCATCATGACCAAGACCCCCCAGTTCCTCTCCCTGAAGAAGCCACTTTCGGGAGTCCAAGAATTGGCCGCTTTAGTTGAAGCCAAGTTCGGACCGAATTGTGCGGTAGTCGGAAAAGCCGTCGCCCTCATCGGAATGCTCGCGCGCGAGTTCGTCTTTGTCTTCCACGAAGGCGCGAGTAGCTACGTGCGGCACAGCCGCAAGCTGCACGCCAGGCTGAACGAACTAGGAATCGGGGTGCCGGTGCACCCGATTCTGCGGTTGCGGTACGAGGTTTGGGACAGCCTGCAGGCCACTTGCGCGTGGTTCCAACTGCCCGCGCCATTACGTCGTCCGTTTGGAGCCGACGAGATGTGCAGCCCAAGCTTTGCGCAGCGATGGCGAGCCGTTGGCGAGGAGCAATCCGCCCTTCTCACAAAGCTCGGCCGGCTCAAGCGACCGGTGGATCTGATCGAGTTCTTGAACGCGCAGTTCGGCGGATCGTGGAGCCGACTGGGTGAGGAGTATCGAGAACTTCGTCGCACACTCGACCAATTGCAGGCCGAGATCCAGCAGCTTCGCCTCGAACGAGACGCACTTTACACACAGCGCCGAGAGCTTAGAGCGGAGAGGGTGCAAGCCGAAATCGCATTGGGCGAACAATGGCGAACAGAGATTTTCGAGAAGTCGGCAACGCCGAGTGCGCACGCAACTCGGCACAAGCTGATGGCCGCTCGCGATTCCGTGCTCTTGGCCATCCGGGAAAATCGCGCCGAGTTTGTTCGGTTACGGGAAAGGCAAAACCTGCTCGTGCGATCCGAGGAAGTGCTGCAAATTCACCAACGTCGGCAGCAGATTGAGCTTGAAGCCGAACTCAAGCGACTCTGTATCATTCGGGAAGCCGTGATCAGCTCCAAGGGGCTCAAGAGTGCAAACCACCGACCCTCGGCCTGGTGGTTCCCGCTGGTATCGCCCAACGGAAAATGGTTCGCCGAAGTGGTTCGAACCGCAAATGCGTATTTCGAACCACTCAGCTAGTTCAAGCGAACTTAGTGCGTGACGACGCGCTCAATAGACTTGGCTGCTTCGATCCACTTCTCGACTTCCGATTCCGAAGGGACTCGGTTAGCGATGTTCTTTTCGCCGTTGACTTCTTCGAGCTTGGTGGCGAGGTTCGCCGCGTTTCGCTGTGCGAGTTCTGGAACCGAATCAACGCCAGCAGCTTCCAGAAGTTCGGAATACTGCGGTCCGATTCCGCTGATCCGCATCAGGTCTGCGTGGTTCACGAACCGGAGAATGTTCTTCTCGGGAATTCCTGTCGCTTCGGCCAAAGCCTCTCGGCCTGCGCTGCCAGCTGCCTTCTCGAGCAGGTCCTCAACCGTGCTCACGCCCGCTGCTACGAGCTTTTCTCCGTAAGCCTCTCCAACGCCTTCGATTTCTGTAATTTTTGCCATGAAATAACTCCGGTACGACTTCGTACCCGCGAAGCGAGTTTAGCGCAGTTCGATTCCGGCACAATCTTCTTGGTGCTTCGAATTGCCGAAATTTTTACGAGCGTCCAGGGCGAGGGTTCGTGGATCGGCGTGCCCTCAACGTTCGTTCGGTTGAGTGGGTGCAACCTGCGCTGCCGATGGTGCGACACGCCATACGCCAGTTGGAAACCTGAGGGCCCGACGCGATCTGTTGAAGATTTACTAGCAGAACTTACTGATTCTCCCGTTGATCATGTCGTCATCACCGGGGGTGAGCCGATGATCTTTGATGACCTGGAACCGCTCGCGCAAGGTCTACGAGATGCCGGAAAGACGATCACCATCGAGACCGCAGGAACCGTGTTTCGCTCCGTTGCATGCCATCTCATGAGCATCAGCCCAAAGCTCGCAAACTCCACCCCCGACGGCGATTGGCATGATCGACACGAATCCACCCGGCGCCAGCCTGGGGTTTTGCGGCAGCTCATCTCTCGCTACGATTACCAGCTTAAATTTGTCGTTGACCCAGAGGTCGGCACCGACGTAATAGAGATTGAAGCCCTCCTCGCAGAACTTGGCGCGGTTGATCCGCACCGGGTTCTTTTGATGCCAGAAGGAATCTCAAGCGAAGATCTCTGGCGTCGCGCAAAGCTACTTGTGCCTATCTGCATCGAGCGCAACTGGCGATTGACTTCGAGAATGCACGTCGATTTGTTCGGGAATCGTCGAGGAACATGAAAAAGAATCCCCTTTTAGCCCTGTCTCTGTTGGGTTTGATCGCCGTTAGCGGATGCAATCCGCATGGCGAGTTGGTCCCGTACCTCGGCAAATGGGACGGCAAGTTCACCGTGCTTGAAGCTGAGCCGAACGCGACCCCCAACGACCTGGATCGCGAATCTCTGCGTGGCTACCTCATGCTCTACGCCACCAAAATGCTCTTCAAACTGCATCTGGAAGGCGAGCAGGAGACCGTCGATATCGAGGGCACCTGGCGCCTAGAGAAGGGCCGCGTTTTCTTGGACACCAAAAAAACGAGCATTGACGACATGGGCGGCGAGAACTTCCGCGACCCGAATCGGAAGTTCATTCCTGGCGAGGCCATTCGCGCAACTTACAGCAAGCCAGTCACGCTCTCGTTGGACAAGACCAAGAAAAAGCTCTCCGGACTTCCCATCACGATGGGCAAAGTGGTTGGGAAACACGAGTTTGAGAAACTAGGACTTCGGTAAAGTTTCCGCATGGTCAACCAGCAGTGCGACATCCTGATCGTCGGTGCTGGAACCGGTGGCACGGCCGCCGCTCTGGCCCTGCGAGAGTGCGGCTACTCAGTTGTTCTCACGGAAGAAACCGCTTGGCTCGGCGGGCAGCTCACCAGTCAGGGCGTTCCGCCGGATGAGCACCCTTGGATCGAGCAGTTTGGCGGAACTCTTTTGTACCGGCAGTATCGCAATGCGGTGCGCAATGCGTACGTACTTGGCCAAATTTCTCCTGAGGCGAAGACGGCCCGTTACTTAAATCCTGGTGGCGGCTGGGTCAGCCAGCTGTGCCACGAGCCAAAGGTCAGTGCCCGGATCCTGGACTTCTGGAGCCGAGCCAGCAACCTCACCGTGATCCGACACGTGCGACCCATCGAGGCGGCGACGGACGGTGACCTCGTTAAGTCGGTCACTTTCCGAAGCTTAGAGACGGGCCAAACCTTCGCCATCGAAGCAAAGCTCGTTCTGGATGCCACGGAGCTTGGTGATGTACTGCATTACGCAGGTGCGGAGTACGTGACGGGCTTCGAATCTCGGCTGGATACCGGCGAGCCAAGTGCTCCAGAAGAAGCGCAGCCTAACAACTGGCAAGCCATCACTTGGGTGTTTGCGATGGCGCATGATGCCGGTTCGAATCGGACCATTTCGAAGCCCGACGATTACGATGCTTGGCGCACCTACCAGCCGCCCTTCTGGCCCGGGCCGCTGCTCGGCTTCCAGGATGTTAACCCGTGGACGCTGCAACCGCGACATCTCCCGCTGTATCGCGAAGACGGCGGCCTCGCCCTATTCGATTACCGACAAATCGTCTCGCCAGAAATTCTAGGGCAGCCAGACCGGCACCCGGTGACGATCGTCAACTGGCCGATGAACGACTACTTCGTCCGGCCTATCATCGACACGAACGGGCAGCGAGATGAGTCCGCGATGGTCGGCGCGATGGCCTTGTCCCGTAGCTTGCTGTATTGGCTACAAACCGAGGCACCGCGCCACGACGGCGGAACTGGCTATCCGGGCCTGTACATGTACGGCGAATCGGTCGGTACCGAAGACGGCTTCGCCATGTTCCCATACATCCGAGAAGCGCGGCGCGCGCTCACGGTGAAGCGCATCTGCGAGCAAGATGTTTCCGCGGCCCTCAACCCCGGCCTGCGCGCAGCGCCACTGCACGAGGATTCGGTCGGGGTCGGTGCCTACCGCATTGACCTCCACCCAAGCACGGGCGGGGACAACTATCTGGATGTCAGTTCGTTACCTTTCCAAATCCCGCTGGGTGCCCTGGTCCCGGTCCGGATGCGGAACCTCATTCCGTGCGCCAAGAACATCGGCACAACGCACATCACCAACGGCTGCTACCGCCTGCATCCGGTGGAGTGGAACATCGGAGAATCGGCGGGGCACCTGGCCGCTTATTGTTTGACCCATGGCCTAAGCGTGCAAGCGGTTTGGGAAAGTCCCGCGCATGTGTCGGAACTGCAGCGAATGCTGGACAACGCTGGAATTGAGCGCTGCTGGCCAGAAGTTGGACCGCTCTGAACGCGTCTTATCGAAAGAAGAAGGGGCCTAAAAGAAAAATGCCCGCTCAAGGCGGGCAAAGTGTCTGTCTGTTGCTTTCGTTCCGTTAGCGGCTAGGCTCTAAAGCGGCTTCGTCCGTTTAACTTAGGTTCAGTATCGGAGTTAGCTTCGACTGAAGCAATAACGCTTTTCCGGGACACTTAATGTCTGATATACAATTTTTTGAATCACTCGGGCTGACAAAGGAGCCCAAACGGGTCCTCGTGGTGGAAGATTTTCGCCCCGCGCTCCTTGGCGTCACCAAGCGTTTGGAGGAGTACGGACACTCCGTGACGCCCGTATTGGGCATCTCCATGCTCCAGCCAACCAAGGCCACCGGCATCGGAATCGACGGCCCCATCCCGCTCGAGTTTGCCGACTTTAACTACGCTTTC
>CAMAPH010000081.1:0-6307 GCA_945859975.1 Chthonomonas calidirosea
CTCGAAGCGTGTCCGACGTTTACCGAGACGGCGAGCGAACTTGAATCTCCGCGGGGCCGAATCTATTTGGTGCGAAGCGCGCTCGACGGGAAGCTGAACTGGCAGGACGATGTGAAGCCGCACTTGGACCGGTGCCTCGGGTGTCGCGCTTGCGAAACGGCATGCCCCAGCGGGGTTGAATACGGAAACATTCTCGAGCTTGCCCGCGACGCGATCGAAGGGCAGCGCCCTAACCGACCGCGACAAGCACTCCTTAAGGTCGCAACGGACCCGGGCCTGATGCGACTGCAAGCCAAGCTGTCTACTTTCCTTCCGGGCCATCGGATTCCGAACTTTGTGAGCCGGTTCGTAAGCGGGGCCGATGCAGAGGTGGATAAGCCACAATTGCCAAGTGATTGGCACGTTGCGCCGTTGCTAGCCAAGCACGTTCCGCCGGTGCGGGGTGAAGTGTATTTGTTGGAAGGCTGCGCGATGCGCGTGCTTTTCCCTAGGGTTCATTTGGCGACCCGGAGGCTGCTGCGACGAGTGGGCTACCAAGTTCGGGAAGTGAAGGCAGGTTGCTGCGGCGCGATGCATGCCCACAACGGAGGCTTGGACGAAGCTCGCGAGCGCGCACGGGACCTGATTCAGGCGATGCCCGACGATTTGCCGGTGATTGTGAATAGCGCCGGCTGCGGATCGACGATGAAGGAGTACGGCGAACTGCTCGGCCCAGAGGGTGTGAGCTTTGCCAAACGGGTCCGCGACGTGAGCGAGTTCTTTTTGGCGGAAGGTTTGGCGAAGAAGCTTGCGGATTCGCCAGGACTCACCAACCGCACGACTTACCACGACGCATGCCACCTCGCGCACGGGCAGAAGATTTGGGAAGCTCCGCGAAAGCTGCTCGCGGCGGTGCCCAGGCTGGATCTGGTTCCGTTGGCCGAGGCGGACACCTGCTGTGGTAGCGCGGGGATTTATAACGTGACGCAGCCGAAGCTGGCCCGACAGTTGCTAGACCGAAAGATGCGGCACATTGAGGAAACGGAAGCAGAGATTGTGGTCCTCGGCAACCCCGGCTGCCACGCTTGGATTGCTCAGGGTTGCTACGAATCTGCCCGAAAGCCGGTGGTGTTGCACCTAGCCGAGATGCTGGAGGCGTCGTTTATTGGGCTGGATGCGCTATCAAATTAACTGGGTCCAAAATTAGGGCTAGAACCGTCTTTGCTACCCCCAACAATACTTTAGGCGTAGGACTGCCTAGCATGGCTCTGCGAACAGTACCGAGCGCCCAGGCGGAAGGAAACTCCGCCGTTATTCCAATGGTCGACATCCAAAATTCTCAAGACGAACGAAACATTCCCATCGACAAAGTGGGGGTCAAGAAGGTCAAGTTCCCGATTCACGTGCGAGAGCGCGACAACGGGCTTCAGCGCACGGTCGGTGTTTTCACCCTGACCGTTGACCTGCCAAAGGAATACAAGGGCACACACATGAGCCGATTCCTGGAGGTACTGGGCGAATATAGCCAGGACATTAGCTCGGAGACGATTCCGGACATTTTGGCCAAGCTGCGTGAGCGGCTGAACGCAGAGACTTCTCACCTTGAAGTCGGCTTTACGTTCTTCCGAGAGAAGGCCGCCCCGGTTACGGGCAAGGTCGGAATGATGGGCTACGAGTGCGCTTTCATCGCTTCCGGCGGATCGAAGAATGAGTTCATTCTTGAGCTGACGGTTCCGGTGACGACGCTTTGCCCATGTAGCAAAGAGATCAGCGCGTATGGCGCGCACAATCAGCGCGGATATGTGAAGGTTCGCGTTAAGCCTAACGGAATGCTCTGGCTGGAGGATGTGATCGACTTGATCGAGGCATCAGGCTCGGCGCAGTTGTATCCAGTCCTCAAGCGCCCGGACGAAAAGTTTGTGACCGAGCAGGCGTACTTGAACCCTCGATTTGTGGAAGACATGGTTCGCGAAGTGGCGCTGGCTTTTGACGCCAACGCCCTCATTTCGAGCTATGAGATTGAGGTCGAGAACCACGAATCGATTCACGACCACAATGCCTACGCGTACTTGGCGCGATCGAAGTAGCGGTTAGTAGCCGATTTCCTTCTTGAGCGCGCGCATTCGGTTGAGCCACCCTTTCAGAAAGACCTTCTGGGAGGGTTTGTTTTTGACGATGGTGTAGTAGAAATTGACCCGGAGGTCGACAACGCGGCGGGCTAGTTCGATGCCATCGTTCGTGTCGTCGTCGTCCATGGTCAGCTTGGCTTTTGCGAGGAACTGTTTCGCTTTTCCCGGGCCGTGGTTGACGGCTGCATCAAACATGACGAGATCCAGCGGCGCAGGCTGAGCGTCGCCGCTGACCTTATCCCAATATTCCACCAAGTAGATCGCCTGGACTTCGGGGTTGGTGATTTGCTTAACCGTTTGTGGAGCCTTTTTGACCTTCTTACGGTAGGCATCGTAAGTCTTCTGCGTGATTCCCTGGTTGGTGGCGCCGCCTGGATCGCTGGGATGGTTCACGTAGCCCCCTTCCCACTGCAAAACGAACTTTATCGCGTCTGAATAACTTTGCGCCGCCATGTTGCCAGTCTATGCTGGCTTCACATCACCACGCAAGGGGTTTTTTCTCATTAAAGAATCCGCCGGTTGGACCATCTGCTTCTAGAGTCGCGAGCCAGACGGCGGTGGCGGCTCCTTGGGCCGGAGTTAGCGGGGCGTCGGGTCCGGTCATGTCGGTTTCCACATATCCCGGGTGGGCAGAATTGACTTTGCCGTGCTTAAGTTCCTTCGCGAAAAGGACGGTCATAGCGTTGAGCGCGGTTTTGGCGGCGGTGTAGCCGGGGGTGATCCAGCCGTCCATCTTTCCGATGGAGGTGAGGCTGGCGAGGATGCTGGATTGGTTAACGATTCGCGGGTGCTCACTTGCTTTCAGGAGTGGAAGAAGTGCGCTGGTGAGCAACCAAGGTCCGAAGAAGTTGATCTCGAAGTTCTGGCGCAGGGCGGATTCGGTGAGCTCGCTGGGCATAAGTCCGCGGTCGTTCAGGATGCCGGCGTTGTTGACAAGGATGTCGAGGCGGCCGTAGGCGGATTGAATTCGCTCGGCGGCGCTGTGAATCGTGGCGGGGTCTTCGAGATCGAGGTGGAAGAAATCGACGTTGAGCCCTTCGTTTCGGAGGGTGAGGGCGGCGGCGTTTCCGCGCTCGGGATCGCGGGCGCCGAGGAGAACCTCGATGTTTTGCTCGCCAAGCTGACGAGCGATTTCGAAGCCGATACCTTTATTTGCGCCGGTGACGAGGGCGACGGTGGATGGGTTCATGGTGGGTTCTACGCGATAAACGGCTTGACGAGTCGCTGGACGTATTTTGCGATCACGTCGTACTCGAGATTCACTTCATCGCCAGGTTTTCGGCTGTTGAGATTGGTGTTCGCGAGGGTGTGCGGGATGACCCAGACGTCGAACTCGGTGCCGGTCGGCTGGACGACGGTGAGGGACACGCCGTCGATGGTGATGGACCCTTTGTCGATGAGGAACGGGGTGCCTTCGGCCGGGATTTCGAATCGGATTACCGTGAACTCCCCGCTGTCGGTTGTGGTGAGGACTTTTCCGACGCCGTCCACGTGGCCCTGGACGATGTGCCCGCCGAACCGATCCGTCGCGCGCATGGCGCGCTCGAGGTTTACGGTTGAGTCCGGTTTGAGCTGGCCAAGGGAGGTTCGATTCCAGGTCTCCTGGCTCACATCGAAGCTCATTTGGCTCTCGGTGAAGTGGGTGACGGTGAGGCACGCTCCATTGATCGCGACGCTCTCGCCGAGACTGAGAGCGTCGTCCCAGAGGTTGGGCGGGAAGGCTATTTCGAGGTGACTCTCGTCGCGCGTCGCGACGGTCCCTACGCCCTGAACGAGTCCGGTGAACACGATTTATTATGGGCTTTCAACCGTTTTCAGGACAGGTCGATCGGCTCGTGGGTCATTCCGTTTTTCGGTCGATATGAAGCGAAAAGCGGTCTATAATGTGTGCGTGGATTCTCTCTTTGGTAACGTGGGCCTGTTTGGCACAGCGACCAGAACCAACACCTTACTCGCGATTCACATGCTGGGCGAAACGCATGCGGCCGAGATCGCTAGGGTCCTCCAGCGCAGTCCCAGCCGAATCAAGGACGCCATCGACAGCCTTGAGCAGGCGGGTGTTGTCGTTGGAACGGAGGTTGGGAACGCGCGGCGGGTGGTCTTGAATCCTAGATTTGTAGCGAAGGCGGAGCTTGAGAGTTTGCTTTCCCGGATTGGAACGAGCGACGTTGCACTTCAAGAACGGCTAGCGACGTTGCGAAGGCGTCCTCGCCGGAGTGGGAAGGCGATTTGACGCGACCGATCGCTAGACAGAGTGAGAGTTTTGGAATCGGGCAAACTGACCAAGTCATGACACGGGCGGTTTTGGATGTCGCCCTGGATCCGAAGTCGGCGGGGCGGCGGGCGCTTTGGACTTATGCCGAAAATGGGGATGCGGCGCTGGGCGATGCGGTTTTGGTGCCGATTGGGAAGCGGCAGGCGCTGGGGTTTGTGGTGCGGCGGTATGCGGCTACGGAGGACGAGCTTGGGTTTCGGTTTGACGAGCTTAAGTCGATTCTGGAAGTCGTTAACGGGATTCGGATTCCCGAGGTGCTGCTTGATCTCGCTAAGTTTGTCGCCGAAACTTATCTTTGTTCGCTGCCGGTGGCGCTGAGCGTTTGCGTTCCGCCGGGGGTGCGGGAGCGGCTGGAGGGGGCTTGGAGCTTGGGGGCTCCGGCGGGCGAGAAGCTTTCGGTGGTTCAGCAAGAGGTTTTGCGGACCTTGCAGGAGGCGGGAGGCGAGCTTTCGGAGGCGGAGGTAGGTGCCTTGCCCGAAGGAATCCAGCGCGCCTTTAAGGCTTTGCGCGCCGGTGGGCAAGTGAACTTTGTGCAGCGACTAGCCCCGTTTTTGGAGCGGCGGCAGAAGGAAAAACTGGTGCGGCTGACCAGCGACGAGGCGGCGATTGAGGCGTTTTTGCGGAGTGAGGGGAAGCGGAAGCCGGCGCAGGCGCTGACGCTGATGCGGCTTCAGGCCGCGGGTGGGCCGCCGCTTTCTCCGCTGGAAGTCCGCGCGTTGGCGGGGGTGACGGAGACCACGGTGCGCGCGCTGGCGCAGGAGGGGCTGCTGGAATGGGTGACCACGGACGAGGTGAAGCTCTCGGTTCCGCCGACCCCGAATCCTGAACAGCAACTGGCGGTCGATGCGATTTCATCCGCGATTTCTGACCGGGAGAGCACGGCGTTTTTGCTCTTTGGCGTCACGGGGAGCGGGAAGACGGAGGTCTATCTGCGGGCGGCGGCGCAGGCGCTGGCCATGGGGCGACAGGTGCTTTACCTCGTGCCCGAGATTGCCCTGGCAACGCAGGCGATCTCGCAAATGCGGTCGCGATTTGGGCGAGGAGTTGCAGTTTTGCATTCCGAACTTACACAACTCGAGCGATTGCGAACTTGGTTGCGGATTGCGAACGGGGAGGCGAGCGTGGTGCTTGGGCCGCGGTCGGCGATCTTTGCGCCGCTGCCAAACCTCGGACTGATCGTGATGGACGAGGAGCACGAATCGGCCTACAAGCAGGAGCAATCTCCGCGCTACCACGCCCGTACGGTGGCGAGAGAATTGGCGCGGCTGCACGGGTGTCCGATCGTTTTGGGTTCGGCGACACCGAGTTTGGAGACCTTTTACGAAGCCGAGAAGGGCGGGGTCACTTTGATTTCCCTTCCGTCGCGGGCGGCCAGCGCACAGATGCCGACGGTGGAGATTTGTGACCTGACGCAGGGGTACCGAAGCGGTAAGCCAGCGCTGCTGGTGCCGGAATTGGCCTCGGCGATTTCCGACGCTTTGACCAGAGGTGAGCAAGCGATCTTGTTCTTGAACCGGCGGGCCTATGCGCCATTTTTGATGTGCCGCGATTGCGGGTATCGCACCGCTTGCCCGCAGTGCAGCGTGGCCCTGAGCTATCACCGCGGCGAGCGGAAGCTGCGGTGCCACCAGTGCGGACATTCCGTCGTGGTGCCATCTGAGTGCCCCAAGTGCACGAGCACGCGGCTGAACCCATTCGGACTCGGGACGGAGAAGGTGGAAGAAGGGCTTCGCGAGCTGTTCCCCTCCGCGCGGATCGGGCGGCTCGACCGCGATATCGCGTCTCGCAAAGGTGCGTTAGAGGAGGTTTTGTCAGCTTTTCGTGCCCAGGACATGGACATTTTGGTGGGCACGCAGATGGTAGCGAAAGGGCTGGACTTTCCAAACGTGACGGTGGTGGGGGTGGTCGCGGCGGATATCTCGCT
>CAMAPH010000082.1:0-6026 GCA_945859975.1 Chthonomonas calidirosea
GGGGTCCAGGCCGCGTAACACGGTCGACATCCGTTGGTGCCATTTTTTGACGGTCACGGGATCAAAGTCGGTCGTAATGTCGCACTCATTCCAGAACTCCCATGCGAACATGTTGGTGTACGCACCGTACCGAGCGACCAAGTACCGCAGCTTGTTTTGGTAGAGCCGGTCCATTTTGGCGTCGGTCCAAAAATCGCTCCAGATTCGCAACGGACCGCCGTGGTCGCGGTTGTGGGGAGTCTGCTCCCAATAGTTGAACGAGTCCCGCTGACGCAAGATGTTGAAGCTATCAATGCAGAGCTTGATATCGATCCCTTTCTTAGCCGCGGAATCTAGCACGTAGTCAATCTTCCATGCCCTGCCGAGATCGAACTGGCCCATTCCCAGTCCTTCTTCCGCTTTGCCCTTTCGCTCAATGCCGAAGGTGAAGATCTCGGGCGAGAGCCAGAGGCGACCAAAGTTCGCCCCGTTCGCGGAGAGCTTGGGGAGCCAGTCATCGTAGTCGTACGTCCCGCGCGGACCAGCCCAGCACAAATTCGTGCCAATAGGGAAGACGGATCTGCCATCCGTTCGGACAAAGTAGCGTGGGTCTTTTCCGCCAACGGCAACGAATCCGGGCCCGGTGCCTTTGCTTACGGTAACGGTTTGGGCGGGCGTGAGGAAGGTGTCGTTTTGGTCTTTGAACCGAACTCGAACCTGGTAAGTCCCGGGTTCTGTTGGAGTCCAGCGAACTTTCCAGCCCGGCGAGCCGGATCTGGTGAGTTCTTCGGTATCGCCGTTTAGTCGTCGTTCAAACGGAGCCGTCCAGAAGCCTGGAACGCTGAACTTCCGCTCCGAGTTTTCGACCAGCAAATCTAGGGCGGCATCTTGCGGATCGAATGGGTTATTAAATGTCCCCTTGGCGTCGATCGCCATTTCGAACATCTCGAAGGTTTTGAGAGAAGGAATCGCCGGCGCGACGACCTCCAACTTGTACACCTGCGTGTAAGGCGTTACCAACTTGGTTTGGGCGGCGGAGTAGGCAATGGCCAGGCAGGTGATCATGGCTTGAGTGAAGTGTAGCCGGAGTGATGCAATATTGACCGGTCCGAAAGTTGCAGAAGTTAGATATATCTGGTACTAATAAATCAATGGCGGATATAACGAATTCATGATAAATCTATTGGTAATCCTGAAGACGCTCTGGAATTGTTAAGAAGTTCCTAACAAAGCGGGCGCGCGTAGGCGTCATCACATTTCAGGGCCCGACAAATTGAGGGGCGCTGATCAAAGTAACCATGAAAAAAGCCTTTACGCTGATTGAGCTGCTCGTCGTTATCGCAATCATTGCGATCCTCGCTGCGATCCTATTCCCGGTGTTCGCCCAAGCGAAGGCTGCCGCCAAGGCTGCCGCAAATCTAAGCAATCTCAAACAGATTGGCCTCGCACATCTGCAGTACTCAGCTGACTACGACGACAGCTTTGCCCTTGCCGTGCGTTTCGAGTCGCTAGCCAACCAGCAAGCAACCTTCAACCTGCTGCCAACTACCGCGACCACGCCAGCGGGCGCCATTCCTTGGACGGAATCGGTTTTCCCATACACCAAGAACCGAGACATTTACACATCTCCGCTTGAAGGCGCCGTAGGCGGAACGGGCATGGCACGAGCTTTCGCTCAGTCGAACTACTTCGGCGTCGTCCCTTCGGCAGCGGCTATCCAAGCCGCAAACAACATTGCGGCACCGTTCTTCCTGACGAACCCCTACGGTTCGGCACGAGTAGACGGACCGTTCGGCTATGCCGTTGAAGGCGGAGCCTCATTCCCATCTCTCTCGCAGACGGCGATCGAGGACCTTTCCAACAAGATCATGGTCTCCGATGCCGGTGCCTACGATCAGGGCTTCTTGACCACGCCAGGTGCTTCGACCTTCGTTCAGGGAACGGCAACCACGCCGGCAGTCTTCACGGCTTACACGCCATCGAGCTGGACCGGAACGGTTTACACCGGACCTTGGGGCCGAAAGAACACATCCGGCGGCTGGGGCGGCGGAAAGACAAATGTCTTCACCGTTGGCCAAGCAGGACAGTCCACTTACGCGGCAGCTGACGGATCGGCACGATCCCAGAACATCGGGCAGGTCTACGAAGTCCGCACGATCGATGGAACGGTCGGCAACGTAGCTTTCATCAAGCTCTACGCCGGCGCGACTCAGTAATTTGGGTTAGAAAAGTTACTTGGAGCCCCGCCGAGCTAGTTCGGCGGGGCTCCAATTTCGTTTAAGGGGCTGTTCTCTGCTCCTGATGGAGATGCTCCAGCGGGAACGGTGGTCGGGCTAGCGGTTGGACCGCAAGCGAGAGAAGGACGTGGGCGTTGTCGTCGCCCGCGATACGGTTGCTTCGGAGCACGCCGCAGGTTCGGCATCGGTGAATGAGGGCCCATTCTCCGCCTTTGCGAACCCATACGGAGATCGGATCCATCACTCCGCCGCATCGGGCACTTCGATCACCCGGAACTTCGTCAAGGTGAACGCTGTGCAGGCACTCGGGACAATGATTTCTTTGGCTCGTACCGATTCCGCTGATCGGAATAGCGAAGCCGCAATGACTACAAGTGAAAGTTTGATTTTGTGGTTTCAAGAATGATCGGTAAATGTGATGCGGCACCGACCTTCGCAAAGGACGGCTAGATGCGAAGCCGAATCAGAACAATTTCCATAACCACATACCTAGTCTAGCAGTGAGCAGCAGAATATGCAAGCGCAACTCTCGCGGACGATCGTTCTCGGAAAGCAGCCGAAGGGTACGTAGGATGACGTCACAAAGCACGTACCTAAAAAGGCATCTTTCCGAGATGGAGAGTTGCGGGATCGGTCAGTCTAGCACTTCGCGGATGTAAGCGCAATAACGAGGATGATCGCCGGCATCAATGCACGACAGCATCAATTCAATATTCACCTCAGCGCCACACTTTCGCTTTCCGACGATGTTCACGAGTTGACCCATCACACGGCTAACCCCGGTCTCACGGTGCCGTTTCAATCCTTCCAAATGGGCATTTTGGTATCGGTCCGGGATAACTAACTCAACGAGCATTTGTCCCAATGCCTCTCCAGCGCTGTAGCCGAAAATGGATTCAGCGCGTTTGTTCCAGTGCTGGACTACGCCATCGTCGGTGATCACAATGATGCCATCACGTGAGTGCTGAAGTACTTCGCCAAAAGCTAAACGATCTAATTCAAGCTTTGTTACGTCAGATAGTTTCCAGATCAGGCCCGTGCACGTATCTTCTACTCGAACTCCGATGCTGTCAATCTCAATGATCCGAGAGTTTTGCAAGTGTATCGTTTGACCGAATCGGCTTTCACCCGTTGAAACAAGCGATTGGATGATGTTTGTAAGCAATTCTGCGTTGCAGACGGAAGGAAGACATTCTTCCAACAAGCTCGACACTGGACGGCCAGCAAAACGGTTGTCATCAGACTTTAAGCCAAAGGTGTCTAGGAACATGCGATTTACGTGCAACACAGTTCCATCGGAGGATGCGTAAATGAAACCGTTCGTAAGTTCATCTGTAACCGTCTTCAGCATGAGCGCTGTATCAGCAATCTTACGATCTAAAGCCAGTCGGTCAACTTGACTCACCCAAGCTTCGATGAATGTTGAACACTCTTTAAGTAGGGGTTCAAGGAACTTGACAATAGATTCATCGTATCCGCCAGGTCTATTCGCTAAGCAAAGCAAACCAACCACAATGCCGTCTCTCACTAAAGGGAGCCCAACGAAGCTTTCAACAATCGGAGTCTGCAGGTGTTCGCTCACAACCGAATGTTCTGCAGATTGCTCATTTGCAAAGTGTGCCGCTTTTGTGCAGAGGACATCAGCAAACCAACATCCGTAGTCCATTGGTTGCGGGTTAACCTCGTTCCAGCCCGTGATTACGATGGGAGACAGAGTGCCTGGCTCTAAGTTGAACGTAGCGCTCGCCGAAACATAGTAGTTATGATCGGCGTCTTGGCGTATTCCTGCCAAGAATCCGCTAGCGGAATCGGTTAACATAACGCACTCTTGGAGGTATCGGCGAAACACGTCGTCGCTACCCGTCAACCCTTCTGCAGAGAGAGCCCGACAATCTTGGACTGCTTTTTCCATGCTGCGGCGAAGGGACTGCGATATGGCGCTTCCTCGCGGTGTCCTTGCGAGTGTCACATCTGGGAGGTTCATGAGAGCATCAGCGTTGATTTCATTGCGGGCTAAGGCGGCTGAATATCTAGCGATTACAAGTGTCCGGTTAACCGCGCCGTTTCTGAGTAAAATGTTTTGCCAGTGACTTGCCACTGTAAATTTACTAATCGAAAGGGCGGTAGCGATCTTTTTGTCCGAATATCCTAAGGATCCCAGATGGACAACTTCTAATTCTCTAGCTGAGAGATTCAGCATCGTTTGCAATCGTGTAATGACGGAGGATGTGTTCATGTAACTGGTCCCTTTATCGTAACAACAACTGTAGTTGCTGTTGTATCAATTTGAAATGTGCGTCAGCAGTTGCGAACAGAACTTCGTCAAACATGAAAGCTTGATTGCAGAATTCGCGATTAGGAGATTAGTCTTTTTGAGCGAGTTGAGTAAACCGTGCTTTTGGGGGCGCACGTTTTGGCTACCGGAATAATGCGCCCTAAAAAATACTACCAGATACGTGGTAACCCAAAAAGACCACGTGATTATACTAGTATTTGAACTAATCTGGTCCTGGTGTGACGGAATGAGCGCACTCGACCAATCAGGTCTGCTTTGAAGCAGATAAGTATTGCAGCATGTTCCTGATGTTAGCGCAATAATATATTGTAAGTCAAAAGCGAAGAGATGTTCTAAAAAAGTTCGCCCGGCGTCTATCCAAATTGATTGGACAATTTGGAGTATCGAAAAAGTTTTAAGTTCAAGGGCGAGCAATGAACGAATCAGATCGATCGTTCACAAGATGGAACTAGTGTAAAAGGGGCGATCGCACGATAAAAGCTGAGCGTCCAGCAAGATCTTGGGGTTCTTAATGGGGCACATCTTGCTAAGTATCTAAACGCCGAAAAGCTCCGCCGCCCGGCTGACGCGCAATTTTGCCGACCGATCTTTCACCAGATTTTGAACAAACACCGAAGCTTTTGAGAGCACGCCTTATCAAAATGTGGATCGTTCAAATACAAAGAAGGCCGAGGGTTTGGTTTGCACCAAGCCCTCGGCCTTTCTATTGAGCCCGGTTAAGGGTTTGTGACGGTGATCTTCGCGGACTTAGTGCCTTGGCTTAGCAGTCTCACGTAAACGTTCGTCGCTCCCGGCGCAAGCCCGGTTACCTCGAAGGTGCCCGAAATGCTTCCGGCAGGAATGACCAGTTGAACCGGGGCGGAGACGACTCCGGCCTTTTGTCGCGAGATGGTGATGGACAGATTCTGCGGCGTCGCGGCATTTAAGGTCACCGTGATGGTTGCCGATCTACCTACGGAGATGGTGCTGCTGGAACTCGTTACCGTCGCGATGTTCAGCCCTACGACCGAAACGGTATCGGTCTTCGAGGCGCCCAAGTAGGTTGCCCGCACCAGAGCGTTTTGCACGGTGCCGGTGCTACTCACCGTGAAGCTCGCGGTGGTTCCGCCTTCGGGAACAGTGACGGTTGCTGGAACCGACAGCCTCAGGGAGCTAGCCGAGAGGCTTACCACCGCGCCACCGGCGGGAGCCGGTGCGGAGAGGGTTACCTGTCCTTGCCCGGTGCCGCCAAGAACAAAGTCAGCAACTGACACGTCAAACGCCGGATTGACGGTGATCGTGTCCGACTTCTCGTTGAAGCTCGGGGTGGCCTCGACCTTAACCGTCGTGGCTACTCCGACTGACTTTCCGGTGACGGTGAAAGTGGCCCGGCTTTGTCCAGCCGGAACGGTGACCGTTGCGGGGCAATCTAAGGCGTCAGAGTTGCCGTTGGCGAGGGTTACTAACGTTCCCCCAGCGGGAGCAGGTGACTGAAGGGTGATTGTTCCGGTAGCAGATTGACCCAGGGTAAAGGC
>CAMAPH010000083.1:0-5958 GCA_945859975.1 Chthonomonas calidirosea
CGCTAGCGGTGAAGATTGCCGACCTGGACATGTCGGACGTCACTCGGATGTCGATTGAGGACGGTCTAGCCTTCTTCTCGTCGCTTCCCGAAAAGCTGAGCGTTCGGCAAATGACGATTGCCGAGAGGGCGGTGAAGGAAGTCGCCGAGAGGCTGCGGTTCTTGGAAAACGTTGGGCTCGGCTACCTGACTTTGGATCGAAACGCTCGAACCCTTTCTGGCGGAGAGGCTCAGCGGATTCGGCTTGCGACCCAGATCGGTTCGGGTCTTATGGGCGTGCTGTACATCCTTGATGAACCGAGTATCGGCCTACACCAGCGAGATAACAGCAAGCTGATCGAAACGCTCACCCGGCTGCGCGACCTCGGGAACACGGTGCTTGTGGTGGAGCACGACGAGGAAACCATGCTGGCGGCGGACTGGCTTTTGGAACTCGGACCGGCGGCGGGTGAGCATGGCGGTGAAGTGACGGCTCAAGGCACGGTCGCAGAGTTCCTGAAATCGAGTGCCGTTACGGCGCAGTACTTGCGAGGCGAGAGGAAGATTGAGATTCCAGAGACGCGAAGGCAACCTCGCGCGAGCAATCCGCTGGCGGCCCCGGTCGCGGTTGTCGAACCGAAACCTCGTAAAAAGACCCGTGCCGCAAAGGCATCGTAGTTGCGCAGGTTGGCGAATCCGATTAGTATTTGACCGATGAGAACGTTCGGCTCGGTTTTGCTCGGCTACATCACGCTTTTCGTGCTCGTTTTCGTTAGCTACACGGTGTTGTATTCCGCACTCGGAGAGGACGGCGCGTTCATCGCGAAGTCGTACGCCGTATCGACACCTTGGCTGACGGTGAGCCTCGGGTTGTCGTTTTTATCTGCGCTGATCGCGGGGATCTTGACGAACAAGATGGGCGGAGACGATGCTTCAATCTGGCTGATCGTTGTCATCGTTCTTCTCGGAATCGCATTGGGCGTTATGAATCTAGGCGCGCCGCCGGCAGGCGAGCGGAGCGCATCGGTGCCACCGATGGAAGCCATGGCGAAAGCGGTCACCCCAGCCTGGGCTACTTTTGTGAACTCCGCGCTTACGGCGATCGGTTCGGCGGTGGGCTGGAAGCTTGCAAAGCCCAAACACTAGCGATCGTGCGAATTCATCGGCGACTTTTCCCGCACGAATATGGTAGACATACGTATCGTGTCTTCAGAGGGCTGGGTCGTCATTCGCAATGCGCGGGGGAACAACTTAAAGGGAGTTGATGCCGCCATTCCCTTGGGGCTGTTCGTGTGCGTCACCGGCGTTTCGGGGAGCGGTAAATCGACCCTTGTCCAGGACACGCTGTATCCGAAGATGCTGTTTGAGGTCTACGGTACGCGTTCGGTCTGGGAGCCGCACGATGCCATCGAGGGACTGACGGCTCTGGACAAGGTCATCGATATCGACCAGTCTCCAATCGGCCGAACCCCCCGGTCGAACTCCGCAACCTATACCGGCACGTTCGATATGATTCGGGATCTGTTCGCAATGACTCCAGATGCGAAGATTCGCGGATTCAATCAAGGGCGATTTAGCTTCAACGTCAAAGGTGGCCGATGCGAAGCGTGTCGCGGCGATGGCGTGCTGAAGATCGAGATGGTCTTTTTGCCGGACGTTTACGTTCCGTGCGAGGTCTGCAAAGGAAAGCGCTACAACCGCGAGACGCTGGAGGTCAAGTACAAGGGCAAGTCGATTGCCGACGTGCTGGCGATGACGATAACGGAAGCGATCGAGTTCTTCCGGCCCATCCCAAAGATCTTCCGCAAGCTCGACACATTGGGCGAGGTGGGTCTCGGCTACATCCGGCTCGGGCAACCAGCCACTACGCTTTCTGGTGGCGAAGCGCAGCGCGTCAAGCTCGCGTCGGAACTCAGCAAACGATCAACCGGCCGAACGTTCTACATTCTCGACGAACCGACCACGGGCCTGCACTTTGAGGATGTCAAGCGGCTGCTGATGGTGCTCCACCGGCTCGTTGATCAAGGGAACACGGTTCTGGTGATCGAGCACAACTTGGATGTGATTAAGACGGCGGACTGGATCATCGACATGGGCCCAGAGGGAGGCAACAAGGGCGGCCAAGTCGTCGCGATGGGCACGCCCGAGCACGTTGCCAGCGTCGAAGGATCTCATACCGGGACCTACTTGAAGAAGCTTTTCGCGGCGGCTTAGGTCACCACTTCCAACGATAGTGGCCAGTGATCGGCCATTCGTGGATGACGTTTTCCTCTCTCGCTCCCGCGCCGATGTTGTGAACGGCCCACAGATTGGCGGAGACGATGCCGATGTGATCCCGGCCGTTCGGGAGCCGCCAACTCACAACGTCGCCCGCTTGGAAAGGCTTGTTTCGAAGTTCGAAACCCTGTCGCCGGAAGTAGGTTTGTAGGTTCGGAACGCGGCGGTGGTCGATGTTTCGATCTGGCTTCTTTAGGCCCCACTTTGCCGGATATGCACGGAAGTTTCGCCACATGTCCTCGTGCACAAGCACTTGCAGATCAACGCCACCTTTGCGAAAGGCGCGGACGATGACATCGGTGCACACCCCGGTGGAGATCGGCACGTCGCCGCCAGGATATTTCAGCTTCACGTAGTCCGGTCGGTAGCTTGTGGTTACGCCAACTTGCGACTGGGCAGCAGCGGCAAGTTGAGCATTCGAGAACCCGACAAGGACGAAGCAGGTCGCCAGAATCATACAGATTCAACGTTGATCGGGCGGCCGAAGCACCGCGATTTAGGAATGTCCGTTCGCGAGTTCGAGTCCGCGCATCACTAGGGCACCGGTCGCTGGATTGGTGGCGATTGGGGTGTCGGTGATGTTGCAGATGCGCTGGAGCGTGTGGATGTCGGGATCGTGGGGGTGGACGTCCATTTGCTCCACAAAGAAGAACACCGCGTCAACTTGGCCGGAGAGGACAAGGTTCGCGATCTGGACGTCGCCACCGAGCGGGCCGCTCTTGAGGCCGGTGACGTTCAGTCCGGTTTTGGCGATCACGAGTCTTGCCGTCGTTCCGGTGCCGACAAGGTTCCAGTTGGCCAACGCGCGCTGGAACCGCACGGCGAACTGCACCATCTCGTCTTTCTTGCCATCGTGAGCGATGAGTGCAAGCGACTTCATGGTTGAAAGTCTCCGGTGAGCGCAATTTCGAGTTCCGAAATGAATTTGTCCATTTGTTGGCCTGATTCAATATTGGCAATTCGGGCCGTTTCTAGTTGAATCATTTCCAGGGGTACGGATTGGCCAGTTCGAAGGTGCGCCAGCTTGGGCAAATCGGCTTGGCAAACGACGTACGGTTTTGGGTAGCCGCCGATGGTGGGGCCGTCCGGCCCGAGGATGATGGGAGTGCCGTTTGGAGTCACTTGAATGGCGCCGAAGACGGCCGGTTCACTGGGTAGCTCCATCTGGTGTGCCCAACTTTCTACCGGCTGACACCGGATGCCGACTCGGTCTTGGATGGGAGAAACGGTGAGCGGCTTAAGCGGCCATGTGCCTTGGCCGAATTGAGGGCCGGGGATGACCCGGATGGCACGCGACTCAACCGAGCCCGGCACGCGGGACAGGCGAGTTGCCCGAAGCGAGACTGGCGCGAACGCGACGTAGGTTCTGAGGCCGCTGGTTCCGGCGATGATCTTCACCGAACTGCCGGTGGTCACTGGGAACCGCGCATTTGCAATGGCATCGGGAAGGTCGCTTTGGACGCTTACCGGCGCGCCGACAATGGCGACGGTGCCAGCCGCCGGGAACTCCAATTCGACGGAGGCATTGGCCAGTTCTAGGGCCTTAAAGTCTGTTGCGGTGCTTTGGCGAAGCAGAGTTTCGAGAATTCGAAACGACTCGGTATCGAACGGGCCTGACGGCGGAATTCCGATATGACGCAGACCCGGTTTGGGCCGCGTCACCACGGTGACGGAGCCGAATCTTTGGCGAACCCTCAACGGGCGGAAACCTCGAACCCGGCATCGGAAAGTGCGGCATAGACCGCTTCGGCAATCTCGACGCAGTTCTCGGTGTCGCCGTGCAGGCAAATGCTATCGACTTGGGTGGCGAGCATCCGGACTTGAGTGCGGATGGTGCGCAGGTCTTGCAGAATTGCGCCTGGCTGGCTGCGGGGCATCAGCGTGCCGTCCGACCGATACCCCCGATCCGCAAAGCCTTCTAGGAAGCAGCCCTGACCGCTGCGGGCCGCGACGATAACGTGGGCGGTGCCGGGCAAGCCAAGGATAGGGAGCCGGTGTAGCCGAAGCAGCATCCCGAGCGAGTGAACGCCGGGGAAAGCATTCAGATAGATCCCGGTTTCCTCGTGCTTCGGCGGGTGTTCCCAGCCGCTGGGCATCTTGACTGCGGTGTCGTTGTAAAACGCACCGTGAGGCTTCAGATAGGCAGGCTGGGTGAAATCCACCCAGCGACGAACCTGGATAAAGATGCTCTCGAGGTAAGTGCGAGCGTTTTCGAGGGTGATCGGAGTTCGGCCCATCGATGCCGGGTCGGGATAGCCCGGATGCAGACCCCATCGTTTGCCGTAATCGAGGGCAAGTTGAATGGTTTCTTGGGTGATGTCTGGACTGCCGGCATGGACGCCGCAGCAGATGTTCAGGCTCGATGCGAACTTCATCAGCGCCCGATCGTGCGGAAAACCTTCGGCGACATCGACGTTCAGATCAATTCGTTTCATTGGCCTTCCCCAGTGATGACCAGCGGGCGGGTGCCGAGGTTGGATTGGAATTCGTCCTCGGAACACGCCACGAACTGAACGATGTCTCCAGGCCGGATCGCGAGTTGGAGGTCTTCCGTGACGGAGAGATCGTGTGGCGTTCGGCCGATGAGTTGCCACCCGCCCGGCGAAGCGATGGGATAGATGGCGGTCTGTCGGCCGGTGATGGCAATACTGCCCGGCGGAACGTGAGTTCGCGGCTGTGCACGTCGCGGCAAACCCGAGATGGTGGCAGAAAGCGGGCCAAGGTAGGCAAAGCCAGGTCGAAAACCAACGGCGTGGCACGGGTACGAAGTGCCTTGATGCGCCAATGCCAACGCTTCCGGGGTTAGATTCAGCAACTCTGCGGCGGATACCAAATCGGGACCATCGTAGATCGCGAGAATCCGAACGGTTCGACTTACAAAGTCAGCGGCTTCGGCAATCCGCAGAATCTGTTCGAGATCGAAGTCGGCCGGAACGTCAAATAGCCCAACGGTTTCGTAGCTCGCGACCGCATCAGAGATTCCAAGCCGACGTGCCGCCTCCGCAAATTTCCAAGGCGCAATCGGGATGTCTCGCACCAGGATGCTGGATTCATTCAGGGCTTCGCTCCGCATCGTGCCTTCTAGCATACGATCTAGGCCCTATACTTCTGTGCAGATGCAGTCGCGAGAGATTGAGGAAGTGCCGGTTCCGGTCGTTTGCCGAGAGGGGGCCAAGTTGCCGCAGTATCAAACTCCGCTGGCAGCGGGGGTGGATTTGTGCACGACTGAAACCTTCTCGCTGGCGCCGATGGAGCGACGTTTGGTGCCGACTGGCCTCTCCATTGCCGTTCCGGAGGGTTACGAGGCGCAAGTGCGGCCACGAAGTGGGCTCGCCCTGAAGCACGGCATCAGCATGGTGAATACGCCCGGAACGATTGACGCAGATTATCGCGGAGAATTGAAAGTTCTGTTGATCAATTTTGGTGAATCTGTCGTCACACTTTTGGAAGGGGACCGAATTGGGCAGTTGGTGCTCAGTCCTGTCTCGCGTATCGTGTGGACCGAGGTTGCAGAACTGCCATCCACCGAGCGCGGCGCAGGCGGTTTCGGTAGCACGGGGACTTAGGGCATGGGGACTAATTACGACACGGATGATGCGCCGGATAAAGATCGTTTGTATCCGGAACTGGCAAAGGCGAACTTGCTTCGCATTCGCGGCGATTATAAGGGCGCCATCGACCAGTGCTTGTCGATTCTGAAGCG
>CAMAPH010000084.1:0-5874 GCA_945859975.1 Chthonomonas calidirosea
GGCGAGATCAGCGTTGGGCACATGTTCATCGGCGGCGGCGACATTCCGGGTACGCGGGGAATTCCGGGCGGATTGCTTGGCGCGGATTACACCTTCGACAAGGGCCGATACAAGCTAGCGCGCATCTTTGATGGCGAGCGCTGGAATCCGAACCTGTATGCCCCGCTGGCTCAGCCGGGCGTGGATGCCAAAGTTGGCGAGTATGTGCTCGCAATTGACGGCGAAGAGCTGACGGAAGTCATGGACTTGTACGTTGCGCTGGAAGGCAAAGCGGGCAAGCAGGTGAAGCTCAAGCTGGGACCCAATGCGGACGGCACGGACTCGCGAGAAGTGGTTGTGCTTCCGATTGCCAACGAGGGCCAGCTTCGAAACCGAGCATGGACGGAAGGCAATCGCAAGCGCGTCGAAGCCGCAACCGGCGGCAAAGTCGGGTACGTACACGTGCCAGATACGAATGTAGGCGGTTGGCGTGAGTTTGTACGCTACTACTACTCGCAGACCGGAAAGGACGCGATGATCATTGACGAGCGCCACAACGGCGGCGGTGCGATTGCCGACTTCTTGGTGCGAGAGATGCTCAAGCCGATCGTGTCGGGTTCGAGAACGCGCTACGGAAAGGACTACAACATTCCGGTGATGGGCGTCTTCGGGCCGAAGGTGATGATTGCCAACGAAATGGCAGGATCGGGCGGAGACATCTTCCCGCACCTCTTCCGGTTCCATAAGGTCGGACCGATCATCGGAAAGAAAACCTGGGGCGCGATGATCAGCAACTACGGGTTCAACCTGGTGGACGGCGGACGCATCAGCTCGCCAGACGACGCGATGTACAACCCTGACGGAACTTGGATGATTGAGAACCGCGGAACCCCGCCAGATATGGAGGTGGAACTTGATCCATTCCTTTGGCGACAAGGCAAGGATGCCCAGCTTGAAGCTGCTATCGCCGAGATTCAAAAGCTGATGGCCAAGAATCCAGTCAAGCCGCTGAAGCGACCAGACTATCCTTCGATTCCACCGTTCAAATCGACCGGCGGAAAGTAAGGGTTCAGAGTCCCGTTTGGCATCATCCGCCAAAGGTGAAGAGGCCAAACGGGAACGAGCTCTTTTTCAGTTACCTTGCTGCGGCCGGCGATCCGTAGAAGCCAGCGCGCAGGAAGCCCTCGGCATCAATCAGCGTCCAGTCCGGATAACTCACGCCCGAGGTGAAGATTGGCAGGCGGTCCGTTCGGCGCATTGCCTTGAGGTCGGTGCCGCCGATGCCTACCGCGCCATCCCAATGAATGAGAGTTGAAACCCCCGGACCGAAGCGGAAGTTCTGGAACTCACCGTAGTTTCCGCGAACCACCACGGCTTTCGACAGCTTCGACTTCCAGACGGCGTTGGTATCAGCGTTGCCGTAAACCATTAAGCTGCGGCCGGAGGTGTTTTGCTTGTCGGTCAGAATGTCGACCGCACCATTGCCGCGGACGTACCAAGTTTCGGCATCAAATCTCGCTTTATTCGCCGCCCACTGCTGCTCTTCCGCGGATCCTTTTGTGCCGACGACGAGGGCGAAGCGGTCGGTGAGCATCTCTTTGAGCGGCCCAACGGGGGACTTAACGGTGCCTTCGCGCCACTTGCCTTCCGCGTTCACGAGAGTTGCCAAATGCTTCTTGCCGACCATTTTCGGGCTAATCAACACGGCCTGTCCATCAAGGACCACGGACCCAAGTTCGTCATCCGTTTCGAAAGTGAGCGACAGAACGTTGATTGTCTTGCCGATGACGGTGTTGCCTTCTTTGGTAAGCACGATTCGGCTAGGCTGAAGCGGTTCGATTTGGGTGTTGATACTTGCCCACCAAGCACGACCGGAGATGCGCGGATTTGGCGTGGTGAAGTCGATCTTGTTTGGTGCGACGGTGAGCTGTCGTCGGCGCATCATGTCGAAGAGCGGTGGATAATCCACGCTTTCTCCACCGAACCAGTGGGAGCCACCGGGTTTTTCGCCGTATCCAAGATCGGGGTGGCCCATCTTTTCTAGCTCAGCTTTCATCGTTCGAGCCTGGGCAACGGGAACGGTCTCGTCGGCATCGCCGTGCCAGATATAAACCGCTTGGGCCGAGGTGTTGGTGAGGCGGGCCAAAGTGTCGTAGTTCGTCATGCTGCGGCGAACCAGGCTCTGGACCGGATTTGGATCGCGAGGGGTCCAGCCGCCCGCGTAGGTCCAGAAGGAGACCCAACTCGCGCACGGCGCGATGCTGGCGAACGTGTCGGGATACAGCGTGCCGAGCGCCCAGGTACCGTGACCGCCCATCGAGTGCCCGGTGAGGTGCACTTTCAGCGGATCGTGCAAGACGGATTTCTTGGCCTCGGCGAGGACCTCAAGCGCATCGAGCCGGCCCCAGTCTTCCCAGTCGAAGCCAAATGGTCTTCGGTTGGTGGGGCAGACGATGGTGATGTCGTCCTTTGATCCGTAGGCATCGGCTTGTCCGATGGCTTCAACCGATGCGCCATGGACGCTGAGCACGAGTAGGTTCGACTTTGATGGCTTCTGGGCGGGGTTGACGGCGTAATACTGCACGCTGCCGTCGATCTGGCTGATGAAGGTGCGCTTGTGGGTCTGCTTCTCCGTTCGTAGTCGAATCGGGACGGTGGTCTCATCGAGCACTTTGTTGCCTTGGGTCAGTTTGACGGCGCAAGCAGCGGTCTCTCCGGCGATCGTGCGCGGCATGGTTAGGGTGACCGGCACTTTGCGGATGGTTTCAGCGGGGATCGTTGGGATTGCCTTGCCGTTGATCTTCAGGCCCGTTAAAGGCAGTTTGGTGGAGTTTCGCACCACGATGCCCGCGAGGATTGGGCCCTTGTCGGTTGGAAGTTGGTCCGGCAACGTCGCGTCTCGGATATCGAGCTCAACCGGTCTCACGACGGGCTTCACCTCAAACTTCAGGCGCCCTCGCCCGACTTGGAAAAGCAGTTCATTTTTGCCCTTCTTCACCGCAATGGGCAGCGTGAGCCAGCCCCACGAGTACGGGTCGCCTGCACGGGGTGCGCCGTTCACGTACACCATGCTGTGGCCGGAGGCTTCAAGAAGGACGGTTCCATCGGCAGATGCTTCGAACGGAACGTAGACGTAGCCGCCGGAGAGTGGTCGGCCAGAATAGACGCCGTCCTTCGGCTCGATCGCCGTCCAATCGGTCCCGAGGATCGGCGAAACCCAGGTGCCATCAACGATGGATTCCAGCACCGGATCGGTCGGGAGCGGAGTGCGCCCTCCGGACGCAAACGGTCCACGGGCGAGCGCTGGTTTGAGTTCGATTTCTTGAGCCGAAACGACGCCACAAACCAGGACGAGAGCGAACACGGAAAGCCTACGCACGGAATCAAGATAGCAGAGCGATCCGATGTTTTGGGGACGAAAATGTGAACTTGACAAAGTCCGGGCGCTGGCCCAAACTCATGCGGTGACGAAACTAGGGGTTGGCGTAATTGGCGCCGGAAGTATTGGAATTCGTGCGGCGCTCGCGCATCTCTCTCTTGAAGACGTTCAAAATCGGGTCCACCTTGCGGCGGTCTGCGATGCGGTACCAGGCCGAGCTCAAGCAGCGGCGGAAAGGTTTGGAGTTGCCGCGGGCTATGACTCGCTGGAAGAGTTGCTTGGAGATCCTAATGTCGATTTGGTCACCATCGGAACGCCGATCGGACTTCACTTTGACCAAGGTCTCGCGGCAATCCGGGCGGGCAAGCACGTTCACTTCAACAAGACGATGTCGATTACGGCAGATGAAGCGACGACATTGATCGACGAAGCGGCGGCGCACGGAGTGAAGATTAATGCCAGCCCAGGGAACATGGTTCGGCCAGTCAACCGCGCGATTCGGGACCTAGTGCGTTCTGGCGAGATCGGGAAAGTCGCTTGGGCGGCGGTGGGAGCCGGTTTTGGGAACTACCACGAAAACGAGGACGTGCGGTCGGGCAACGACCTCTTGAGCAACGTGAACCCTTCGTGGTATTGGAAGAAGCCCGGTGGTGGGCCGATGTACGACATGACGGTATACGGCCTCCACACGCTGACGGGCATCCTCGGATCGGCGAAGCGTGTGACCGCGATGTCGGGCATTTCGGTGCCTACACGAGAGTTTAAGGGCGAGCCATTCCAGACCGAAATGGACGATAACACGTTCCTTCTTGTGGACTTTGGCGATTCCGTTTATGCCTTTGTGTACGGTGCGGCGCACGGTCTGATCGAAGCGGAATGGGGGCAGCCGAACATCTACGGCAGCCGTGGGACGTTGCTGGGGACGAAGCTGAACGGTCAGCCGGTAGCGCATGCCGGGGCCGATGACCCTCGGCCACATTCTGCCCAGGGCCGCCATGCCGTTGGCGAGCATTTGAACCTGGAGGAGATTCACGTTTACGAGGACATCATGCAATTGATCGACCTGGTTCAGACCGGGACGCCGCTGTACGGCACCGCGGAGCATGCCCGCCACGTAATCGAGATATTCGAGGCCGGCTATCGAGCAGCTGAGACGGGCCAAACCCAGACGCTCACCACGACCTTCGAGGACGTAGCCTGATGTTGCTGGAAGGCAAGGTTGTTTTGGTCACGGGCGCTTCGAAGGGGATCGGCGCCGCGACGGCGCGAGTGCTCGCACGGCACGGCGCCCATGTCGCGGTGAGCTATGCCAGCGGAAAGGAGCGCGCGGAAGCTGTGGTGTCCGAAATCGTGGCAGCGGGCGGAGATGCAATGGCGGTCGGCGGGGATGTACGGGACGCCGATTCCGTCTTGGGCATGGTTGAGGAGGTTGTTGGCCGGTTTGGGCGGATTGATGGCCTGGTGAACAACGCCATCGGTGGCGAACAGCACGGAACCTTCGCCAGCGCGACTTGGGACGGCTACCAAAACATGATTGACTTCGGAGCGAAGGCGGTCGTGAATACGATCAAAGCCGTCCAACCGCACTTTCGGGCCCAAGGCGGTGGTTCGGTGGTGAACATCGTGACCGAGCTTTGGAACATGGGTTCCGGCGACTGGTCGATGTACCTCGCTGGGAAAGGGGCGATGGTCGGAATATCGCGCTCGCTTGCGGCGGAGCTTGGGCCAGAGAACATCCGGGTGAACATGGTCGCTCCAGGCTGGATGGCGACGGAGACGGTGGACACTTCAAGCGATGGATCCAAGGGTTTTGCCGCTTCGTTGCCACTTCGGAGACACGGCTCCGCCGATGAGATCGGAAACGCTTGCGTGTTCTTTCTGAGCGATCTGTCGAGCTACTGCACCGGAACGTATCTTCCGGTCTGCGGCGGTCGGATCACGCAGCTGGGCTAGCGAGCATGCCGGTGCAGCTCATCGCGAGCACCGGCAAACACTCTTCAGAATTAGCTCTTTCGGCGACGTCGGAGAACGGCGACGAGTCCGCCGCCCAGCATCAGCATGGTCGCTGGCTCTGGAACCGGGGCCTGGTTCACGCTAACGTTGTCGAGGCCCCAGCTTTCGTCGTGGACGCCTTGAAGGTTCGCGCCAGAGAAAGTCAGCGTGAGCGTGCTGCCGGTGCTGAGGAAGGTGAAGCCAGCATTCTTTGGTCCGCCAAATTTGTAAACCGAGTTACCGAAGAAGTTGTAGCCGAGAGTGTCGATCTCATCGGCGTCCGTTCCGGCGGCGAAGCTGCCCGATCCGCCGGCCGAGTAGGACTGTTCAAAACCCGATTGTTCGATATTGCTGAAGCTCTCGTTGAGGAGCGTGCTGCCATTTGCACCGAAGCTGAATCGGTCTGGACCGAAGCCGCTGCTGTTGCCATCCCAGGAGTCCATGACGAGCAGGTCGAAGTTCACCGTGGTGAGGGCTCCGGCGGTAAGACCGTTCAGGGTCAAGGTGATGGTGTTGTTATCAAA
>CAMAPH010000085.1:0-5782 GCA_945859975.1 Chthonomonas calidirosea
CTCCGAATTCGAACGATCACGAAAGCAGGGCGGACATTAGCGGAGGCAGAGCTGCTCAAGGCCGGTCGAAAGGTCTGGAGTGATCGCGGAGAAGTGCAAGTTACGATTGGCGGATCCATTAGCACGTCCGATGCGTGCCGCAGCCTTGCCAACACCTGGCAATCAAAGCTATTCTTGGGACCGCTGAAGGAACTCAATAGTGCTCCCGTGGTTCCAACGCCAACCCTTGACCCCGGTCAAGTTCGACCTCCGGTGGATGGTGTAGCCGAAGAACCGTTACTCAACAACGCAGATCTTCTTGCCGCAGTCAAGGGCTTCCGAGAAGAAAAGAAACTCGGTTATGCGATTGCCGCGCTTCGGGATGCGGTGGACCAAGCTCCGTTTGACCCGGAGCGACGATTGCTACTCGTCGACGTTCTGGTTGAATCTGGGCAATTCGTAGCGGCTGCCGAATGTGCGAATGGCGGGGCGGCCCTCGTTCCGAAGGAAACGCGTTTCCGAGATGCCGCGATCTCGGCTTGGATCGCCGCCGGTTCGCCCGAGAAAGCACAAGACTTGTTGAACCTTGCGCTAACCAAAACGCCAGAAGATCCCAAACTTCGCTTGCTCGTGGCAGATATGTCCCTGAGTCAAGGAAAGCCAGAAGCGGCGATTCCGCACCTTGAGTCGGCGGCCGTTGCGTCGGACTCGGGCGAGATTCGTTTACGGCTTGCGCAGGCTTTTGCCATGACCGGAAATGCCGAGGTTGCCCAATCGCACCTGCTCGCAGCGCGAAAGCTGAATGCGGCCGAGGCGGTTCGCTATCCCATCGTTTTTGATCAACTCGATGCTGCCACCACGGCGGAGATGATCTCCCTGCGCGACCTGATTCCTCGCCTCATTGTCTCCAATCAACAGGCATCGGCTCGGGCGGAATTGAAGGCGATTGCGGGTCGAAACGACGCACGAGTCGGTCTGCTTGAAGCCTGGAAAACGGCTCCAGAACTCGCGAAAGTGAACGAGATGGCGCTACTTGCCTATAAGCTGTTTGCCCTTGCGATTGATGGCCTTGCGTCCTATTCAGCGACAAAAACAGAGGCAACCCTTTTGGATGCACGCATCGATCTTGCGGAAGCTCTCAAGCTAGCTCGCGAAGCTCGAGAGGCGTTTATCGCCGCTCGACAAGCCAGCTGAGGAGGAAAGGGGTCCGGCCCCGGAGAGGGAGTCGAGGCCGGTGACTATGCTCAACACTTGCGTGCTAAGCACTCCTTGGGGGAAGGAGGATGTTGCGTCATCTGTTTCAACGAGCGAAATATGGGTCCGGTTCCTTTTTGCCCTTCCTGATGGATTTGCTGGGACTTTTGGGTCTAGAGCAGGTTGTCGACCAGAACGTACCGGGCATCAGACCCCGGTTGTAAAGTGCCAAATCTTCCCGTATCCCCGAGGCAGTTCGCTGCTTCTACCGTGTGCGCGAAGATCGCTTCGGTTGGCGACAAATTCTCTGTCGGGTCGAATCCGGCAGGGCGATGACTCGCCGTCCGGATCGCCAGGCGCGGATCTCCGGGAACAATCGGCCGGTCCGAACTAAGGCTCAGCGGAATGCCAGCATCGTGCACCGAACGGAACCGCTTCAGCTTTGCCGTCCGCTCGGCCCCAAGGTTCCGCAAATAGGCATGACCGAACCGGTGCAAGAATTCTGGCTGCATGGTAGCAGCGCAGCCAATCTTGGAGAGCCGCTCGATCTGCGCGTCCGACATCAGCATGATGTGCTCAATCCGGTGCCTGCTCGGCTTACCCGTCGCCTCGAAGGCATCCATGACAAGGTCAGCCGCGTAGTCGCCAATGGCGTGGACCGACACCGCGTAGCCTGCATCGTGGGCGGTCAGCGTCATTGCTTTGAGCTTTTCTGGTGCATACATCAACTGCCCAGACCAGGTCCCGTGCTCAGGTTCTGCGCCTTCATATGCCCCGTAGATCGCGGCGGTCGCACTTCCAATCGCGCCATCCGCAAAAATTTTGATTCCAACAACGCGGCCACGGCCGGTGGCCTCAAAAGCGGCAATGTGCTCTTGAATGACCTCGGGTGCCGCCGCCCGGCGACCAAACATTGCCCCCCACTGGATCACCAGGCGCAGATCAATCGGGCAGCCTTTTTCTAGTGCCAAGGTGTATGCCTTCAGCTCTGAAAGCAGATCGGGGCGACCGGTTTGCATATCGCACGCGATCGTGATCCCGTAGCCTGCCATGCTCTCTCCGGCCCGGAGAATGGCGTCGGCCATCCCTTCGACCGACGGATCTGGAACAAAGCCCCAAACGCGTTCGTGGGCCGCTTCTAGGAGCACGCCGTCCGGCGCGCCGCTGGCGTCTCGGCGGTAAGCGCCACCTTCCGGGTCTGGCGTTTCCGCCGTGACGTTTGCGATTTCCAAGGCGGCGGAGTTCGCAACGCTGGCATGACCGTTGAAGTGGCGCAATAAGATTGGACGCGTGGATGAAATCTGGTCGAGCTCCGCCCGCGTGAGATGACCGCCAGGATAGCGATTCTGGTCGTATTGCACCGCCAACAGCCAGCCTTCAGGTTCGCTCAGGTTGCGATCGCGGAGTGCATCTAGAACGGCTTCATGCGAATCCAGGCCAGTTAGGTTTAAGCGGCCAAGATCGATTCCGCTTGCGATGATATGGCAGTGATTATCGATGAAGCCTGGGGCAATCGCTGCGCCGTTTAGGTTCTTCGCAAGAGTTGCCGTCGGTCCCGTGCCGCTGGCCCCGCGCCAAACGACCTTGCCGTCGGCGATGACCATGTCCTGCACCTCGCCGTTTTCAAACCATCGAAAATTCTGAACTAACTCCATGTCTCGTGAATCTCCTGCGCGACGCGCTCACCGCTCTCAAGCGCCCCCTCAATGAACCCCGTCCACTTTGCGGTGTGCTCGCCGGCAAAGTACACGCGGCCGACGGGCTCGGCGATGTACTGCATTCCGCCAAAAACGTATCCCGGCGCCAGGTGCGAGAACGCCCCTTTTGCAAAGGGGTCATGAATCCAGTCGCTGACCCAACCCTTCACAAACTCACCGCGAGCGGTTGGAAAAATCTGTTCCAGTTCGGCGAGGCCAACCTCGAGCGGATCGTCGGAGGCAAGAATATCAAGCGCTTCCTGACCGCAAATGTAGGCGCTTAGTATCGGAGCCGATCCTAGCCCGGCATCCCAGATCTGTTGCAACTTGCTGTCCCAATGCAGGTTCCCGTTTCCAAGCGTTCCGTTCCAAAAGTTGTTCTTGAACTGCCAGGTCAGCTTGATCGCCCGACTCATTTCGCATCGCTCCTGGCTAAGGTGGGCGGTGTCCGGCAAGCTCGGCTTGAACCTGATTTGCCGGGTCACGCTCGGAGGGACCGTGATGACGACGAGGTCAAAAGGGTGACCATCAACGGTAACACCGTCAATGTCTTGGTGGATTTCGGAAACTTTGGTGTTAAGTCGGATATCCAGCCCAACTGCCATTTTTTCGGCCAAAGCGCTCGCGCCATTTTCGAATCGAAAAGCCGACATCTCCGCGCCTTCTCGGTCGAGATAGAGTCGATAACCTAGTAGCAAACCGAGCAGGCCGATACGCTCAGGATCGTCACCTTCGTCGCTCCGTAACTGGGCCGATACCCACCATTTGCCAACTTCCGACTGACAGATCTGCGCGACGAGGCCCTCTAGAGTTTCGTCATCCAGGTCATAAAATCCTTCGTTCTCCCAGCCCGGGAAAACCAATTTCCCAGAAAGTGAAACGGCGTTGTTCTCAAGATCAACCGCATCCGATTCTGCCGCCTCCCACAGGTTGTCTTCAGAAATCCATTCGCCTTTATAGATGATTCCGCGAGGCTCTTCCGGGGCGGGCAACAGGTTCTGGCTGAACTCCAGCATTCGCTTGAGCACTCGGTCATGGTCCGCATCAATCCATTCGCCGCCCGCTTCGAAGACGGCGTCTCCTTCGCGGACGGTGTGGCATCGGCCACCTACGCGGTCCCGCGCTTCAAAAATCATGGTCTCGTGACCAAGGTCATTCAACCGATGCGCCGCTTCTAAGCCAGAGAACCCGGCGCCAACAATCGCGATCTTCATTTGCGTTGTGCGGCCTCGGCCTGTCGCTGAAAATTAAAGATCAGCGCCAGTAAGGTCCCGGCGCCAAAAATGCCGACTGCCCAGTTCGGCGCTTTCTGGCCGTACAGCAAGATTGCCGCCGCCATACAGCCAAAGGCAACCGCCATCAATTTTGCTCCCGGAAATGTTTTTAAGCGGGCGAGGTTCACAATCGCCATCAAGCCGCAAAGCCCCGCCGCGTAGTTGAGAAAGAGAGTGAGTTCAGAAGCCGTCACGAGAGATGACTTCAGTATGTCGCGCTTACTTCTGGATCGTCATTCGATCGACTTCTTTGCCGGTTCGGCTGATCTGCTTCAGCACAAGTCTCTTGCCCTTCACCGTGACGTGACTGAAGTTGTGGTCGGCAATGTAGGTGGCCTGGAATGGCTTCCACTTCTCGGGCGCACCGTTGAAATCCACGTTATAAAGGCCGCGTCCGCCCGCGCCGTCGACGATGTGAATGACGCCGTTCGGTTTCAGATTCTTCACCCCGTCGAACTGCTTATCCACTGCCCAGTCATCCTTAACAAGCTCTTCGCGGGTGGCGCCCTTCTTCGCACCCATTTGGATCGGGAAGGTCCGTTGGTAGTTGTGAACGTGGCCGCAGAAGACGATGTCCACTTTGCCCTCCTCAAAGATTTCCTGGACCAGGCGCATTTGCTTCTCGCCTTGGTGCGTCGTGCTGCTGTGGAAGCTCGGCTGGTGGTAGCTCACGAATCGCCAAGTTTTCTTCGCCGCCTTCGTGAGGTCGTCCTTTAGCCACTGGCGGAGCTTTGGATTGGTCCAATCGACGTACGGATTTGCGTCGAGGCAAGTCCAGTGGGCATTGCCGTAGTCGAAGCTAAAGTTCGCTCCGCGTGGATAGTTCGGCCCGGCTGCCTTTTGGAACGCGGCCAGTCTCTCTGGGGTTCCGGTAAGCACTGTCGATCCCGGCTCACCCACTTGCGTGATCGGTCCGTTAAGCGGTTGGTGCCAGTAGTAGAAAAATGCTTGGGCATCCGGGAAGCGATTCAGATCCCGCATCAAGATATCGTGGTTGCCCGGAATCCCGACCGTCAGCGTCTGGGTGAGAAGGGGAGAACCCTTGCTGGGCCAAGCATCCGAACGCGTGTGATAGGGCCAAAACTCCGACTTGTATTCCGAAACCCGACCGTTGTCGTACACGATGTCTCCGGTGAGAACCAACAAATCTGGGTTCGTGCGGCTGGCTTGATACGAGATCTGCGCCTGAACAAGGGAGGCGGTGCCACAGTCGCCGAAGACGGCAAATGTGTGGTCCTGTCGATCGGACTTTGGTGCGATTGCGGTTCCCGTGTAAACCACGCTGCCAGATTCTCGAAGCTCGTATTGAATCTTGTCCCCGGGCTTCAGACCGGTAAGCGCGGCGGCATAAACGCGGTGCGGCTCAACCGTTTCGGGCGAAATGGTCTTGAAGTCGAGCTTGGCCGTTTTCGTCGACGTGCCCTGTTGGTACTTCAACTCGAACTTGTAGGGATTGTTCGGCGTGTGCCAAACGAGCGCCAGCGAATATCGGCCGTTTGCCGCCTGATTGCCAAGTTGAATGCACGGCGGAACGGTGAGAATATTTGCCGGTGCAATCGCCACAGAGCAAAGAAGGGAGAGCGAAGTCACGCTATGTTATGACCGTTTTTGGTTAAGCGATGGTAAAGACTTATTGCG
>CAMAPH010000086.1:0-5745 GCA_945859975.1 Chthonomonas calidirosea
CACGAGGCCCATGTCCAGGGCTTCGGCGGCATCGTACTGATCGCAGAGGAACCAGATCTCGCGGGCTTTCTTTTGTCCGACGATTCGGGCGAGATAGCTGGCGCCAAAGCCACCATCGAACGATCCGACCTTCGGACCGGTTTGGCCGAAGCGGGCGTTCTCGGCGGCAATCGAGAGGTCGCAGATGACGTGCAAAACGTGTCCGCCGCCAATTGACCATCCGGCCACGGCGGCAATGACGGCCTTCGGCATGCTGCGAATCATTCTTTGCAGGTCGAGAACGTTGAGCCGCGGAACCTGGTCTTCGCCGACATAGCCGCCGTGACCACGCACGCTCTGATCCCCGCCGCTGCAGAAGGCCCGACCGCCTTCGCCAGTGAGCACGATGACGTCGATATCGGCCCGCTCTCGGCAGATGTACATCGCGTCGATCATTTCCTGGATCGTCTTCGGAGTGAAAGCGTTATGCTTCTCCGGGCGGTTGAACGCGATTTTCGCCACGCCTTCAAAAAGCTCAAAGGTGATGTCTTCGTACGCCTTGATGGTTTCCCAAGGCTGGTGCCACAGTTCAATGGTTTCGATGCTCATACGGTTTCTGATTCTCGAAGAGAGGATAGGATGCGTCGGAAGTCGGCTGCCGTTTCGGCGGCGTCGGTGAAGATTTCTAGCAGGCCGCAACCTGATTCGTTTCGAAGCGATTGCCAAGCGCCTTCTAAGTCGGCGATGGTTTGCGCGGAATGATAGTGTAGTCCGTGGTCGCGGGCGGTGAACTCGGCCGTCCGTTTGTGAGGCGTCGTCCAGAAGCGGAGGTCATTCTGCCAATCCGTTGGGCCATCAAGGGCCCGGAAGATTGCCCCTTCGTGGTTGTTCAGGACGGCCATGCGCAGGTTCGACGGCAGTTTGTCTCGCCAAAGGGCGTTTCGATCATAGAAGAACGATTGGTCGCCGATGATCGCCACGTGTTGCTGGTCCGGCGATGCGAGTGCGTGGCCAACGGCCGTGCTCAGCGAGCCATCAATACCGCTGGTGCCGCGGTTGCACCAGAACCGAACCCCGACTGGGATGCTTGGAAGCAGGGAAGCGATTCGGATGGTGAGACTGTTTCCCAAGTGGACATGGCTTCCCACCGGAAGAAACTCGACCATGTGACGCACCGCGGCGAATTCGAGCGAAACGTCGGCTTCCCAAGTTTTCTGGAGCTTTAATCGCGCGTTTTCCAGAATCGAATCCCAAATGCTCAGATCAAAGCCCGCGATGGTTTCGGGAGAGATTGCTTCCACCGGGCGGCAGAAGACTTCGGCAGAAGTCGGACCCAAGTGTGCATGTGTGAAAGACCACTTGCGCAGTTCGCTCCGAAGCGATTTGCTAACAAACGCGCCGCCGGTGGTGACGATGAGGTCGGGGCGCAACTCGGAATTTGCAACGAGTTCCGGCAACCAAGCCTCGGACGCTAACCGAAGTGGATGGCTGCTCAGGACCTCGCCAATGCCATGTTCAGGGAGTGTAGTCGCAGTGCCGAAATGTGCTTGACCATGCAAGAGCAGTGGTCGTTTGAACTGCGAAAAATCGATTGAATCTTGCGAAGAGAATGCGTCACTCGCCCAAGATCCGACCGGATAATTCTCACGCGTAGACGGAGATGCGTAGAGGGGCTCTCGGAACGGGATGTTTAGGTGAACCGGGCCGGTGGGGTTTTGTCGTAGAGCTTTGCGAGCTTCCCGGGCGCAGCGGTCAGCATGCCACCGCCGCGCCGAATCTTCGTCAACAAGCGGCAAATTCCAGTCGCCAATCGTGTGCTTACCAAAGAGCCCTGGCTGATGAATGGCTTGATTGTCCTCTTGCCCAATCCACTCTGGCGGTCGGTCGGCGGTCCAGGCTACGATCGGAATTCGGCTAAAGAACGCCTCTGCCATTGCCGGAGCAAGGTTTGCGGCGGCGGTTCCGCTGGTTGTAACGACGACGACGGGACGCCCCAAAGCCTGCGCCATACCGATGGACTGATACCCGGCACTTCGCTCGTCAACGCAAGAGTGTAAGTTCCATCCTGTAGTTATGAGAGCCTGCACCAGAGGTGACGACCGAGACCCCGGACAAACGACGGCGGTGTTGATACCATCGGCTTGCCAATCCGCCACCCACTTCAGCCAGAACGAAAGGTCAGCGCCGGCCATCGATCACCGCCCGCAGGGTTTCGGCTTTCAGTTGAATTTCGATGGCTTCCCGCTCGGGATCACTGGAACGGGTGATTCCACCGCCGACAAACAGATCGATCGCGTCGTCATACCAGCGCAAGCACCGCAGGTTCACGTACAAGTGGCTCTCGTTTCGCAAGGCCAGCGGACCCCAATAGCCGGAGTAAAGCTGACGATCGTGTGGCTCGATCTGGCGAATCATTTGCAAGGCAGCCTCGGTCGGCGAGCCGCAGACGGCGCTGGTGGGGTGGAGCCGGGCGCGAAGATCGTCGGGCAGGGTGGTTCTCTCCGTCGCGTGGGCGTCGATGACAAAGTCGGTCCGCAAGTGGACAACGGGTCCGGCAGCTACGGCACGCGGGCCGGTTTCTTCGTACTCCCGCAGCCGAATTTGCTTAAACCGCTCGATGATGTGCCGCACGACGAAGGCATGCTCTTCGATCTCCTTTTGGCTCCAGGTTGAGTCGTCGGGATCGCCGGACTTCGGCATCGCCTGGGTGCCGGCCAGGGCCATGGTTCGGACGTAGCGGCTCGCCTCCCAGCCGACCAGCAACTCGGGAGTTGCGCCGAGCCAAAGACCGAACTCTGGGGTGCTCACCATGCTCACGAACGCGGCGGAATAGGCGGCTTCTAATCGCTTCCAAACGGTGAGCGGGTCTTCGCTTGGCACGGGCAAACGCACGGTATCGCTCATCACGACCTTGTCGGCGATCCCCTCATGCAGACCTCGGCAAGCGCGGTGCACTCGATCTGCATAGGTTGAGTTAGAGGTCTTTGCTGGTGCCGGGTCTGGCAGCTTCGTTTCTGCGGTGATGGAAGCAATCTCTCCCTGGGTTTGGATCAGCTCGCCATCCCTCCATTCGGCCAAGAATGTTGCCGAGAGCACGAAGCCGGGCTCTTCGTCAAAGGGTCGAATCGCAAATCCAGTCCGGGCGCCCACGATTCGAGGTTCGGCGTGTTGCAAATGTGGCGAGGCCATGAGGGTGATGACCTTCGAGTTCGGCTCTCGGAAAAGGGCATAGGACCAGTTGGCTTGCCGAACCTGCTCCAGGACCGTATCGATCGAGGTGCGCGTGGCGAGGGAGGTCATCGGGTGATCACCGCCATTTGGATTCGGGCGAGGGCAAGCGTTCGCTCGGGGTCCGCTTGGTTGAACATTCGGACGTTCCAAAGTTGGGAAGTTCGCCCGGCAAACTCACATGTTGCGGAACCGGTTACAACGATGCCTAACGGTGCGGGTCTCACGATCTGAACCGAGACGTTCTGCCCGACCGCGTGTTGTCGTGGAAAATCGATTCTGGTCAGCGCACCAATCGAGGCGAGTGTTTCGGCGAGGCTGGAGAAACCACCGCCGTGAAGCATTCCGAACGGCTGGCAGGTTTGCTCAGTGGCCGCAATCTCTCCAATTACTTCCTCCGGACCAAACTTCAGAACCCGGATTCCAAGAGATCCGGTGAGACCGGATTCGACGGCCTTCATCACGCGTTCAAGGCTCCATTCGTGTTCTGGAGGCTGCCTATCTTCGTCCATGCCGCGGGTGTCCATGAAGGTATCTGCTTGAACTTTCAATAATCCTCGAAAGTTCCTATTTATTGTACAGGATTCATCACGCCGTCGTTTCAGGGTGATGGGTCTCAGTTCCCAAGCCGCAGGGCCGCACCGGTTGCGTTCTTTGGAATCGGAAACCCGAGGTGCCGCGCGAGGGTGGGCAGAATGTCGATCATCTTTATGTTCGGCAAGCGTTGCGGCCGGATGGTGGGCCCGGCCACATAGAAGATGGATTGCATCTCTCGCCGGTAGGGCCAAAAGCCGTGAACGCCGTCGCCGATGATCGTATCGGCCTCGGTGACCAAAGCTGCCTTGCGAGTGGAAGGGTAGTAGCCCGGAGCAACGTCGAAGTAGAGGTCTCCACCTGCTTCGCCACCAAAGCCTTGATCTACAAAGTCGGTGGCGCGCCAGACGCGAGGGAAGAGGTGGACGCCAGTTTTGGGATCAACCGCCGCAAGTAATGCCGCCTCAGCCCGAGCGAGCACGGCTTCGCGCTCGGAAGCGGAGACGATCCCGGCCTTGCGGTCGGTGCCGTTGATTACGACGGCAAAGTCGGACCATGAGGGACAAACCGCCTGGGTCTTTGTGAGATCGATCTGGCCGTTCGAAGTCCAACTCATCAGATTTGCCCTCTGCAAAACGTCGTTCACCGCGACGTACCGGTTGATGCCCGCCATGCCGTGATCGCTGACTACGGCGATGGTTGCCGACTTGCCGGCGGTGCGGCGAATGTGACCGAGCCAGTCATCTTGAGCCTCGAAGACTTCGGCATAGTACGGCCAGATTTTGTCTGCCAACTCTCGGTTATAAGCCGGGGACTTCGGGTCGAGCACGCCCATCCAGGTGTGGCCCGCCGAGTCGCTCATGGGGGTGTAGTGGAAGAGGACGTCGGGGCGGTACTTTTTCCAGCCGTAGTCGAAGCTGCGTTTTAGGAAGGAGCAATCCAATTTGACGAGTTCGACGGCGCGAGCTTCGGCCTCGCCGGTTCCGCCTTCGTACAGCGTTTTTCCGAGAAGCCCACGCTCGTAGAGCGAGAACGGGGAGTCATGGAATCCACCGTAGGCTCGAATATAAGCCTCGGTGCTTTCCTTCGATTCGGTGCCGTCGATTCCGGCGGTTTCTCGCTGCAGGAGTTCAGACTGGCCGGTCTTCGGGTCGAGGGAGAATAGGCGGAAATACACCAGGCCGAGCATTCCCTTAACCCGAATCTCGAAAGGTTGGCTCCAGGTTCCGATATCACTGGAAGCGGGTTCTGGCTTCAATACGGAAGTCTTGGTGCCGCTGGTCACTTCGACAGAGTCGAAACCGACAACCATGTCTTTCGGGTCGTCAAAGGCTCGGAAGCGGAAGGTGACATCGCCAAGCGTCAGGCTTTGATCTGCGGGCGAGGCAACGTTCAACAGCTTGGCTGGAGCCAGGGTGGTTTCGAAGCCGCTGAATTCAACGAAGTTGGCGAGCTTTCCGGCGCCAGCTTTGATTCGAGCCTGATCGGGACCGGGCGGATAGGAACCGGCGGCGCTCAGAGCGACGGCTTTTTTGCCACCTAGAGCCATCGAAACCCAAAACGGCTCGGCCGTGTGGGCCTCTCCGGCAAAGCCGCGCTGGGTCTCTAGAAGCGTGCGCGCCGAACGGGGCATCAGCGGAACGACGTTCCCGGTGACGCTATTTCGGCTCGGGTCGGTTCCGGTGAATAGGGCAACGTGACCGACGGCGGTCTTGCTAGGGAAAGGAGGAATGATGCCTTCCGCGACTGCACCGGTCCTGGCAATCTCGGCCATGTTCGGTAGGCGACCTTCGGCAAGTAGTCGATCGATCACCCAGTCGGCGCCGCCGTCCCAACTCACGATGATAAGCGATGGGCTGGCCAATACGGCTCCGATGAGGGAAGTGATCACAACAAAATTCTATCGGAGTCTGCCACCGTATAACTACCTATGAAAACTCCGGGCGAGCAGGTGATCGAATCCTGGTTCGCCAAGGGCGGCTGGGAACCGTTCGAATTTCAGCG
>CAMAPH010000087.1:0-5707 GCA_945859975.1 Chthonomonas calidirosea
AACAATCTCGACCTCGTCCGCATCGTGCAGCATCTGGTCGGGAACCGTGTTCGTAATCTTGACGCCCGTAATGTCGTGAACGTGGTCGTTCAAAGACTCCAGCGCATACACGTTCAACGTGCTTAGAACATGAATGCCCTGAGAAAGCAAGAAGTCAACGTCCTGCCAGCGGCTCTCAAATCGCGATCCCGGCGCATTGTCTGAAGCAAGCTCGTCAATAATCACCAGCTCCGGCTTCCGCTCGAGAATCGCCTCCAAGTCAAGATCGACGTACCTCTTGTCGGCGGTCGTCGTCACCTTCGGCGCCACAACCTCCAGCCCCGCCGCAATCTCCTCGGTCGGCTTCCGCCCGTGGCTATCTACCAGGCCAATAACAACGTCTTGACCACGTCCGAAGCGACGGTTCGCTTCGTCGAGCAAGTGAAAAGTCTTACCAACCCCCGGCGCGTAGCCGAGGAAGATTTTGTGTTTGCCTGGAACAGGCGAGTTAGCTTCGGGCATGAGATGAAGGCAAGTCCACGGTTAACATGGAATCGATCCAATTTCGGAGTGGGGACGATAAATCTTCGATGATCAACTTGGGCGTCTCTGGGAGACTCGCGTTGGTCCACAGGAAGTCTGCCAGAAACTCTTCTGCCAAAGCTTGCCAAAAACGCGGACCACCCGGCACCTGCTCCAGATCAGCATGAGCTTTCACCAACTCTTGGAAGTAAGCCGGAAGGGAAACCGTGATAATCCGGTCCTGCCCCTGGCCAACCACGCGGAAGTCGCAATGCACTTCGCCCGTTTTCTCGTCCACGTGATCATCTTCGGAAGAGAAGGAGTAGCCGTTAAAAGTTGTTCGCGTAAAGCTCTTGCAAACCATCCCGACCGGTACCGCCGTGTGGTGCTCAACCTCGCGGTCCAAGGTCGTGCGAACCGCCGCCCGAAGCGTCTCCGCCGTAAACGGCTTTCGCAAAAAGTCCTGCGCGCCGGCCTGAATCGCCTCTAGCGCCAAGTCAATCGTGCCAAAAGCCGTCGCGAGAATAAACTTCGCCTTGGGGTTCCGCGCAAAAATCGCCTTCTGAACCTCAATCCCGGTCATCTGTGGCATTCGCTGGTCGACAATGACCAGATCGAAATTTTCACCGTTGCCGTACTTCTCAAGCCCTTCGATCCCGTTCGTCGCGGTCTCGACCTGATAGCCAACGTGCCGAAGTGCAAGTTGCATCATCGTCCGCACGTTCGTTTCGTCATCAATGATGAGCAGTTTTTCGTTCAAGCGTTCGTTTCCTCGCGTGGTGGCGCGGCTATAGGTATCCAAAATCGAAACACAGAACCTTCACCAAGCTCGCTATTCACGCTCATATCGCCACCATGATTTCTGACGATTTTTTGCGCGATGCTGAGCCCAAGTCCTGCGCCCCCTTGGGTCGCTCCGGGTACCTGCACGAACCGTTCAAAAATCCTGCGCAGGTAGTCCTGCGGAATCCCTTCTCCGGTGTCATGCACTTCGAAAGATACTTGATTCTCGCGGTGTAAAGCGCGTACCGTAATCGCGCCGTTTTCCGGCGTATGCCGCACCGCGTTGTTCACCAAGTTGGTCAAAACCTGCCCAATCTGGGTTGCATCGGCAAGAATCTCCGGCAAATCCGGCTCAATCTCCACCGTCAAATGCACCCCTTTTTGCTCCGCAATGGGCATCATCGTGTGCGCCAAATCGTCCATTAGTCCCGCTGGCGACACCAGCCGAAGCGCCGGCGGCAACGTGCCCGACTCCAGCCGGGTCACATCCAGCAAGTCCTTGGTCAGTTTCTTCAGCCGGAACAGGTCGTCTCGCTGAACCGCAACCAGCTGCTTTTGGTCCGGCGTAAGCTCGCCCGCCGCCCCTTCCTCCAGCAATTGCACCGCCAGCAACATGCTGGAAACCGGCGTCCGCAGCTCGTGCGCCGCCACCCCGATGAACTCCGTCTTCATCCGGTCCAAAACGCGGAGGTAAGTGACATCCTCCAAAACCGCCACCGCGCCAAGGCGAAAATTCGCATCCGTCACCATCGGCGTCACGCGCATCCGGTAAATCTGCTCGTTCCCGTTCACGCTCAAACTCACCAAGCTCCGCTCGTCTTCGCTCGCGTGAATCTCCTGGTCGTCCACCGCGTTCTCCAGCGCCTCCACAATCCGCGGATCCGAAATGTGGTCCTTCAGCGGCGTCCGCGGAGAGCTCGCGACCGGACCAAAAATGTCCTGCGCCGCCCGGTTCAAGTGGACAATCCGCAAGCGCGCATCCGTAACGATAACCGGGTCATACAAGCTATCCAGCGCCGCGTCCGACATCCGCTGTGCCCGCTCCAACCGCCGAACGTTCGCGTTCTGCATCTCGCTAAACCGCGTCGCCATCTCGTTAAAGCTGTCCGCCAAGTGCCCAATCTCGTCGTCCCGAGGAATCGTCAACCGCTCCGACAAATTCCCCGACCCCAGCGATTCCGCATGCTTTGCAATAATCGCCAGCGGCCGCAGCGCCATGTTCATCATTCGGTAAGCCAAAAAGAGGGCCGCCGCCAAGGCAAATACCGTCACAAAGATCCCGACATTCGAGAACCGCATCGCCGCTTCCTTCGCCCGATCGTTCTCCGAAAGAATCGCCTGCTCGTTCAACCCTCGAATCTGGCTGGTCAAAAACAGAATCTCCCGAATCTGCGGCTCAAGCTGCTCCTGCCGAACCTTCTCCAGTCCCGGCTGCACGCTCAACTGGTTCGCATCCGCCAACCGCACGGCCGAAGCCGCGTACCGCGAATGCAGCGCCACCAGCGTGCCGTAAGCCGAAACCTCCTCCGGCTCCGTCAAAAGGTCCGCCATCCGCGCGATATCGTCCGCCGACCGCGAAGCGTTCGACTGCACCATCCCCGCCCCGCGAACCGTGTCACCGCGCAAAATCGTCTCGAACCCCAGCCGCTGCTCGCGCATCGCCGATTCCAAATCCTGCGTCGCCAAAATCGTCGGATAGTTCAGGCTCAAAACCCGGTCAATCGAACCGCGAAGCGAAATGAAGCTGAGAACGGCACCGCTAAGAATCAGGCCGACCAAAAGGACCAGCGACAAATGGCTGATCAAAAGCTGGATGCGAAGGCTTCGCACCCTCGCATTGTGTCACCTGGCCCAAATGCCCGCCGGGAAACAAATCATAATTAAGAGGTGACGATCAAGTTCTTGCTTCTCACGGCGGCCGGCGCCCTCGCTACCGGAGGTGCCCTCATGGCCTACCTCAGCACCCGGCCCGTAGTCGTGAACGAAGCCATCGTCAGCTCCGAACCCCGCCACCCCGTCACCTCGGAGATGAACAAGTTCTCCGCCGAGCGAAAGCTGAAAGACGCCCCGAAGTTTGAGCGCACCGCTGCCTTTGGCGAAAAAATCAAAATCGCCGATCCGCAAAACGAGAAGCCGCAGTTCGTCATGTTCATCAAAGACGGCTGCCCCTGCAGCATCGAAGTCGAGCCCCTCTTCCACGATCTCAACAAGGTCTATGGCAAACGCATCGACTTCGTCGGAGTCATCGACGTCGCCGAAACCAAAGCCAAGCAGTGGCACACCGATATGCTCATGCCGTACCCCGTGATTGCTGACGAGAATCAAGAAATCATCCAGGCCTACGGAATCAAAAACTCCGCCTTCAGCGCCCTGGTAAGCCAAGACGGAAAGATCGTAAAGATGTGGCCCGGCTACTCGAAGTCGATTCTGAAGGAAATGAACGAGACCTTCGCGAAGGAAGTCGGCCTAAAAGCCAAACCCTTCGACCCCAAATACGCCCCCGAACGCGCCACCTCCGGCTGCCAGTTCACGCTTGAGAAGGCTTAACCCTTCCCGACTTCAATCTCGGAGCCGAGGCTCTGCTTCGCACCCCGCTTCTTGATCTCCTGCCGCATCAGCTTCTCGGCGCGGTCCTTCAGCGCCTTGTCGTCCACCCGCCCCGAAATCGTGACGACCTTGTCCGTCACCCGCAAATCCAAAACCGCCCCCGGCCCACTCAAAACGGGGTCAGCTAGCAGGGCTTCGTTGAGCTTGCTCAGCAAGTCGACCTGCTTCAGCGCCGGATTAGCCTTAACCGGATCTTCCCGAGCGATCACGGGCGGGTCCCCTTTGCGTTTGGCGACAGGTTTGGCAGCGGTTGGGACGCAGCCGAAAGCGAAGCTCAGAATGAATGCACCAAGTGCCAGTCTAAATTTCAAGAAACCACCCGCGAATTGTCCTTAAGTTTGGGTCATCCCATATCGGCTCTGAAATTTCCATGATTTCGCAAGCGTCGTCCTCCCGTGCACGTTTCGAGCGAGTCAGATTAAAGCAAATGTTATGAGTAAGCTGTCTTAAATCGCAATCAAAATTCATTTTGAGATCAAATATGGTTGTTCATTGTGTATCCACTTGTCCGACTCGCGATTTCCAGCTATGTCTGTGGCATTTTCAGTCTTGGCTGCATTGGGATCGTGATTTTGGACCCCAAGGTCCATTAACGTAACGGTGAGGCAACTCAAAGAAAAGAAGTTTGAAGTAGTAGCCATCATCAGCATTCACGTGATCGACTCGATGAATTTTTCTAACTCCAGTTTACGAGATTCAATTTGCCCAAATTCCTCCATCCAGAATTCCTTACTTGCTGCCTCCGAATCAACTTGAAACGCAACATCGACTGTTTCAAGCAGTCGCACGGCTGCGGCAAACGAGGAATCCATATTGCCTCCAATCTGTAGCCAACGGAAACCGGAAAATCGAAACTCCCACTTCTCATGTCTCAACCATTCTTCAATGTGCCTTTCCGCAGAGTGGAGAGGATAAGGTCCGGCAAGTTCTAATACACGTAAAGTTCTACTGCCCGTAAATGGCCACGACTCCCTCGAGGACAATTCTCGATCAAAAAAGGGCAACCAAACTGGGAGAACGGTTATTGCCGCTATCCACCACACCTCATGAACTTTCTCGTTGATTAGAGCTCTCACAAGAGCTTCTCCGACATCGATATCATAAACGTGCCTAAGCTCGACTATTCCCCGGTAACGAATACTGGGATCTTCCGAAGTCAAGGAAGTGAGCCACTCGTCCATGCTCACCCTCCAACACTGGCCGTAGGGCACCCAGCGTGATTGTAAAAAGCCATGCAGCTCTTACAAGCGAATTCTTGACCGCTACCGCATAGTCTACCGCAATACTCTCCGAGCCTTTTGCAACCTCCGCTTCTGATTTTTAAGCACATATCCTTGCACCATTTCACTTGTGGACCAGCCCAAACTCCGTCAGGTTTCGAGTCTGAACACACTAGCTCGCAAGCTGCCTCTCCAGGATCTAGCAAATTACCAAATGGGAAATCTGATGTAATGGCACAGATCACTGCTCCTGTCCACTCTGGCGGCCCGGTCCAAGGCGGGACCTTACCACCAGAATCCGGTAGGTTTTCGCATAGGAATCCGCCCCGATACCCCTGGGCTGCTTTGCATCTGGCGCAAGCTTCGCGAGCACTGTAGCCAAGACGAACCCAAGCATTAATGCAGGTAACCAAATTGCTTCCTGGCGAAAGGCCAGAAGGATCAATCCACACGCAGGGGCTCTGTGAGGCGTATCCAAAAGGTCGCTCGTCCGGCCAACGTGGATCCATTGTGTACCACCTACCGGCAACCGGATCAAGCACCCGCGCCCGGACGTAAAGCCGCCTCGAAGTATCGAAGTGGTAACCCCAAGTACC
>CAMAPH010000088.1:0-5680 GCA_945859975.1 Chthonomonas calidirosea
ACTTATTTGACTTTAGGCAATTGCGATTCCCTTAGCCACATGGAAATTGGTTGGGTGGAGTGGTTTGCCGCGGACTTTGGGGACCTTCTTCTTGACCAGGTGCGCTTTACCCGTTGCGATTTGACTTCGGCAGACTTTTCTCGTTGTACTTTGAGGGATGTCGTTTTCTTTGAGTGCACTTTGATCGGGGTTCGCTTTCCGGAAGAGACGGGAGGTAACTGGGAGTGTATTGATTGCCATGATTCCCAGAAGACCGTTTCGCCTTGGACACAGCCGGTTGGTCCACCTTGGGGTAGGTAGCTTCGGTTCCGACGTTGCGTAAGCATGGTGATGGCCGGATTTGTTGCTTTGCGTTTCCTCATCCCAGGTTGCTTTGTTCGGGTTTGTTCGGGTTTGTTCGGAAGTTCGGATTCGTCAGGCAGGCGCTTTGAATGGCTTTGTCTGGCTTTGTGTGGCCTTGAATTGCTGCAGGGATCACTCTCGCGAAGATTTTTCGCTTAGACGAAAACTTCGGCTAGTCGGCTCTTTTCCCCCAACCCCCTTCTCTCGCTGGGGGCGAAAGACGGGGGCTCGCGACGCTATCGGGCCCTGTCGAAGGAGAGAGTAGTGGTCATTGATTGGTGGCCGCGGGATGGGATGGTTGCTAGGGGGGCGGTGACTTCTAGTTCGGCGTAGCGGGGGGAGTTGCTGAGGAAGACCTGCTGGGCTTTGCCGTTGTCGGCGTAGGTTGCTTGGGGGTTGTAGGGGTGGGTTAGGCGGAGCCAGAAGTTGCCGATTTTGGCCCGGAGGTATCCGGCCTTGGTGGCCATGCCGTACTTTTGGGCAGCGGCGAAGTTTGGCGACATGGCGATTTCGGCGGAGTCGCGATAGATGCGAGTCGCGCCTTGGGTGGTCCAGGGATAGGCTTCCCAGCCAGCGGGAAAGAGGGCCGACGGCTCGTAGGCAAAGCGAATCTCGCTTGGTCCGGGAATCTGCGTGATCTGCCAAATGGCGGCGCGGACCGGGTCGTGGCCGAAGTTTTCCATCCGATTCACAATCGTCAGCTCTCGGCCATTGAGACAAAATTCACGCACAAACCGGACGCCGCGGGCATCGGGGTCGGAGAGCAGGTGGATCGTGTTGTCGTTGAGGCTGGCGTGGTGCGGTAGGCCGTCGTGTTCTGCGATGGGCGGCCAGTTCCAATCGCTCTGCGGTGCCGTCCACAGCTTGTCGCCGCCCCAATTTCGCCACGGTCCATCGGGAGCGGAGCGATCTAGCCAAAGAAGGTTCGGGCCGTTGAGCGGACCGAAGTAGATGAGGCGGCCAACTTTTGGCGACACGATCGCTCGGGCGGATTTCGACACTAGGTGCAGGTCCGGCGTGGCCGGAGAGGCGATCAAGAGGGCCGAGAGCAGAGCGATCACCCTTTTAGCGTATCCGGTATGCGAAAAAGGTATCCGAGTTAGAATGGAGCCGCGTTGAACAAGTGGCTCAGGATTGTGGAGGAAGGCTTTTATCCGCTCATTGGCTATTGGCGGTACAAGCGGGAGTCGCACACCGCGTCGCTGATTGTCACCCTGTACGCGGCGCTGCTTTGCTTGATGACTTTTCCGGGCACGCTCTTGCTTGGGCGGAAGGAGACTCGGCTTGATAAGCCCGATGAGTACACGCGGCGCCGGCTTTGGCACGGGCTTCGGGTCGACTTTCTGACCCTGAGCTGCGTGGCGATCGAGGTGATGGGGTTGGAACTGGTCAACCCGCCGGCCACCGCGCTGCGGACCTTTTTGATCGGCTTTGCGATTTGGCGCATTTTGGATATCTCGGCGTACGCTCAGCGTGTCGTGATTTTTGACCGCTACATTCCGGTGGCGATGGGGGCGGCTCAACCGGAGCACGTGATCGGCTCGAAGGAAAGGGTCATCGTGATGAGCTTCATCAACTACCTGGAGACCGGGCTTTGCTACGCGATGCTGTATTTTCTGCTGCCTAATGCAGAGGTTGGGCAAGCCGGCACGCCGATAAATACCGGGCAGGACGCGCTGTATTTCAGCTTTGTGACGCAGTTGACGATCGGCTACGGCGACTTTACGCCACGTGGGGACGCCCGCTGGATCGCGATTTCGCAGGGGTTCCTTGGCACGATGTACTTGACGGTTGTCATCGCGCGGTTCATCGCGACTTTGGCCAACGTGACGGACGTTTCGGAGATGAAACGTTAAGTTTTCTTAACAAGACTTGAAATCTTTTTAGTAAAGTTGTAGTTATAGTTTGTGGAAATTGAACTGCCAGAAACCGCCGAAGCCCGAGTCAAGCGCTTTAAGGAACTTTACGAGTCGCAAACCGAGGTCCGAGAAGAGCGACTCGCGGAGGTTGAGACGGTTGGCGTGCTCAACGCGGCGGGTTTGCAGACAGCGGTCAACCGCGTAGCACACCTTACGGTCGCCGAAGGTCGGCGAGTTGAGGCTATTTCGGGCGGGACAGACCTTGCCGGGGTCAACTTCCTCGATTACGGTCGAGTTGCGGCGGATTGCGTTTGCCGAATTCTAGTGGATGGTGCCGCGATGGGCTCCGGCTTCATGATCGCGCCGGGCGTGGTGATTACGAACCAGCACGTGATCCACGATGCGGAAGAGGCGAGAGAAGCGCGACTTGAGTTTGGTTTCGAATTTGGATTAGACGATATCAAACCTGCTCGTCGCAAGTTCGAAATCGACCTGAGCAAGCCGTTCGCGATTTCGCACGAAGATGATTTGGACTTTGCCGTGTTCGCGGTGAAAGGAGACGGGCTCGACACCCTCGGCTGGCTCCCGCTGGAGCCACGGACCGACAAGATTTTGGAAGGCGAGCCGGTGGTGATCGTTCAGCATCCAAACGGCCGAGAAAAGGAGCTGTGTCTCTTTAATAGCGAACTGGTTCAGCGTGTTAAGGCGTTTCTGCACTACACCACGGACACGGAGCCAGGCTCATCCGGGTCGCCGGTTTTCAATCGCCAGTGGCAGGTGGTTGCGCTGCACCACGCGTCGCTTACGCTTCCGGTGCAGCATCGCGGGACGGCAGTGGTTGCGAACGAAGGCATCCGAATCAGCAAGATCATCGAGGCGCTCAAGACGGGCAAAACGGAGAAGGGGAATATCGTCGATGGCGACGGCCCAGCGTTGCACCGGCTAATCACCGATCCGGACGTGATCAAAAACGGCCGCCCGGTTCGCGGAAAGCAGGCGATTGTCGTTGAATCGGTTCGCGAGATTTCTACCGAAGCGTCCAAAACTCGCATTCGCGTCCGACCGATTGCGGACCTAGAAGACCGAGATGGTCACCGCGTCGACTTCCTTGGAAACGGAATCTCGGTTCCGCATCCGGAATTGCCGGAGTGGATTCAGGCTGACCTTACTCCCCGAGTTGATGGACAAGGTTTTGAACTCAAGTACCGCAACTATTCGGTCGTGATGTCGAAGAGCCGCAAGCTGGCCCGGTACACGATTGTTGATATCGACGGCGGTAAGCAGCGACAGATCAAGATCGACCGAAAGCTCCGAAACTGGCGAGACTTGGCGGCGGTCCAACTTGAGGCAGCGGCAGACGTTTGGTGGTACGACCCGCGGATTGAGACGCAGTATCAGCTTGGCCCCGAAGTCTACGATGCGACCAAGTTCGCCTTTGGCCACCTGGTCCGGCGGGAAGATCCGGTCTGGGGAGATTCAGATTGGGAAGCCGTTCAGGGGAACGATGATTCGTTCTACATGACTAACTGCAGCCCGCAGCACCAGGACTTCAACAGCAAGTCGTGGCTTCGCTTGGAGAACGGCATTCTGAGCTCGGCGAGAAATTCGCGGCGAAAGTACGTGGTGCTTACCGGCCCGGTTTTGCGGTTTGACGACCCGGTGATTCTCGGCGTCAAGTGCCCGGTGGCGTTTTGGAAAGTCGTCGCCTATGAAGAGCAGGGCCAGCTGGTCAGCTACGGCTTTATGCAATGGCAAACCAAGTTCGTCGATGAGATTGAGGACGCGGTGAAGAAGGAGTCCCTCGTGCTCAAGAACATTCAGGACTTCCAGGTCAGCATCGCGGAAATCGCCACGGCGACTTCGCTCGACTTTGGGCCGTTGCTCGATGCCGATCGCGGAAAATCGACGGTCGCGCTGACGGAAAGTCGTCTGATGGAGATCTTCCCGGGCGCGACGTTCGAGGCTTAAGCGGCGGCTTGTAGCTTGAAGACGACAGCATCTCCGAACTCGGAGGTGCTGACCAGTCGGCAGCCGTGCTCAAAGACGTCGGCGGTTCGCAGGCCGGCTTCGAGGGCGTGTTCGACCGCGGTCTCGATTCGGGTCGCGGTCTCGTCGTCTTCGAAGCTATAGCGAAGCATGAGAGCGCCGCTTAAGATGGCGGCGATCGGGTTGGCGCGGCCCTGGCCAGCGATGTCCGGTGCGCTACCGTGCACGGGTTCGTACAGGCCGAAGACGTGTCCGTCCTTCGGGTCGCTTAAGCTGGCGGACGGAAGCAAGCCAAGGGAGCCTGTGATCATGGAGGCTTCGTCGCTGATGATGTCGCCGAACATGTTCTCGGTGAGGATCACGTCGAACTGACTTGGCTCTCGGATCAACTGCATGGCGCAGTTATCGACGAGCATGTGGGTGACCTTCACGTCCGTGTTTGCCTTGGCGATTTCATCGACAATCTCGCGCCACAAGCGGCTGGTTTCGAGGACGTTGGCTTTGTCCACGTGGACAATTTCGTTTCGGCGTTGGCGAGCGATGGCAAATGCTCGATGGGTGATCCGCTCGATTTCGTGTCGGTGATACATGCACGTGTCGACCGCCGTGTTGCCTTCGTTTCGACGTTCGCGGGGTTCGGCAAAGTAAATTCCGCCGGTCAGTTCTCGGATCACGACGAGATCGATCAGGCCCCGATTGCTTTTCAGCGGACTGGCGTTTAGGAGCGCCTTCATCGCCTTTGCGGGGCGCACGTTCGCGTAAAGGTTGAGTTCGCGGCGCAAGGGAAGAAGGGCGCCGACTTCGGGTCGCATGGACGGCGGCTGAATCTTGTCGTACTTCGGTCCGCCTACCGCACCGAGGAGGACGGCATCGGAATTTCGGCAAAGCTCCAGGGTTTCCGGGGGCAGGGGCTGTCCGACCGCGTCGTAGGCAGCTCCGCCAACCAAGGCGGATTGGAAGTGGAATTGCTTCCCGGTGGCTTCAAGGACCTTCACCGCTTCGGCGGTGACTTCGGGGCCGATGCCGTCTCCGGCGAGAACTGCGATCCGACGCGTCATGGGCGAATTATGGCGAAAGGAAGGCGGTTCGTGATTAACGGCAAATCAGGGTTCGTTGTCGGGCGGTCGCTCAACTTTGGAAGACCCTTTTCTAATTCGGCTCGCAAAAATCGCGGTGGCGGCGGTGGGAAGGATGCAGGCACCAATGAGCGAGGTGAGCACGAAGAACGGATATTGGGACGAAAAGAATCCGATCCCCGCGCCAAGCGCGGCCAGTACGACGTTGGCCATCGCCAAGAGGCAGCCATCCCCTTCGGCCTTGGCACTCTTGCCAATGGACATGGCGAGGTAGACCCCGACGCCCATGATAAGCACCGTTTGAGTAAAAACTACGGCGTAGGCCCCACCTTGTGAAAGCCAATCGCTTGCCGGTACCGTCATCTCTGTAAGAATACTGGTTGACCACGCGCATCATCCGCCAAGGGGAATCCGGGA
>CAMAPH010000089.1:0-5608 GCA_945859975.1 Chthonomonas calidirosea
GACGTCATCGTAATCTGCGGTGTAGATCATCGATGCGGTTCCCATCTGCTTGAGGTTGGAGAGATCCGCGGTCTTCTTTGCGGCCTGCTTTGCTTGGGCGAATACTGGGAATAGGATGGCGGCCAGGATGGCGATGATTGCGATCACCACGAGGAGCTCGATCAGGGTAAATGCACGTGAAGATTTCATGGATTTCTCGGCGCTCAATTTTTTGGTTTCGAGCCGCCACTGGCGACGATACGCTCTCAATGTTAAAGGAGTGTAAATGGCTTAAACCTCTTTGAGATTTGAGGCGAAGTCCGCAATTTTCGATAAATCGTTCGATAGTTTTCGTGTTTTTGCAGGATGCTCAAATGTTTGACTGGTATACCATCGGTCATCGCGATTGATCAGGTTTCAGTTTTGGAATGATGATCGATGGAATAGGACTATGTTGCTTCTACCGCCGACTTTCGACCCTGCGCACACGATGATTTTTTCCGCTCCTGCGACGCACTTTACGGAAAGTTGCCCCTTGGGGAATGGGCGACTTGGGGCGATGGTTTTTGGCGGGGTGGAGCGAGAGCGAGTCGTGCTGAATGAGTCGACGATGTGGTCGGGATCGGAGCAGCCGGCAGATCGTGCGGATGCGTACAAGGCTCTGCCGGAGATTCGGCAGCTGTTGTTGGGCGGAGAGAATGCGAAGGCGCAGGCGCTGTTGCAGAAGGAGTTTGTTTGCGAGGGACCGGGCTCGGGCTTTGCGAATGGCAAGGATGTGCCGTTTGGGTGCTATCAGGTTTTCGGCGATCTTTGGTTGGACTTTGGACAGGCTGCGGTTCAGAACTATCGGCGGACGCTGGATCTGGATAAGGCCGTTGCTACGGTGGAGTACGAGCAGGCGGGCGTTCGGTTCCGGCGCGAAAGTTTTGTATCTGCTCCGGCGCAAGCGATTGTGTATCGGATTACGGCAGATCGACGGGGCTCGGTCAACTTTACGGCGGGTCTCTCTCGGCCCGAACGCGCAACGGTGAGTGCGGACGGAACGGACATCGTGATTCGAGGTGGCTTGAATAGCGGGGTCCCAAACCAGTTGGGCGTGCAGTTTGAGGGCCGGCTCCGGGTTGTTGCTTCGGGCGGAAAGACGATGGTCGAGAACGGGCACCTCCGGGTCTCTAAGGCGAACTCGGTTACGTTGGTCTTTTCTGCTGGGACCTCGATGGTCACCCCGGATTTCGCTGAGCGGGTGAAGTCGCATGTCGAGAAGGCGTCCAAGGTCTCGTATCCATCGCTGCGCAGCGCGCACGTTCGGGACCATCAGAGCTTCTATCGCCGATGCGCTTTGACGCTTCCTTACGGGGAGTCGGCTCGCCGCACTACGCCGGAACGGCTGCTTGCGGTGGCAAAGGGGGAAAAGGATCCTTCTCTCGCGGCGCTTGCTTTCCATTACGGGCGGTACCTGCTTATCGGGAGTTCGCGGCCCGATAGTCCTTTGCCTGCCAACCTGCAGGGCCTCTGGGCGGAGGAGCTACTTACGCCATGGAACGGAGACTTTCACATTGATATCAATCTGCAGATGAACTACTGGCCCGCAGAGACCACCGGGCTTGGAGACTGCACTCGGCCTCTACTGCGATTTGTCCAGCGACTCTCGGAGAATGGACGGAAAACGGCTAAGGCGTATTACAACTCCTCGGGCTGGGTGTCGCATGTGATCACTAACCCGTGGCGGTTCACCTCACCCGGAGAAAGCGCGGAGTGGGGATCAACTTGTACGAGTGCGGCTTGGCTTTGTGAACACGTTTGGGAGAGGTATGCCTTTAGCGGAGACGTCGAGGAGCTGCGTGACATGTATCCGGTGCTAAAGGGAGGCGCGCAGTTTATCTACGACATCCTTATCGAAGATCCAAAGAGAGGGTGGCTGGTGACAGCCCCATCGAACTCGCCAGAGAATCTGTACCGTCTGCCGGGTTCGGGCCCGTTAGCCACGGCGATGGGGCCGACGCACGATATGCAAATTGCGCGCGAGGTCTTCGGCAATACGATTGCCGCGGCAGAGATTCTCGGGGTGGATCCAGAACTTCGGGCAAAGCTGAGCTCGGCCCGAGCGCGGCTTGCGCCGCACCAGATCGGGCCAGATGGTCGGCTACAAGAGTGGCTCGAACCGTATGAGGAGGTGGAACCTCAACACCGGCATGTCTCGCACCTTTACGGCCTGCATCCGTCGAATCAAATCACCCCTCAGGGGACGCCGGAGTTGGCGGCCGCCGCCAAAAAGACATTAGAGCGGCGCGGTGACGGTGGTACGGGATGGTCTCTCGCTTGGAAGGTTAACTTCTGGGCGCGGCTGCATGACGGGGACCGAGCGCATAAGTTGCTGCTGAACTTCATGACTCCAACGCGGGTGAACGACCCCAATATTCCGCACCAAGCGGGTCTCTATCCGAATCTTTTTTGTGCTTGTCCGCCATACCAGATCGATGGCAACTTCGGCGTTACTGCAGGTATCGCCGAAATACTTCTGCAAAGCCACACTGGCAAAATCCAGCTGCTGCCCGCTCTGCCGAAGGCATGGGCAGAGGGTGGTTCCGTTCGCGGGCTACGCGCTCGCGGCGGAAAGACCGTCGACATCACCTGGAAGGACGGCAAAGTTGTAAGGAGCCGAATCCGATGAAAATAACATCCACCATTGCTCTTTTGGCCGCTGCTGCGGTTGCACCCGCGCAGCTAGCGCCCATTCGTATCAGCCCAGACCGGCGCAACTTTGAAACGGCGGGCGGGAAGCCGTTCTTCTGGCTGGCCGACACGGGATGGACCATGACAACCCGTCTCACGTTGAAAGAGATCGATGAGTATCTTGCCGATCGGAAACGAAAGGGCTTCAACGTTATCCAGCTCATTCTCGTGCCGTGGGACGCACGTCGAAATGGGAACCTGTCTGGTGAAAAGCCGTACTTAGATGACGATATGGCTCGACCAAATCCGCGCTATTTCGATCATGTCGAAAAGGTACTTGACCGAATCGAGCGGCACAACCTGTATCCGGCCGTCGTTCCATTCTGGCTCTCTGGACTCCCTGAGCCGGGTCCGGAAGAAGTGGGCAAACATGAAGCGTACGCACGGTATCTCGCGGGCCGGTTTGGCAAGCGGCAGATGTTCTGGCTCTTAGGTGCCGATCGGTGGCCGAACGGCTGGGCCGACATCATCCGGGCGTTCGCATCTGAGCTAGAACGCAGTTCTGGACGGGCCGATCAGCTCATGACCCATCATCCGGCGGGAGGACAGAGTTCGTCGAGATTCTTCCACGCCGATCCCTGGTTGGATTTCAATATGCTGCAATCGGGCCATAACGCTGACCTTCCGGCGTATCAGCTCACCGTCGGCGACTACGGAAAGACGCCAACTAAACCGGTGCTGGACGGCGAAGCTGCCTACGAAAACATTACGAACGCGCTGGTACCAAATGGCCCCGGCGTCCGCATCATCAATGCCTACGATGTTCGACGTCAGGCCTATCAAAGCGTTTTCTCGGGCGCGGCAGGACACACGTACGGAGCCTGCGAAGTGTACGAGTTCCACACCTTGGGTGCGGGCAAGGCACACTGGACGGTGGGAATACCATGGCGAGAAGCGCTCAAACTGCCCGGATCGCAGCAAATGGGCTACCTGCGTCGGCTTATCGAATCGCACAGTCCGGTTTCTCGGGTACCCGACAATAGTCTGATTGTCTCACCGAATCCGGATACACCGAACGATCACCTTGCTGCCCTGCGAGATCGTAACGGAAAATGGGCCATGGTGTACACGCCAACGGGCTCCCCATTCCAGCTCGACACAAGGCTAATTAGCTCTGGCCAAGTTAGCTTTGGCCGAGTCAAGGCCCAATGGTTTGACCCTCGCACCGGCAAAGCTGGCCGATCGCTAACGGTCGCGACTGGTGCATCCGTCGCCTTTACGCCACCGCAAGCTAAGACAGATTGGGTGCTGATTGTCGAACCGACTCGATGAATCCTCGCTCCGAAGGAACCGAGTCAGCCGACATGGAGCCGGAGTAGTACGGACTGCAAAACACAAAAAGTGCCTCGCTTAATGCGAGGCACTTTCAGTTTAAATCTTGGGGACCTTGTACGGCTTTCGTATTGACTTTGGCAGTTTCCCGAGCGTTGCTCGGAGGGATGAACGTTTCGCCCTGGAGGGAGAAAGTGGGTGTGGTGGACCGTGTAAGGCTTCCCGATTGCCTTTGGCAATTTTCCTTGCTTCGCTCGGCGGGATGAACTTCTCGCCCGGATTTTCTTGGAAGGGAGTGGTGGACCGTGTAGGGCTCGAACCTACGACCCGCTGATTAAGAGTCAGCTGCTCTACCAACTGAGCTAACGATCCGTGCAGGAAAATATACCCGATTTGAATCCGGGACTCAACGGGATGTTGGGTTTAGTTCTGCCGCGGCGACTTCCGTTACGGAGAGTGCGAACTGGACGGTATCTGCCAGCCAGAGGTTTGGCAATTCTGAGAGCGGCACCCATTCTGCGACATCGGTAGAGCCGTTGATCTCGGCACGCAAATCGCCTCCAACGACCTTGGCTAAGTAAAAGAATCGGACCGAATTGATGCGGCTATCGGGGTTTTCCCACAGCTTCGAGATCACCCACGGCCGTGGCTCTAACTTTACTTGCAAGCCAGTTTCTTCTAGAACTTCTCGGTGGCAGGTTTCCTCGGGTGATTCGCCGAACTCACCGCCACCGCCCGGGAGGGTCCACAACCCGGGGTCTAACGAGTCTTCGGACAACCGACAGAGCAGCATCTGACCCGATTCGATGATGATCGCGTATGCGCGGATCGATGTGATATTGGGTCGGTTTGGCATCGCGACACGGTACCCGACTTACTTGGGTACCGGGCCGTCTTTGAGTTCAAACACTTCGCTTTGGATCCACTTCAGGCGGAGTTGGATCGAGTGGGCGACTCGCTCTTCGATTCCGGAGCGGAGGGCGGTCATGAATGCACGGGGCGGGGGTTTGGGGCCGCGGAAGGTGAGTTCCACTTCAGAGTCTTCCCGCTTGATTTGGGGGTCGATGTCTGATCCTTCCGGAAAGCTCAGACTCGAGATCGTCGCGTGGATGGCTCGGTCTTCCCCGCTTTCTCGGGATAGTCGGCTGAGGGTGTTCATCAAGAACCAACCGATCACGACGCTGACGGCGAGGTACGGCAAGAACTGGCCGATGTAGGCGCCGATCCCGGCTCGCTCCGCCTTGCGCGGACTGCCTAATCGGTAATAGAGAAACACGCCTGCGGCGGCGAGCAAGATGCAAAGGAAGTTGGCGGCGTAGAGCACGATCGCGCCGCCAGCGGAGTCCCAATGGCCCAAGCTGGCGAAGAGACCGCTGGCGACCACCGGCGGGGCGAGGCTGACGGAGATGGCGACTCCCGCTAGCGCCGGGTTTACGCGCGGGTTCACGAAGCCGTATGCGCCGGCTAGCCCGCTGGCGAAGGCCACGACCATGTCTAGGAAGGTCGGTGCGGCGCGGCTCGCCATTTCTGCGGTTACGCCGTAATTTAGCGGGAGGCTCCCGATCACGAAACCAAGCACGAAGGCGATCAAGTTTCCGTAGATCAGCGCGATTATCGCGACCCG
>CAMAPH010000090.1:0-5359 GCA_945859975.1 Chthonomonas calidirosea
AGACTGCGGTTTCTTAGCGGCAAAATGCAATCCTGAAAACTAACTAAACGCATTCAACGATTGAGTTTAGATTGCTCTCGGCAAACTTGACGAAAAACTATATCAGTAAAATTTAAGCAAATTTGATAAAGGCTCTTGCTTCCGCTGCAACTGCGTGGTCAGTTCGGTTCTAGAAGGAAGATTGGTCCGTCTGCCACAAGCCAAAGTCCGATTACTACCGAAGGTATTCTGCAATGAATGATGACTCAAAGCGGGCTTAGCGCTGCGTTCGCGCTATTACTAGCTTGCGCGAACGCAAGCGCGATTGAAAAACCGGCCGACCATATTTACTACGGGGGCGATATCCTGACCATGGCAGGGCCAGCGCCAAAGTATGTTGAACGGTTAGCAGTTCGCGACGGCAAAATTATCTACGCAGGCTCTGCTAAAGGGATTGGTCCATTTAAAGGTCCCCTCACCGTGACCCAAAACCTCCACGGTAGGTGCTTGTTGCCAGGATTCTTCGACGCGCACGGCCACTTTGTTTCGGTTGGAGTGCAAGCAATTAGCGCAAACCTCTTGCCTCAACCCGATGGACCCGTGGGGACGATTAGTCAATTGCAAGCGGTGATGCGAGGCCATATCGCAAAGTCTCCGATTGTTAAGAAGTTCGGAGTTGCGATTGGCTTTAATTATGATGACTCTCAGCTGAAAGAGAAGCGAAGTCCAAACGTGGCTGAACTCGACGCCATTTCTACTAAGGTTCCGATTGTGGTTATCCATCAATCTGGCCACCTTGGTGCCATGAACTCGCTCGCGCTTAAGATGGCAGGGGTTTCCGCTTCTTCCCCGAACCCTCAAGGCGGCGTGATTGTCCGAAAGCCTGGCAGTAAAGAACCCAATGGTGTTCTCGAAGAGACCGCGTTTTTCGTGGCGCTTTTTAAGGTGCTGCCGGATTTCAACGAGGCCGAAAAAGTCGAACAAGTCATTGCGGCGCAGAAGATCTATGCGGCCAATGGATTCACAACAATTCAAGAAGGTCGTGCGGAGCCTGCGATGCTCTCGACCTTAAGCGCTGGTGCCGACCGGAAGAAGTATGTCCTCGATGTTGTCGCATTTCCCGCTCTTGATACCAACGGAGCGGAAGCGATTCTTCCAATGTCCTCCAGCTATAAGAATAGGTATCGCTTTGGAGGGGTAAAGCTAACGTTTGACGGATCGCCACAAGGTAAGACCGCGTTCTTCACCCACCCCTATCACGAGGTTCCTGCCGGCCAGCCGAAGTCGTATCGCGGTTATCCCGCATTTAGCGAAGCGGATGCGCAAAAGTGGGTTACGATTGCATTCAAAAACCGATGGAATCTGCTTGTCCACGGAAATGGTGATGCCGCAATTGATCAACTTATACGAGTTGTGAAGAAAGCGAGAACTCAGTATCCGCCCAAGGGTAACCGAACCGTTCTTATCCACGGGCAATACTTGCGGAAGGATCAGCTTCAGCAGCTCAAGGCACTTGAGATCATGCCGTCTTTGTATCCAATGCACACATTCTACTGGGGTGATTGGCATCGTCAATCCGTTGCCGGCGCTGTCCGTGCGGAGAACATTTCACCAACAGGCTGGTTACTGCGGGCCGGCATGAAGTTCACGATCCATCATGATGCTCCCGTTACTTTTCCAAATTCGATGCGAGTCTTAGACAGCGCGGTCAATCGGACCACCAGGTCCGGCTATGTACTAGGGCCCTCGCAGCGACTCAGCCCTTATGTTGCTCTGCAGGCAATGACAATCTGGGCGGCATATCAGCACCAAGAAGAACGAACGAAGGGATCACTTGAAACGGGCAAACTCGCCGATTTTGTGGTGCTAAATCAAAATCCGTTGAAGGTCCGACGTTCGAAGATCATCGGAATTCGGGTCGTTCAGACGATCAAAGAAGGGCAAGTGGTCTATCAGGCCGCTACAAAACGATAGGATGTACTAAAAGATTCCTTGTTAGATTCTTTTGCTAAGTGCAAAGGACATTAGCGGAGGGATTTTGCTCGACTTTTACCTAGGCAAAAGTCGAGCAGAAACCTCCCACCCAAATCTTCAGCGATCAAAGTACAGCGTCAATGGGCGCGGCAAGGCGTCGACACTAGTTGGCAAAGTAAACACGCACGCGCCGTCTACCTCCGTCCACTCCACCGCCAACGAGGACCCAAGGAGCCTCAACTCCGCACCAGCCTTAGGCCTTAGAGACACAAGACGGTCAGCCGACTCATCCACTAGAAACGCAAAAACCCGGTTACCCTTTTGCGTAAACCTAATCCCAGATTCAAAATAAGGCGCAATCGCGCGAGTTCCGTAGATCGCGTCGCCATTTATCTTCATCCAAGCGCCAATCTCCTTCAATCGCTCAATCGCCCCAGCCGGAAACTCACCATCGGGAGTCGGCCCAAAACCGATCAGGAAGTTGCCGCCCTTCGAGACAATTTCAATGAGCATCCGCAAAATTTCCCCGACCGGTCGGAACGTTTCCGGCCCGGAATACTTCCAACTGGTCCCCATGCAAAGGCAAGATTCCCAAGGCTGATCCAGCGGCTCATCCGGAATCTGATGCTCCGGCGTAATGAAGTCCTCAAACTCGTCGCCGACCGTCCGGTTCGCGACAATCAGCCCCGGCTGCAGCTCGCGCGCCATGCCGATCATGCCCGCCATGTCCAGGTCCTCGCCCCGCTCCGCCTTGACCCAACCCGCATCGAGCCACAGCACGTCCACCTTTCCATAGCCCGTCATCAGCTCCCGAATCTGCGCGTGCGTGAACCGCACAAACTCATCCCAAAGCGGCGTTCCGACCGTGTTCGCCTGGCGCGTGACCACCGGCGCATCGGGCGACCAATATGCTGGCGAGTGCCAGTCGGCTTTCGAAAAGTAAACCGAAACCCCAAGCCCGCGCTCCTGAAAAGCGTCGCAAAAACCCTTGTAAACATCCACCGGATAAGGGCTCTCCGGGCTAGTAATTTTGTAGGACGTCTCCTGGGTATCCCACATGCAGAACCCATCGTGATGCTTCGCGGTCAGCGAAACGTAGCGAATCCCCGAGTCCGCCACCGCCGCTGCCCAAGATTCGGGATCGAACTTGGCCGGATTGAACTGCCGATTAAGCGCCCAGTAGTCGGCCTGAAACTGCGCCAGGTCCTTGCCACGGCTGGTCCAGCACTCCATGTCGTCGTTCCGCGCCCACTCGTCCCCCGGCGAAAGCGGCCAAGATTCGCAGCAGTCCCAAAGCGCATAGGGCCCCCAGTGCAGCAGCAACCCAAACTTCTGGTCCTGAAACCACTCCAGCCTCTCGCGCAGCCATTCCGGCTTCTCGTGGGCGAGCGCAGTCGAGTGCGCAATGACGTCTAGTCGTTCTTCAGACACGGTCGCAGAGTGTACTGCCGGGTCCGGACCTGCACCGACGCACGGAGCTTCGGTATGTCAGGAACGCCTTATAAGTATCATCAGCAATGGAAACCAATGGCGGCCTTCCAAACAATCGCAATCGATCAAGAGGCGTTCTTGGCGTTCATTCAAGCGCCTTCCTCACCCCTTCTTGACAAGTTCCTAAAGGCACTCGCTTCGAACGAAGACGCAAACGATTTCTTCGAAGAAGTCCCGCCCGTTTGGCAAACTGACCCGACCGGTTGGGTGACAAAACGCTTAGCGAGTGACGACTGGTACGGCGATCTCACCGAAGGGGAAGCCCTGGCTTGGGACTCGGCAATCGGCAGCATGTGGTCCCAGTTGAAGCCGTCGACTACCGTGAAAAAAACAGAACACGGCGCCATTCAACAGCACATTTTCGATCTTGCAGAGGAGATGTTCGAAGGCGACCGCGCTAGCCACCAAATGCTGCGCATGACGCCCTACCGCTATCACCGCCTCGCCCCGGAAATCGAGTCGGCCGAGCCGTATGACCGAATCTATTGGCCAACTCACGCCATGCTGGACACCCAACAGCTCGAAGCGCTCCAGCAAGATCTATTGGAATTTCAAAAGCAGCTGCCGAGTTATGAGATTGAATTGCCAGACGTCTTCGACTCTATCGAAGAGCGCCGGCGCGAGTCTGAATTAGAGTCAACCGAACTCTTAAGCTACATCACCCGACTGAAAGCCGCAAACGCCATGTGGTACGCCCGAATCGATTCCTAGGCCCCGTCGCACCTCAGGTAACGTCGTCGCGTGGTTGAGCAGGACTTTGATAATCCGCGAATTTGGGAAGAGCCGAAGCCGTTTCTGAGGGATTTCTATGTGCCCTTTTCGGTTTACGACGAGACTTTCCATACGTGGGAACTCACCAAAGACCCAGCCCCGCTAGACCCTTGCTGCACCTCTTGCCGCGAGCCGGGCGACGTCATTTCGCTCTGCGTTTACGTTCCCGACGAAAGCTACCTGCCCACTTGGGAGTTCATCCAATCCAATCTCGAGGCGATCGAAAGCGCCCTTAAAGTCAAGCTCGCCGCGATCCATTCTCGGTGCCTCGTTGAGCTCCAAGAAGACAATCTGCCTGGCATGCCGGTTTGGCAAAAGCACTGGGAATTTATCCAGGGCGAACTCGGCGGTGAGCCAGCCGAGCAGCTGAATCGGTTCTTCAAACTCACCGGAATCAGCATCGTGCGCGGCGAGCCAGAAAATGAATGGATCGTGGGTTACAACTTCCAGACCGCCTGGGACATGGACCACGGAATCGAGATCATTATGTGGAACGAAAAGGTTCTGGCCGCGGGCGGAATGTTGGAGCTCACCTCCACCGGCCGCTCCCCCATGGCCGGAGCCAAAGCGACCCAGGAATACGAGTTCGATCCGGGCGATTACCGCTTGGAGTAAAGCCTTGGGCCGCAAGAACCGCTAAGGTAGGATTCTTGCGTCCATGGCCAAGCTGCTAGAACTCATCGAACCACTCCTAAACCGCGATAGTCCGGTGGTGATTCATGGCGGAGTTCCGGCAGCCTACGACGAAACCGCCACCGACCTCGTGAACTTCGTGTTGGCTCGCAGGGGCAAGCTGGTCAACTATTTCCCCACGTTTTCGGCGCCGTTCGACACCTTCGATGTATCAACCGCCCCCATTCTAAACGGCGAAATTTCCGAAGCCGCCTTCCAAGTGCTAGGGGCTAAGACGCGAACCCTGCATCCCACCCACTCCTGGATGGTCACCGGCCGAAGCGCCGCCATCATGATCCCCGGAAACCTCTATGCCATGACGCCATCCGGCATGGGCTCACCCATGCCCGAGATCACCAACTTCTCCAGCCTAGAATTCATCTTCGGCATGGACTTTATGTATTCCACCGTCATCGAAGCCGCCGAAGAAAACGCCCGCGTTCCTTATGCATTACAGGCATCCGATGTATCG
>CAMAPH010000091.1:0-5004 GCA_945859975.1 Chthonomonas calidirosea
AACCTGAGAATGAATGCCCTAGCCTTGCTTATGACCCCGGTGCTTACGACCGCACAGTTGGGTGCGCCGAAGCCGACTCCGTTGTTTGGAGTGCGCTCGCTTGCGCTTAGCGCAGACGGCACACGACTTGCCTTTGCGTACCAAGGTGACATCTGGGTAACCAGTAGCACCGGCGGAAAGGCAACCCCGCTGACCTCAAACGTCGAATACGACGATAACCCAGTTTGGTCTCCCGATGGCGAGTGGATCGCTTTTTCCAGTGCACGAAACGGCAACAACGAAATTTACGTCGTTCCGGCCGACGGCGGAACGCCAAAGCGCATCACCTATCACAGCGGAAATGACGTCCCAAGCGACTGGTCTCCAGACGGCAGCAAGATCCTCTTCAGCGGCAGCCGCGACAGCCGCTGGGCCAGCGTTTTTACGGTTGATGTCACCACCGGAAAGTTCGTCAGCCATTTTTCCGACCTCATGTCGATCGGCGATCCGAAGTTCTCGCCCGACGGCCAGAAGGTGCTTTACCGCCGATTTGGATTCCCTTGGAACCGAGCGCGCTACGAGGGTTCAAACGCCGCACAGATGTGGGTTTACGATCTGAACGCGAAGAAGCGGTCTAACCTACGCGACACCAGCCTGCAGCACCTTTGGAGTAACTGGACGGCAGCCGGCATTCACACCGTCACGATGACCACAAAGGTCCCAAGCAGCAGCTACGTGAACAAGCCGATTCCAAAGGTGAAGTACACCGCTGGCGGCACGCCAAACATCTACCAAATCGATGCCAGCGGCAAGGCCAATCCGGTCACGAAGTTTGAAGGTGATGGCGTTCGGTTCCTCACCGTGGCCAAGAAGAAAACCGTCGTCGCTTTTGAGCGAGATGGCGAAATCTATGTCTCAACCGAAGGCGATGCGCCGAAGAAGATTTCGATCACGGCAAACGTCGACGACAAGACGGCGACCGAAGAGCGACTCGTCCTAACTTCCGGCGCGCAAGACTTCAGCTTGAGCCCGAACGGCGAGACCGTCGTGTTCACCGCGCGCAACGACCTCTGGACTGTTCCAGTTAAGAAAGGGAAGGGTCCGAACAAGGACGACGCCACCCGCCTGACCACCTGGGAAGGATCAGACGCATCTGCGCTTTGGACGCCAGATGGCAAGGCGATCTTCTACGTCAGCGACCGAGAAGGTGCCGAGCGACTGTACCGAATGGATGTCGCGACGAAACAGTCGAAGGCCATCACGACCGTCGATGCCGACGTTAGCAGCCTGCAGATCACGCCAGACAAGAAATCGGTCAGCTTCTGGCAAACCGGAAAGCAGGGCGGCCTCTACGTGGTTCCGATTGATGGCGGCACCGCGAAGCGAATTCTGGAACGAACCGGAAACTCGGCCTTCGACTACTCTTGGTCACCCGACTCGAAGTACGTTGCGTACGCAGAAGTCCTCAATGGATCGGGCTATTACTACTGGGAGTCCGCGCAGAACATCTACGTGGTCAACGTCGAGACCGGCAAGGTCAACGACGTCACCCAGCTAAACGCGCAGCACTTCGCTCCACGATGGTCGGCCGACGGTAAGTATCTGTATTACGGCGGCAACCGAGCCGGAGATGCCCTCTACATTCTTCCGCTCCAGCCCGAAGAATCACGCGCTTCGGAGCTCGAACTTGAGTACAAGAAGCCGAAAGAAGCGGTGAAGGTCGAGATCGACTTTGACGGAATCGAGACTCGATCCCGTCGATTCGTGAGCCTCCCGGTTACCGGCAACGTGCAGGTCGATCCGGAGACCGGCGCAATCTACTTCTCTTCAAACGGCGAAATCCAGCGGGTGGATTACTCGGGTGAGAATGCACGATCGGTAGTACCAGGCGGCGGCGTTCGAAACTTCCAGATTGCGGCCGATGGCAAGCAGATTGAGTTCAGCCGAGGCGGCCAGATCAACTTGCTCAACATACGAGCACCACAGTTCCCAACGCAGACGGTTGCCTTCCGCGCCGACTGGACCCGGGACTTGCGACTTGAGCGAAAGGCGGCATTCTCGCAGTTCTGGCGAGAATTCAACCGTGGCTTCTACGATGCAAACTTCCACGGCCGAGACTGGGTTGCGCTACGGGCCAAATACGAGCGATACCTGCCTTCGGTCGGACATCGCAACGACATGGCAACCGTGCTAGGCATGATGGTTGGCGAGCTAGAGGCTTCCCACGCGGAACTCTCTCCGGCACCATCGCCATCGCCAGTTTCTAGCCAGCAGAGCGCGCACCTTGGATTCACCTTCGACTACGACTGGCAGGGCGAAGGAATCAAGATCAAGGAAGTTCCGGCTCGAACGCCGGGAAGCTTCGCGAAGTCGAAGCTGGTTGCGGGCGAAGTGGTCACTAAGATCAACGGCGTCGCGGTCAGCGCAAACGAAGCGCTTTACCGAGACGTTCTGAACGAAGAGACGGGCCGTGAGCTGACCTTGACGGTTCGAAACCGGGCCGGCGAGACCCGAGAAGTGAAGTACCGAGCCATGAGTGGCGGCGAGTTCAACGGACTCGTGTTTGCGAACCTGCTTGAGTCTCGACGCAAGTACGTTGAGCAGAAGTCGAACGGAAAGGCGAGCTATGTTCACATCGCGGGCATGAGCCAGCCAGAACTGGATCGATTCCAGCAGCAGGTTTGGCAGGTGATGAAGGATAAGAAAGCGCTCATCATCGACGTTCGAAACAATGGCGGTGGCAACACTTCCGACCGGATCTTGGACATCTTGGAACGACAGCCAAACGCGGTCTACCAAGTTCGAGATGAAGCGCCGATCGTTGGCCCTGGTCAGGTTGCGAACTTCCCGATGGTCGTGCTGCACAACCAGACGAGCTTCTCGAACGCGGAGATGTTCCCGAACTCGATGAAGGCTCGAAAGCTGGCAACTTTGATCGGTATGCCAACTCCGGGTTATGTCATCTACACCAACGGATTCCAGTTGGTTGACGGAACCATCGCTCGAATGCCGGGTACTGGCGTGTACCGACTGGATGGCTCGCCACTTGAGAACATGGGGGTCGTTCCGGACTTCATGCTGGAAGTTGATCCAGACGCGTTCTTCAGCGGAAAGGATGTCCAGCTCGACAAGGCCATCGACGTTCTCGTTCAGCAGGTTAAGTAAGCGGGACATAAGTCCCGCGAAAAGGGCTCTTCGGCATTCGCCGGAGAGCCCTTAACATTTGCGCTGTAACGTACTCGCTGTTTCAGCGTTATGCTGTAAGGAGTTGCGGAGATGACCCAGGAAGAAATCGAGGATCGATTAGCCAATCAGGATTGGACGGCGGCCGAAGAAGGCTGTCGCGAGTTTCTGCGCAGCAAACCGGTGAACCCGAAGGTGAACGGCTATCTGGGTTGGTGTCTGATGCAGCGGAAGGACCACGTGGGCGCGGTTGAAAGCTTGCGACGGGCGCTCAACCTCGATCCGAAGATGTGGAAGGCGGGCTTGTACCTTTCGCAATGCCTCATCCAACTCAATCGGTATCAAGAAGCATGGCCGGTCGTCGAAGACAGCATCAAGCTCGCGCCAAACGATCGCACTTTATTGGCGCTTCGAGACTTCTTGCAAGATCGGGTCAAGCACCGTGGCGAACGTTGGGAAATCAACCAACGGGTTGAAGCCAAGATCGTGATGCACGAAGACTGACTATCCGGCTCGATCCTAAGGATCGAGCCGGACTTACTTTAGAAGGTCCAGGTTCCGGAGCCGACGTTGTGGCGCTCGATTTGGCCATTGCCGCGAGGCACTTCGATCGCCGCGCGAGTGTTTGGCGGTACTTGAACGGTCAGAACCACCTTCGACCCCATTCGCTTCCAGGAGGTCCGGATCGGGCCACGCACGGAGTTGTAGGTCGTTGTCGCCCAATTCAATCGGGGGTCGTACTGCGGAGCGATGCGAATGGTGGCGTAGCCGGGCGAGGCCGGGCTGATGCCACCAATCGTTTTGTACATCCAACCCGCGACCGCGCCGTAGGCGTAGTGGGCAAAGGAGTTCATCCCCGCGTCTTGGAAGCCCTTTTCGGGCGTCCAGCCGTCCCATCGCTCCCAAATGCTCGTCGCGCCGTTCACGATGGTGAAGCCCCAACTGGGGAACGTCGTGTTGTGCAGAAGTCGGAAGGCAACGTCATTCCGTCCGATCTTCGAGAGTACGTGCATCAGGTCTCGCGTTCCGACAAATCCGGTGCTGAGGTGCCAGTTTCGATTTTCGATGTCCTTGATCAAGTGCGCGGCGGCTTGGTCACGCTTGCTTTCTGGTAGCAAGTCGAAGCCAAGTGCGAGCACGTACGCGCACTGGGTTTCGCCCTTGACTTTGCCATCCGCGGAAACGTAGGCGTCTTGGAAAGCTTTCTTCACCTTCTCGTGTAGGTCCACATACATCGCTTCATCCTCCGTCTTGCCAAGCTCATGAGCGGCTCGGGCGACGAGGGCAACGCTGCCGGCAAAGTAAGCCTGGGCGATCACGTCGTTCGGCGTTTCGGCGCGAATGCTCAGCCAGTCTCCGAAGCAGTGGAACTGATCGGGCGGCAGGAGATTCGATTTCGATCGGTTCTTGCAGAAGGCAATAAACCGCTTCATGTTCGGATAGTGCCGGGCGAGGAGCTCTTTGTCGCCGTAAGCGTCGTAGATCGCCATTGGGCAGATCACACCGGCGTCAGCCCAAGCTGGGCCGCCATCGTCAAGTCCCGCAAGAACCGGGGCGACCTTTGGATACTGGCCGTCTTTTCGCTGGTCGTCGTCCAAGGTGACCAGCCACTTTTTGAAGAAGGCCTGAACGTCGGAGTAGTACGCGGCGGTTTCGACGTAAGCCTGAGCGTCACCCGTCCAGCCGAGCCGCTCATCGCGCTGCGGGCAATCGGTAGGGACGTCGATGAAGTTCATCTTTTGCGTCCACCAGGCGTTCTTGACCAGCGTGTTCAGCATCTTGTCGCTGGTCTGAAGGGTGCCTACCTCGGGCGTATCGCTAGAAATCGCGATGGCCTGGAAG
>CAMAPH010000092.1:0-4809 GCA_945859975.1 Chthonomonas calidirosea
TCTCGTCTCGCAACTCAGTTGATCGAGAAACTCGTGTTCTGTCACAGGTACGGCTCGGTCCGGAATTGCTCCCGCAAATCGCGCCAACGAATTCATCGGGTCGAGCCGAGAGAACGATTCTAAATCTGGCGCGCTATCGTGCAAGATCAAGCTGCCATACAAGAACTGCCCCCAAGCGGTCTCGAGGCCGGGCGAAAAGAACCCGTAAGGCCGATTGCGCTCTTGAGCTTTCCAAGTTTTTTCGAGAATGCGAGCAAGTCGAGGAGCTACCGGATGAGCGAATTTCGCGGTTCGAAGCCAAGACCGGAAGCTGGGTTCGGACACCTCCCGGGTATCTCGAAGCCATGGCTCTAGGAGATGGATTCGGAACGACGTATCGTCGGTAACAACCCCGCGCCGCCCGCGAGTCTCCCGCTTGCGGGCCCACAGGTTCCACGGATTGGCTTTGGCCTCTCGGAACGGTTGGACGAGAGGTAGCAGCGGCGATGCAGGATCTCCAATTTTGCCCGCCAAGCCGTGGGGTTCATGGGCAAACCCGGCTGCATCCGCAAGCGCACTCAGGGCCAAAGCGCCCGCAATTCGATCGTGCATTTTCTGCACGTTACACCAAAGGGTCCTCTTCTATGCACAAGGGTTTTGTGCCAAATGCCATGTGGAAGGCAAGCCCGAAAACAATCCCGCGCGCTGAGCATGAACCCGATAAAGCAATCGGGCCGTAACGGTGAAATCACCGTTACGGCCCTTAGGTCGTTTACGCTTTAGCGCCAGAACGCGTTGTCGTAGAGATTGAAGTCGGCCTTCGTGCCGTCAACAAAGGTGATCGTTCCTTTGCCATCGATGCCATAGGTGCCGGTCGCTGGGCAAAGCGGATCGTTGGTGTTTTCAAGTTGGAACTCTCCAGATCCGTCTGCATTGCTGGTCCAGCGAATCGTGTATCCCGCCGTGTTGACCCAAACCATTTCGAGCCGACCGTCGGAGTAGTAGGTTCCGGAAGTGCTGGATTGGACTCCACCTTGCAAAGACTCGCTAGAGAAAGTGAACGGCTGACCAAAGCCTAAGGTTTCCCAACGGGTCGAGTATCTGTAATCGCGGAACTCGCCTGGAGCCACTTCTTCTCGGCCAGCATCCGTGGACTCCTGAGAAATTCGCCCGGTTTCAAAGTTGAAAACTGACGAGCTGCTCAAGTCCCGAGGGGCGTATTTGCCTTTGGTAAATTTGCTTTCCAGATTGTAAGTGGTCTCAGCTCCAACGGTCCGATTCTCGGTGTTCTGATATCCGACCAGGCTTGTATGTGCCGCGTCGTCAAAGATGTCAAATTTTAGGAGCGCGATATCGCGGAATCCGCGGACTTCGGCGTACTCCACGGCCGTGACTTTGCCCCAAAGGTCGTCTGAAACGGCGATTGGCGAACCGACCGTAATGTCGCCTTCATCGAGGCGTGCCACTTTCGCCGCATCTGCCGGACGGGCAACACCGGGACGGCCAGGAAGGACGGGAGAAATGGTCTGCCGATCCGCTTTTGTACGGGCTCGGTCTGGCGAACCCTCTTTGATTGCGGTCGAGCTTGAAGAGGCTCCCTTTATCGATGCGGCAATCGCAGCCCGGTTTCCGCTCGGAAGCGGCGATCCGCTCGAAGATGAAGACCCGCCGCAACCTGCGGAAATGACGCAAAGAATTGCGGCAAAAGGAATGAGATAGGAGAATTTTTGTTTCGTGATCATGGCCAGCGTTAGTCCAGTTCTTTTTTGACCAGCGCTCGAGCCAGCCAGAAACAATCTACGCAACTCTCGGGCATGTGCAGACGTTCGAGATGAACGTTGCACGGCTATCTTGGACCAAAAGGGACTTCTTGGTCCATTTTGCTGGGCTGAATTTATTGAGAAGGGCTCTGGTGAGCCTCATCGTTTCAAAGCCACGATCATTCGAACCATCACAAAGTTTCCGAGCTATGCTGGATAGTCCGGGCGGGAGAAGGAAGAAGAGAATGAAGGATTGTGCCAATTCCAAGATTAACAACGGCGGCTTTACGCTCATTGAGTTGCTGGTGGTGATCGCGATTATCGGAATCCTCGCTGCGCTGCTCTTCCCTGTTTTTGCCCGAGCCAAGGCGGCCGCCCAAAGCGCGACTTCCATTAGCAATGTTCGGCAGCTTGTGATGGCGAGCCTTATGTATGCCGAGTCATCGGACGATCGCCTACCCCTGGTCACCGAGGGACCGTTCTCTGAAGGCCTATCTGGCGGCTACACGATGGTGCTGGAGTTCGGCCAAGGCGGACATGGCAGGTTCGACCCGGCCCAGGGGAGCCTCTACCCTTACGTCAAATCTGGCGGAATCTACGGTTCCACGGCCGACCCGACGGTTCGAGAAAGCCGCCAAAGCTTCGCCATGAACGGCTGCTTGGCCGAGTTCCCGCCGCAACGCGGAATCCTGGCCAACCGGGCGCTCACCACCACCGAACAACCGTCGCGGCAGTTTATGTTTGGCGAAGAACTCTGCGGCCGTGAAGGAACGAACGACGGATTCTTTCACCCGCTTTACGACGAACTCGCGACCTGGCACAACAACCGGAACGCCATGGCCTTCGTCGACGGCCACGCGAAACTCACTCTGGTTGAGGGGCGTTACCCTGAAGTTGTCGACGCTTCCGACACTCCTTGCTGGCCGTCCGATCCCTGGTAAGAGGCTCCCGTGAGGCGATTAGGGTCGCTATTCGCCTCATGGTTTGAGGCGAATAGCGGATTGAACGCACGATCGCGCGGATTCAGTATTGGCAGCGTTACCGAGAAACGAACCGAACGATCTGCAACGCAAGACGCTATCCAAAATACTGGTGGGCTGGGAGGGCAAGCTCACGAACAAGAAGTATGCAAATCTCACGCGCTGCTCCGACGCAACCGCGACCCGAGACCTAGTAGATTTGGTGGCCAAGGGGATTTTGCGGGCAGATGGATCAGGCGGACGCAGCACTGGTTATGAGCTGCGAGACTGGGCCGGAGCGTAAAGCTTCTTAACAAGTCAGCCACTTCAATCGAGCAACTACATAATTCTCGACAGGTAAGATTCTATGGTGAAACCATCTCGAAATCTGTCTGTTTTGGCTCTTGGACTTGCTGTCGCCGTGACCGTTGGGTTTGCTCCGCAGGCCAAGTTACTCAAAGTTTTCATTGAAGGAAAACTCGTCTCTAGCTCGGCCCGCGTGATTGATGGAAAGGTGTACGTTCCGGTAGACGAGGTTCTGAAGCCGTTCGATTACAAGGGAGTTCAGACCAACGCCGGCGTGAACCTTGTGCCGATTTCCGGTGTCCAACAGCGCGACGGTGCTCCGGGTGCGATGTCGGTTTGGGTTCAGGGCAAGCTGGCCAAGCTTCGCGTAGACAGCATTGGCTCGGTTGAGAGCTACGGCGACCAGTATTGGGAGATCAAAGGCAAGCTGCAAACCGCCGTCGCTGCGACGTTCTCTCTAGGCGCGGCGGTGCTGGTGTATGCCGATGGTAAGCAGGAGGGGTATTCGCTGAGTGCCGCAGAAATGGCTGGCGGCTCCTACATGGCATTGCAGAAAGCCGAAACGGGCGAGATGGTGATTCAGTTCAAGAAGAACGGTGAAGTCAAGCCAGAACGCGTGGTCATCACGATCAAACGAAATGATTCGGACGTTGAAGACGTTTACCGAATTCGCCTGACCGAATAGGACGCCCTGATCACGTCCCAGCAAACCTTGGCATGCTGGGACGTGCCTTGACTCTTCCGGGTTGAATCATCTCTGCGACCTTCTACGTCCCTCCTTTACTTTCAATGATGAACCTGCCGCGCGTTGACCGTTTGCACGTTGCTCTTCTCGGCGTTTTGTTGACCACCGCTGTGCCTTTTGTGCCGCAGCCGACCGAGAAGCTTGACGCCGCGGCGTTGAAGACCATGACCGAGGGGCTTGGCTACACCACCAAGGTGCTGAACAGCGAAGCAGGCAAGGAAAAGTACGAAATCAGCCTGTCCGAGGGTGGATTCAACATTCCTGTGAGCCTGGAAATTGCCCCGAGCAAGCGCTATATTTGGCTCGTCGCCAATCTCGGCAAGGCTCCCGCCTCCGGCTCGCCCAAGTTCGAAGCCTTGATTAAGAACAACGCGAAGACGCAGCCCGTTTTTACTTGGATCACGGAGAGCGGAAACTTGCACATGGGCATGGCGGCAGAAAACCGCTTCCTCACCCCGGCGGATCTTCGGTTTGGCGTAACCAAAGTTGCCGCCGACGTGGCGAAGTCGGCCAGCATTTGGCAGAACTAGCAGGCAATCCCTAGGCTCGGCTAGACTCTCGGCGTGTCTAGCCAGCCCTTCACCGTAATTCCTGCTGGGATGCCCCACGAGCGCGTCCTGAACATCTTCGGAGACCTTGTCACGATCAAAGTGTCGGGTGAGCAAACCGGCGGAAAGCTGACGGTCATTCACGGAGAAACCCCGCCGAAGGGCGGCCCGCCACTCCACAGCCACCTGACGGACAGCGAAACATTCTTCGTACTTGAGGGCGAGTTTCTCTTCGTACTGGATGGCGAAAAAATCACTGCCTCGGCGGGAAGCACCGTGTTTATTCCCGCTGGCGTCGTGCACCAGTACCAGAACATCGGCGAAGCGTTCGGCAAGCTCCTTCTCGTCGTAGAACCCGCCGGACTGGATGAGTTCTTCATCGAACTAGATGCCCTGCTTAAAGCGAGCGAAGAGCCCAACATGCCCGCCATCGCGGCTTTGCACGAAAAGTACCGTATGGAACTCCTGGGTCCGCCACTTGCGGCTCTTGGTTAGGAACTTTTTGAGGGCAA
>CAMAPH010000093.1:0-4711 GCA_945859975.1 Chthonomonas calidirosea
AACTTCGCCGACCGCGTTTACATCACATGGGACACCTACTGGAAAGGCACTGACTATGTGGTTCGTCCGCGCGAACCTTTCACGCCGTGCATTCTCATCAATCTGCACAACGCGCAGCACGTTCATATTCGCGAGTTCGAAGGCGGTAAATCGCTCTTTCTCAATGAGCAGTTCGGCATCGTCCACCACCTGAGCTATGCCGGCGGAGACGAGCGAATTCAAAGGAAGATCACGACCTGGAGCCACCGAGACGAAATCGTGCCGGAATGGTGGGATCGGGTCTGGAAACGGTGGGAACTGGATCCGTTTCTTCGGGACGTGCACCCCACCCATCCGGGCTCGTATGCGTTCGTTCAACGCATCGAAACTCCGGACATCCTCAAGAGCATTGGATGCATCGCGCATCCGCTACCGCCAATCGCATTTCCATCTCTGCCGAAGGCGTCCGTGGTCATCCCCGTGCACGGCGGGCAAGAAGACCTTGATCGTTGCATCCTCAGCCTATCGAGATGTCTCGATTACATCGAAGAAGTCATCGTCATCGACAACGGCAGCGGGATAAACATTCCTGACTATCCATGGGTGAAGTCAATCATCAATGACTCTAACCTCGGTTTTGCCGTAGCTTCAAACCAAGGTGCTCGAATGGCGACTGCCGAAACTGTCCTGTTTCTGAACAGTGACACCGTCGTGCCGAGGGCCGGATTGATGCGCCTACTTGAGAGCCTAAACCAAAGTCGCACCATCGCCGCCGCTGGGCCGTACACCAACAATTGCGGTCATTTTCAAAGAATCTCACCAACCTATCTCGATGAAGCCGGGATCGATCTCTTCGCCGATTCATTCGCCGCGAGAGCGACCGACGACCGAGATACCGATATGCTCGTTGGCTTTTGCCTCGCCGTTCGCAAGTCGGCACTTGATGAAATTGGGCTTTTCGATGAACGATTTGGCCTTGGCACATTCGAAGACAACGATCTTTCCTACCGCTTACGCCGTGCTGGGTATCGACTCGTCATCTCCCGCCGTGCGTACATTCACCACGAAGGCTCTAAGACTATGCGGCGACTTGCCGTCACACGCTCGGAAAAGTCGTTCGATCTCCAAGCCCTTCTCGAAGAGAATCACCGGAAATATGTGGCCAAGTGGCGAGACGATCTTGAATCTGAATATGTCAACCACCTCGCCGGGACTTCGGGCGAGCCGGTTGTATTTAATCCCGATAACAGACCGGAAAGTCGTCGTGCCCGCGCCGCCGCTCTTGTCTCGAAGGCCGACATTTCGCTTTGCATGATTGTGAAGAACGAAGAGCGAGTCATCGCCGAATGTCTTGAATCCGCATCGCCCTACTTCCGCGAAGTTCTAATTCACGACACCGGCAGCACTGACAAGACAATCGAGATTGCCCGAAATTTTGGCGCGGCTGTCACGGAAGGTACGTGGCCCGATAGCTTCTCCCTCGCCCGCAACGAGAGCATGAAAGGTGCCAAAGGCAAATGGATCATGTGGATCGATGCCGATGACACAATGATGTCGATCACGGGCGAAACCATCCTCAACGCCGTCGCAAACGCCGCCCCTGATGTGATTGGGTTCGTTGTGCCGGTCCGGTTCCTCGAAGAAGCCGGTGGCGGCACCCAAGTGGACCACGTCAAGATCTTCCGCAACTGGCCGGAACTAGCTTGGGAAGGAAGAATCCACGAGCAAATCCTTCCAAGCCTCCGCGCAGCTGCTGCTGCGCGCGGAATTCGTGAAGGTGGTCAGATTGTGCGTTTGCCCGTGCAAGTTTTGCACTCCGGATATGACACAAGCGAGTCCGGACAGAAGAAAAAGAGAACCCGCGATGAGCAGCTCTTGCGACTCGATCTAGCCGACAGACCGAACCACCCGTTCGTTCTCTTCAACCTCGGCATGACGGCTCACTTCACCGACGAGCACGAAGCGGCAATCGACTGGCTAAACAAATCCATCGCCGTCTCCGGCCCCACCGAATCCCACCTCCGCAAGGCATACGCACTCGCCGCTGGCTCCTACAAGAAGTTGGGCCAACTAGCCGAAGCCGCCGACACGCTCGAAACGGGTCTCGAAACCGTCGGCGACGATCCCGAACTCCTATTCCTCGCCGCCCAACTTGACGCCGAAAACGGAAACAAACAAAGAGCCATCACCCGCTACGAAAAGATTCTCACTCTAGACGTCTCCGGCATTTTCACCAGCTTTGACCCCGGCATTCTCGACTACAAGACCAAGCACAACCTGAGACTCCTTAAGGAATCCTAACAAGACTACTTTGAATCTAATAGGTTCACTTTGTCCCGCCGTCGGCCCTTCGTTGTAGACATGCTAGGTTCAACCAGAAGAAATTTACATTTCCGTCCTAAGGCCGGAGTATTTATAATTAAATTGTCAGACCAAGAACCCCACCCCCAATGCGGGCCCCCGACATCCCATTTTCGGATCGAGACGAACCCGAACTCCCGAACCAACCCGAACAAATCTGAACCTAAACGGAGGTGTAATTAATTAATCCGCCTGAGGGGGAACGTTAATTAATTCGGCACACAATGCCCCGCAGGGCCAATCAAACCGCTGCCAACGCCGCCAGAATCGCCCCAAAGTCCGGCAGATCCCGCAGCGTCGGCGTTTGCTCGGCGTAAACAATCACGCCGTTCCGATCAATCACAAAGCTCGCCCGCGCCGTGCCGGGACCGAGGCCAGCGAAGTCGGGGAAAACGACGTCGTAGGCTTCCGTAACCCCACCACCCCAATCGCTGAGTAAAGGGAAGGAAATCCCCTTCTGCGAAGCCCACGCGGTCAAGGCGAACGGAGAATCCTGCGAGATGCCGAACACTTGCGCATTGAGATCGTTATAAGCCGACAGTCCAGAAGAGACGTCGCACAGCTCTTGCTCACAAACCGAAGTAAACGCACCCGGGAAGAACAGGAGCACAACGTTCTTCTCGGCATAGGTTGCCGAGAGGCTCACGTCATCGAGACCGGTCGAACTGAGGGTCTTGAGGGTGAAATCTGGGGCGGTGGTTCCGGCGGCAAGTGGCATGCCTAGCTTCTACCCGACCGGACCGCGAATTGTCTGCCAAGTACACTCTGGGCTCGGCATGAGTACGGAACTGTCCATCAGAGATATTCGACTTCAAAAGCTGGCGCAAATGCGCGAGCTCGGTCACGACCCATTCTCCATCGAGAAATGGGACCGCACCGACACGGCAGAGGGACTGCTAGAAGGTTTCGAAGATGGAAAAGACGTCAGCTTTGCCGGGCGCGTCGTCTCCTACCGCCTCATGGGTAAAGCCGGTTTCGCTCACCTTAGCGACGGCGACGCCCGGATCCAAATCTACGTCCGAAAGGACGAACTCACCGAACTCGAATGGTCGCTATACGACCTCGTCGACATCGGCGACCACGTCGGCGTCAAGGGCAAGCTTTTCGTCACCAAGACCGGCGAAAAGTCGATCCACGCCACGGAGTTCCTCCCGCTAACCAAGGCGCTAGAGCCCCTACCGCTCGGCAAGGAAAAGGACGGCCAAGTCTTCTCTGGCCTGTCCGACGTCGAAACCCGCTATCGCCACCGCCACCTCGACCTCATCGCAAACCGCGAAAGCCGAGCGGTGCTGATCAATCGCGCCAAGGTCGTTTCGGCCGTTCGCCGCTATTTCGATTCGAACGGCTACCTCGAAGTCGAAACCCCGCTGCTTCAGCTAGAAGCCGGCGGCGCCGCCGCGCGCCCATTCAAGACGCACTACAACGCGTACGAAATGGACGTCAAGCTGCGAATCTCGCTGGAGCTGTATCTCAAGCGACTCATCTGCGGCGACCTACCGGCGGTCTACGAAATCGGCCGCGTCTTCCGAAACGAAGGCGTCTCCAACCGCCACAACCCGGAATTCACCATGTTGGAATTCTACGAAGCCTACGGCAACCTAGAAACCATGATGATGCGGGTTGAAGAATGCTTCAAGTCGGTAGCGCTGGCCGTCTTCGGATCGACTGTCGTCGACATCACCCTGCCCACCGGCACGGTAGATGACGAGGACGCCGCAACCGACGCGAACCAGATTCAACTCGACTTCGGCAAGCCGTGGCGACGCGTCCACCTGCTGGAAGAAATCGAGCGCCATACCGGCCTCAGCGCCGAAGACCTGTCAACCCTCGACAACGCCAAGTCCGCTCTCGCGGACAAGCTGGTCGTCAATCCGATCACCGGAAAGCGAATCGATCCAACCGAAGAGCGAAACCTCGGCGGCCTCATCGAGAAGCTTCTGGAAGTCTTCGTCGAACCAACGCTCCAAGAGCCAACCTTCGTCGTCGGCTACCCGATCGAAACCAGCCCGCTAGCCAAGAAGGACCCGGCGAATCCGAAGATGACTCGTCGTTTCGAAGGCTACGTCCTCGGCCGCGAAGTCTGCAACGCCTTCAGCGAAATCAACGACCCGATCGACCAGCGCGAGCGATTCGAACAGCAACTCGGCGAACGCGAAAAGGGCGACGACGAAGCGCACCCGATGGACGAAGAGTTCATCTACGCGCTGGAGTGCGGAATGCCACCAACCGGCGGCTGCGGAATCGGTCTAGACCGAATGGCGATGCTCCTCACGGGAAGCCATCACATCCGAGAAGTCCTGCTCTTCCCCTTCATGCGCCCCACCGCCGAATCAAGCGCCGAATAGCTTGCCGAGGTAGTTCACCGCAACCG
>CAMAPH010000094.1:0-4709 GCA_945859975.1 Chthonomonas calidirosea
TCTTTAAAGGCCTCTCCGAGTCGGTATTTCAGGCTCTTGTAAATCGGTAACGAAGGGTCAAATTTCACGACGGTTAGCTTCGAATTACATTATGGCCCGGGAACCTGATCTACAAATGTTCGAATAGATCTTTCACCTCATTGACCGTGGCATGAAACTCCGGCGTCCGGGAAATGTCGGCATGCCAGGCCAAGCCGCGGGCAATGAGGTCGATGGACTTTTGAATTTTTGCCCCGGGAATGAACGCGCCAGCCTCGTCCCGGTCTCGTCCAAGCAGGATCAGGGTGTCACAGACCTCGATGGCGGAAGCAATGTCGTGGGTGACGATAATGAACGTTTTGTGCTCATCGGTCTGCGCGACGTCTTTGATGAACTTGCACATCCTGCCTAACGCCAGCGGGTCGAGGCCACTGAAGGGCTCGTCCATCAGCATCAGTTCGTTGCTGCACATGAACTGCTGAGCGATGGCGGCGCGTTGGCGCTGTCCACCCGAAAGTTGCACCGGGTACTTGTCGCCGTGATCGGCTAAGCCGAAGTTTTCGAGCAGTTGCTTCGCCCTACCTTCCGCTTCGGCAGCCGACATTCCGGCTTGCTTTCCGGCGACGACGAGGTTGCCAAGGATTTTGCGGTGGACCAGCAGCGGATAGTTTTGGGCGACTACGCCGACTGTCCCTGGCTTGACCGGAACGCCCGGTTCACCCACCAGCACCGTCCCAGAGTCCGGCGGGTTTAAGCCAGCAAGAATGCGAAAAAGCTGCGTCTTGCCAATTCCGCTTGGGCCGAGCAGCCCGACGACTTGCCCCTGCTCGATGCCCGGACGAACGATGTTTCGGACCTCGAAATGGACGTCGCGGAGGATGTTTTTTCCGCCCAGGGTCAGGTGGATACCTTGCACCAAAAGGAGCCGTTCTTTGATGTCGTACGCAATGGCAGGCCGCTCCACTACTTTCGCTCCAGGGTGAGGACAGCATACGGACAAACCGCACGACGGACGAAACCGATGATCACGTCTTGGAAAAGACCAACGATGAGAATGATGATTTGAATCCCAAAGACCTCACTCATCTTGAAGAACTTCTGCTGGTTCAAGAGGAGCGCGCCGATACCGCCTTCGCCGCGATAAATCCCTTCAACTAACGTGAGCATCATCCAGCCGATCGCCGCGTTTTGACGCAACACTTCAAAGGCTTTGTCCGCCGTTCCAAGAACGACGACCTCCCAAACGACGCGCCATTCGCTCATGCGAAGCGTTCGCGCGTAGTCAAAGTCCGCTTTCGGAATCTCGGACACCACCGCCGCCATCGAGGTCACGAAGAACACGGTCATCGCGAAGACGAGGAGCGAAAGTTTGAGGGCATGGCCGCCGCCGACGATGAGGGTGAAGACAAGAGTGAACCCTGCCATGCTCAGGAATCGCCCCTTGCCAAGTGCATTCACGAGCGGCCGGAAGAACGGCAAAACGGTGAGGTAAGCCAGACCGATCGAAATGACGGCGGAGATCGCCACCGCTTCTAGGTTGAGGGATACGCTGGTGATCAGCTCTTGCCCGAGCCCTTGCTTAAACCACAGCTCCCGAATCGAGTTCAGAACCTCAAGCGGCTTCGGCAGGACGGCAAAGGCGGAGAACGTCCAGAGCAGCAGGAAGATCGCAACCTGAACGGCGATGATGATGTTCATCGCCGTTCGGCTGAGAATTTTATTCGGCGAGAATGCTTGAAGCAATCCCGCCGCTTGTTTGGTGACCTTCGGCGTTTCCGCGAGCCCGGTCGGTGCGTTCATCGGAGGGCTTGAACCTTGATCTCTACGCGGCGGTTCTTGGCTCGGCCTTCATTGGTCGTGTTTGGCACGATCGGCTGAGTAGAGCCGTGGGCGCGAACCGGGACGCGTCCGGTCGGGAAGAGTCTTGGGGCTCGCTTATTCAGCCATCGCTGAACCGCAAACGCACGCGCTTCGGATAGCGCCATGTTCGAAGCCGGGTTTCCGACGTTGTCGGTGTGTCCGTGGACTTCAATGCTGGTGGTCGTACTAACCGCAAGCTCTTGAACGAGCTTTTCTAGAACCGGCTTAGCTGAAGGCTTCAGAACGGCTCGTCCGGTTTCGAACTCAATGTTCCAAGCGCGCGAGCTGATTTGCCGCTTGCTGGTCGCGGCGCCAGGCTTTGGCGTGGTGACCGCCATTTCGCTGCTTCTCAGGGCCTGCTCGCTGAAGTTCTGTTCCTGCGCTACCGCTTTCAAGTAGCGCGTATCTAGAATTTCCGACGCCGGCGGGAAGCTCGGCATGAGTTCGGGGTACTGCGCTTTCACGATTTCGCCGAAGGTTGTGTACACGCTGGAGAAGATGTTTGCCGATCCACTGACTAGTCCGAAGAGCAGCATGTTGTCCGCGATGTTGTTGACGGATGATCCGCCAAGCTCGACCATCACGCCAGTTTTGTCCTTCTCAAAGGTTCCTTTGTAATAGCGCTCCCAATAGCTGGCGTCTTTCTCATCATAGGCAACGGCACTAATTTCGGCCGCCTTTCGAAGGGCAGCAGAGCTACTTCGGACGGCTTCTCCGCCGACCAGAGCGCCATCGAGCATCTTCACAACGAGATCCTCGTTCTCCTTCATCCACTTGTCAATGCCAATCACCACGCAAGGCATCTGAGCGTTGTATTCCTTTGTAGAAACGATGGAGACGAGTCCACCTTTCTTGTCGGCAACATTGACGTCGCCGGGGGTCCAGGTTACAACCGCGTCGACCTTGATCGTCTTGGTCTCGCCGGTGCGCTTTCCGTTTCGAACGACGGGTCGCTTTTCGGTATAGCCCGAGATGTACTTTTCGCCGGCATCCAGGTAGTCGTTTGCAGCCACCCAGTTCAGAGCATCGGGGTCATAAGTCTTTTCGTCAGGGTTGTTCTTGAGGCCGTTGTCACCGAGCCACTTCATGGCGATGTTCCAGTCACCGTCTCGCAGGTAGCCCGAAACGACGCCACCTTTACTAGCAGCGGGGTTAGACGACCAGCTCTTGGGTCCCATGAACTTGTCTTCTCCACGAGAGAAGCCGATGGCGCCGACGACTTTCGCCTTGTACTCGGGACCGAGTTTGCCAAGGGTGTCGTTGAGGCCGGCGAGGAAGGCGGCACCGCCGTCACCCATGATGGTAACGAAGTGGGTGCCGCGCTCGGGCTGCTTGTTGCCCCGACTCAGTTCCGTTGCGAAGTCGACAAGGGCTTCTTGCATTTTCGCGGGGTCGTCTTGGCGAGTGAAGTCGATCGCCACGCCGCGCTCGGCCATCAGAGAGCCGGTGGTCGTCGCCTTTCCGCCGTTGGCAAAGAAGATCCCCATGTGCGCGTTCCAGGCCCAGTGCATGAAGCGGATGCGCGGTGCGTCGCTGGTGAACTTGTTGGTTCCGGGCAGGGCCAGATTCTTCACCGAGACCGGAGTTGGCTGGTTGTTGATCTGGGGCAGGTCAGCCTTAATGGGAACGACTGATTCTCGGACGGGTGCCGACGGGATCATCTCGCCAAGGCCACCGCCCGTGTAGAGCTTGTACGCACCAGCTACAAATCCAACAACTAAGATAAGAGCAATTACTTTGCCCAAGGGTTTTACTTTAACTTCACTCATTGTAACTGCGGCCCCCACCTGGGTGTCCGCCCAATATACCAACATACGAGTGACCGACCATCGGGGATTCAGTTGAGATAAACGGCGTATGACCTGCCGCAAATGAAGGCGAATACATACATTGCATGGTAGATAGCTTTCGGATATTTATCTTTTGCGTTATTTGTGGCAAACAATGCAACCCGTGATGCTTTTGGCGCGTGATATCAACAGGACCTCTTTTGACTTCAAACAATCAGCGCACCCTTGCCCAAATCTTCCGTCACCCCATGACGCACAACCTCACTTGGCGAGATGCCATTTCCCTCTTCGAGCACCTTGGTCAAGTGGAGCAAGAGCACAACGGCAACCTGAAAGTCACGATCAATTCTCAACTGACGTTTTTCCACGGCGTTTCCGCTTCGGATGTCGCTGGTCCGGATCAGGTGAATCAGATGCGACACCTGTTGCGGGAGCACGAGAGTCACGACGAGCGCCAGAGCGGCCGGCTGCTATTGGTACTGAACTTCCACGAGGGTCGCATCTTTAACCTTGCCGTGGAGACCGCGGAACCGATTGTCATTCAGCCACTCGATCCAGACGGCACCAAGGCCCACGTTCACTCCAACAAGCATGAGGACTCCGGACGAAACGTCCAGCCGAACCACGACGCGTTCTTTGAAGCGGTCTCCGTTCCCCTAGAAGGCGCGAAAGAAGTGATCGTCTTTGGCTCGGGAGAAGGCGCAAGCGGAGCGATGCTGCAGTTCCTGCCCTGGCTAGAGCAAGCCCACCCGGCGACTCACAAAGTGGTTTCGCGGTCTGAAACCGTGGATCAAAGCCACATGAGCAACGGCGAGCTACGGGCGAAAGCGCTCGCTCAGCCCAACGCCTGAGAAGTGTTCTGATCGGGGTCAGGAGAGAGGTTTTTTGCCTTATCTCCTGACCCCGAACACTATAATGGCAACGGGGCCGGAACCCGAAGGTAAGCAAAATGAAACTTGATGTTCGAATTGTTGGAACGCTGTTGCTGGCCTTTGGGCTGACGGTCGTAGCGGATGCGCAACTGGACTTCTACGATACGAACGTTGTGTTCACCGGGAATCTCCAGCGTCCTTTAGCGGG
>CAMAPH010000095.1:0-4517 GCA_945859975.1 Chthonomonas calidirosea
CGAATCCCGCGATCGCCCAAATCGAGCGCAAGGTAGCGAACGCTAGATTCCAACGCGGCTTTGCAAAGTCCCATCACGTTGTAGTTCGGCATGGCTCGCGTGCTGCCGAGGTAGCTGAGCGTGATGATGCTTGCATCCTCGTTCATCAGGTCTTCCATCTCTCGACAGATTCGAATCATGGAGTAAGCGCTGGCGTTCATTGCCACCTGGAAATCTTCCAGCGAAGTCTCGATAAAGCGATTCTCAAGGGCCGCTTTTGGCGCGTAGCCGACGCTGTGGACGAGAAAGTCCAACTTGCCGATCTGACTCTTGACTTGCTCTTTCAACAGCGCGTATTGCTCTTCAAAGGCAAAGTCGATGGTCAAAGGAACAAAGTTCTCTCGGTCGGCGGTGAGCTTGTTCACCCCTTCCAGCAGCCGCTCGTTCTGTGCACCAATTCCAACAATCGCGCCGTGCTGATTGGCGAGGTCTGCAATGCCCCAGCCCAGCGAGTTTTTGTTCGTAACGTTAAGGACAATGCCCTTTTTGCCTTCGAGCAACATGAAGGGGACTTTACCCGCCACTACAAATTGCACTACGGACTGAATTGGAGACTCAACCCCGTCGCGTTGGCGCGGTGACGCCGAAGTTCGACAGATTCGCTTCGGGCTGCAATCGCGAAGAGAACTCGGAAAGCATCAGCTCAGCATCGGAAAGAAAGGCAAACGAACCCGTAATCTCGCCTTCCCAAATCTGCTCCACCACCCATGCTGGAACCGGAAGCCAAACCACCCGCTCGGGCGTAGGAACCCGAACTTCTAGCACCGTGGCATTGGTTCGAGAGTCCGGATAGATGAACTCTAAAACCACCGCATGTGGCTCATATCGCGTGGCTCCAACCTGTGGCTCACCCTTCGCGCGGGCTTCTTTCAGCCGATCTTCGTCGTATGTTCCTTCGGCCGGAGCTTGCCCCGACTTCAATGCTTGATAGATCGACATCCGCTTCTCGGCGGCAAATGTGTTTAGGCTCATGGTCAATGTTACGTTCGCTTTTGGACGTTTGCCCGCATCGGTCTGGTCTTAACGACTTCGGTCAATCGCTTTCGAATGGATCGCGATAACCCGAAATTCATCAACATTTGACCATAAACCCGTGGCTCGACCAAGAGCCGAAACGGCACGTCACCCGAATGCCCCTCGATGCTGATCCAGCCCCCCAAGCCAAGCATCGTGTGCACGTTTGGTCGAAACTTAACTCGTTCGACATCCGCGCGCAGCACGCGAATCTTGCGGGTGTCGCTGATGAACCGAATCTCATCTTGATCCACCACCAAGAAACCGACGTCCTCGTGAGCATCCAAAACCCCCGCAAACTTCGGCGAGGCGAAACCGACAAACCATCGCTCCGCGCCAAGGCTTTCCCGCCGAAACTCGAGCCGTTTCCGCAACTCGGCCTCCATATGACGGTTCACCTGAACTCCAGATAAATTCACCCCAAGCCAGCCACAGAACAGCCCGGCAAGCATCCACCACAAACCCTCTCCCAGATAGTCCTGCTTCTGCAGAATCTGGACAAATCCGTAGGCGGTTGGGGGGAGCCAAAACAGAAACGGAATCAGGTTCCCCATCAGGCGGCGCTGACGAGTCCAAATTTTCGTTTCCGGTTCTTGACTCACAGCGGCATAATACAACCACCTTATGGGCAATGGCAGGCTACGGGTCATCCGCATCGTTCCCGGCCCCAATCAGGTCTCGGCGGTCGTGCGCCAATTCTGCCAAGTACCGGAGGGCGTCATCACCGCTTTCTCGGACGGCATCCTCACGTTTGTTAGATCCGTCGTGCCCGAGTACACCGCTGAAGTGAAGGCATTCGGCGAGGTCAGTCGCAAGATGCTGTTGCTCTGCGGACAAGACCCACCCAAAATTGCCGCTGCCCCCTACATCCAAGCCGCCGTTGCCCGCGCGTGCACCGACCTCGATGACGATTCCCCGTTCCACGGCTCGCGCAACTTTGTCGGAACCCACATCGCGATCGCGGACACACTTCACGAACTACATGCCTGGGGATTGGACGCGGATCGCCTCGACGCTATCGCCGTCCAAACCACCGACCCCCTGCGAGCGAAAAAGCTCGAATCTCTTTCCCAAATCGATCGCGCAGTCACCTCCCGGCTCGAATCGCTGAACCTCTGCCGAAACTCCGTTCAGCTGCAAGCGAGCTTTGGTGAAATTCCGGAGTTCGACGGCGACTCGAAGCGGTTACTCGTCATCGTCGGCAGCGAGTTTTCCCCGCTCCGCCTGAAGTGGCTCCAGTGGGCGGCGGAAGCGGGGATGGAGATCACTGCCGTTTTCTATCGGCACTCCGGCGCGGCCGACCTCTTTGCCGGCGCAAACCGAGCCATCGAACTCCTTGACCAGCCAGTCGAGGACATTGGCGACGGAAACGCCTTCATCCGCCAGCTCTTTGCCGAAGACTTCGAACCGACCGCCGACATTGCGGTGCAGCTTCGCAGCGCGCCGGACCCGCTTGCCGAATGCGAGTGGGCGATCCGCGCCGTTCTAGATCACGGCAGTCCCGAGGATGCCGCGATCTACGTCCGCGACCTCGAGCCGTACGCCTCGATTCTAAAAGCCACCGCCCTGCGCTTCGGGGTTCCGCTCTCCATCGCCCATCGCGTGCCTCTGCTCACCAATGCCGCCGCCCGCGCCAGCGTCCGGCTTCTCAAGTCGCTCTGCGGTACGGACGTCCGCCAGCTGCGGTTTATCCCGAACCTCTCCTACTTGCGACTCTCACGAGACGACCAAAACCGCCTCAGCCAAATCATCGAAGACGCCCACCGAAAACGGCAAAACGCCTGGGACGAACTTGAGTACGTTCTGAAAACCGAAGGCGAGCGGTTCGCTTGGCTTGCCACTGTCCTCGATTGGCGACGCCGCGCCTTCGCGCAGCCTGCCACCAGCGTCGAGTGGCACGAGCGACTCAAAGAACTCCTACCCATCCTTCCCTGGTTCGACGCTGCCGACACCCGGCAACCCGAGCTGAACCTCCGCGACCTCAGCGCCATGCCCGCGCTCCTACGAGGGATCGCGGCTTACGCCAGCGTCGACCAGGTCGGTGAACCCCAAGCCATCGGATTCGATGCGTTCGTGAAGCTCGCCGAAACTCTCTGGGATCCGATGCAGATCACCCTTCCTAGATCGCCGAACGGGCTCAAGGTTTGCAGCAACCCAGAGCAAATGCCCAACGTTTCGTTCGTCGCGGTATTGGGAATGTTGGAAGGCGTCTTCCCCAAGCGTCGCTCCGAAAACGCCGTGCTCGATGACGCCGACCGCGAGGAGATTTCCCGCTTCGCTCCCGACCTTCCGCGGCTCGCAAATTCCCACGATAAGGCCCGTGAAGAGCGAGATCTGTTCTATCAGGTCTGCGCCACAGCAAACGCCAAGCTCTACTTGAGCTATCCGCGAACCGTCGGCGACAAAGACAACATCCCGGCTTACTATCTCGAAGTCGTCAAGCGCCTCATCCGCGAGCCGGACGAGGAAAACTTCCGCCGCCGAAACGTCGTACCCAGCACCCCCACTCTGCCCCCTGACATCGCGCTAGCGCAATCTCTAAGCGACCGGACGACACAGAGAAGGGTCTTCGATCTCGCAACGTCGCAGGCAAAAGCCGTGATCCCTGGCAACGTACCAACCGCATTCCGGATCAATGAACTTGCCGACGCCTTGGAGTGCCCATTCCGGTACACGTTCCGGCAACGGCTTCGCATCTACGCTCGGTCGCAAGGCGCGCGCTGGTACCAGCTCAAGCAACTGCCAAACAACTCCACTCTCGCGAGCCAATCCTCTAGGTCCGAAGCCGAATCCGCGCTTAACACAACCCTGGAGGCCCTCCTCGAGGAGCAATACGCCCACGTGCCCGACTACGAACTCCGCCTCATGCGGGCGGGTGGGCAACGCGTGATCCAAGAATGGGTCACGCGAGAGTTCGACGCTCGCGAACACTGGAACCGCGGCGAGACCCAAGTCAACGTTGGCTTCGATCGCTTCAACGACCGACCCAACCGAATCGGCGAAATAAAGCTAACCGGCACCGTGCCAGCCGTGTCTGAATCCGAGCAAATCGACGTGGTCCACCTTTACGAGTCCAGCACGGACACCATCAAAGACATCTCTCCAAGGGACCGATTCGAGCTTGGCATGTACATGCTCGCATTCTGGCAACCCGGCCGGTTCGTGTTTGTCGAGGTCGACGCGATGAACGGCAAACGCGTGAGGTACGGAATCTCCAGTGACTACGGTCCGGTCCACACGAAGGACGTCGGCCGCAAGCTGACCATGGAGTATCTGGAAGCCTCCAAATCGGGCGCTGACGCCTGCAAAGCGGTGCTCCGGGAAACGAAGGAAACGCTGCTCAACGTTCTGCAAAACATCCGCCAAGGCTCCATCGCCGCCATCCCCGGAAGCTATTGCACGTTCTGCGACCACGCCGAACTATGCCGCGTCTCTGGCGACTACGCACCTGCCGAAGAGGAGTC
>CAMAPH010000096.1:0-4103 GCA_945859975.1 Chthonomonas calidirosea
GAACCAGATGGCGAATCGTGCCGGAATCGTTGTCCGCCGGGTGACCATGGTGGGCGTTTCGAACTTTCACAAGGAAGCTAAGCTCGGACTCCTGCGAGGTCTTGGTGCCCGCGCCCGGATGTATCGCGAGGTAGGGCGGTCTTGGCTAAGGCACCGCGGCGGCTGGCACATTCGGCACCGCTGATGTCCCCTAAAACCGGACCCTCCAAAGTGTCCCGAGCGGGAGTCAAACAGAACGAGCCCGAGCTAATCCCGAAGATCCCCCTCCTCATCTGGCCGGGCTCAAAATCCAATTTCGGCAATCAGCCGTACACCCGCCTGGCAACGGTACGTCTGGTAGCTTAAAGATGATGCTGGCGGCTTCGTTTCTGTTCGCGGTGGCAATGGCTCCCAAGACCCTGAGCTTGCCTCCCTCGGTTCACCCGGAGTTTGCGAAAGCGGCAAAGGCAGTTGCAGGCGCAACCCAAGCCGGAGATTTTGATAAGGCGGGCCGACTTCTTACCTGGCTCCCTAGCGAAGTGATTACGGTTGAATGGGACGATCAGAAAGTGCCCGCAAAGTACCGCCGGGAGTATCGGCGCGGGTTCGAGGATGCGCTGAAGGAATGGTCCTCCGTGCCTAACGGTCCGCGATTTGCCGAAGAGAAGGGCGGACTGGTGCGATTCACGTTCGAGAAAGAGCTAGCCGAGTCAGACGTTCCTGGCGTTCCGCTTGGCGCGGCCACATTCTTCAAGGACAAAGCGAACCCGCGCCTGGAGGTTGTCCTCGGATTGAGCCGAGGGCCGAGTCGGTCACGAACCGAAGGGGTCGAGATTCGGAACGAGGTCGTCGCGGGACTCGCGCAGGCAATGGGCTTCTCGCCGAACCCCCTGTTTGGGTTTGCTGCTTCGCGAACCGACCTGAACGCCAATCGGCCAATCGGGATATTCCCCGGGGACATTCGGCATTATCAAGCAAACCGACAACTGGTCGCCGAGCTCACGGCCGCCGTCGAAGCAAAGCAGACCATCACAATCCCAGACGGTAAGTACTCCCTCGACCGCGATTCGGTCGATGCCGGAACGGTCACCGAAGGCGAGAAAGCAACTTTTACCTTCCAACTGTCGAACCCAGGCGATGGCCCTCTGCTGTACCGGACGGGAGCGGATTGCGGTTGCGTCATCCCGCCAAAGCCGGGCGAAGTTGCGCCGGGCGGCTCCACGATTCTGGTGGCACAAATCGATACCCGCGGCTTTCCGGGCGATTTGCAGAAAAAAGTCGTTCTCTACACCAACGATCCCGAACAACCCACTCGATCGCTCACTCTCCGCGTGCGTAGTCGGCCCGAATTCCGCTGGATCATGCCGGCCGGGAACACGGTTTCCGTTGAAGATGGTTGGCCGGAAGGTGCGATCTACTTCTTTGGACCGGATGCCGCCAAGTTGGATTGGAAAGACCTGAAAGTTGAAGGCATCGCGGGGACTGCCTCTGCAGAACCATGGACCGGCGACCTTGCCGACGCTGAAATGAGCGAGCCGGTGTCACCGCGAAAGGGCTGGAAAATCAAGCTGGAAGTGAAACCGGAAGCCGTGTTGGGACGAACCTTGGTTACGCTTTCTGTCCCGAACCCAGAGCCAACGAAGGCGCGGATCTCTCTACCGTTCTTCATCCAGCGCGGAATTCTCGCGAGCCCGTCCGAGGTGTATTTTGGTGAGATGTCGGTTGGTCGAAGTGCCTTCTTCACATTGTCTCGCCCGAAGGCTTTTACTGTCACTGAGGTCAAGTCCGATTCGCCTTCCTTCAAAGTTGAGGTGGTGAAGTCATCGCCGACCGAGGTCACTTACAAGGTGATCTATCAAGGCGGGCAACTTGGAGATATCCGCGCGAAAGTGATCCTGAAAACGGACGACCCGAAGCAGCCGACCATCGTTGTTCCGATCGCTGGAATCGCAGCATGAAGATCGGGCTCTGGCCCATAGCCGCTGCCGCAATGGTTGGGCTCATCGTGGCGGCGCAGCCGGTCGATGAAACCCGCGTGGTCGTGTCTGGCGCCACGCGCGGATACCTGGCGCCTTGCGGTTGCACAAAGCCCATGTCCGGCGGCCTGCGGCGTCGTATGGCAACCGTACGGCAACTAAGCTTGGGTGGTAAAGCGCTTGTCCTTGATACCGGCGAATTCGTGACCGGAGCAGGGCCGCAAGATGTTCTGAAAGCGCAAACCGTTGCTGCCGCGATGCGTACCGCGCCGATTGACCTGATTTCGTACACCCAAAGCGAAAGTCGTTTAGGTGCCGCGACTGCCACCCAGCTTCAGGAACTGGTCGGCGGAAAGCTGCGGTCATCGACTTCACTTGAATCGGCTTTCTCCCTTCCGAGACCGGTGACCAAAGGAAACGTACTTTCCGTTAGCGTCGAAACGGGCGCGGGCCAAGCGCGTTCCTGGCGCGAAGTGTTGCGGGAAGTCGACGAGCAAGCCGCCGATGAGCGCCGAGGAGTTGTCGTGCTGTTCGGTGGAGAGAGGGAACTGGCAGTAGAGGCGGCAGAATCGTTCACATCGCCCGTGGTGGTGGTTTACCGGAGCAAGGAAGACGCTCTGACGGAGCCGATTCGGGTCGGAAAAAATTTGCTGGTCACTCCGGGTGACTTGGGAAAGACCGTTTTGGGTTTCTCGTTTGTTAACGGTGGTTGGGAAAAGTACCGGGTGAATCGCTTAGGGCCAGATGTCCATGACGATCCGCAGACGTCGCGGTTGTACCGCCAGTACCTGAAAAGGGTGGGAGACGCTGGCCTATTCGAGAAGCTTTCTCGAACGACAGAGCAAGGGTTCGTCGGGTCAGACAAATGCCAGCCTTGCCATGCCGAAATCTACAAGCACTGGAAAAAGACATCGCATGCCTCCGCAATGCCGACGCTCAAAAAGGATGGCCACGACCGGGATCCTGACTGCGTTTCCTGCCATTCGGTCGGCACGCATGCCGCCGATGGCTACTTTTCGGAGAAGCGAACGCCGACGCTGGGAGCGGTTGGATGCGAATCTTGCCACGGTCCGGGGCGCGATCATGTTGCCGATTGGCAGCAGAAAACGATATCTCAATCTGCGCAAACTTGCACTCAATGTCACTCGCGACAGACAAGTCCTAATTTTGATTTCTTAACATATTGGAACAAGGTCAAACATCCGATGGGGAAAACCGGGGGAAAACCAAAGTGATGAAAATTATTGAAAATCGAGGATGACGTCGAAAATCGATGATAATCGATCATATTTGGAGACCATCGAACCTGGCGACTTCCGATAAACCGCCCTTGACGCCCGATAAATCACCGTGCACAATATGTGGTGGGGGAGATTTCCACTTTGGAAATCGTTAACAGAATGGCATTGCTTAATGAAGAATCATCAGAAGGCGGCCCCAAACTTTCCGAGGTGCTGTTCGATGAGTCCACTTCTGCCACCTCCCTTGCAACGCTAGGTTCAAACTACGAAGCCATCGAGGCAGGGCGTCTTTTTTCCGCAGGACACGAGAGCTTTCTCGCCCTCGTAGGTCCGAGCGGTTGGGGCAAGAGCCACCTACTCGACGTGCTCGCCAAGCGGATGGATTTTGCCGAATCCAACTTGGTTCGACGCTGGACCGCAAGCGACTATTTGCACTCGCCCGGCAAGCACGACCCAGCTTTACCGCTGCTCTTGGACGATGTCCAAGAAATTCTCGGAAGGACCAAAGCGAGGATTGAGCTGCGGGTGGTTTTGGAGCGGCGAGTGCGAGCAGGTCGACCAACGGCGCTGTCTTTCACGATGGACGAGCCGAACCGGACCTTGCGGTCTTTCCTGCCCAATTCTCGAAGCTGGTTGATCGCAAAGATTCGCGAAGCAAACGCACATGAGCGCATCACCCTGATCGAGCGCATGGGCGCGGCTGAGGGGCTTTACATGTCTGGCGCGCTTGTGAAAATCATTGCGCACCACATGAACGGCGACGGTCGGACGCTTGCCGGGGCGCTCAAGAGATTGCGGCTTTCCGGCCATGCGTGGCTGGATACCCGTGCGACGTTGAGGGCGCTGGGCGTGCTCGATCCTTACTTCGCGGATAACCCGACCTGGGACTTGCGCATGCGGATCGCAA
>CAMAPH010000097.1:0-3870 GCA_945859975.1 Chthonomonas calidirosea
GAGACTGATGGCAGTTTGCTTACTGTTCGGGTTCTTTCGGGCAAAGGAGCCAGCACCCACCTGAATCAGCAGATTTCGTGCGAGAGCGTCTGCTCCCTCTGTTGACGATTTGAACAGAATCGGTGGAGCTACGAGAGATATAATGCCCACAGAATGAGCGGAGTGCCCCCACAACAGCCACAACAGCCGCCACAAACAAACACGACCACTAATTCCAGCCAGCCGACGTCGCCGCCGCAAGCCCAACCTACGCAACCGACTCAAAACGTCATTTGGGCCAATCAGTCTGGCCCTTCCTCAAAGCAAGTCTGGGAAGAGGGATGGCAGAACTTCAAGCTCGGCATTCAGGCTGCTCTAGCTAGTCAGAAGGCTCGCAGTCAAGCCGCCCAGCAGAGGGCTCGAGCTTATGAAACAAACCGGGGCAACGGAAATTGTCCGAACTGCGGCTCACCAAACGTGATTCTGGGCACCCATTCAGACGGAGGAAACGGGGGCATGATGCTGTTAGCCGTTGTGCTGCTGGTCTTTACGTGCGGACTCAGCCTGATCCTCATGGCTCTCAGTAAGTCACGAAAGACAGGCAGGTATTGCAGGTGCCTGCATTGTGGCCAGCAGTGGTCAGCCTAAGACTGCCTTTACGACGGAAATGAACGCGAAAGCGGTGGAACTTGGGAACCATCGTTATCGATGCAAGAATCCTGATTCACAAGAAGCATTCATCCGGCCTTGAAAGCAAAAATTGACACAGAAGAGACATTGTGTGTAACATCGCATGTCGAAATCAGTGGAGGTGAAGATCGAATACTACCCTGAAACTCGATAAATATACACCATGTCAATATTTCAACTTTGTATGGTTTTTCTTCTAGGAGTTGGGACCTCGTTTGTTTTCATTTCACCTGAGGGAGTCTCGATAAATAGACGCGGAAATTCCCATCCTGTTAGGTACTCAGCAGTTTTATGGGGGTTCTTCTTGAATCAAAGTCTTCCCATGCTCGCAGACGCTGGCATGAGTTCTGACATAGTAGATGTGAATGAAAGAACCGGGGACGTTGATGCTGTGGACATCTTTGTCAGCCCAAAGGTTCGACTAGCAACTCTCGACACCGTATCGTCTCAAACAATGATTCCGTTTGCTCTTGGCATGCTGGCAGGATATTTTTGGTTGTGGCTGAAGCTTCGCGAAATGGATAGAGCTGCTTCGGGTGACGAAAAAGCCCACGAAAAGCACCTGTCCCTCAACTGTAAAGATTGGAAATATAATGGATACGCAATCCTCTGCATAGCTTGGGTGTTCTTTTTCGGCAGTTTTTGACTTCTAGTTCACGTAGTTCTCATAGTGCCTATAGCATTGCCTAAGGTTCATCAATACCTTTACCGAAACTGCAGGCAAGAATTCGGTCTTAATGCACTTCATTTTCCCCCGGCCCTGCTGGCCGGGCCCGCCTGTAGCAGAAAGCGTACAAACGGGAGCCCATGCGAAAGACATCTATATGATCGGACAGGCGCCGATGATGCAATCGGAAGCTGTCAAAGTACAAGAGCGCTCAGCTCAGCCGCCTCAACACAATTGGCCAACAGACTCGCCACGGTCATCGGCCCGACCCCGCCTGGGACCGGCGTGAGCCAAGACGCCACTTCCGACACACCCGCAAAATCGACGTCGCCGACGTCGTGGGTTCGGCCTTCTACTTTGTTGTAGCCGGCGTCCACAACCACGGCGCCGGGTTTGATCCAGTCGGACTTCACCAATTCAGCTCGGCCGACGGCGGCTACGACGATATCGGCTTGGCGGCAGAGCGCGGGCAGGTTTTCGGTTTTGCTGTGGGCGATGGTTACGGTGGCGTTCATTTGCAGGAGCATGAGGGCCATCGGTTTGCCGAGGATGACGCTGCGGCCGATGACGACGGCGTGCTTTCCGGCGGTGGGGATTTGGTAGTGCTTCAGGATCTTGGTGATGCCGAGCGGGGTGGCGCAGCGGAAGCCGGGGAGGTCGCCGACGAGGCGGCCGAGCGATTGGGGGGTGATGCCGTCCACGTCTTTTTCTGACCCCAGGGCCATGAGAGCGGCGTTTTCGTCGAGGTGCTTGGGCAGCGGGTGCTGGATGAGGACGCCGTGGACGAGGGGGTTGGCGTTGAGCTCGTGGACCTTGGCGAGGAGTTCTTCTTGGGTTGTTTCGGCGGTGGCTTCCCAGGAGCCGCTTTCCATTCCGGCGGCTTCGGCCCACTTTCGCTTCATGCGGACATAGGCAAGGCTCGCGGGGTCTTGGGCGGCGACAATGGCTTCGAGGCGGGGGGTGATGCCCTTTTCTTTGAGGACGCCGACGCGCTCTTTCAACTCCGCGCGGAGTTGTTTCGACAGGGCGAGGCCATCAAGGATTTGGGCGGGCATTTCTTATTATGAAAGCCCTAGCTGGCGTCGGTCTCTTTTGACGACGCTTGTGGTTCATCCGCGGATTTCTTTTGCCGAGACAACTGGTAGAGCGCCTCTTCTTCGTCGTAGGCAGCGCGGAAAACGGGATTTTCTGCGCGGTGCTTTTCAATCAGTTGCTGGACGTAGGTCTTGCGTGGTTTCGGTTCGGTTTCCATGATGACCACTCGCCATTCTATTCCGACGTTGGCTCGGGCATCAACTCTGACTTCAGCACCCAACCGAAGCGGCGGGCGTTTTTGCCTTCTTGCGAGTCGGCGTCGACGACTTCTTCCACCAGTTCCTCTTTCACCACCGGCGCCACGTAGACTTCCGGCTCGGCTTCGCCCATTTTCGGATCCCAATGGTGCTTCTCGGTAACCTTGTACAGGTTCCCGAGGACGCCGTTTACGAACTTGCCGCTCTCGACGCTGGAGAATTTCTTGGCGATTTCGATGGCTTCGTTGATGGTGATGAAGGGGCTGATATAGGGGACGTAGAGCAGCTCGAAGGTGGCGATTTGCATGACGATGCGGTCCATCGCGGCGAGGCGATCGAGTTCGTAGTCGTGCAGGTGGTCTTGGATCAGCTCGTTGATACGGGCTTGTTGGTTTTGGACGCCGTAGACGAGTTCCTCGGTGTAGCGTTCGAGCTCGGGGTTGAAGCCGTATTCGAGCTGGGTCCAGTAGCCGTCGTCATCTGGATTGTAGAGCAGGGATGGCTCGACGACGCCGGCGGTGACTTGCGGCACTTCGGTGAAGGCTTCGGCGAGGATTTCGGCGGCGGGGCGGTCGCCATATTCCGATTCGTACAGAACGCGGAGGGCGAGTTCGCGGGCGTGGCGGCGAGATTTGGAGAAGATCAACCCAAGCCCTCAAGGAAGCGCGGGACCCAGCCGGTATCGAAGTTGCCGGATTTGTAGGCTCCGCTCTCGACCAAGCGGCGGAGAAACGGCAGGTTGGTTTGGATGCCGCCGATTTGGAATTCGTTCAGGGCAACGGCGAGCTTCGCGACGGCTTGCTCGCGGGTCGGGGCTTTCACGATCAGCTTGGCGATGAGAGGGTCGTAGTAGGGCGAGACGGAGAATCCAGCGTACGCGTGGGTTTCCATGCGCACACCGCGACCGCTCGGGGCGACCCATTCGGTGATTTGGCCGGTGCTCGGGGCGAAGTCTTTGTCGGGGTCCTGGGCGGTGATTCGGGCTTCGATGCTATGGCCTTCGAGGTTGACTTCCTCTTGGGTGAGGGGGAGCTTTTCGCCGCTGGCGATGCGGAGCATGAGGTGCACGAGGTCGAGGTTGGTGATCTCTTCAGTGACCGGGTGCTCGACCTGGAGACGGGTGTTCATCTCGAGGAAGTAGAAGTTGTGGTCGTCATCGAGGAGGAACTCGACGGTGCCGGCGTTGTGGTAGCCGACGCTAAGGGCAACGCGTACGGCGGCTTCGCCCATGGCCTTTCGGAC
>CAMAPH010000098.1:0-3667 GCA_945859975.1 Chthonomonas calidirosea
ACGGGAGGATAGATCGTTCCTTCGACTTCGACGAAGACTTCTCCAAGAATAAAGTTGCCGCTCGATCCGGTCCCGGGTCCGTTGGCAGGTAAGGATGGATCTGGTTCGGCATGCACAAACAGCGTTGGGTTCGGCGCTCGATTGCCAACGGTGACCTTATAGTCAACCGAGTTTGCATTTCCCTGAACCAGGAAAAAGTCACCCGATTTTGTAATCGTAAGTCCAGGCGCAGAAACCGCAAGCTTCGCCCCTTCGGGTGCTTCCACCACGGCCGATGCGGAACTGTATTCGGCCAGCACGGCCGGTTTCTTCTGGGCAATTTCCGACTTTAATTCTTTCTCCGATGCCGCCACCGCGTCCAGTTCCTTCTGGGTTGCTTCCGGAATCACGTTGAGCACGGGCTCCATCCAAAGCTGGCCGCCAACGTTGTTGTCGCCGGTGACCTCGTACTTCGTGTTGCCCATGAGGGCATAGAGGCCGTAATAATCCTTCTGGGAGATTGGGTCGAACTTGTGGTCGTGGCAGCGGGCACAGGCGACGGTGGCCCCCATGAAGACCGAGCTTGTGGTGTTCACGCGATCAACGATCACGTAGTGATACGCCTCGGCCTGGTCGACACCGCCCTCCATGTTCTGCATAGAATTTCGCAGGAATCCGGTGGCAATGAGCTGGTCCTGGTTTGCCTTCGGAAGCATGTCTCCGGCGACCTGCTCCGTGGTGAACTGATCGAAAGGCATGTTTCGATTGAAGGCATTGATCACCCAGTCTCGATAGCGCCAGGCGGTTCGGATGCCATCTTTCTCGAAGCCGTTGGTATCGGCGTAACGCGATAGGTCGAGCCAGATTCGGGCTTGACGTTCTCCGTAGTGCGAGGACTTCAGGAGTTCGTCGACTTTTCTTTCATAGCGGTCGGTGCTCTTGTCGGCTAGGTAAGCGTCAACTTCGGCGGGCGAAGGCGGAAGACCAACGAGGTCGAGGTATACGCGTCTCAAGAGCGTTTCTTGTGGCGCTGGTGGGTTTGGCTTAAGCCCCTGTTCTTGGAGCTTCGCGAAGACGAATTTGTCAACGCCGTTTCTCGCCCAAGTTCCACCGACCGTTGGTGGCACCGGCTTTGTTACGGGGCCAAACGACCAAAGTCCGGCGCTCTTTGTTTCCGTCTTTGCACCGGCGGCGATCCATCGCTTCAGAGTGTCGAGCTTCGCGGCCGAAAGTGGTGCAAAGCCCATCGGCATTTGCGGCTTGCCGTCGAGACCAAGCACACGTCGCATCAGGAGAGACTCGTCGGGCTTGCCGGGTTTGATGGCCTTTAGAATTCCGGCCTTGGTGAATAAGTTCAAGCCAGCCTTTGGCGATTCCGCGCCGTGGCAACCGCTGCAGTGGGCTTGGAAAATCGCTTGGACCTCATTAAAACTGGGCTCGGGGAGAGGAAGTTTCGCGCCCTGATCCACCCAAGCCTGAAACTTTCCGATTTCGGCGGCGGACATGGTTTCGCCCATCGGCATTTTCATCTTGCCGTCGGTGCCGAGGATTCGGACCATGAGCAATGACTGGGCCGGATTTTTTAGGTTCAGTAATGGCCCCGAAACGCCGCCTTTCTTCCAGCCAGCAATCGTGGATAGGTCGAGTCCGCCCTGCGACTTTTCGCCAGTGTGGCAGCGAAGGCACTTCTGTTTCACGAGCGGCTGAAGGTCTTTCTCAAACGAGACTGGTTTGGACTGCCCCATGGTGAAAGCAACCCAAACGACCGGAAGAAATCCTAGTCCGAAAAGCCGAAGTTGTTGCGCCATTGCTGACTCCTATCGTACACGCTCAAACCCACGAATGGAAATCGATGTGGAACACTCTCGGCAATGACGAAACGTGCGCTGGTTACGGGGGTTACCGGGCAAGACGGGGCATACCTCTGCAAACGCCTGATTGAACGCGGATACGAGGTCCATGGCGCGTACCGCCGTAGCGCGAGTTCCGATTTTTGGCGGCTGGATTACTTAGGAATCGCCGACCAAGTGAAGCGCGTTCCGTTCGATTTGCTGGAGCCGAGCAACATTCTGCGGGCGATCGACAAGGTTCGGCCTGACGAAATTTACAACCTCGCCGCGCAGAGCTTCGTCGCCCTCAGCTTCGAGCAACCGATCTACACCACCGACGCCGACGCCCTCGGCCCGCTTCGCATTCTCGAAGCCATCCGAACGGTAGACCCTTCGATCCGGTTCTATCAGGCCAGCACCAGCGAGATGTTTGGCAAGGTGCAAGAGACGCCGCAGAAGGAATCAACGCCTTTTTATCCCCGAAGTCCTTACGGTGTAGCGAAACTTTACGCCCACTGGATCACGGTCAACTATCGCGAGAGCTACAACCTGCACGCGACCAGCGGGATTCTGTTTAATCACGAATCGCCCCTGCGTGGCACCGAGTTTGTGACACGGAAAATCACCAGCCATCTCGCACTCATCAAACACGGCCGCACGGCTCCGTTGGAGCTTGGAAATCTCGACGCTCATCGAGATTGGGGATTCGCCGGGGACTACGTCGAGGGCATGATTCAGATGGTGCAGGCCGATCAGGCGGACGATTTTGTGCTCAGCACCGGCGAAATGCACACCGTGCGCGAGTTCGTAAATCGCGCGGCCGAGGTGGCTGGGTTCCGACTTCACTGGGAAGGTGAAGGCGCGAGCGAGTTTGCGAAAGACGACGACGGCAAGACCATCGTACAAATCAAGAGTGAGTTCTACCGACCCGCAGAAGTCGATACGTTGCTCGGCGACTCGACAAAGGCCCGCACTCAGCTCGGCTGGAAGCCGACCACGACCTTCCAAGAGTTGGTCGAGATGATGATGACGGCCGATCTCGACCGTGCGGCCCGAGGGATTCTCCGGGTCTGATGTCGACGCCACTTTTGGGTCGCACTAATCAGGCTTTTCCTGCCGTTTGGTTGAAGCTGGAGGTTCCGGCGGACCTTACGGAGATTCCTCTGATGGTGGAGGCTGCGCGGGATTCGGGACTGCCGCTAGATATTTCGAGTCGACCGATTCTTTGGGGCGGACTGATGCGCTCCCATACGGGCGTTGTGATTGCCCGCGGAACGACCGATTACGAGCGAGCCAGCGACCACACCCACGCGACAGATTTGATCCAGAGCCACCTCATCGAGACCCTCAGCTGCATGGGCCGGGATTATCTGGACTTCTATCTGATCCCGGTACGCCGCGCGGTTGAGGAGTATCAAATTTCGGGAGCCTTAGAAGCGCTTGAGTCTGCTCGGCAAGAGGGACACTTGAGATATCTCGGGCTGGTCTCCGAAGGACCGGCGTTGGCGACTCTCGGTACTTGGCAGTTTCACGATGCGTTCGAAGTCATTGCACTCTCCGAGTCAGACGAGGATGCGAAGGAAACGTTGATTCCCACCGCACGATCGCGGCGGGTTGGGGTCATTCAAATTGGTAACGAACGGTCAGAAGATGGTTCACCGGTGCTTTGGCCCGTTCGGACCGCGCAAGAGATTCTCGACCTCGCAGCCACGCAATAAGTCTTTACCATCGCTTAACCAAAAACGGTCATAACATAGCGTGACTTCGCTCTCCCTTCTTTGCTCTGTGGCGATTGCACCGGCAAATATTCTCACCGTTCCGCCGTGCATTCAACTTGGCAATCAGGCGGCAAACGGCCG
>CAMAPH010000099.1:0-3538 GCA_945859975.1 Chthonomonas calidirosea
GTTGCGGAAATGTGCATGCCTGGTGACAACGTCACCATGAGCATCGAACTGATCGAAGGCAAGCCAGTTGCCGTCGAGCAGGGATCGAAGTTCTCGATTCGTGAAGGTGGCCGAACCGTCGGCGCCGGCGCGATCACCGAGATCATCGAGTAAGAAAGCGGCTTCTGCCGTGATCTAAAGGTTCGGGCCACCCAGCAATGGGTGGCCCGAACTTTTTTACTTGGAGGGTTTGAGCAAGACGAGTTTGTAGCTCGCTGAATTTCCCAGCACCTTGGCGTCTTCTGTGCGGACCTCAGTTTGAGCTGTCGGCCCACCACCCATCGGCCTACCACCCCCGGGCCCACCAAACCCACCTGTCTCTTCAAGCCGGATAACGTTTGCGTAAGCAGAGAAGGCGTCCGCGGGCAGCGACTTTGTGCTCTTCACGCCGAGGAAGTACGTGCCCCAATACTCGAGTCCGTGCCGAGCGACCAATAGCGTTGTGCCCTCCTTCGGCAACTTTGCCTTTAGGCTAGTGAGCTCAGTTGCTTTTTGCCGAGTCATCTGAGGCGGCATTCCGGTTTTGCCAATGCCGGAAAACATCAAGGCTAAGCTTGCGGCCATGGGGAGCCCAGCCAAGTAGGCCCAGTTTGAGGTTCTAGCGAGAAGTGCGAAAGCAGCGGAAGCGGCGACCGCTGAGGGAACGCTCGCAATCAGAATGAGCCGCGTAAAGTACTCAATGCCTAACAACGGGCAGGCAAGAGCCAGCCCTCCGAGTGCCGCGCCGATGATGATTGTTCGTTCCGCGCCGTTTGCATCTCTCCATCGAACGCCCAAAACGATCAGCGCCGCAATGCTCATTCCGTAGGCGGTTAACAGCAGAGCAAGCGAGTTGTCATTCGGTCCACCCGGTGGTGGTCCACCGCCCCCTGGCCCTCCCATTCCAGGACCGCCTTGCCCATTGCCATTAGGGCCACCAATGTTCGGCGGCATGCTGCCCTGAGGACCAGCTTGCTGATCAAACATGGGTGGTGGACCGCCCATGCCTTGCCCCATGTTTGGCGGCGGTCCCCCCGGAGGTCCACCCATGGGGCCGCCGGGAGGTCCCTGTCCAGGTTGGCCCGGCTGGCGCACGAGAGTGCCCAAGTTTTCTTCGGATCCGTCCCAGCCCATCGGTTCGAATCCGCCACTGGGAGGTTGGCCTTCGCCCGGAACCTCGCTACCGGGGATCCCGCCGGGAAATGGGCCACCTTGTCCCGGTCGACCCATTCGTCCGCCCGGACCAGGACGATTCTGTTGTCCAGAAAAGATTGTGCTCATTGCCGGTTGCTCAAAAACCCGAGTCAAACCGGTCTGGACGAACTTCACCTTGTGCGGAGCAACAAGATTCATTGCCGAGACGCTCAAAGCAGCGATGAGGGCCACGGCGGCTACCGAGATGGACTTGCCCTTGTTCGACATCTCAGAAAATGCCAGGGAAGTTAGCCAAATTAACCCACAAATCAACGCCGTAGCTGCGCCGGTTCCAATATGGGTCAGGGCCGCTGCCGCGACTGCTCCGGCAATCGAAAGTCCAGCAATCCAAGAGGGGCGGTTGAAGAAGATGTAGGCGAGATGGATCGCTAGGGCCAGCCATAGAATCGCGACACTCTGTTTCTCGAAGTCACTGATCATCCGGAGCATCCCTACGGTCATTAGGCCGGCAAACGCGCAAGCGACACTTGGAACGATTCCTCGAGTACTCCCATGAGAGATCTGTCTACCGAGAAGCATGACCGGGACCGTAGCCAGGGCAGGGATCACGCAATCCCCTATACGCGTCGCGAGAAGGGAAGCCGCGCTGACGTCCATTCCAAACGCTCGCAGCACCAGAGCGATCAGGGCAAACAGGTAGTAAGCCACCGGCAAATCGGGTTTGAGAAGGTTGCCCGTCTCTAAGATGGATCGCACTTGGTTTGCGTAGTGCGCGGCGTCCATTCCGTTTGGAAACTCGGAAGCAAAACTGACCGAGGCACGAGAGGCAATGACTACGACGGTTGCGGCAAAAGTTGCAACGAACCAGAGCCCCTTGGTCGAATCGTCCACTTCGGATTCAAAACTTCGCATGGATTCACGATCCCAAAGAGTTGTGAGGTTTTCCTTCGAAAAGACTTAGATTCAGGCTCGGCCTAAGATTCGAAGTATTTTGATGTCCCTTTCTAGCTAGATCGTTGGTAGGGTCCTTGAGCAGGACAGGACCGGCGTAGAACATAGTCATGAGCCAAACCTCGGTCCTTCCAGAAATTCTTGAAGCAAATGCCCAGTACGTCGACAGTTTTGGTGACAAGGGCTCGCTTGCCTTGCCACCCGCGCGCGGATTTGCGATCCTGACTTGCATGGATGCGCGACTAGACCCTGCGAAGTACGCTGGTCTTGCAGAAGGCGATGCCCATGTCATCCGAAACGCCGGCGGACGAGCGAGCGATGACGCGATCCGATCCCTCGTCATCTCGTACAAATTGCTCGGAACGAAGGAGTTCTTCGTGATTCACCACACCAACTGCGGCATGGAGTTCTTTACCAGTGAGTTGATGGCCGACCTGTTAAACAGCAGCTTGGAGACGGCGGCATTGACGGACGAAGGGTTCAAGGATGTCGGAACTGGCCCAGGATCGAGGGAGGGTGCGTACATTAACTTCCTGACGATCAAGAATCAAGAGGACAGCGTTCGAGAAGACGTGGCTCGCATCGCGAACCACCCCCTCGTGCCGAGATCAATTCCCATTCGAGGATTCATCTACGATGTCCGAACCGGGAAGCTGAACGCGGTTGAGGGCGCGACACGCGAATCGTAGTTGCTCGAACCTTTCGGAAAATGCATTTTGGGGTCGATAGAACGGATCAGGACGCGAATCTGGTTTAATAGACGGGCTGAGAGGTTGGGTGGCGCGTGCCGTGCTACCGTTATTCGCAGCAAATCAGATACATCAAGGCAATATGAAAGTACGAATTCGACTTCGAGCATTTGACCACCGCGTCATCGAGCAATCCGCAGAAAAGATCGTTGACACTGCCAAGCGCACCGGCGCGGGCGTCAAGGGACCGGTTCCGCTTCCAACCCACATCCGACGATTCTGCGTTATTCGCGGACCGCACATTGACAAGGAGTCGATGGAGCACTTCGAGCTGCGAACCCACAACCGCTTGATCGACATCATCGAGCCAACCAACAAGACCATTGACGCACTGATGCGACTCGACCTGCCTAGCGGCGTCGATATCGAAATCAAGAGCGCCTAAACCTCAATTTGAAAAGCGGCCCCGTGCAGATTGCACGGGGCCGCTTTTGTGTTTCAGAGCCTACTCACGCAGACACGGTTCAAAACCGCGCAATTGAATCGAAGGGAAAGGTATAACCTTTTGTTGCGCCACACCGAGAGGTTTGGTTGCGCATGCTTCAGAGCGACGATTGTCGGGCGCCCCGTTTAATGGGCAACGCCACTATTCCTGACGGAACAAATCGACTGATCGTTGCGGCGAAGCGAAGGAGATTCGATGCTACCAGGCATTTTAGGGCGAA
>CAMAPH010000100.1:0-3503 GCA_945859975.1 Chthonomonas calidirosea
AGGAGCGACCGGTACGGGGAAGGCAAGATAACCAGCGGAATGTCCTGGCTCACCAGCTCCCAATTCCGCTGAAGCTCCGGCAGCTTCTTCTCGTTCAGCGTAACGTGGACCGCCTTGATATCGCCCTTCAAATTCCGAGCGTAATCCAGGGCATTGACAATCCCGCGGTGAACCCGCGGTACCAGCAACAAGGCAATATGCTCCTTGTAAGGATCGGTATCCGCAAGGGTGAACTTCTGCTTTTCCGCCGACCGGGTGTAGTGGTTGCGAATCGAAAGCATCACGCCGCAGAGTAGCGGCAACAGGATCGCGATAACCCAAGCTCCTTCCATGAACTTGGTCACCAGAATGATTAGCAAGACGATAATGCAAAGCACCAACCCGGTGCCGTTGATCGCGATGCTAGATCGCCAGCTACCGGTGCGAAGCTTCAGCCAGTGGGCAACCATGCCCGCCTGGCTCAGCGAGAACGCCGTGAACACGCCGACCGCATACAGCGGCAGCAACTGCTCCAACTCGCCCTTAAACGCGATCACAAGCCCAATGGCCGCGACCGACAAGGCAATGATGCCGTTGTGGAACACTAACCTGTCGCCAAGCCGCGACATATACCGCGGCATGAATCCATCTCGTGCCAAGAAGCTACAAACCCGCGGGAAGTCCGCAAAAGCCGTGTTCGCCGCAAGCAGCAAAATCATAGCGGTAAACGCCTGCACCGCGTAGTAGCCAAAAGTCTTGTCGCCACCAAATGCGAATGCTGCCACCTGAGAAGCAACCGTTCGGAACTGCGGATTCTTGGCCGAATAAAGCGCGATCTCCGGCATGTGGCTGATGACGTAGCCCATGCCCAAGAACAACGTGCTCAAAATGATCGCCATTCGAACGAGCGTGTTCGAAGCGTTTTTCTGTTCTGGCTTCTGAAAAGCCTGCGTACCGTCCGAAACCGCCTCGATACCCGTAAGTGCCGTACATCCCGCCGCAAACGCCCGCAGGATGACAAACATCAACGGGTAATTCGCTTCCGACCCGATCTTGCCCGGCTCCGCAAGGATCTTCTGCGGTGCCGGCGTAAGCCCCGAAATCTTGTAGATCGCAAAGCCCAGCATGATGTACATCACGACCACAAAGCCGTAAGTCGGAATGCTGAAAACCGCGCCGCTCTCTTTGAGCCCGCGCAAGTTCGCCCAGCCCAAAATCATGATGAAGAACACCGACATCGGCACAAGGTATTCGTGCATCGCCGGGAAAGCCGAAGCAATCGCCGCCACGCCCGCCGCGACCGAAACCGCCACCGTCAAGATGTAGTCGATCATCAGCGCCGCCCCCGCGACAACCCCCGCCTTCGGGCCCAAATTGTCGGAAGTGACAACGTAGCTACCACCGCCCTGCGGATAAGCCTTGATCGTCTGCCGGTAAGAGAACGCAATGATCGCGATGAGCGCGACAATGCTCAGCGAAATCGGTAACTGCAGCCCAAGCGCGCTGGCCGAAATGAGCACCAACACGGCCAGAATCGCTTCCGTCGCGTAAGCCACCGAACTCAGCGAGTCAGAAGCAAAAACCGCCAACCCGACCGCCGGCGACAACTTCTCGTGATGCGCCTCCCGAGAAGCAATCGGCGCGCCAACAAGAAATCGTTTAAATTTTGCAAAGGGCGTCATAGTGGCCTCTTTCTCAGTGCTGTTCGGAAGCGGCTGCCGTCTCGGTCGAAACCACGATAATGTCAACTGTCCGCAATTCTCGCGCAAGTTCGCTGAGAATGCTGGGCCGGAACATTTCTTGCAGGCGGCTTCGTTCCGGGTGACCCAAAATCACCGCCGTAACGTTTCGATCCTGCGCAAACTGAATCAGCGTCGGCGCAAGCGGACCTTCCAAAACCACCGTCTCAATCCCCAGTCGCTTCGCCAAAGCAAAGTCGTCGGAAAGAATCTTCTTCGCCGTTTCGCTGTCGCTCGTGCCGTCCTTAACGTGCACCGCAATCACCTCACCGTGCATGCGCTGACCCATGCGCCAACCTCGCCGAATCAAGCGCAGGGAAGACCGTGTCGGGCTCACGCAGATAATCACCCGATCCTGAGTCGCCCAAGGCTTCTCAATCCGCTTCTCCTTGCGGTACGAAACCAGATCCTCGTCAACGTGCCCCGCAATCTCGCGCAAGGCAATCTCGCGCAAAGCGCTCAAAGCCGCCTCATTAAAGAAGGTGCTCAGCTCAACCGGCGTCGTTCCGTCAACGTAAACATCGCCTCTCTTCACGCGGTTCAAAAGCGCATTCGGCGTCACGTCAACAATCTCGACCTCGTCCGCATCGTGCAGCATCCGGTCCGGAACCGTGTTCGTAATCTTCACGCCCGTAATGTCGTGAACGTGGTCGTTCAAAGACTCCAGCGCATAAACGTTCAACGTGCTAAGAACATGAATGCCCTGCGAAAGCAAGAAGTCCACGTCCTGCCAGCGGCTCTCAAATCGAGATCCCGGCGCATTGTCCGAAGCAAGCTCGTCAATAATCACCAGCTCTGGCTTCCGCTCGAGAATCGCCTCCAAGTCCAGATCGACGTACCTCTTGTCGGCGGTCGTCGTCACCTTCGGCGCCACAACCTCCAGCCCCGCCGCGATCTCCTCTGTCGGCTTCCGCCCGTGGCTATCTACCAGGCCAATAACAACGTCTTGACCACGTCCGAAGCGACGGTTCGCTTCGTCGAGCAAGTGAAAAGTCTTTCCAACCCCTGGCGCGTAGCCGAGGAATATCTTGTGTTTGCCTGGTACAGGCGAGTTAGCTTCGGGCATGAGATGAAGGCAAGTCCACGGTCAACATGGAATCGATCCAATTTCGGAGTGGGGACGATAAATCTTCGATGATCAACTTTTGGGTCTCCGGGAGACTCGCGTTGGTCCACAGGAAGTCTGCCAGATATTCCTCGGCCAGAGCTTGCCAAAAACGCGGCCCACCCGGCACCTGCTCCAGATCAGCATGAGCTTTCACCAACTCTTGGAAGTAAGCCGGAAGGGAAACCGTGATAATTCGATCCTGCCCCTGGCCAACTACGCGGAAGTCGCAATGCACTTCGCCCGTTTTCTCGTCCACGTGATCATCTTCGGAAGAGAAGGAATAGCCGTTAAAAGTCGTTCGTGTAAAGCTCTTGCAAACCATCCCGACCGGTACCGCCGTATGGTGCTCAACCTCTCGGTCCAGCGTTGTGCGAACCGCCGCCCGCAGCGTCTCCGCCGTAAACGGCTTTCGCAAAAAGTCCTGCGCCCCCGCCTGAATCGCCTCTAGCGCCAAGTCAATCGTGCCAAACGCCGTCGCAAGAATAAATTTCGCCTTAGGGTTCCGTGCGAAGATCGCCTTCTGCACCTCAATCCCCGTCATCTGCGGCATTCGCTGGTCGACAATTACCAGATCGAAATTTTCACCGTTGCCGTACTTCTCAAGCCCCTCGATCCCGTTCGTCGCGGTCTCGACCTGATAGCCAACGTGCCGAAGTGCAAGTTGCATCATCGTCCGC
>CAMAPH010000101.1:0-3490 GCA_945859975.1 Chthonomonas calidirosea
CGGACGTTGGTGGCGTAGTTCTGTTCGGTGTAGCCGTTGGCGATGCTGCTGGCGACCCACTGGTGGCCGTCAGCGCTGTTCGTACCGCTAGTGTAGAAGTTGTCGATCAGCACGAACTCGCGGCTGAGGGCGTGGTGGTTCGGCGTCACCTTTTCGCCGAAGAGGCACAGGCTAGGGTCGCCGTTGCCTTCCTTCATATCTCCCAGCGCGGAATCGTAGGTGAGATTTTCTTTGATGATGTAGACGACGTGCTTGAAGACGCTGGGCTCGCCGAGGCGCTGCGGAATTGGCTTAGCCGGGCGATCCTTTCGGGCAGCGAGGGTTTCAGTCCAGCCGTTGTTTTGGGCAACTTGCTTGGTGTGCGCCTTGAGATTTTTCAGTTGCGAGACGGGAATGGTTTGGAAAGCGCCAACGCTGTCGTGAACGCCAAAGCCGGTTTTCTTTGCGGCGGGCTGGCTGCCAACACCTTTGGCACTAGCGACAAAGAGATGGTCTCCGGTGGCTTTGATCGCGATGGGGTACCAGCCGGTTGGGACATATCCAGAAACCTTCGGGGTCTTTTCGAGATCCACCACGGCGACGGCGTTGAGGCCGCCGCAACTGACATAGAGCCGCTTGCCGTCTTTGCTGAGCGCAAGATCGGTCGGGATTTGCCCGAACTGGGGATCTTCGGCCGGGCGGATGCTGAGGTTGCCGGTGACTTTGCCTTCGGTCACGTTGAGGAAACTCACCGAATCCGAGTCTGATTCCGCGACAAACAACTCGCGGCTATTTGCGGAGAAGGTTAGGCCCGAAGGTTGGCGACCCACCGCGACCTCGCGCATCACCTTGGTTTGGGTGTCGATGAATGAGATGCTTCCTTTCCACGCGGCGTCCGTTGCCGGGTCGATCTGAACCTCGGTTCCGGCAGAATCAGCGGTGGGGACGCCAACGCCTTGGAACGGTCGTTTTGTGTTCGGGTCCATTTGCGCGTCGCTTGGAGCGACGAGGGTTCCACCGCGGTTCGAGACGGCAACAGTTTTTCCGTCTGGCGAGACGGCGAGGTGGAACGGGGCAACGCCGACGGTGACGATGGCATCCGTGGCGTTAGTTGTTAGATCCACGACGGCCACGGAGTTTTGGGTCGTCATCGCGACGAAGAGTTTGTTGCCGACGACGGCGAGCCCGGCAAGGTGCGGATCGCCACCTTTGGTCGGGTTGACGGTGAGATCGCGGACCTTGGTGAGCTGCTGACCGTTCCAGCTCACGATCAGAATCTTTCCGCCCGAAGTGGATGCGTACACCGATTTTCCATCGGCGGACCAAGTCACGCCGACGGGCCCGGCGTTGATGGGTAGCTCGGCGAGGACTTTGCTTTCTGCGTTGCTGATGATCAGCTTTCGGTGGGCAAGGATGGCGGCGAACTCGCCGCTCGGGCTAAGCGCGAGGTCTTTGGGCCGCTGACCTTCCAGCCGGGTGAAGTTGCCGATCGGCGTAAGGCGCTGATTGGTAGAGACGAGGATGCTGCCATCGGGCTGGGAGCCGAGTTTCAAACGACTTTGCGCCATCCATCCGGCGGCACCAAAAGCCATGATCGTTGCGCTGACTGCTAATACAAATTTCCCGTTCATCTTCCCTGCCCTCTCGGGGCAAGTATAGACATGTCTGGTCAGCGCGCGTGCAGTTTTTTCCACATTTCATGCAGCATCACGATCTGACCGCCGTGGTAAGAATCGTGCTCCACGAGGTGGGCGATGATCCACTGGAAGGTGTATTCGCGGCTGTTTCGTTGGACGGTGTGCTCGGGTTGGTTGAAGGCAATGACGTCGGCAATTGCCGCCTCACGGCTTGAAGTGAAGAGGGTTAGGTACCAGTCCCAATCGTTCTTTGGCGGCGTGGGCCAAAAGACAATATCCTGCATCGCAGTTGAATCGTAGGCGACGGCGGGGTTTTCGGCGTCCATTTTTCGTCCGTGCACCACCGATTCGAGCCAGTACAGATCGCAGCCGATCATGTGCAAAAGGAGGCCACCGATGCTCGGGCCGTTTTCAAACGGCTGCCACGTGATCGCCTCTACGGGCGGTTGTTCCTCGATGTTGTCGAGCCATTCGCGCGCGCCATCTCGCCAGGTTTCGATAAGCACCGAAAGCGTGGGATGAACGTTTTCGAGGGTTCGGAGATCGCGTCGCATTAGGGCGCCAGTTTACAGCGAGTGCTGTCTATACTCCCGTTCATGTTCTCTGTTGAAACGGTTCCGGCGACGATGCCGGCGGGGGTGCTGGTTGGCCCGCGTCAGTTGGAGATTCGAGAGATTCCGGTTTGGCCCTTGGCCGATTATGGCGACGATGACCTGGTGCTCATCAAGGTTGCGGCTTGCGGCGTTTGTGGTTCGGACTTTCGGTATTACGCGGGGGAGAACCCGTGGGCGCAGCACACCTTGGGGCGGTTTGTGCCGAATCCGCCGAACATTGTGCTTGGGCATGAATATGCAGGGACGGTTATAGCGGTGCTGTCATCGGCAAATCAGAAATTGCTCGGCCAGCGAGTGGCCCCGGTTTGCAGCAAGGTTTGCGGTCGGTGCGCGGATTGCCTAGCCGGCCGGACTCGGCTTTGCGCGGACACGGTGCACATGGGGCACGGGCAGGGCTGGGGCGATCGGGAGTATTTCCCCGGCGCCTACGCCCAATATGCGCTTGCTTGGGGATCGACTTGCTTCCCGATTTCGGATGCTTTGCCGTTTGAAGATGCGGCGATGATGGACATTCTGGCCGTTTGTTTGCACGTGGCCGAGCAAGGGGCGATTCAGCCGGGACGACCGGTTTTGTGCATTGGCGCGGGTCCGGCCGGGAACGGGGTGGCGCAGGTTGCGCTGAACCTTGGCGCGAGCCGGGTGGTGCTGCTAGAGCGGTCTTCGGTGGCGGTACAGATTGCCAAGTCGCAAGGCATCGGGACCGCAGTTGATGTATCAGGGCTCTCGGACTCGGAGATTTCGTTGCAGATCAAAGGGTTTGCACCGGAGGGATTTGGGTCCGTTTTCGACACGGTCGGCTCTGCAGATTCGCTTCGCCTTGGCATCGAGCATCTTGGCAAGGCTGGAACGCTGGTGAACCTCGCTGTTCATGATGAGGAGATTCCGCTGAATTTTCTTCGGCTGGGTTCGGAGCGGCGTCTTGTGACTTCTTGTAATTTTGAAGTGGGCGACTATCCGCGGGCCCTGGCCTGGCTGGAGTCCGGACGGTTACAAGTTCGGGACTGGCTCACCCCGGTTCGGCTATCCGAAGTTCCGGGGTGGTTCGAGCGGGTGACATCTGCCCCCCAGGAAAAGGGAGCGTTTAAGCTGGTTATCGATCCTTGGGCGTAAAGCTTACTGGAGGATGTCCGGCATCTTATCTTTTGGCTGAGGGTCGCATTCGACGGAAACGCTTTCAACTTTCCAAGTCTCGCCAACCTTGCCGACGTTTGCTACGATGCGGAGCTTGCTCTTTCCGAGGGTGTAATCCCGGAAGTATTC